>NZ_JONS01000014.1 GCF_000711965.1 Actinomyces israelii DSM 43320
CGCAGGCGCAGGCTCGGCAGGCGCCTCGGGCGCGGGCTCGGCGGGCTCGGCGGCAGGCTCAGCCGCAGGCGCAGGCTCGGCAGGCTCGGCCTCGGCCGCAGGCGCAGCGGCCTCAGCGAGCTCGGCCTCGACCGCAGGCTCGGCGGCCTCGGCGGGCGCCTCGGCCTCGGGCGCAGGCTCGGCGGGCGCCTCAGCCGCAGGCTCGGCGGCCTCGGCGGCAGGTACGGGATCGGCGGCGGGGTCCGGGGCCTCTTCCGCGGATGCCGGCGCCACGAGGCAGCCGGCGAGAAGAGCGGCAGCCGCACCAGTGATAATGCTTCGTCGCATGAGGGGTGTCCTTCGTTTTGATGTCAGGAGCAGATCCAGGTGTCTGCCCCTTCATCGCAACAAAGGCCATTGCGGTCCCACAAGAACAAAAACTTGCCATTTTCCATGACCGGAACCGCAACCACGCCCCTAGTACATGCCACTCCCATGCGCGCAACGGCCTAAAGTCCCAATTTTGGTCTCTCTTTGGAACTGCCGTGGCGCCGCAGCCCCATTGGGAGTCGCAGCGCCACGGTGCATGCACCTGCCCGTCAGCTATTGGTTCAGGACTTGTGGCGGAAGCGGCGCAGTGCGATGCCCCCGCCAATCAGGACCAGCACGATCAGCACGCCCAGGCCGACAGCGGGACCGGTCCTGGCCAGGGCGTGAGCGGGCTTGGAGGAGGCCGTGGCGGCGACCGGGACCTGAGAGGCCGCCGCGGCGGCGCACTGGGTCATCACCATCTCCGAGCCCTCGAAGTTCCAGTCGATGTACTGGACCTTGGCCTCGCCCGACTTCAGGAGGAAGTCATAGCCCCACGCCTCGGTGCCGACGTTCGCACCCATCGTGTAGGTGGCGGTGACGACCTCGTCGGCCGTGCCACCGACCTCCACGGTGCCGACCTGCGCACCGTCATCCCAGACGGCAATGGTGTAGGTGCCCGCGGTGTTGACCTGGACCTCGAAGGTCAGGACGCAGCCCTCTCGATGGATGGAGACGATCGAGGCCTCGTTGCTGTACTGCTTGTTCTTGGAGGTCATCCCCGGGTCGCCGGCGACGACAGCGCCCGCCGTCGCCGGTGCGGGATCCTCGGCGGCGGGATCGGCGGACTCAGCAGGATCAGCGGGGCCGACAGGAGGCGCCTCGCCGGCCTCCGCCGGGGTCACGGCCGCCGGATCCCCGCCAGCACCGGCGTCGCCCTTGCCGGGCTCCGCCGGATCCTCGGCGGCGCCGGGCGCCCTCTCTTCCCCACCGGAGCTCGGCCTCGGAGCCTCGGGGGAGTCGGCGGCGCTCTTTGGGCCAGGAGTGGGTGTCGGGCTCGCAGTGGCGGTCGGAGACGGCTCGGACGAGCCGTCGCTTGTTATCGTATCGGCCGCCGCAACCGGCGCGAGGAGCAGACCAGCGCTCAGCACAGCACCGAGCAGACCGGTAGTGATGTGGGATCGCTTCACGGGACGTCCTTCGGGCGGAGAGGTACGGGTCACAGTCGACTGTACACCTGTTCCTTCGTGGACGACCAGCCATAAAGTGACCGAGACCTCACCGGCCCCCGCCGGCTCGTCGCCGCCGCACGGGACGACGATTTCATCATCTCCCGCCCCTCGTCCGGCACCCGGACGCCAGAACAGTTGTCTCCGGCGCCCGGTAATTCATCAGTGCTTGCCGCTCGTCGACGCGAGCGCGACGGTGAGTCATGGCGGCCGCGGCGGGCGGCCCGCGCGGGACAGGTATGAGGAGCGCAGCATGGGAGAGGAACACGGGAGAGTAAACGCCCCCGAGGACGCCGACACCGGCTGGATGGTGGAGCTCGACCGGGTGAGCGTCCTGCTCGGAGGCGAGCCGCGCGTGGACGGACTCACCTGGCGCGTCCCGCAGGGGCGCGTCTACGGGCTGCTGGGGCCGAACGGCGCCGGCAAGTCCACCGTGATCAACCTGATCACCGGTCTGCTCGCCGCGTCGAGGGGAAACATCAGGGTGGGAGGCCTCGATCCGGTCCGCGACGCGGTCGAAGTCCGCGGGCTGATCGGGCTGGTGCCGCAGAGCGACAGCGTCTACCCGGACCTGTCCGCACGGGAGAACCTCCGCTTCCACGGGGCGCTGTTCATGGACTCGGTGAGCGAGATCCCCGACCGGATCGAGAAGACCCTGGAGCTTGTCGAGCTCGCCAAGCGGGCCGACGACCCGGTTCGGACCTTCTCCGGCGGAATGCGCCGTCGCCTGTGCATCGGGCGGGCGCTCATGCACAGGCCGAGGATCCTGCTGCTGGACGAGCCCACGCTCGGGGTCGACGTCCAGGGCACCTACCGGATCTGGGACTACATCAAGGCCCTGCGGGGCCAGGGCATCACCGTCATTGTCACCACCAACGTCATGGGCGAGGCGGACTATCTGTGCGACGACCTGGTCATCCTCGATCACGGCCAGCTGGTCGCACAGGGCAGCCCGGCCGAGCTCAAGAGCCGGGCGGGGGCGGACTCGCTCGGGGACGTGTTCCTGTCCCACACCGGCCGCGGCCTGCGGGACTGAGAAGGGCACCGACCATGCGCTGCCTCATTCTGGTGGGGGCCGAGCTGCGGCAGGTGCGCTCCGCCCTCCCCTACACGCTGCTGACGATCCTGAGCCCGGTCATGTTCATGGCGCTCTTCATGCTCATGGTGCGCGGGGACATCACCCTGCCCCTGACCGTCCACCCGGGCCCCGACCGGAGCGAGTTCGCGCAGGTTCTGGCCACCAACCGCGCCCCGGGCAACCCGCCCTACCTCCAGGTCGAGCCCGGCACCGCGGACCCGCCCCGGGGCGAGAGCACCGACCTCGTGGTCATCGCCGCCGAGCCCTCCGCCCGGGACGGGCGGACGTCCGGCACGATCGTCCACTATGTCAACGACGTGAACACCAACATGACGAAGAACTTCCGCAACCGGCTCACCGGCGCGGTGTACACCTGGTCCTCCGCGCACCTGGAGGGCGGCGACGTCGGCGTGGAGGAGCATCCGACCTATCCCCGGGACATCCCCTGGTCGACCACATTCGGCCTGTCGGCACTCGGCTTCGGGGCGCTGTTCTCCGGCCTGCTGTTCGGCCTGCTGTCCATGACCCGGGAGTGGGAGCGCGGAACGATCCTCTGGCTGCGCCTGGCCCCGACCCGCCCCGGCCTCGTGATCGCGGCCAAGCTGAGCGCCTGTCTGGTCCAGTGCTCGGTCGCGGGCGTCGTCCTGGTGGGGGTCCTCCGGCTGCTCACCGGCCTGTCCCCGGCCCGCCCCCTGCCCCTGGCGGGAGGGCTCGCCCTCGGATACCTGGCCTCCTCCGCCTTCGGCCTCATGGTCGGCTTCGCCAGCCGCAACACCCTCACCTCCTTCCTGACCTCCCTGGTCACCGCCCTGGTGTGCTGGGTCGGCGGAGGCGGGCTGGGGCCGATGTTCGTCTTCGGCCCGGCCGCCGTCGCGCTCTCACGGTTCAACCCCGCCACGCACATCATTGATCTCGCGCGCTGGTCCTACCTGGGAGGGCGCCTGCGCCCGCAGGCGGCCCTCACCGCCCTGGCGGTCACCGCCGTCGTCGGAGTGCTCGGCGCCACCGGGCTGTACCTGGCGCGCCTGCGCCGTCCGGAAGCCTCCTCATGAGCGCCCTGCCCCGCTTCACCGCCGAGCTGCGCAAGCTCGTGCTCCTGCTGCGCGCCGACCCCCGTGCAGTCGCCGCGGGCGTCATCGCCCCGACGGCGATCCTGCTGGTCTTCTGGATCACCTTCGGCAATATGTCCTCACTCGAGATCGCCGTGGTCAACCACGACGCCGGCCGGCTGGGCGCGCGCCTGGAGCACCACATCCTGGCGCAGACCTCGCCCGCAGGCGGCCGGCCGTACTTCACCAGCCGGACCGGCGACGAGCAGGAGGCCCTCGAGCTGTATGAGCGCGGCCAGATCGCCGGCGTCGTCGTGATCGGCGAGGACTTCACCCGGCGCGTCGAGGACCGCGGCTCCCCCGCCGTGGAGTTCCACGTCAACAACTACTCCGCGGACATGGCCAAGAACCTGCGCCTCTACCTCCAGGAGGGCATTGTCTCCTTCTACGACGCCGAGTACCCCGGCTACGACCTCCAGGTGGACGAGGAGTACACCGTGGACTCGCAGGTGGACTGGTTCGAGCTCATCGCCGCCGGCATCTTCATGCTCGCCTTCCTCATCGGGTCGATGTTCAGCCTCCTGTACCTCCTGTTCGCGGAGAAGACCCTGGGGACGGCGGCCGAGTACGCCCTCAGCCCCGCCGGTCCCTGGCCGTTCTGGTGCGCCCGCCTGCTCTTCTCACTGCTCCTGGGAGCCCTGACGGCCGCCTTCAACGGGGTTCTCATCCGGGTGGTCTGCGGCCTGAACGTCGCCGCGTTCCTGCTTCCGGCCCTCGTGCCGCTGGTGCTCATCACAGGGATCTGGATGGCCGTGGCGACCATCCTCGCCCTCAGCGTCAGACAGTTCGCGGGCGCCGCCGTCGGCGCCATGGTCGCCGCCGTGCTCTGCTGGTTCCTCGGCGGCGGGACCTCACCCGCCCGCTACCTCGCAGGCCCCGAACGGGTCCTGGCCGAGGCCATCCCCAACACCTGGGCGCTCGGCCTCATCCGGTCCAGAGCCTTCGGCTACCCCGTTGACGACGCCGGCGCCTCCTACGGCCTGCTCGCAGTCGTATGCGCCATACTGCTGGCCACTGCCACACTCATGTACCACCGGCGGTTCGCCCGCCGACGACCAGGAGGCCGCGGATGACGACCGGCGCCGAGGGGCCCCGCCCGCGCGGCCGGCGCCCGGGGAGCCCCGAGACCCGCGAGCACATCCTCGCCGTCGCATGGGAGGTGTTCCTGCGCGACGGCTTCTCCGCCGTCTCCCTGCGCGCGGTGGCGCGCGCCGCCGAATGCGACCCCGCTCTCATCCACTACTACTTCAGCTCCAAGGAACAGCTCTTCTTCGAGGCCATGCACGTGCCGATCAACGCCGACCGGGTCATCGACTACGTCACCTCGCCGGGCCTGCCCGGAATAGGGCGAAGGCTGTTCGCCTTCCTGACCGCCGTCTACGAGTCCCCCTACGGCGACCGCCTCGTCTCCACCCTCACCGGCGACGCACGGACCCGCACCCTGCTGACCCGTGTTATCGGCGAGCGCATCAGGCAGGTCGCCGAGGAGCTCCTGCCCGCGGGGCGCGCCCGACGCGGGCGGGCGATGGCTCAGGCCGAGACGATCATCGCCGGGTACATCACCGCCCGCTGTCTCCTGCGGAGCGAGCACACCGCCGCCCTGTCGCGCGACGAGGCCGTCGTCGTCTACGGCGATCTCCTCCAGGACGCCATCGACCAGGCGGCTCCCCCGCGCGCGGCGGCCGCACGACCCGCCGGGCAGACGCCGTCGTCTCCCGCGCTCTGATGGGCAATAGGGTACGTCAGCCACGACATCCCCACCCGCACACCGCCGCGCCGGCCTCATGGACGTCTCCCGCGCCGCCCGGGACTCCACGGTCGAGCTGCGCAACGCGAACCTCGACCCGCTGCGGGAGCGCGGCTACCTGCGCGGCGCTCCGGCCCCGGACGGGCGGGGCGCCTCAGACGTCCTGCGGCTTCCAGCTGGGCGGGAGCACCGGGGTCACCTCGCGCAGAAGGCTCACCGTGGCCTCCACGCCCTCGACGGCGTCGAAGAGGACGTCCTCGTGCTCGATGGCCAGCACGTCGTCGTAGCCGCCGGCCCGCAGGTCGGCCAGGAGCTGCCCCCAGAACTGACGGCCTCCGGGCCGCCCCAGGCCGAGGGTAACGTAGTTCCAGGCGCGGGTGGCCGCGCGCTCGGGCGGCTGGGTGTCCAGGAGCCCGTTGACGGCGCTGATCGCCTCGTTGACGCGGGCGTCCTTGACGTGGACGTTGTAGACGGCGCCGGCGAGGGCCGCGGCCATGGCCCGCGGGTCGGCGCCCATCCACATGGGGTGGGAGGGGTCGAGGTTGGGCCGACGACGTCGCCGACGGCCTCGCGCAGGCGCAGGAGGGTGGCGGTGTTGTAGACGAGCTGGTCGCCGTGCATCTCGACGGCGAAGCGCACGCCCCGCTCCTCGCCGTAGCGCGCCAGCAGCCGCCAGTACGGGATGGCGACCTCGTTCCACTGGTAGTCGAGGACCTCCTGGGTCTCCGGGGGCCAGGACGTCGTCACCCAGTTGGGGGTGCGGTCCCCGGGCGCGCCCGCGGGCAGGCCAGACATGAGGACGACCGTGCCGACACCCATGAGCTCGGCGAGGTCGACGGTGCGGTGCACCAGCTCGTCGATCCTGCCGCCGATGACCGGGTGCAGCTGGTTGCCGTTGATGTTGAGGGCGCTCACGCGCAGCCCGCGCTCGCGGATCGCGCCGAGGCAGCGGTCGCGCTCGCCCGCGTCGCCGAGCACAGCGGCCAGGTCGAGGTGGGGCGCGCTCGACCAGCCGCCGGTGGGCAGCTCGACGGCGGTGAGGCCGAGCCCGGCGGCGGTGTCGAGCATCCGCTCGAAGGGCAGGTGCGCGAAGGAGTCCGTGACGATGCCGATCTCCATGGCCCAGCGGTTCAGCGCCCCTTGGCCAGGACCTCGTCGAGCGCGGGCACGCTCACGCGGCGACCGCCGTCGTTCATGGAGCGCACGAGGGCCTCGGCGACGACGGTCGTGCGCAGGGCGTCCTCGGCCGTGGCGGCGTCCTCGGGCAGGCGCCCGTGGAGGGCCGCGTCCACCCAGGCCGAGAGCTCGGCCCGGTAGGCGGCGGCGAAGCGCGGGCGCCAGTCGGCGGGGTAGGCGCTGGTGCGGGCCAGGCCGGAGGAGACGACGAGCTCGTCGGCCTCGACGAGGGCGGGGACGCCGGGCAGCTCGACGCTGGCGCGCTCGCAGACGAGCTCGCAGCGCACGTCGTAGCCGTACCGGGCGTGGACCTGGAGCTCGACGGTGTGCAGGATGCCGGCGGAGTCGCGCAGCAGGAGCAGCTGGGGGTCGTGGCGCTCGGAGATGAGGCTCGAGGCGCGGCCGCAGGCCCACTGGACCTCGACGATGTCGTGCCCGGAGAGCCAGGGCAGGATGTCGATCTCGTGGACGGCGGAGTTGGTCACCGTCGCGCTGGAGTCCTGGCCGGGGTAGGCCTCGACGTTGCGGTGCACGGAGTGGGTCATCAGGAGGGCGCCGTCGGCCCCGGAGGCCAGGCGCGCCCGCATGGCCCGGTAGCCGGGGTCGAAGCGCCGCATGAAGCCGACGGTGAGCAGCGGCCGCTCCAGCGCCCGGTGGGCGCGCACGACGTCGGCGGCCTCGAAGGCCGTGGGGGCCAGGGGCTTCTCGCACAGGACGGGCAGTCCCGCCTCAAGGCAGGCCCGGGCCAGCGGCGCGTGGAGCGGGTCGGGGACGGCGATAATGACCGCGTCGACCCGGCCGGAGGCGATCATCTCCTCCCCGCCGGGGTAGACGATTGCGCCTCCGACGTCCTGGGCGAGCGCGTTCGCGCGTGCAGCATCCGCGTCGGCGATCGCCGTGAGCGCGGCGCCGCGCACTCCCCGGGCGAGGTTGCGGGCGTGGTCGGCGCCCATGACACCGGTACCGATGATTCCGACTCTCAGGCCTGTCTCCATCATTCCTCCTCGAACGATGCGGGGCGTTCTCCCGCCAACACGGAGCGTAATCAATTACGTCCGCAGTGAGGAGCCCTCGCACACCGCGGCCCGCCGCGGGGGGGGCGGGACGGAGCGGCGGCGCGTCGGGTTCGCCGCCGGGCCGTCGGAACGGGGGCGGGTGTGCGGCGGGATCGCGTCCAAGCGAGCCGGCCGCCCGCGCTCATACGAGTTCGCCGTCCTCCGCGGGCTCCAGAAGGCGGTGCAGCGCGTAGCGGTCGAAGAGAGCCATGGGGCGCCCGGTGCTCTGAACCGATCTCGACGCGGAACTCGACCGATCCCGCCGGAGGGGGCCGCACGACCAGTCGGATCGAGTGGCCGCACGGCCCCCTCCGGCGCCTTCCGCCGCACCTACTCCTCGGAGTCGGCCAGCGAGGTTCCCGACGGCGTCGTCTTGGAGATGACCATGAGGAACTCGGCGTTGGACTGGGTGTCCTTGAGCTTGCCGAGGACCAGCTCGAGGGCCTGCTGCTGCTCCAGGCCCGTGAACAGGCGGCGCAGGCGCCACATGATCTTGAGCTGGGCGGGGTCGATGAGCAGCTCCTCGCGGCGGGTGGAGGAGGCGGCCACGTCCACGGCCGGGAAGATGCGCTTCTCCGCCAGCTGGCGGGACAGGCGCAGCTCCATGTTGCCGGTGCCCTTGAACTCCTCGAAAATCACCTCGTCCATCTTCGAACCGGTCTCCACCAGTGCCGTGGCCAGGATCGTCAGGCTCCCGCCGTTCTCGATATTGCGGGCCGCCCCGAAGAAGCGCTTGGGCGGGTAGAGGGCGGAGGCGTCCACACCGCCGGACAGGATACGGCCGCTGGCCGGAGCGGCCAGGTTGTAGGCCCGGCCGAGCCTGGTGATGGAGTCCAGCAGCACGACGACGTCCTGGCCGAGCTCCACCAGGCGCTTGGCGCGCTCAATGGCGAGCTCGGCGACGGTGGTGTGGTCGGAGGCGGGGCGGTCGAAGGTGGAGGCGATGACCTCGCCCTTGACCGTGCGCTGCATGTCGGTGACCTCCTCGGGGCGCTCATCGACGAGCACGACCATGAGGTGGGCCTCGGGGTTGTTGACGCTGATCGCGTTGGCGATCTGCTGGAGGACGATCGTCTTGCCCGCCTTGGGCGGGGAGACGATGAGCCCGCGCTGCCCCTTGCCGATGGGGGCGACCAGGTCGATGACGCGCGGCGTCATGGCCTTGGGCGTGGTCTCCAGCCGCAGCTGCTCCTGGGGGTAGAGAGGAGTGAGCTTGGTGAACTCGGGGCGGCGCTTGGCCCGCTCGGGGTCCATCCCGTTAACGGTCTCGACGCTCACCAGCGGGTTGTACTTGACACGGCCCGCGCGGTTCTGCCGGCGGTTGCTGCGGCTCTGGCCGCCGGGGTGGGCGGTCTCCCCGCCCTCGCGGACCCAGCCCGTGATGGCGTCGCCCGGACGCAGACCGTTGTCCTTGATCTGGTGGGCGGAGACGTAGACGTCCTTGGGGCCGGACAGGTAGCCGGAGGTGCGCAGGTAGGCGTGCTGGTGGTCCGAGACGTCGAGGATGCCGGCGACGGGCAGGAGCACCTCGTCCTCGCGCGGCTGCTGGCCGCGCCCCTGGCCGCCCTCGCCCTGAGAGCCGTCGCGGTCACGATCGCGGTCACGGCGCTTGCGACCGCGACGACGGCGCCCGCCGCGGCCCTCCTCGTCCCAGTCGGTCTCATTGCCCCGCCCGCCGCCGTCGCGGCGCTTGCGCTCACTGGGCTCGATGGCGGGAGTGCCGGTGGCGTCGGCGAGGTCGCGCATGAGCGCCGCCTTCGCATCGAGATGGCCCTCCGGGGAGTCGGAGTGCTCGCGATCGGCCCGCTCCGGGGCGCCCGCAGCGGCCTGGGCCCGACGGCGCCCGCGTCGCGAAGCCTCCGAGGCGCCCTGCTCGTTGCCGCGCTGAGCATCGCGCCCGCGCACCGGCCCACGGCCACGGTTCTCGCCCGCGGCGCCGTCGTCGTCCTCCTCCAGGCGGATCGGCAGCTCGAGGGCGGGGGGCCCGGTCCTCGGGGTGCTCGTCGCCGCAGTCGCACGACGACGCGGACGGGACTGCGCCTGGCCGGGCTCGGCCCGCTCGGCGCCGGACGGCTGGGTACCGGCCGGCTGTGTCTCGGATGAGTCGGCCGTCTCGGCGGACTCGGCCTTGTCGTCCCGCTTGGCGGCGGGCTCGGTCACGGGCGCATTCGTCGCCGCCGTCGCCCTGTCTCCGGAGGCGGTGCCGCTCCGAGGAGCGCGGGCGGGGGTCGCGGCGGAGCCGCCGGAGGCTCCGCCGCGAATAGCGGCGACAAGCTCGCTCTTACGCATACGGGAGATGCCCTTGAGGCCCATCGAGGACGCGAGCTGCTGGAGCTCGGCCAGGCGCATTGTCGAAAGCGAGGGCTGGGCGCTGGAGGTCTCGGTCACGAGTATCCTAACGGTGTGATTGCGCTCCACGAAGGGAAACGTTCAACTGGGGGACTCCCCCCGGAACCATTCACGGGGTGGGCCATGCACTGCCGGGCTGTGGTGGGGCTGGGCCCCACGTCCGGGTCTCATGAAATCTGCGGTGCGGTGCAATCCGCAGGGCAGATGCGAAAAGTGTAGCAGCCCGCGACCGTGAACGCATACGCACAGCGCCTGCCGTCCGTATAGCGCACGCCACGTTCCTGTGCGCCTGTTCACCCGCGCCCCTCCCCGTGCGGGTCATACGGCGCGGGAGGCCTCCCCTGCCGAGGCCTTGCCGCCTCCGGACCGCCGCAACGGCGCCCCTTGGCCGGGGCTTCCCGAGACTTCAGGAGATGGCCCGGTAGAGCTCCGCGCCGCGCACGAGGACGCGGGTCCTCAGGTCGCCGTCCCAGTCCACCTCCATGCCGTGCCCGCGCAATACGGGGACGACGACGCGCCGCATGAGGTCGAGGGTCTGCTCCTCGTAGTAGGCGTCCTTCTCGGTCCCGCTCATGGCGTCGAACTCCTCGCGCGTCTTGTAGTGGCGCCAGAACATCCCGTAGGACAGGTAGGTCTCCCCCGTCTCGACGAGACGCTCGGCGTCCTGCATGTGGAAGAAGACGAAGCCGGCCCACTGCGGGCCGTCGGCCACCTCCTGGATCTCGTCGAAGCCGCAGTTGTTGCAGCAGGAGAAGGCCTGCTCGGCGACGATCTCGCGCTCGCGCAGAGCGGCGAAGGCGCTGTCGAGGTTGGTCACGACCTCCCCGAAGGACTCCTGCTGCCTGCGGCGGGCGGCGAGCAGGTACCGGACGGCGGTGCGAACGCCGTCCTCACTGACCGGCGCCTCCTCCGAGAACTGGTCAGTGATATCAAAAACCAGGGTCGCCTCATCGGCGTTGCCCAGAACAACCTGGTTCCAGATCGCCGCGCGGACTTCTTCCTCGATTGAAGGAGGAATAATGTCGGCGGACAGGCGCAGCCCCTGAGGCTGACTATTGAAATCACGGAAATCTCTCGTCGAGCTCATGCCCTCCATCGTAGAGCCCCTCCCTGGCTCCGCCCATGGGGACCGCTCACCAAGCGCTCACCATCGTCCTGAGACACGTCCAGAAGCTTCTCGGGCGATCCTGCGGGCGCCCGTCAGGGCCCGTCAATGCGGATTGGATGAAATGCTGGGGGAAGCGCCCGCTGAAGAGCTCTCCGGGGATGAGGAGAGCCGAGATCCTGCCATAGGCCTCGCGGAACCAAGTCGCCTGCTCGGGCGCGCCCTCAGGGGCCCAGTAGTAGACCGCGGAGCTGAGAACGCCTCCGGGATGGTTGTTGGCACCGGGGTCGAAGACCACCGCGTACATCGTCTGGAGCATGCTTTCAACGGCGCCGGACGGGCCAGCGGGGTCGGGCGGCTTGTACAGCAGATTGTTCCGGCGAGGACGACGCCTTGAGGGCCTGACCGATATGGGTGGCGACAAGCGCGGCCATATTAGCCGTACGGCCGCGTGCTACGGCCGCCCAGTACCTCCAGTACCCATGAGGACGCTCCTCTCCGGTGCGGGCACCGCGTACCCGTCTGCATCATGATCACGTCGCGTTCTCAAGCACGGCAGGAGGCATCTCTACCAGGTGCCGTCCTCTTCTCTCAACGTGCACGGGCCCCATTGACCTGCTGCTGCTTCACGCGTACGGGCGACCTGGCCGTCGCGGGGGCCGGTTCAGCGGGTCAGGACCGCGCCGCGGGTGTCGATGCCGGGCCGCAGAACCATCCAGCCGTGCCGCTCCAGGGTGAAGCGGGTCTGCTGCGCGACATTCGCCAGCACCAGCACCGTGGGTCCGGCGCCGGAGATGACCGCGGGATAGCCCTGGGCGCGCAGGGAGTCCATCACCGCCGTCGACGCGGGCAGCACGCCCCGGCGGTAGTCCTGGTGAAGGCGGTCCTCGGTGCCGGCCATGAGCAGGTCGGGGCGGCCCGCCAGCGCGAGCATGAGCACGGCGGCCCGCGAGGTGTTGAACAGGGCGTCGGCCCGCGGCACACGGTCGGGCAGGACCTCGCGCGCCTCCTCGGTGCTCAGGCGCGTCGCGGGCGGCGGCACGAGAAGGCTCACCGACAGGGAGCCGTCCACCGGCATGGGGGCGGCCCGGGGCGTGCCGTCGGCCTCCACCCAGGCCACGGTCGCCCCGCCGAAGACGGCCGGCGCGACGTTGTCCGGATGCCCCTCGAAGTCGGTGGCGATGCGGAACACCTTGCCGTCGGACAGGGCCCGGGGCTCGGAGAGCAGGCCGCGGGCGAGCATGAGACCGGCCACGGCCGCGGAGGCGGACGAGCCCATGCCCCCGCCGTGCGGAATGCGGTTGACGCAGCGCATCTCGAATCCGGCCTGCGGCGCGCCGACGGCGTCGAGACCGGCGCGCAGGGCGCGCACGACGAGGTTGTCGTCGTCGGTGGGGACGATCCCCTCCCCCACGCCCTCGACGCGCACGTGGGTGGCGCCCGCGACCGGGCGGACCTCGACCTCGTCGTAGTAGCGGAAGGCCATGCCGAAGGAGTCGAAGCCGGGCCCCATGTTGGCGGTGGTGGCGGGCACCCGGACGGCAGCCCGCTCATTGGCCAGGCGCATGGTCACTGCCCCTCGACGCGCCGGACGGAGACGACCTCGAGCACGCGGTCCTCCTCGCGCAGCGAGCTGACGGCCGCATCAAGGTGGAAGACGCCGGCGGGGTGGGTGACGATGGTGACAATGGCGTCGCGCCCGCCGACATAGGTGCTCTGGCGCACCGAGTCGATGGACACGTCGTTGTCGGCGAAGACGCCGGCGACGATCGCCAGGGAGCCGGGCTTGTCGTCCACGCGCAGCTGGACCTGGTAGCGGGTGATCGCGGAGCCGGGGCCGAGGATCGGCAGGTCGGCGTAGCTCGACTCGCGGGGGGCCTGGCCGCCGTTGACACGGTGGGACGCCGCCGCGACGACGTCGGACAGGACGGCGGAGGCCGTCGGGGCGCCACCCGCGCCCTGCCCGTAGAACATGAGGCGGCCGGCGGCCTCGGCGTCGATGAGGACGGCGTTGAAGGCCCCGTGCACGGAGGCCAGCGGGTTGTCGGCCGGCACGAGCGAGGGGTGGACTCGCACGGACACGCCGCGGGCGTGCGCGTCGTCGCGGTACTGGGCGATGGCCAGGAGCTTGATCTCGCAGCCGGAGGCGTGGGCCTCGCGTATGTCGTCGGCGGTGACGGAGCGGATGCCCTCGACCTGGACGTCGGACAGGCCGACGCGGGTGTGGAAGGACAGGGAGGCGAGAATGGCGGCCTTGGCGGCGGCGTCCAGGCCGTCGACGTCGGCGGTGGGGTCGGCCTCGGCGTAGCCGAGGGCCTGGGCGGTGGCCAGGGCCTCCTCGAAGGAGAGGCCCTTGGTGCTCATCTCGTCCAGGATGTAGTTGGTGGTGCCGTTGACGATGCCGAGCACGCTGGTGACCCGGTCGCCGGCCATGGACTCGCGCAGGGCGTAGACGACGGGGATGGCGCCGGCGACGGCGGCCTCGTAGTAGAAGTCGGTGCCGGCGGCCGCCGCGGCGTCGTAGAGCTCGGGCCCGTGGGCGGCGATGAGGGCCTTGTTGCCGGTGATGACGCTGGCGCCGGACTTCAGGGCCGCCAGGATGAGGGTGCGGGCAGGCTCGATGCCGCCGATGAGCTCGATGACGATGTCGTTGCCGGTGGCGACGGCGGTGGCGTCGTCCGTCAGAAGGGCGCGGGGGACGGCCGGGTCCCGGGGGGCGTCGAGGTCGCGCACGGCGATGCCGGTGATCTCCATGCGGGCGCCACTGCGCGCGGCGAAGTCGTCGGCCTGCTCCAGCAGGAGCCGGACTACCTGGGTGCCGACGGTGCCGGAGCCGAGGACGCCGACCCGCAGCGCGGGTGCGGCGCCGGGGAGGGGGGAGGCCGGCTGGGGCTGCTCAGTCACGGGGACCACCTTGCTTGAGAGGGACTCGCCGGAGGGCGACTGCGTCGCGCCCCAGCATAAGTGGCAACGCCCGCGCGTCCGCACTCATCCGGCACGACCCTCAGCGAGACCGGCCTTGACCTTACCTGAGAAGCGGTCTTATCTTGTGTAAGCCTCGCCTAAATCCCACTCTCACATCCGTCATCCACGTGCTGAGCAGACGTCATGACAGATGTCTCTCACCCGCCCATCTCTCACCCGCCCAGGAGCACACCATGAACGCGTCCGGGACCCCTCCCGCTCCGAGCCCCGACCCGGTCGGCGACCCCGACGAGCCCGTCATCCGGTCCTCGGCCCGCGGTGGTCTGCGCGACTCGGTCCTGGGCACCCGCAACCTCATGACCGTCGCCGCTCTCGGCGTGGTGGGGTCGATCCTCGTCGTCCCGCTGACCTACCTGTCCGTCGTCGTGGCGGTCAGCCCGCGCGGCATCCTCATTATGTGCGCCCTCATGGGCGCATGGATCATCCCCTACCTCCTGCCCGGCGTCATTGTGAACAAGCCGGGAGCCTTCGTCATCGGCAGCCTGGTCATGGGCGTCATCTCCGCCTTCCTCACCCCGCAGGGCCCGACCGCGATCCTCGGCAACATCATCGGCGCGTGCTATGTGGGCGCACCAGTGGCCCTGCTCCTCTACCGCAAATGGGCCTGGTGGGTCTACGCCATCTCCGGCGTCATCTTCGGCGGACTCAACGCCGCCGCCTACGGCTGGGGCTTCCAGATCGCTCTCACCGGTCGCCAGACGGCCCTGGGCATTGTCCTCGCGATCGTCTCCTGCTGGGCGGGCGCGGGCGTCTGCCTGCTGCTCAAGCGGGCCCTGGCGCGCACCGGCGTCGGCGTCGCCCGATGACGGCCCCCACCGCCGGGGCGGCCCGAGACGCCGGAGACGAGGACGCGTCCCCGCTCGCCCGCCTGGACCGGGCGAGCGTGCGCTACGCGGGCACCGAGGCCTGGATCCCGGGAGGCGTGACGCTCTCGCTCCCCGCCGGGACCACGACTCTCCTGCTCGGCCCCTCCGGCTGCGGCAAGTCCACCGTCACGCTCACCCTCAACGGGCTCGTGCCGCACTCGGTGCCCTCCGACTACCGCGGCAGCGTCCTCGTGGCGGGCCAGGAGGCGGCCGACGCCGACATCTCCCACCTGGCCCGCAATGTCGCCATGGTCATGCAGGACCCCGACTCCCAGATCGTCACCACCCGGGTCCTGGACGAGGTCTGCTACACCCTGGAGAACCTGCTGGTCCCCGCCGGACAGATCGAGCCGCGGGCCCTGGCGGCGCTCAAGACGGTCGGCATGGCCCGCTACGCGGACGCGAGCCCCTGGGACCTTTCCGGGGGGCAGCGTCAGCGGGTGGTCCTGGCCGCGGCCCTCGCCGTCGAGCCGGCGCTGCTCGTGCTCGACGAGCCGACCGCCAACCTCGACCCGTCCGGCTCGGCCGACTTCTACGCGCTCCTGCCCGCCCTGAAGGAGCGGGGCACGGCGGTCCTCGTCGTCGAGCACGACCTGGACGAGCTCATCGGCGCCGTCGACCGGGTCATCGCCCTGGACGCCGACGGCCAGACCATTGCGACCGGCCCGCCGGCGGAGGCCTTCGGCGTCCACGGCGAGGCTCTCGCCGCGGCCGGCATCCGCCTGCCCACGGCCGTGCGCCTGCACCATCTCCTGGCCGGCCGCGGGCTCACCGCCGCGAGCGCCGACCGCGAGAGCGCCTTCCCGCTCACGCTCGACGACGCCGCCCAGGAGCTCGCTGCGGCCCCGTCCGCCCTCTGCGCGGGCCCGGCCCGCCCCACGCCCGCCGAGGACCCCGCGCCGCGGGGCGGTGCCGACGGCACCGCCCGCGACGAGGAGCCCGTCCTGGTGGCCCGCGACCTCTCGGTGCCCCGCGGGCGGGGACGGCGCCGCCACGAGGTGCTCCACGGCGTGCACCTGGCCCTGAGGCGCGGCGAGGTCCTCGCCGTCGTCGGGATCAACGGCTCGGGCAAGTCCACGCTCCTGCGGGCGCTCGCGGGCCTGGAGGCGTGGACCACCGGAGAGGTGACCGTCGCCGGGAGGCCGCGTCGGCCCGGTCGCCCCGGGAGGGCGGTGACCCTCGTCATGCAGAACCCGGAGCACCAGTTCCTCGAGCCGACCGTGCGCGACGAGCTGGCCCACGGCATGCGCCTGGAAGGCGCCGAGGAGGCTCGGGTGGATCGGGCGGTCGATGAGATGCTCGCCCGCTTCGACCTGGTCGACCGCGCGGACGCGAACCCCTTCCTGCTCTCCGGGGGCCAGCAGCGGCGCCTGTCCGTGGCCTCGGTGCTCGGCGAGCACCGCGAGGTCGTCTGCCTGGACGAGCCGACCTTCGGCCAGGACCGCCGGGGCGCCGAGGCGCTCATGGGCCGCCTCCGCGACGTCGCCGCCCAGGGGGCGGGCCTGGTCATCACCACCCACGACATGGAGCTCGCCGCCGACCACGCCGACCGCGTCCTCATCCTGGCCGGGGGAACGGTCCTGAGCGAGGGCCCGGCCCGCGAGGTCCTCGCCGACGCCCCGCTGCTGGCCCGCGCCGGCCTGCGCCCGCCGCCGCTGGCCCGCCTGACCCGCGCCGCCGCGGACCTGGGGGCGGCGACGCCCACCCGCGTCTCCTGGAAGGAGCTGGCATGAGCGATCCGGCCCCTGTCCCCTCGGCCGCGGTCGGGAGCGCCCCGGCCGCCGAGGATGCTGCGCACGCCGCCCCGGCCTTGGAGGGCACGACGTCGGCCGGCCTCCGCTCGCCCGAGGGGGCCGGTCCGGGGCTCGGCGGCCTGCTCGCCTTGGACCCGCTGTCCCCCTTCGCCGCCATCGTGCCGATCATCGTCGTGGTCGCGATCCAGACCACTCCGGTCCCGGCGCTGTGGGCGCTCGGGACCGCCACCGTCCTCCTGATCCTGACCGACCTGCGGCGCGGCCCTCTCCTGGCTGCGGCGGTCCTCGCGCTCGCCGCGGTCATCGCCGTGCTCCTGGCCGTCTCCGCCCCCATTGAGCGCGTCGGCGCCTCCCCGGTCGTCATCGACGCCTTCGGCGCGAGCCTCCAGCTCAACCAGGTCGTCGCCGGAGCGCGCCTGGGCGGCAAGCTCGGCACGGCCCTGTCGCTGTTCCTCCTCACCGGCCTCCTCGCCAGCCCCCAGGACCTGCTGCGGGCGATGGTGATCCACCTGCATGTGCCCTACCGCATCGGCTACGCGGGCATGGCGGCCCTCGGCTTCCGGGAGCGCTTCGCCGCCGAGTACCGGGTCATCCAGGAGGCGCACGCCCTGCGCGGCACTCGGGCGCGGCTGCCGCTCCTGAGGCCCCTGGCGCGGCGGTGGTCGGCGGTGCCCGCCCTCATGGCCGGGGCCGTGCGTCACGCCGAGCGGGTGTCCATGTCGATGGACGCGCGCGGGTTCGGCGCCCACCGCACCCGGAGCGAGCGCTCGGCCCCCCGCTGGCGGTGGCGCGACACCGTCCTCGTCCTGGTCTGCTGGGCCCTGGCGGCCGCCATCGCCGTGCGCTTCAGCGGCGACGGGCTCGTCATCCACGACATCTGATGCTCCATCACCTCCACGGAATCGCTGTAAGGTGAGACTCGCTTGACCCCCATAGACCATGGCGCTCCTCCTTCTTACGGAGTTCGCAATGACCGCAGAAGCACAGACCGATACTGTTGAACCGTCGCCCACCGCCACTACGACCAACGCCGGGCACACCACCGGGCAGGCGCCCCCGGCGTCCGAGATCGCCCTCAAACAGCTCCTCGGCCCGGTTCGGCCCTCGATCGTCCTCGCCTTCTGCTGCGGGATGGCCGGGGCGGCCCTCGGCCTCCTTCCGGCGATCGGCGTCACCGCCCTGGCTCAGCAGGCTCT
Source organism: Actinomyces israelii DSM 43320 (assembly GCF_000711965.1). Taxonomy (GTDB): domain Bacteria; phylum Actinomycetota; class Actinomycetes; order Actinomycetales; family Actinomycetaceae; genus Actinomyces; species Actinomyces israelii. Next base: position 17,938 of record NZ_JONS01000014.1, read on the forward strand.
CGCCGCCACGCTGACCGCCCGGACGGCATGGGCCTGGGTCGCCGCCATCTCCGTCGGGCTCATGGGCGGGCACATGATCTACCTGTGGGGGACCGGCTACGCCCACCGGGTCGAGCTGCGCTTCCGCACCGACCTGCGCCGCCGGATCGCCGTGGTGCTGGCGCGCCTGCCGCTGGGATGGCACACGGAGGAGTCCTCCGGGCGCGTGCGCTCGACCATCACCGAGGACACCGCCAAGGTCCACGCCCTCATCGCCCACTTCGGCTCCGACCTGGGAATGGCGATCGGAGCGCCCCTGTTCGGCCTGGTGTACCTGCTGACCCGCTCCTGGGTCTTCACCCTGGTCCTCCTGGTGTGGCTGGCGGCCGCCGTCGCCGTCGCCGGGGCGCTGGCCGCCCGCACCATGAAGCAGCTGACCGAGGAGTTCAACGAGTCGGAGAAGCAGCTGGCGTCCGCCGCCGTGGAGATGGCGGACGGCATCGCCGCCGTCAAGGCCTTCGGACTGAGCGGGACGCTGTTCGGCCGGTTCTCCGACGCGCTGGGCCGCTACACGAGGGCCTCGTATAAGTGGATGCGCGGGCCGGGCCGCCCCATGGCGGTGCTCAGCGCCCTCATGGGCCCCGCCTTCATGCTCCTGCCCATTATCGCGACCGGCTGGGTCATGGTCGGGCGCGGCCTGATGGAGCCCGTCGGGGTGCTGCCCTTCCTCCTGGTCGGGGTCGGCCTGCCCTCGGGCATGATGAACCTGGCCTCCATGGGCAACAGCCTCATCGAGGCGCGGGACGCCGCGCAGCGCATCGGGGAGCTGCTCGCCGAGCCCGCGCTGCCCGAGCCCCAGGCCCCCGTCCCGGTGGGCCACGACGAGCGCGGCGGCGTGGACGTCGCCCTGGACCGCGTCTCCTTCCGCTACCGCCAGGACGGCCCGCTCGTCCTGGACGACGTCTCACTGGAGCTGCGGCCCGGGACGGTCACCGCCGTTGTCGGCCCCTCGGGCTCGGGCAAGTCCACCCTGGTGCGGCTCGTCGCCCGCTTCTGGGACGTGACCGGCGGGAGCGTGCGCGTGGGCGGGACCGATGTGCGCGACGCCTCCAGCCAGGACCTGCTCTCCCAGATGGTGATCGTCCTGCAGGAGGGCGGGATCCTCGCGGACACGGCCCGCGAGAACATCCGCCTGGCCCGACCGGACGCCACCGGTGAGGAGGTGGAGGCCGCCGCCCGGGCCGCCCGCATCCACCAGCGGATCACGGCCCTGCCCCGCGGCTACGACACCGTCCTGGGCTCCGAGGGGGCGCACCTGTCGGGCGGCGAGCGCCAGCGCATCGCCCTGGCCCGCGCCTTCCTCGCGGGCGCCCCCGTCCTCCTGCTCGACGAGGCCACCGCCCAGGCGGACCCGCACTCCGAGCGCGAGATCCAGGAGGCGCTCGCCGCCCTCGCCCGCGGCCGCACCGTCCTGGTCATCGCCCACCGCCTGGCCACGGTCGTCGACGCCGACTCCATTGTCGTGCTCGACAGCGGGCGCGTCGTCCAGAGGGGCACGCACACCGAATTGCTCGCCGCCGGCGGGCTCTACCGCACCCTGTGGGAGGCGCAGCAGTGATCACCCGACTCGACCGCTACCTGGGCGGGCACTCGCACCTGAAGGGGCTCATTGTCGCCCACGCCGTCGCCGGCGTCCTGCAGGGCGCCGCCCTGGGCCTGCTCGTCCCCTTCCTGCGGACCTTCCTGTCCGGCGGCCCCGGCGCGGGCGCCTGGCTGGCGGCGATCATGGCGACCGCCTGCGCCTCCGCCGTCATCAGCGCCGCCGCGACGGTGCGCTCCTACAGGATCGGCTCCGACGACGTGTGCGGCGGCCTCATCCGCGCCGTCGGGCAGAAGGTCCAGCACCTGCCGCTGGGCTGGTTCGACTCGGCCGCCACCGGCCGGGTCGCCGCGGCCACGTCCACCGACATCCACGCCCTGTCCCACCTGCCCTCGCTGGTGCTGCCGCAGATCGCCTCCATGAGCGGCTCGGCGGCGGCGATCGCCGTGGTGTCCCTGTGGCAGGAGCCGCGCATGGGCCTGGCCATGATCATCACCCTGCCCGGGTGCGTGTGGGCGCTGCGGCGGCTCAAGCGCGCGGTCGTCGCGGAGTACCGCCAGCACGAGGCCTCCACCCGGCGCCTGGCCTCACGGGTCCTGGAGCTCGCCCGCCTCCAGCCGGTCCTGCGGGCGACCGGCGCCTGCCGCGACGGCTGGGAGCCCCTGGAGCGGGACCTGACGGAGGACCACGAGGTGGCGGGCCGGGCCATGAGCGCCGCCGCTCCCGCGGCCATCGGCTTCCACACCTTTGTGGAGGCGGGCATGGTCCTGGCCGTCGCGGTCGGGGCGTCGCTGCTGCTCGGCGCACAAGTGGACCCGGCGGTCTTCGTGGCCCTGTCGCTCATGGCGGTGCGCTTCGCCGACCCGGTGGGCATGCTCGCCTTCTACGTGTCCCCCGTGCACGAGGCGGGCGCCGCCCTGGAGTCCATCGGCTCCATCCTGGACACGCCCGTCATGGACGAGCCCGAGGCCGAGGCGGCGGCGGTGCCGGGCGCCCCCTACGACGTCGTCCTGGACCACGTGTCCTTCGGGTACGTCCCGGGGCGGGAGGTCATCCACGACGTGTGCCTCACCCTCCCGGCGGGCAGCGTGACGGCGCTCGTGGGGCCGTCCGGGTCGGGCAAGTCGACGATCGCGCGGCTCGTGGCCCGGTTCTGGGACGCGAGCTCGGGAAGCGTGAGCGTGGGCGGGGTCGATGTGCGCGCCGCGCGCGTGGAGGCGCTCATGGAGCGGGTCTCCATGGTCTTCCAGGACGTCTACCTCTTCGACACCACGATCGAGGAGAACGTGCGCATCGGCCGTCCGGGGGCGAGCGCGGAGCAGGTCCGCGAGGCGGCCCGGCGGGCGGGCCTGGCCGAGGTGGTCGAGCGCCTGCCGCGCGGCTGGGACACGCCGGTGGGCGAGGGCGGCTCCGCCCTGTCCGGCGGCGAGCGCCAGCGCGTGGCCATTGCCCGTGCCTTCCTCAAGGACGCGCCCGTGCTGCTCCTGGACGAGGTGACCAGCGCGCTCGACGGGGCGAACGAGGCCGTGGTGACCCGGGCCATGGAGGAGCTGAGCCGGGGGCGCACGGTGCTCGTCATCGCGCACCGGCTGAGCACGATCCGCCGGGCCGACCGGATCGTCGTGCTGGTCGACGGTGCCGTGGAGGCGGTGGGCGCGCACAATGAGCTCTACGCGGCGGGCGGCACCTACCGGCGCTTCTGGGACGACCAGGAGGCCATCGACAGGTGGAGACTCGTGGGTGCGGAGATGAGCGCGGAGAGCTGAGGGAGGCGAATCTTCGGTCGCCCTCGCGACGGTTATGGCTGATTATCAATGACAGTCGTTGTGAGGGCGCCCATCAAGTCCTCAATCGTCCGGGGCGCGCCTAAAAGGTCCGCAACCTCGCAGAATATTGTCAAAGATTCCTCCGGGCATTGCTCCCCCACCTCAGAGCCACCATGCCGCTCCGCCGCAAGCCCCACACTGTTTAGCGAAGGCCCCAGGTCGCGCAGCGACTCCGGCGTACCCAACGAATTCGCCAGCTTGCGGTCAGTTCTCAACGACTCCACCGCCGCCTCCGCAGTCGCATCCATAAGCACCGAAAACCTCTCCGGCCTGCATCACAGCGTCGGCAGCGCCAGCGCGGAAGCCTCGAGGAAGTCCCCGTAAACCAACCATCACAGAAGCAGGATTCGCCTCGATGTCGATCCCGCCATCGAGCAGACCGGCGATCTCCGCCCGCGTCAGCCCGAAAACAATACTGCGGATAGGGGAACCACTAATCCTGGACTCGTCAAGAACTCCTCGCGCACCGACCGGGTCCGCCGGGAGCAGGGAACGGGGTCGCCCCACTTCCCGCAGCGCCGCGCCGGCCTCGGGAGTGCGCAGCTGTTCGGGAATCGTCAATCGCCAGGCGGAACGATACCTCTCGCCTTCCATGAGCTCCGACTTCCACCCCATGTTCTCGACCGCTTGATGCGGCGAGCCAGAGGGTGGGCTCACAGCACGCACAACATGAGCGAAGGAGCGCGCGGGCCACAGATCGGCAGCCTCGCGAGCAGCCTGCCCGAGCAGAGGAATCGGACCGCAGAGAACCAGGCGCCCCTCTCGAGTCGGCGAGACGAATGCGCACCTCATTGAGCGCATGAAGTACGTCTACGCGCTGCTCCTCTGCCCAGAGGGCGAACCAAAGGACTCCCGGTCTTGGCAGCTCGCGTCGTAACCAGTCGGCAGAGTCCTCATCCGCCTCACATGGTGTCCACCGCTCACGATTTCTGCGACCCCACAGGGCGGCCCTCTCCCTAAGATCATCCGCCTGGTCGCGGGACCGCACAGCGAGGAACACGGCTGTGGGCTCAGCCCCGGCCCATTCCAGGTGGTGCCGCGGGCCCGACCACGCCTGATCTACGCTGACGGCCTCGTCGGGTTCCCGGAACGGCATGTCACGCCTCGTCCAAGAGCTTGTCCGGAAGAGGGCGGACGGTACCAGCCAACCCTCCCGTTGCGGCAGCACATGACATGCCCGAGAGCCTGGAGCGCCCACGCCTCGGCGGTCCGCTCGCGCGGCACCCGCAGCTGTCCGGTCTGACGCACTGCTCGCAGGATCTCCCACTGCTCCTGCTCCTCCGTGAGCCCCGCAGCGGCGTACGAGCGCTGCTGACGCTCCTCCTGATCGATGTCGGCCGTGCCCACCGGAAGCGCGCCGTCCTTGACCAGGAGCTGACCAGGAGCGCGCAGACCAGACGGAATAGCTCTTCTGAACAGACCGCCCGAGGCGCGAATCACCCGGTCGATCCGACTCCCGAGGAGCCTCTCGAGGTCACCGCCTGGGGCGCGTCTGGCGGGCACCTGGCGCAGGAGGTCGATCCCCGCACGGCAGTCCCCGCCATCGCGCTCCTACCTTGACACTGAGAACGGGCCAGATCTGCCCCTCCCAGCCCGCAGGCTCGGCATAGACCGGAACCGTGTAGATCACGTGCATGTCGGGCAGGGCCGGCTCCGAGGCGTACCTCGAGAAGAGCGACTCAACAGAATCTCGGACCTCATCGAAGGTGGCGGTCCGTCCGCGACAGTGGTCTATGGAGTCCGCAATGAAGACCGGCGTCTTCCCGGAGGGCATGGCGGCGTCCATCGCCTGGAAGAAGGCGCGCATCTCCTTCTTGAAGACCTTCCGGTCGGGCTCCAGGGCCCTGCGACCTGAGCGCGGAGGCCCTCGTCGTCGTGCAGCGTGGCCTTGAGATCGAGGGCGACCGGGCCCGCCGACACGGCCGTGCCGGCCTCCCCCTTGATATCAAGGCGATCGGGGAAGGACCTCATCCGCGCGACGATCTTCTGCTTCGGGACGTCGGCCTCCTCGCAGCCGCCGACGAAGCCGGCCGCGAGCGCAATGAGGAGGGAGCCGCCGCCCGGAGGAAGTTCTGTGTTGAGGTAGTCCTCGATACCCAGATATACGGGGACGTAGGCGCCACGGTCGAGCTCGCGCCGCAGCCGGAGCAGCTCGGGTCGTCTTGCCCGCCCCGCCACAGCCCGAGAGCAGCCGCACCGAGCCTCCGAAGGTGACCCCGATTCTACGCCGAGCCCTGAAAACGCTGAGAAAGCGCCTCAGCGGCGGTCGGCAGCCCGGGCGGACCCGCCGACCCCGGCGGGCCGCCGTCGGCGCGTCACCGCCGCCCAGGCCCGGCGGAAGACCCTGCCCAGATCCGCCGAGTAGGGCAGGACCAGGTCGCCGCTGCGGTGAACCGGCGGCGGAGGGACCTCGAGAGATGACACTGCTGCGCTCATGCCACACAGCGTAAGGAGCCTCACAGCTCCGGGGCAGAGTCTCGGGGAGGAGTCCGCCCGGCGGCATCTCGTCCTCCAGGATGAGAAAGACCCCCGGCGCTGCGGGTATAGGCGCCCCGCGATGCGGCCGGGCCAGGGGAGCCCGGCCCTTGCGCCTCAGCCCTGGAGGGCCAGGAGGTCCTCGATGGTCTGAGGGCGCACCGCCCAGCGGGCGTCGCCGTCCTCGACGGCCACGACGCCGGGCTTGGTGAGCATGTTGTAGTTCGAGGCCATGGAGTAGCCGTAGGCGCCGGTGGCGGGCACCGCCAGCAGGTCGCCGCGGGAGACGTCGTCGGGCAGGTCCACGTCCCACACGACGACGTCGCCGGACTCGCAGTGCTTGCCGACCACGCGACAGCGCACCACCGGCGCCTGCGAGACGCGGTTGGCCACGGAGGCGGTGTACCTGGCCCCGTAGAGGGCCGGGCGGATGTTGTCAGCCATGCCGCCGTCGATGGAGACGTAGCGGCGGCGAGCGCCGTCGGCGAGGAGGGCGTCCTTGACCACACCCACCCGGTAGAGGGTGAGGGTGGTGGGGCCCGCCACGGAGCGCCCCGGCTCCACGGAGACCCGCGGAACCTCGACGCCCAGGCGGTCGCAGGCCGAGCGCACGGTGCGGGCGATAGCGCGCGCCGCCTCAACGGGGGCGGTGGGGACCGGGTCGGCGCCCGAGTAGGCGATGCCCACCCCGCCGCCCAGGTCGATCTCGGGCAGCGGCGCACCCGTCCGGGCCCCGACCGTCGCGGCGAGCCCGCAGATGATGCCGGCGGCCTCCTCGAAGGCGACGGTCCCCTGGATCTGGCTGCCGATATGGCTGTGCAGGCCGCGCAGCTCCAGGTGCGGGCAGGCCGTGATGGCGTCCACGACCTCGTCGAGCTGGCCGTCGAAGGCGCCCACGCCGAACTTCTGGTCCTCGTGCCCGGTGGAGACGTACTCGTTGCCGCCGGCGTGCACGCCGGTCTTGACCCGGATCATGACGCGGGCGGTCGTGCCCAGGCGGGCGGCGACCGACTCGATCTGGGCGACCTCGTCCAGGGAGTCGATGAAGATCCGCTCAATGCCCCGGCCGTCCCCCGCGCGCAGGGCGGTCTCGATCTCGGCGTCGAGCTTGTTGTTGCCGTGCAGGCCCACCATCGACGGCGGGGCGCCGGCGCGCAGCGCCATGGTGAGCTCGCCCAGGGAGGCCGTGTCCACCCCCATGCCGGCCCCGGTGACGGTGCGCACGACGTCGGAGCACAGAAAGGCCTTGCCCGCGTAGTAGGCGTCGCCGCCGCTCATGCCGTAGCCGTCCCAGAACTCCTCGGCCATGGCGGTGGCCCACACCCGGGCGCGCCCGCGCAGGTCGGCGCGGTCCATGACGAAGACGGGGGTGGCGAAGTCCGCGGCGATGTCGGTCAGGGCCATCCCGCCGACCTCGAGGACCCCGTCGTCGCGGCGCCGCGCGGACCACGGCCACAGGTCGGGGCGCTCGGGGGGCTCGGGGCAGACCAGGGTGCCCGGAGCCGCCTCACCGGCGGGAACGGTCGCAGCGGTCATGATCCTCCTTCTGGTTCCGGCACGGGCGCCGCGTCAACCGATCTCGACGCGGAAGTGAACCGGTCTCACGAGATCGGTCCGGATCCGGCTCGAGACCGGTCGTAACCCGCACCGAGATCGGTTGCACGACCGGGCGGGCGCGTTCGCGGGCCTCTCCTCTCACATGCGCTCCGGGGCGCTGACGCCCAGGAGGTCCAGGCCGTTGGCGATGACCTGGCCGACGGCGTCGTTGAGCCACAGGCGAGCCACGTGACCGGAGTCAACGGCGTCGTCGCCCCGCGGGGTGACGCGGGTGGCCCCGTACCAGGTGTGGTAGGCGGCCGCGAGCTGCTCCAGGTAGCGGGCCACGCGGTGCTGCTCGCGCAGGGCTGCGGCCTGTGCCACGGTGGCCGGGAACTGGGCCAGGGCCCCCAGCAGGACGGCGTCGGCCGGGTCGTCCAGCGCCGTCGGGGAGAAGCCCGCCTGGCGGGACACGCCGTGCTCGGCGGCGTTGCGGGCCACGCTGCGAATGCGGGCGTGCGCGTACTGGACGTAGTAGACGGGGTTGTCCGCGGAGGAGGAGGCCAGCAGGTCCAGGTCGATGTCGATCGTGGAGTCCATGGAGGAGCGCGCCAGGGCGTAGCGGGCCGCGTCCACGCCGACGGCGTCGACCAGGTCCTCCAGGGTGACGATGGTGCCGGCGCGCTTGGACATGCGCACCGGGGCTCCGTCCTTCACCAGGTTGACGAACTGGCCGATAATGATCTGCATGTTGACGCCCGGGGTGTCCCCGAAGGCGGCGCACATGGCCATCATGCGGCCGACGTAGCCGTGGTGGTCCGCGCCGAACAGGAAGATCTCGCAGTCGGCGCCGCGGGAGCGCTTGTCCAGGTAGTAGGCGACGTCGGCGGCGAAGTAGGCGGCGTTGCCGTCGGACTTGATCAGGACGCGGTCCTTGTCGTCCCCGAAGTCGGTGGTACGCAGCCAGGTGGCGCCATCGGCCTCGAAGATGACCCCGCGCCCGCGCAGGATGTCGATGGCCCGCCCCACAGCACCGGAGCTGTGCAGGGACTCCTCGTGGAAGAAGACGTCGAAGTCGGAGCGGAAGGCGTGCAGCTCGTCCTTGATGGCGGCGAACATGAGCTCCACGCCGCGGGCCCGGAAGACCTCGGTGGCGGCGGCGTCCTCGAGGGTCGCCGGGGCGGGGCGCCCCGCGGCGAGCTCGTCGTCGGTCACCCTCTGGGCGATCTCGACGATGTAGGCGCCCCCGTAGCCGTTCTCGGGGGTGTCCTCGCCGCGGGCCGCGGCGAGCAGGGACTCGGCGAAGTGGTCGATCTGGGTGCCGTGGTCGTTGAAGTAGTACTCGCGGGTGACGGTGGCCCCGCAGGCGACCAGGATACGGGCCAGGGAGTCGCCGACGGCGGCCCAGCGGGCTCCGCCCAGGTGCACCGGCCCGGTGGGGTTGGCCGAGACGTACTCGAGGTTGACGTGCTGGCCGGTCAGGGTCTCATTGCGGCCGTACCTCTCCCCGGCCTCGACGATGGTGCGGGCCAGCTCTCCGGCGGACGCGGCGCTCACGCGGAAGTTGAGGAATCCCGGCCCGGCGATCTCCACGGAGTCGACGCCGTCGAGCTCGGCGAGGCGGGGCACGAGGAGCTCGGCGAGCGCGCGCGGGTTCGTGCCGGCCTTCTTGGCCAGCTGCATGGCGACATTGGTGGACCAGTCGCCGTGGTTGCGGTTGCGGGGTCGCTCGACCCGGGGAAGCGGCACGTCCTCGACCGGCAGGGCGAGAGAGCCGTCGGTCGCGGCAGTGGACAGAACGGTGCGGATCGCTTCAGCGAGCTCTTCGGGGGTCACGGGCACAGAGTAGCGGAGCGGCGAGGGTCGGCAATTCCTGCGTGACGTCGGAGCTCGCAGCTCAGCAAGTGCAGTGAGCAAGAGCATACGCGAGTCAACGAGGCCGGATGCGCACGCCTCACCCGCGCCGTCACCACCGCGCCGGGTCACGCTCACGCTCGCCGGCGGTGTCGAAACTCGCTTCCCTCGATCTTCGACCCGGTTTCGACCTGCGGGCCCGGTGCTGGTAGAGTCCCGCACCGGGCCCCGATAGCTCAGTGGATAGAGCGTCTGCCTCCGGAGCAGAAGGCCGCAGGTTCGAGTCCTGTTCGGGGCACCGGCCCGTCAGTGGCGGCATTTTTTCATCGGGATGCCGTCGCTGACATCTCCGGGGCGCAGGCCTCGGCACCGTCGGTCACCTTGTCCGCGACCTCTCCGGCGCACCGCTGCTCGGCCGCGCGGAGGCCTACGGGCTCCCGGCGGACGAGCAGGCGGCCATCGTGCCGCGCAGGCGGACCCGCTGCCGCCGCGAGAGCCTTATGACGGGCCTCGCAGCCGCTCAGCGGCCGCCCTACCATGACGCCCACGGATCTGGGGTATGTCCTGTACAAGATGAAGGACCTGGGTGCGGCGGTCGATGACTTCCGCAACAGGGGCTTCGCCGTCGAGTACGGCCGGCGGAGGAACCCGATCAACGCACTCGCCTACTTCGGCGAGGGCCCCTATCTTGAGCTTCTCGCCGGGACCGGCACGCCCAAGGCACTCAAGAAGCTGACCGCGCTCGTCGGGGGGCGCCACTGGCGGGCTCTCAGCCGGCTTGCCGGCTGGGACGAGTGCGCCGAGGGCCTGTGCGGGCTGTGCCTGGAGGGCGACGACGCCCAGTTCCGCTATGCCGTCCGCTCCCTGGACGACGACGGCCTGGAGCTCGGCCCGCACCGCACGGACACCGCCGGCCGTACGCTGCGCTACCGGGTCTTCTTCCCCGCCGACCCGGACCTTCCCTTTTTCATGACGCACTTCTCCATCGACCCGCGCCCGACGGACTTCACCCACCCGGGCGGGGCGCGCCGCATCACCTCGGTGCGCCTGCCGGTGCCGCAGGACAAGCACCGGCTCGTCCGAGGCCTGTGCGAGGACAAGGCCCTTGTCCTGGCGCCGCCCGGCACGGAGATGCGCGCGGTCTTCGACGACGGCACTGTCCTGGGGGGCTGAGCCCGGACCGGTCTTCACCGGCGGTAGGCAGCCCGTCCAGGCGGGTCCTGCCCGGCGGGCGAGCGTTCAGCCCTCCCTCGGCGCCGCCTCGGCGAGCCGCTCCCCGGCCTCCAGGAGGCGCTGCTCGACGGCGAAGACCTCGCCGTCGACGGCCCCGTCCGGCCGGGCGCCACGCGGGTCCCCGTAGGTCCGCCCCAGGCCGCGCCCGTCCCAGGGCCGCCAGCCCGGGTCACCGGCGAGGATGAAGCGCACCCAGTCGCCGTGCACGGCGTCGGCCAGCGCCTGGGGAGGCGCCGAGCGCAGGGTGTGGCCGCAGTAGGGGTGGGCCAGGCAGTCGAAGGCGAAGGGCACCTCGAAGCAGTGCGTCGACCACCCCGTCTCGGGCGACTCCCACGCGAAGCGGCTCAGCCAGGTGCCCGCCGCCCGAGCGTCCGGTCCTGCGCAGTCCAGCCGGGCCCGCGCCCAGCCCAGGAGCGGGGTGTGGAACATGGTATCGGAGATCAGGTTGCCGAGCCGCAGGTGCTCGCCGCCCGCCAGCTCGGGATGGGATGCCACGTAATCCGCGGCCAGTCCCGCGTCCAGGCCTGCCCGCGTCATGATCTCCGCCGCGCTGCGCTCGCCGAGCTCCTGGGCGAGCCCGAAGGCCGACCAGATGAACTCGTGCGTCGTGCTCATGGCGAGCAGCGGGATATCGCCACCCGAGCCCCGGGCCAGCGCCTCGCGCACGGGCAGGGGCACCAGGTCGCCGTCGACCGCGGGGCCATAGATGATCCCTGTGTCCGGACCCGGGATAAGCGCGGCCCGGATGCGCCCGACCAGCGGGTCGGGAGCAGCCGGCTCTGCGCAGTGCCCTTCGACCCGCCTCTCGATCTGCCTCTCAAAGCCTGCGGTGGTGGAGAAGACCCGGTCGTAGTCCAGCGCGCGCCAGCCCTCCAGGTTCGGCTCGACGCCGGCGAAGCGCGCCATCTCGCGGGCGGTGGACCGGGCGCGGTCGGCGGGGACGTCGGTGACGGCGCCCGACTCGCTGATCGCCCCGTGAAACAGGCCGCGGGCGCGGGGGCAGGCCATGAGGGTCAGGACGTTGCCTCCTCCGGCGCTCTGCCCGCCGATGGTCACCCGGCCCGCGTCCCCGCCGAAGGCGGCGATATTGTCCCGCACCCACTCCAGGGCCGTGATCTGGTCGAGCACGCCCCGATTGAAGGGGGTGTCCGAGCCCTCCACCCAGCCGTAGCCGTCGAAGCCCAGGCGGTAGGACAGGGCCACCGTCACCACGCCGTCGCGATTGAAGGCGGCGCCGTCGTACCAGGGGCTCGCCTGGCAGCCCGAGGACCACCCGCCGCCGTGGATCCACACGTAGACCGGCAGCCCGGCGCCCGCGTCCCCAGGCGCCGGGGTGAAGATGTTGAGGTTGAGCATGTCCTCCCCCACCACGGTGGGCTCGGGGATGGCGGGGTCGTCGAAGATGGAGCCGCGCTGCGGCGTCGGGCCGGGCAGGACGGCCTCGCGCTCCTCGCGCCACCGGGCGCGGGGCACGGGCGCCATGAACCGGCGCCCGGCGACCGGGGGCTCGGCGTAGGGGATGTTGTAGAAGGCCGCCGAGCGCTCGAAGCGGGCATGGGGCGACCGGGCCCCGGGAGCCGAGACGATCCGCCGCCACACCCCGCGCACCGGCCCGCAGGGCGCATCAACCCGGGGGCCCTCCTCACCGGCGGGAAGGGCGATCGGCGTCGCCGACACGTGGGGGGCGCCGCCGGCGCCGCTGATGGGGGGTGAGGGGGCTTCATCCTGCATGTGCCCACTGTCTCCCGCGGAGGCGCCGATGTGAAGGCCCTCAGCCCCCCAGGGTCTCCAGGGCCAGGCTCGGGACATCGGTCATGACGGCGTCGACGTTCAGCGCTGCCAGACGGTGCATCTGCGCGGGGTCGTCGATCGTCCACACGTGCACCTCAAGCCCGGCGGCGTGCGCCTGCGCCACGAAGCGCCGTGTCACCACCGGCAGCCCGCGGTAGGTCGGCGGCACCTGCACGGCGTCCACCCTTCCCCGCGTCCACCCCCAGCGCGTGTGCGGCAGGGGCAGGGCCGCCTCGCTGAGCAGCATGAGACCCGCGATGTCGCATCCCCCCAGGGATGTGGTCGCGCGCGGCTCCTGACGGCGCAGCATCGCCAGACGGCGCGCGGAGAAGGAGGCGAACCGCACCCGCTTCAGGGCGTCGGCCACGCGGACCACCTGCAGGGCGGGCTGCACCACCGCGGGCTCCTTGAGGTCCACGTTGAGCGCGAGTCGCGGGTGGGCCTCCAGGACCTCGTCCAGGCGCACGAGGCTGCGCCCGTCGCCCGCATCGAGCTCGGCGGCCTCGTCCCAGGTCATCTCGGACAGCGACCGCTCCATGCCGCTCACCCGTCCCAGACCGGCGTCGTGGGACAGCACCACGACGTCGTCGGCGGTGGCCCGCAGATCGGTCTCCATCCACTCCAGGCCCAGCGACACGACGTGCTCGACGGCGCTCCACGTGTTCTCCGGGACCTCGCGGGCTCCGCCGCGGTGGGCGATCACGGCGCACTGCCGCCTGGGTCTCATCGTTCCTCCTTGCGCACCCGGGCGCCGCTCAGGAGCAGTCCGTGGACAGCTCGGCGGCGTGGTGGTCGTCGAGCCACTTCTGGGGCTCGACCGTGGACTCGTCGGCCGTGTCGTTCTTGGTGCGCACCTCGAAGTGCATGTGGGGTCCGGAGGACCGCCCGGTGTTGCCGACGCCGGCGATGAGCTGGCCGGCGGTCACCGTGTCCCCCACGTGGACGTAGATGCCGTCCTCGTACATGTGCATGTAGCTCGTGTACCAGGTCTGACCGTCGATCTGGTGCTCGATGGTGACGGTGCCGACGCCCTCGTCCATGCCCGCCGTCACGACCTTCCCGGCGGCGACGGCGTAGATGGGCGTGCCCACGGGGGCGGCGAAGTCCTGGCCGGCGTGCAGCTTCATGTAGCCCAGGGTGGGGTGCAGGCGGTAGCCGTAGGGCGAGGAGATGGTGTAGGTGCCCGAGACCATGGGATAGAAGATCTCCGGAGCCTTGCTGAGGGCGCTGGCGTCGCCCGAGGCCCCGCCCGTCTGCGAGGCGCAGGTCGTGGTGGGATTCTCACGGGCCTCCCGGATGCGGGCCTTGGCCGCGGCGTCGGGGTCGTTGGACATCTCGGAGTCGGACTGGGGGTCCACGTCGGCGTCGGAGCCGAGCACGGCCGCGGCCACCGAGGACGGCGGCGCACTCGCCTCGGGCGCCGGGTCGGCGGTCTGCGTGCTCAGCGCCGCGGAGGCCAGCGGGCTGGCCGAGACGTGGGCGCTGATCGGAACGACCACGGTCACGAGGCCCAGCACGGTCATGACGCTGATGCGGCCGACCCAGCCGGCGCCGGTCCTGGGGCGGGCGGGCGGGGCGACGATGTTCTCGTCGTTCGCCTCCCCCGAGAGCGGCTGGCTCTCAACTGTCGGTGCGGCATCACGCGGGCGCCCGAGCGGGGCGCGGTCCTTCACCTCCCGCGCGGGGGCCGCCGGTACGGGGGCCGCCGGTACGGGGGCCGCGGGCGCGGGGGCCGCGGGCGCAGAAGGGCCGCCCAGGACGGCCCGAGCGGGCCCGGGAACCGGCCCGGGCCTCGGAACCGGCCCGGGCCCCGGAACCGGCCCGGGCCTCGAAGCGTGCGCACGGCCCGAGGCGCGCCCGACGCCCCGCCCCGCGTCTCGGGCGGGCTCGGGCTGCGCGCCGGTGCGGGTCCCCGCGCCGGCCCCGGGACGCGAGGGACGCCTGGAGCGGGTGCCGCTCCTGGACTTCGGGGACGTTCTCCCGGGCGGAGACGCCGGCGAGGAGATGATGTCGTCCCAGGCGATGACGCCGGTGGGCGGTTCGCCGGGACCGGCGGGCTCACGAGGCGCTGTCTCCCGGGGCGTCGGCGGCGCGGCGCGGAAGGCAGGAGACTGCGGGCCCGAGCGGGCGGGAGAGGGGGGTGATGGGGCCGGGACGGTGCGCCCGCCCAGTGGCGCCCGGGGAGCGGGCCGGGGGCGGAAGGACGAGGGCGCCCGGGGCCTCAGGGCCGGGGAAGCGGAAGAAGTCGCGGAGGACGCCGAGGACGCTGAGGATGCTGAGAATGCGGCAGACTCCACGGGCCCTGCCGCGGGGGCCGCGGGCCGTGCAGGTGCCGCGACGGGGCGGTCGGCCGCGCGTCTGGGGCGTCCCGTGACCGGCGTCGCGGGCGTGGGTGGCGCGGCCGTCGGAGGCCCGGGCCTCCACCCGGAGGGCGCCCGGGCGGAGCTCCTGCGCGACACGGGCCGTGCGTCCCCTGCGGGACCAGCATGCGCGCCCGTGTACGCGGTGGTGCGCCCGCGAGACTGCTGACGGGCGCCGGTCCGGTTCATCGCATGTGATTCGGCCTCACGCTGCGCTTGTGCGGCGCGCTCAGCCTCACGGCGCTGACGCCGTGTCGTCGACTGGTCGCTGATCTCCACCTTGGCACTTTAACACCCGGAGCGCGCCTCTTCCGTGGACCCGGGCACACTCCAGGCGCGCCAGTACACCACACCGCGTCGGGCCGACCGCGCAGACACGCGGGGCTCGCCGTCAGCCGCGCTGCATGGCGTCATGAACCTCCCCGATCAGCTCCTCGAGGATGTCCTCAAGGAAGACGACGCCGATGGTGACGCCCTCGGGGTCCTCCACCCGCCCCAGGTGGGCGCCGGTCCGCTGCATGGCGGCGAGCACGTCCTCGACCTCGTCGCCGGCGTGCACGGGCACGAGCGCGCGGGCGTGCCAGGACGGTATCGGCTCGCTGCGCTGGGCCTCGGTGGCGTACAGGATGTCCTTGAGGTGGACGTAGCCGGAGATGACGATCGGGCCGTCGCGCGTCTCGCCCTCACCGGCCCCACCGGCGTCGGCGGCCTCGCCGCCCGCTCCCCCGCCCACGAGCGGGAAGCGGGAGAAGCCGGTGGCGGCGACGGCCTGCTCGACGTCCTCGGGCGTGCAGTCCCCGGGCAGGGTGACCAGGGAGTCCAGGGGCACCATGACACTGCCCGCGGTCTCCTCGGAGAACTCCAGGGCGCCGGTGAGCAGACCCGTGTCGTCCTCCAGGACGCCCTCGGCGGTGGACCGCTCGACGATCGAGGCGACCTCGGCCGCGTTGAAGGCAGCCGCGACCTCCTCCCTGGGCTCCAGGCCCATCAGGTGCAGCGTCCAGTTGGCGAAGCCGTTGAGCGCGGTGATCACGGGGCCGAAGACGTGGGAGACCCACACCAGGGGCGGGGCGAGCAGCCGCACCGCCTTCTCGGGCGCGGCGATCGACATGTTCTTGGGGACCATCTCCCCGCAGACCACGTGGACGTAGACGACCAGGACCAGGGCGATGACGACGGCCACCGCGTGCGCCCCGGCGTCGCCGATGCCGATCCTGGCCAGCAGGGGCGTCAGCGCGTGCGCGATGGCCGGCTCGGCGACGACGCCCAGGCCCGTCGAGCACACGGTGACGCCGAGCTGGGCGGTGGCGAGCATCCGCGAGATGTGCTGGAGGGCCCACAGAGCGGTGGCGGCCCGGGCGTCGCCGGCGGCAGCGAGCGGCTCGAGCTGGGAGCGGCGGCAGGAGGTGACGGCGAACTCGGCGCTGACGAAGAAGGCGTTGCCCGCCAGCAGCGCCACGGTGATGATCAGGGCGACCGGGGTGCTCATCGGCCCTCCTCCCCGTCGCGCCCGGCGGGGCCCCGGGGCGCGGGGGTGTCCCCGGCGGCGTCGTCCCGAGCGGACCCGGCGACGGGGCGCACCCGCAGGCGGGTGACGCGCCTCCCCTCCATGGCCTCCACGGTGAGCGCGGCCCGCGGCGTGGCGATCGTGTCGCCGATCTGCGGGAGGCGCCCGAGCTCGGTCATGACCAGGCCGGCGAGGGTCTCGTAGGGGCCGTCGTCGGGCACGTGCAGGCCGGTGCGCGCGGCGAGCTCGTCGGGGCGCGTCCAGCCGGGCACGAGCCAGTCCCCGGAGGCGTCGGCGCGCGCCCCGGCCCGGCGCCGGTCGTGCTCGTCGGCGACGTCGCCGACGATCTCCTCGATGGCGTCCTCGAGGGTGACCACGCCCGCGGTGCCGCCGTACTCGTCGACGACGACGGCCATCTGGGAGCCCTGGTTGCGCAGCTCGACCAGCAGGGCGGCCAGCGGCATGGTCTCGGGCACCCGCGGGGCGGGCGTCATGAGGGAGGAGGAGGTCACCGGCACGCTCTCCCGCCGCTCGTAGGGCACGGCGATGACGCGGCGCAGGTGGACGATGCCCAGGACGTCGTCGGGGCTCTCGCCGATGACCGGGAAGCGGGAGTGGCCGGTGGTGCGGGCCAGGGCCACGACGGCGTCGGCCGTGTCGGCCTGGTCCAGGACGTGGAGGCGGCCCCGGTCGGTCATGACGTCGACGGCGGTCAGCGCCCCGAGCCCGATCGAGCGGGTCAGCAGCGTGGCGGTGGAGGGGTCCAGGGCGCCCTCCTCGGCGCTGTGGCGCACGAGGGCCGCGAGCTCTCCGGCGCTGCGGGTGCCGCTGATCTCCTCGACCGGCTCGATGCCCATGCGGTGCAGGACCAGGTTGGCGGTGTCGTTGAGGACGACGATGACCGGCTTGAGCACGACCGTGAAGACCATGAGGAAGGGGGCGACGAGCCCGGCGGTGCGCATGGGGTCGGCCAGGGTCGCGTTCTTGGGGATGAGCTCGCCCACAACCATGGAGAAGGCGTTGACGACCACCAGGGCGATGGCCACGGCCGCGCCGGTGGCCACGGACTGGGCCAGCCAGGCGCTCATGAGCCCGCCGAGAATCCTGGCCAGGGCGTCCTGCATGGTGTAGCCGAGCAGGATGGTGGTCAGGGTGATGCCGACCTGGGCGCCGGACAGGAGCGTGGACATGCGGCCCAGGGCCCTGCGGACCGTGGTGGCGCGCCTGTCGCCCGCGGCGGCGCGGGTCTCGACGGTCGAGGGGTCCAGGGCGACCAGGGAGAACTCGCCGGAGACGAACAGGGCCGTGCCCGCGGTCAGCGGGAGACCCAGAGCGATCATGAGCCAGTCGGTCACGCGGCACCGCCCGGGATCTGCAGAGGCGGCGGAGGCTGCCGAGTCGGCGGAGCGCCGCGCGCGGCGGGCGCCGGGGTCTGCGAGCGCGCGGGATGAGGATGGCCAGGTTCCGGATGATGGCGGGAAGCGCGTCCGCGTGCCCGCCGGGATGCCGATCGCATAGTGGCTCGCACGCTATCACCCGCCCCGCGGCGCGTGAGCTGGGCGGTGGGGGAGCTGGACGGTCGCGCCGGTCGGCCCCCCGCCCCATCCCCGTCACATGCCCGAAACAAATGTGTCTTTAGTCCCGCGTTTCGCCCCGGCACCCCCGGTTCTCCCCGTACGATGACGCACGACGACGCACGAGCACCATCCGCCCACCCGCCGACGCCGCCACGCGACAGCGCTCGCGGACGGGTGCTGCCGACCCCGCGACGAGGAGAAGACGCACCGTGTCGACACTGGACAGCACCGCCGCAGGCTTCGGAGCCAACGAGTGGATGGTGGAGGAGATGCGGGATGCCTGGCTGGCCGACCCCTCCTCGGTGACACCGCAGTGGCGGGCCCTGTTCGAGGGCGCGGCGGCCTCCGGCCCGCACACCGCGGATCCCGCTGCGGGCGGCGCGGCCGCACCGGCCCCGTCGTCGGCGCTGCGGCCCTCCCCCCGCCGCCCGTCCACGGCCATACAGGACGTGACCCGCTCGGACCTGCCGCCCGCACCGCCCTCGGACGCCGCCCCGCCGACGTCGCCCTACGCCCAGCGCACGGCTCACCACTACACCGGCTCGTCAGACGACGACGCCTGCCAGGACCACGACTCGCGCATGAGGGGGGCCGCCGCCCGCACGGCCAAGAACATGGAGGCGTCGCTGTCGATCCCGACCGCCACCTCCGCCCGCGCCATCCCCGCCAAGGTCCTCATCGAGAACCGTGCGATCATCAACGGGCACCTCCTCCACACCCACGGCGGCAAGATCTCCTTCACCCACCTCATCGGGTGGGCCGTCGTCGAGGCTCTGACCGAGATGCCCTCCATGAACGTCTCGTACACCACCGACGCCGCCGGTAAGCCCGCCCTCCACGCGCCCGCCCACGTCGCCTTCGGCCTGGCCATCGACGTCCCCGCCCCCGGCGGCGAGCGCCGTCTGCTGGTGCCCTCCATCAAGAAGGCGGACCTCATGGACGCCGCCGGCTTCGTGGCCGCCTACGAGGAGCTGGTCGCCAGGGCGCGCGCGGGCGGGCTGGAGGTCGAGGACTTCCGCGGCACGACGGTCACACTGACCAATCCCGGCATGATCGGCACCCTGCACTCGGTGCCGCGTCTCATGCCCGGGCAGGGCCTGATCGTCGGGGTGGGCGCCATGGCGTACCCGGCCGCCTTCGCCGGCGCCAGCGAGAAGACCCTCGCCCGCCACGGTGTCGGCAAGGTGGTCACACTGACCTCCACCTACGATCACCGCGTCATCCAGGGGGCGGCCTCCGGGGAGTTCCTGCGGCTGGTGGAGCGCAAGCTGCTCGGCCTGGACGGGTTCTGGGAGCGGATCTTCGAGTCCCTGCGCATCCCGCACGAGCCTGTCGCCTGGGCCCGCGACGCCACCTACGACCCCGATCTGGAGACGGGCAAGCCCGCGCGCGTGGCCGAGCTCATCCACGCCTTCCGCCAGCGCGGCCACCTGGCGGCGGACACCGACCCCCTGACCTACCGCCTGCGGCGCCACCCGGACCTGGACCTGTCCTCCTACGGGCTGAGCCTGTGGGACCTGGACCGCACCTTCCCGACCGGCGGCCTGGGCGGCACCGAGCGCGCCACCCTGCGCGAGATCCTCGCGCGCCTTCGCCGCGCCTACTGCCGCACCGCCGGCATCGAGTACATGCACATCCAGGACCCGGCCCAGCGCACCTGGTGGCAGGAGCGTCTCGAGGGCGAGTGGATGGCGGTCACCCCGGCCGAGCGCCGTCGGATCCTGACCAAGCTGGAGCAGGCGGAGGCCTTCGAGACCTTCCTGCAGACCAAGTACGTGGGCCAGAAGCGCTTCAGCCTGGAGGGAGGGGAGTCCCTCATCGTCCTGCTGGACCGGCTGCTGGACTCGGCCGCCCACGACGGCCTGGACGAGGTCGTCATCGGCATGACCCACCGCGGCCGGCTCAACGTGCTGACCAATATCGCCGGGAAGTCCTACGGGCAGGTCTTCGACGAGTTCGACGGCACCAGCGTCATCGAGGGCGCGGGCACCGGGGACGTGAAGTACCACCTGGGCACCGAGGGCGTCTTCACCGGCACCGACGGGGTGAGCACGCGCGTGTCCCTGGCGGCCAACCCCTCCCACCTGGAGACGGTCGACGGCGTCGTCGAGGGGATCGTGCGCGCCAAGCAGGACCGCATCGGCCTGGGCGACAAGGGCTACACGGTGCTGCCCGTGCTGGTGCACGGCGACGCCGCCTTCGCAGGGCAGGGCGTGGTCTACGAGACCCTCAACATGAGCCAGCTGCCCGCCTACCGCACCGGCGGCACCGTGCACATCGTGGTCAACAACCAGATCGGCTTCACCACCGGGGCGGCGTCGGCCCGCTCGACCACATACGCCACCGACCTGGCCAAGGGGCTGCAGGTGCCGATCTTCCACATCAACGCCGACGACCCCGAGACGGTCGCCCGGGCCGCCCACCGCGCCTACGAGTACCGGGCGGCCTTCCACAAGGACGTCATCATCGACCTCATCTGCTACCGCCGCCGCGGCCACAACGAGGGAGACGACCCGTCGATGACCCAGCCGGTCATGTACCGCCTCATCGACTCCCTGCCGTCGACCCGCACGGTCTACACCGCCGACCTGGTGGGACGCGGGGACATCGCGGCCGAGGATGCCCAGCGGATCGAGGAGGAGTTCCACGGCGAGCTGGAACGGATCTTCGCCGAGACCCGGGCCGCCCACGCGCGCTCGGGCGGCACCGCTCAGAGCGCCTCCAGCGACTCCTTCGACGCCACCGACCCCACGAAGGTCGGCCTGCAGACCACCAGCCTGGAGGTGCCCGCCTCCCAGCGCGCCGGCGAGGGCATGATGATCGGCTGGACCAGCGCGGTCCCGCGCCACGTCGTCGAGCGCATCGGGGACGCCCAGGTCGCCTACCCGGAGGGGTTCACGGTCCACCCCAAGCTGGGGGCCATGCTCGCCAGGCGGCGGCGCGCCACCCGTGAGGGCGGCATCGACTGGGCCCTGAGCGAGCTCATCGCGCTCGGCTCCCTCCTCATGGAGGGCGTGCCGGTGCGCATGGCCGGCGAGGACACCAGGCGCGCCACCTTCGCCCAGCGCCACGCCGTCCTGCACGACAACGACTCGGGCGCCGAGTGGACGCCGCTGGACTTCCTCACCCCGGACCAGGCGCCGCTGAGCATCTACGACTCGCTGCTGAGCGAGTACGCGGCGCTCGCCTTCGAGTACGGCTACGCGGTGGAGCGCCCGGAGGGGCTGACGGTCTGGGAGGCGCAGTTCGGCGACTTCGCCAACGGCGCCCAGTGCGTGATCGACGAGTACATCGCCTCCGCCGGGCAGAAGTGGGGCCAGCGCTCCGGCCTGGTCATGCTCCTGCCGCACGGCCAGGAGGGCCAGGGACCGGACCACTCCTCGGCCCGCATCGAGCGCTACCTGCAGATGTGCGCCCAGGGGAACATGCGGGTGGTCATGCCCTCGACGCCCGCCAACCACTTCCACCTGCTGCGCGAGCACGCCTACTCCCGTCCGCGCCGCCCGCTGGTCGTGTTCACCCCCAAGCAGCTGCTGCGGCTCAAGGCCGCGACCTCCCAGGTGGATGACCTCACCGCCGGGGCCTTCCTGCCGGTCGTCGGCGAGACCGACGAGCGGGTCGCCGCCGGCGCGGGCGTCGACCGGGTGCTGCTGTGCTCGGGCCGGGTGTACTACGCGCTGGTCGACGAGCGGGCCGAGCGGGGCGACGCGTCCACCGCGATCGTCCGCCTCGAGCAGCTCTACCCGCTGCCTGAGGCCGAGCTGGCCGAGGCGCTGGCCCCCTACGCGGGCGCCGAGCTCGTCTTCGTCCAGGACGAGGCCGCCAACCAGGGCATCTGGCCGTGGCTCGCCCTGCACATGCCCGCCTCTCTCACCGGCGGCGGGCGGCTGCGGCTCGCCTCCCCGACCGAGGCGGCCTCCCCGGCGGTCGGCAGCGCCGGCGCCTACCGGGCGCAGCAGGCGGCGCTCATGGCGGCGGCCTTCGATCGCGGCTGACCGTCCCGACGGCCCTGAGCCTCCTCGACCGGCTCCGACGGCCCTGCCTGTGAGCCTGCCCGCCCGGGGGACGCGCCGTCGTTGACGCGTCCGGGCCCGGGGCGCGGTAGCGTCTCCTTCAGGAGGAACTGCACGACGGCGGATCGCGGCAGCCGGCGCTGGGTCCGGCCCGATGGCCGTCGAGAGGAAAGGAGCCATGTGGACGAGACCCGGATCCACTTCATCGGCGACGAGCTCGTAGCCGGCTACGGCGACCCTCGGGCCCTGGGGTGGGCCGGGCGCGTCATGGCGCGCACCCCCCGAGACCTGGAGGCCTTCTGGGCGACGCTGGCCGTGCCCCGGGAGACGACGGTCCAGCTCGCCGACCGCTGGCCGCCCGAGGTGGCCCTGCGCTCCACCCACACCGGGGTGAACCGCATGGTCATCGGGCTGGGGGTGGCCGACGTCGGCTCCGGCATCTCGCCCGCGCGCAGCCGCCTGGCGCTGGCCAACATCCTGGACAAGGCCGCCGGCGAGCAGCGGTCCTGCTTCGTGGTCGGGCCCCCGCCGCTGCCCAGCGTCAGCCCCGACGCGACGGCGGCCCTGTCGCGCGCCGCGACCGAGGTGTGCCACCGGCGCAGGGTCCCCTACGTGGAGACCTTCGAGCCGCTGCGCAACCACGACCAGTGGATCACCGACGTCGCCGCGGCCGGCGGCGACCACCCCGGCCAGGCCGGCTACGGCCTGCTCGCCTGGCTGGTGCTGCACCGTGGCTGGTACGAGTGGCTGGGCGTGTCCCAGCCCTCCTGAGCGCCTCCCCTGCGCCGAGATCGGTTCATCTCCGGCTCGAGATCGGTTCGCCCCCTGTCCGCCGCGCTGAGCCGGTCCCGGCCCTCGCGCCTCGGCTCAGGCCACGGAGTAGACGCGGATGTCCGGGTCGGCCTTGAACAACGGGGTCAGGCCTGGGACGACCTTGGCGGTGAACAGCTCGCTGGTCAGGTAGGCGCCGGCCTGCTCGACGGTCTCGAAGCCGTGGAGGACCTGGACGTCCTCGTCGCGGACGAGCAGCTCCTTGCTCTCCGCGCCGGGGACCGTGTCGAGGAACTCCTGCTTGTAGTCGGAGTAGATCCTGGCGCCGGCGGCGCGGTCGGCCGGGTCAATGGTCATGGTGACCTGGAGGTAGGCGGTCATGGTGGCTCCTTCGATGTCGGGTGGCGCCCGGTGCCGGTCGGCCGCCGGCGCGTCACTGCCCACACCGTAGGAATCGGCGCGGCGGCGCCGGTAGAGGCTCTTGGCTGATGCCGGCATCACGCGACGTTATGCCCCGGCGCCGGGGCGGCCGCCCTGCGCGCCCGGTTATGGGCCGCCCTCGGAGGCGAGGCCCCCGGCCAGGGACTCGAGCTCGTCCGCAATCGGCGACGCGCCGTCCCAGGCGGCCTCGTAGGCGATGGTGATGGCCGCGCCGTCGACATCGACCACAGGGCGCGCACGCGATTCGACGGAGGTCACCTTCGAGCGGGGCAGGAGCGCGCTGCCCAGCCCCATCCCCGCCCAGCCCTCGAGCACCCGGTAGCTGGCGGCCTCTCCCGAGTAGGCCCGCAGGGGCAGGCCGCGGTCGGCAAGCAGGCCGCGCTCTCCCGAGTAGGCCCGCAGGGGCAGGCCGCGGTCGGCAAGCAGGCCGCGGGTGAAGGTCGTCAGCCCGCAGGTGTCGGGGACGAGAAGAAGGGTGCGGTGCGCAAGCTCGTCAACGCGGGCGGCCGCAGTCGCCGCAGAAGGGGCTCCTGCGTCGCCCGCCTCCGGCTCGACGAGCACGACGGGCTCGCTGCCTATGACGCGGTGTCGGCAGCGGGTGAGCGGGAGAACGGCGGGGACGACAATGAGGTCGAGCTCGCCGTCGTCAAGCGCGGCACACAGCTCGGACAGGTCGGCCTCGCGCAGGACGAGGGAGTCCTTCCCGCGGCCGGGGAGGGCGGCGACGGCGCGCTGGGCGCGGGCTACGACGCCCGCGCTGATGAGCGGGGAGACGCCGACGCGCACGGGGAGCGGTTCGGGAGCGTGCCAGTGGCGGGCCTCGGCGGTAACGGTGTCGAGCGCGGCCAGCGCGGCATCGACCCTGGGCAGGATCGCCGCGCCGAAGGCGGTGGGAGTGGTCCCGCGCGTGCTGCGCTCGAAGAGCCGATCGCCGAGAGCCTCCTCCAGACGGCGGATGGCGTTGGACAGCGCCGGCTGCGTAAGGCTGTGCTCCCGGGCGGCCGCGCTGAAGGAGCCGGTTCGAGCGACCGCCTGAGCGTAGCGCAGGCCCTCGGGACTGAGTCGGTCGTTCACACCGGCAGTCTACGGAGGGACCCGCCCCGGCGGCTGGCCGACCAGGCGGCTGGAGATCCTCGTGTTGCACAGGCCGATGATCGGGCCGAGGAAGAAGCCCATGACGATCGTCCCGACGGCCACGATCCCCAGGGAGAGGTCGAAGCCGGTCAGGACGAGCGCGAGGGCGATGGCGAGGACGTCCTGGGTCACGCGGAAGGCGCGGTAGCTCACCCGCGGGAGCTCCCGGTTGATCGCGGGGGCGATGCCGTCGTAGGGCCCCTGCCCCAGGTCGCAGGTGATGTACATCGATACGCCCAGGCTGAACAGGCCCATCCCGATGAGCAGGCACACGAGCATTCCGGCAACGGTGTACGTGAACGTGAGGTACTCGGCGTAGACGGCCTGGAAGAAATCGACCAGCACCCCCACCATGGTGAAGTTGAGGACGGTTCCCAGGCCGAAGATCGTCCTGTCGAAGGGGATGACCACAACGAGCAGGAGGATATTGACGATCGGGACGACCGCGGCGAAGGAGAGGCCGGACAGGTGGGCCACGCCCTGCAGGAAGGCGGTGTAGGGGTCGACGCCGGCGTGCCCGATGAGGAGGATCGCGATCCCGAGCGAGGTGATGATCTCCCCGACGACGCACACGAGGACGCGGCGCAGGAGGGAGCCGCCCCGCAGGGTCCACTGCTTCTTGTCCGTCAAGCGTCCCGAAGGCATCTCGCACCGTCCTGGCTGTCGCCCCTGCGGCAGCGGGGCGGCGACCCCGCCGCCGGCTCCGTCGTCGTCGAGGGGGCCTGTCACGTGCCGAGGGTACCGCCCGGGACGCCGTCACTCCTGGCCGAGGACGACGGGAACCGACCGGTAGCCCACGCCCATGCGGTCGATCCCCATGTCGATCAGGCGCAGGAAGTGCTCGCGGTCGCGGATGGCGCCGGAGCCCTTGACCCTGGCCCGCCCGGCGGCCGCGTCCTGCATGAGGCGGACCATGTCGTCGAAGGCGCCGGTGCGCTCGCCGTGGGTCGGCGTGCCGGTGTAGAAGCCGGTCGAGGTCTTGATGAAGTCGGTGCCGGCGGCGATGGCGGCCTCGGCCGCTGCGCGGATCTCGTCGTCGGTCAGCGCGTCCGTCTCCAAGATGGTCTTGACGATGACGCCCTTGGCGTGGCACAGCTCGACGACGGCCCTGAGGTCCTCGGTGACGCGCTCGATCTCGCCGCCGCGCAGCCGGCCGTAGTTCATCACGATGTCGAGGTCCTCGATCGGGTGCTCCAGGGCGATCTCGGCCTGGGCCGCCTTGGAGCGCGTGCTCGAGGTGCCGAAGGGGAAGTCGATGACGACGCAGATCCCCGTACCAGTGCCCGCCACGAGGGGAAGAGCGGTCTCGATGTGGGCGGGATTGATGCACACCGTCTTGCAGCGGAGCTCGACGGCGGCGCGGACCTCGCGCTCGACGTCCGCGGTGGTGAACTCAGGCTTGAGGATCGAGTAGTCGATGTAGGCGGCGAGCTCGTCCCGGGTCATCTCGGCGGCGGGCTTGGTGGGGTGCATGGGTGTCTTCTTTCTTGCGTGGTCTCACGGGTGCGGGAGGCGGAGGGGACTTCCCCGGGCGCCTCAGCGAGAACCATACCTGTATATACATCCTGTTGGACAGGGTGCGGGAGCGCGATCCGCACCACGTCCGCGCGCCCGTCCTGGCCCCGGACGCAGAGGCGGGGGCGCCCGCGGTGAGCGCCCCCGCCGGATCCGTCGATGCGAGAGCGTCAGCCCACCGAGCCGAGGGTGTCGATCGCCCAGCGCGCGCCGATGTAGGCGGTCTCGGTCGTCTCGACAGGGGTGCCCTCCGGATCGGTGACCGTCCGAGTCTCGACCAGCAGCGCGGTCGGCTCGTCAACCAGCAGGAGCCTGCACTCCTCCGCCGTCGCCAGGCGCGAGGTCACCACGCCGCTGGTCCTGGCCAGCACGGCGCCGGCGCCCCTGAGGGCGGCGTGCAGGGAGCCGCCGGCCAGATCGGCCTGGAGGACGGCGCGGTACCTCTCGGGAAGGTGCACCCGCTCCCGGGCCACGGGCGCGCCGTCGGCGCAGCGGACGCGATCGATGAAGACCAGGGTGGACTTGGGATCCATCCCGAGCGCCCGCGCCTCAACGGGCCGGACGACGAGGCCGGCCTCGAGGACGGCCGACGAGGCGGCCATGCCGCGGACCCGGAGCTCCTCGGTGAAGGAGCGCAGAAGCGCGTCGGGGCGGTGGAGCTGCGGGGCGGCCACGAAGCTGCCGACGCCGCGCCGGCGCTCGATCCGGCCGCTCTCGCGCAGCCTCTCCAGCGCGTGCCGGGCGGTCATACGGCTGACGGCGAACCTGTCGGCGAGCTGGGATTCCGAGGGCAGCAGGGCGCCCACCGGCAGTCTCCCGCACTCCTCCTCCAGCCACTCGCCGATCTCCCGGTAGCGGGGCCTGTCCTGCTCATCGGCAGTCGCCTTGACTGGCATGCGCTCCTCCTGACAGACACCCCGGGGCCAGAAACCGGCCCACAGCAGTATATACAAGAGCAGGTCCTCTCGCCGTCGCGCGGGATGCCGGCGGCGTGCGCACGGCCGCGCCGCCCCGCCGGCGGCCCGACAGCGCCTCAGAGCCCGCGCACCCGCGCCGGAACGATGACGAGCGCGGCCGGCCACCGCAGGGTGACCGGCCGCGCCATCGGCTGCCCGGGTGCGGCGCCGGACGCGCAGACCCGGCTCAGGCGTTGGGGCGCTTGCCGTGGTTGGCGCTGTTCTTGGCGCGTGCACGACGCTTGCGACCGCGCTTGCCCATAATGGCCTCCTCGTGTCTGGACCGCCCCACGAGGGGGCACGGAACGCCACTCATTTTTGCACACGAGCGGGATCGCGGACCACACGCCCACCAGTTGCACCGGTCACGCGCGCCGCGCGCCCCTCCCGGCCGCGCCCCCTTCACCGAGACCGGCAGTATTCCGGCTCGAGATCGGTAGATCTCCGCGACAGGGGCCCGGCGGCTCCGGGATCGTCATCCGAGGCGGTAGCGGACGACCTGGCTGCGGACCGTCGTCGTGCCATCGGCCGTGGTCGCCGTAGTCGCCGACGTCGTCGCCCGCATGACCGACAGCCGCCCCAGCACCCGGGCGCGCAGTTCGGGCGGAGCCTGCTCGGCGCAGCGCGACCGCAGGATCTCGCGCAGGTGGGTCTCGGCGTCGGCGATGCGGGAGCAGTGCTCGCAGGTCGCCACGTGCTCGGCCAGGCGCGCGGTCAGGTCGCCGTCGCACTCGTGGTCGAGGAAGCGCTCCAGGTGCGCGCGAGCCTCCGAGCACGAGCAGCGCTCGTCCTTCTCATTCGATCCGCCCATCAGCGGCCCTCCCGAGTCGTGGTGTAGCCCAGCTGACGGGCATGATCGGCCAGGAGCTCGCGCAGCTGGCGACGTCCGCGGTGCAGACGCGACATGACGGTGCCGATGGGCGTGTCCATGATCTCGGCGATCTCCTTGTAGGAGAAGCCCTCGACATCGGCAAGGTAGACGGCCAGTCGGCGGTCCTCGCTCAGCTCGGACAAGGCCGCCTTGATCTCCTCGTCGGGCAGCTCGTCCAGAGCGATGTTCTCGGCGCTGGGCAGCCCGGTGGAGTCGTGGGACGCGGCGCGGTGCAGCTGCCAGTCCTCGACGGCGTCGGCGTCGGACTGCAGCGGCTCGCGCTGCCTCTTGCGATAGGAGTTGATGAAGGTGTTCGTCAGGATCCGGTACAGCCAGGCCTTGAGATTCGTGCCGGGGCGGTACTGGCGGAAGGAGGCGAAGGCTCTGGCGTAGGCGTCCTGGACCAGGTCCTCGGCGTCGGCCGGGTTGCGCGTCATCCGCATCGCCGCGCCGTAGAGCTGGTCCAGGTAGGGCAGGGCGTCGGCCTCGAAGCGCGCGGCGCGCTCCTCCTCGGACTCGTCCTCGGGGGCCCGGTCGAGGTCGCCGGAGCCGTCGGGGTCGATGTCAGTGAGAAGGTCGGTGGCCGCGTCGCCGTCTTCGCGCGGGGCGCCGTCGGGGCGCGAGTCGTCGGTGTCCGTCATCGTCCACGAGCCTAACGCCCCTGGGCACCCGCGCCCGCAATCGGCGCCGCTCAGAGCGCTCGGCCGGCCCCGGCGGACGTCCCCGCCCTGCGCGCCGGCACGCGGATGACGCTCCGAAGGTGTCGATCGGTCTCCTCGGCGCCGCGGCCCGCCCACCGGCGCGCGGGTGCGAGACGGGCCCGCGCGGTACGACGCCGTCGGGCCGGGCGGTCTGATCGGCAGTTTCGCAGTCACGTCCTGACCAACAGGCGGGCACCCCGGTTTCATTCCCCGCCCGGTCGGCGCGGCGTCCGCCCCGGCCGCCCCCCGGCAGGCGTGCGGCCCGGGGCCGCCCCAGGCGCCCCCGGGCCGTCCGCCCCGGACGCGCCGGCAGGTCATTGCGCCTTCCCTCCATAGGCCGGTGCACCGCTCCGCGCTTTCTGGTAGCCTCTCCTTCACCGGGCTTGTTCCTTCTTCTCATATCCTCTTCTCTTCTTCGCGGAACCAGGCAGATCTCATGACAGAATCTCCATCTTCTCAGTACCTCGGCAGCACCTATATACTGGATGAGCAGATCGGTTCAGGGGCTCAGGGAGAAGTCTGGAAAGGCCACTCGAAAGATTCTCCGCGGCCGCTCGCATTCAAGGTGCTGCACAAGTCCATAACCGCCGAGAGCAGTGTCATAGACGCGTTCCTCAAGGAGCGAAGCGCTCTTAAGAGGGCCGCGGGCCCGAACGTCATCGAGGTGCACGACATCGTCGTCGAGCGGAATACGCTCGGACTCGTCATGGACTACGTAGACGGCGGCAGCCTTCGGGACACCATCAAATCGCGCGGCGCCCTGCCCCCCCAAGAGGTCGCCTGGCTGGGGGCCCAGATATCGGCAGGAATCGCAGCCGTGCACAATGCCGGAGTGGTCCACCGGGACATCAAGCCCGAGAATATTCTCATGGACTCCTCCACATCCCCCGAGACACCGAAGATCGTGGACTTCGGTGTCGCATCCATCTGCGACTCGGCGGTGCTGACGCGCACCGCCGTAGGCGCGGGGACGCCGCTGTACATGGCGCCGGAGGTGAACGGCGGAGCCCGCCCGTCCTTCGCCATGGACGTCTACTCCCTGGGAATCATACTGTACGAGCTGTCGTGCGGAGTCACCCCTTTCAGCGGAACCTACAACTACGTCATCGCTGCCCAGATCCTCATGGCGCCCGTGCGCCCCGAGGGGATCCCCGACTCGCTGTGGGACCTCATCAGCAAGATGCTGGACAAGAACCCGACGGCACGTCCCAGCATAAACGAGGCGCAGCACGCCCTGAAGTACCTGTCAATCGCACTGTCGGGAATTCCCGCAGCCCCCACCCTGTCATCCTCGCCCTGCGCGCCGGATTCCTCTCCCCCGCCCGCGCCGCCGCAGAAGAATGCCGCGCCCGCGCCTCAGATCCCTCAGACCCCGGAGGTCGCCGAGACCATTACCACGTTAAGCCCTCCGGCGCCGCCGCCCCAGCCCGGCACCCAGCCCGCATACCCCAGGTATCCGGAGCGCCGCGCTCCCGCGCCGCCACCGCCACCACGTCCGCACAAGCGCTCATCATCGCTGCCGATCGCCGTGGCCACGGTGAGCATCCTGGCGATCGCCGGCTCCGTCGGGGCCTCCGCCTACATCTACACCCACCCGTCTCACAACGGCGTCGGGGCGACGGGCGCCGCATCGCAGGAGGGCGTCGGGGCGCCCGCGGACGGCGACGGCGTCGCAAACGACAGGAGCACCGTCGCAACGTCATTCGTCGAGTCGCTCAAGCAGTCCGACGAGACCAGCATATGGCGCCAGACGACTCCTCAGGCGCGTCAGCAGCTGGAGGACCCGTCACCGGCCGCCGGCTACCAGACGGCTCGCGACTACATCGTCCACAACGCGTCGGCGGGCTACAGCATCAATACCTGCATGAACAATGCCGACGCGACGGCAGCCGGAATCCAGGTGGCCGAGAACCAGGTTGCCTGCCGGATCGACTTCTCGTGTCAGGCGAGCTGCCCCACCCCCTTCGTGGTCCTGGAGGCGGAGGGAAACAAGGTGGACTCCATCAGCTTCATCGACCGCTAGGAGGCGCCTGAGCAGCAGCCGACCCCCGGCCACCGCCTCACTCATCCATCACTTTTGCCGCATTCTCACGTCCTTATCACCGTCCGCACTCTCGTGTGAGGATCGAGCCCCATGCACCCACGCCCTCGCCACGTCCTCTCAACCGCCTGCATTGCGACTGCACTCGCCCTGACCGGTGCCTGCTCGTGGGGTGGGAGCGCCGACAGCGCCCCGACCGAGGAGCCGGCGGACTCCTCCTCGGGAACCGCGGCCGGTGCGGCCTCCGGCGGAGCGAGCCCCTCCGGCGCCGAAACGCTGGACCCGCTGGCGCAGGACGCCCCGGGCGCTCCGGATCTGAGGGGCGCGCGCCTGCCCCTTCCCAAGGGGTGCATCGCCGACGACGGCACGACGGCGTCGTTCGCGAACAGCTATGCGTCGGCTCAGGACTCCACTGGCACGACGGCGTTCGCCTTCCTCCGGCATCCCACCATCGTCATGAGCACGAGCGCGGGCCCCCTCACCCTGGTCCCGCTCGAGTGCCACCGCGGGGGCACCGACCTCTTCCACACGGACATCGCGGCCTACACGGAGACCCTGTCCCTGGCGGGCAGCATCAGTCTCCGCGATATCGACTCGGGAGCCGAGGCGGGCATGATCGCATCAATCACGACATCAGAGGGCGCCGCCCACCTCGAGTGGGTCAATCAGGAGGTCAGCGGGGACCGCCAGTGCCACCTGTGCTTCACGGGGATCGGCTCCGCCGATCTGTCGTGGAAGGGAAACGGGTTCACGGCGAGCGGGCTCAGAACGACCCGTTGACCACCGGCATCCGACCCACCGCCCTGCACGAGGCGCCGTCTCCCCGCGCCCGCCCGCAGGCCCGGCGCCCTCCCGACGGGTACTCGGCGGGAGCCCGGAGTCGGCCGGCGGACATGCGGCGAGAACCTGGCCGCGAGCGCTCCCGTGGGCCAGGATGGTGTCATGAACATTCTGCGCGCCTTCGCCCGCCCGATGCTCGCCGCGTCCTTCGTCCTGGACGGGATCGATGCCCTCACCCGGCCCGCGCGCCACGTGGAGCGCTTCGAGAAGGTCTCACCGCTGCTGGAGAAGGCGGGCCTGCCGCCGGTGCTCACCTCGGACGCCCGCATGCTCACCAGGGCCTGCGGTGCGGTGAGTGTCGCCGCCGGACTGGGCCTGGCGACGAGCCGAGCCCCGCGCACCTGCGCGACCGTGCTGGCGGCCCTCAACCTTCCCCTGACCCTGATCAACAACCCGGTGTGGGCGGTCAAGGGCGCGCAGGCGCGCAAGGAGGCCCTGTCGGGCCTGGCCCGCGGCGGCGCGGTCGGGGCCGGGCTCCTGCTGGCCGCCGTCGACCGGGAGGGTCGTCCGTCCCTGACCTGGCGGTTCGAGAACCATAAACGGCAGCGCAAGGCGATCGCCGCGGCCTGGGTGGCCGGGCGCGCCAGCCGCGCCTGACGGGCGGCGCACGGGGCGC
The DNA here is from genome assembly GCF_000711965.1 of Actinomyces israelii DSM 43320. GTDB lineage: Bacteria > Actinomycetota > Actinomycetes > Actinomycetales > Actinomycetaceae > Actinomyces > Actinomyces israelii. Next base: position 49,575 of record NZ_JONS01000014.1, read on the forward strand.
GCGCCCCGTGCGGGCTCGATCGTCTAGGGTGAGCGCGTACAGCGCCACCGGGCCATCAGCGAAGGACATGTGCATGAGCGACCAGCCGAACGTCATCTACACCTGGACGGACGAGGCGCCCATGCTGGCGACCCACTCCCTCCTGCCGATCATCCAGGGCTTCACCCGCGCCGCGGGCGTGAGCGTGGCCACCGCCGACATCTCCCTGGCGCACCGCATCCTGGCCGCCTTCGACCTGGCCGAGGACGACCTCGCGACCCTCGGGGAGCTGACCGCCTCCCCGAGCGCCACCATTGTCAAGCTGCCCAACATCTCCGCCTCCCTGCCCCAGCTCAGGGCCGCGATCGCCGAGCTGCAGGCCCGCGGGCACGCCCTGCCCGACTACCCCGACTCCCCCTCCACCGACGCCGAGCGCGACGCCCGCGCCCGCTACGACGCCGTCAAGGGCAGCGCTGTCAACCCGGTCCTGCGCGAGGGCAACTCCGACCGCCGGGCTCCGAGGGCCGTCAAGGCCTACGTCCGCTCCCACCCGCACGCCATGGGGGCGTGGAGCCCCGACTCGCGCACCCGCGTGGCCACGATGGAGGCCGGCGACTTCCGGCACAACGAGCGCAGCATCGTCGTCCCCGAGGCCGGGAGCCTGCAGATCCGCCTCGTGCCGGCCGACGGCGGGGCGCCGGTCGTCCTGCGCGAGTCGCTGCAGGTGACGGCCGGCGAGGTCGTGGACGCCACCTGCATGTCCTCCGCCGCGCTGGACGCCTTCCTCGCCGCCCAGCTCGCCGCCGCCAGGGCCGAGGACGTCCTGTTCTCCATCCACCTCAAGGCCACCATGATGAAGGTCTCCGACCCCCTCATCTTCGGCCACGCGGTGCGCGCCGCCCTGCCGCGGACCTTCGCCGCCCACGGCACGGCCCTGGCCGCCGCCGGGCTGCGCGCCGAGGACGGGCTGGCCTCCATCCTGGCCGGGCTGGACGCCCTGGAGGACGGCGAGGCGATCCGTGCCTCCATCGAGGCCGACCTGGCGGCGGGCCCTCGCCTGTCCATGGTCGACTCCGAGCGCGGCATCACCAACCTGCACGTGCCCAGCGACGTCATTATCGACGCCTCCATGCCCGCCATGATCAGGAACGGCGGCAAGCTGTGGGACGCGGCCGGCGACAGGGCCGACACCCTGGCCGTCATCCCCGACTCCTCCTACGCCGGCGTCTACGAAGCCGTCATCGAGGACTGCAAGGCCCACGGCGCCCTGGACCCCGCCACCATGGGCACGGTCCCCAACGTCGGGCTCATGGCCCGCCGGGCCGAGGAGTACGGCAGCCACGACAAGACCTTCCTCATCCCGACCGCCGGACGCGTCGAGGTGGCCGCCGTCCGCGGCGCCGGGGCCGAGCCGGGCACGGTGCTGCTGTCCCACGACGTCGAGGCGGGCGACATCTGGCGCGCCTGCACCACCCAGGACGCCCCCATCCGCGACTGGGTGCACCTGGCCGTCGCCCGGGCCCGGGCCACCGGGGCGCCCGCCGTCTTCTGGCTGGACCCGGAGCGGAGCCACGACCGCGTTATCGCCGGGCTCGTCCGCCGCTACCTGGCCGAGGAGGACACCGAGGGCCTGGACATCCGCGTCCTCGACCCGGTGGCCGCCACGCGGCTGTCCCTGGAGCGGGCCCGGCGCGGGCAGGACACGATCAGCGTGACCGGCAATGTGCTGCGCGACTACAACACCGACCTGTTCCCCATCCTGGAGGTCGGCACGAGCGCCAAGATGCTGTCGGTGGTGCCGCTGATGAGCGGCGGCGGCCTGTACGAGACGGGCGCGGGCGGCTCCGCCCCCAAGCACGTGCGCCAGCTGCTGGAGGAGAACTACCTGCGGTGGGACTCGCTCGGCGAGTTCCTGGCGCTGGCGGAGGCGCTGCGCCACGTCGCCCAGGTCGGCGCCAACGCGCGCGCCGTGGTGCTGGCCGACGCCCTGGACGCGGCGACGACGACGCTGCTCGACAACGACCGCTCCCCCGCGCGCCGACTGGGCGGGATCGACAACCGCGGCTCGCACGCCTGGCTGGCCCTGTACTGGGCCCGCGAGCTGGCGGCGCAGGACGCCGACGCCGGGCTGGCGGCGCATTTCGCGCCGGTGGCCGAGGCGCTGGGCGCCGCCAACGAGGCCGTCCAGGCCGACCTGGTGGCCGTGCAGGGCCGTCCGGTGGACATCGGCGGCTACTACCGCCCCGAGCCGGCCAGGGCGGACGCCGTCATGCGCCCCTCGAAGACCCTGAACCGCATTATCGACGCGCTCTGAGGCGGGCGCTCCTGGCACGATAGGCGCATGAGCACGTCCCCCGCCGGGCCCTGGCCCGCCCCGGCCGCCCGCGGCCCCCTGGAGGCGACCGTCGCCCTGCCGGGCTCCAAGTCGCTGACCGCCCGCGCCCTCCTGCTGGCCGCGGTGGCCGAGGGCCCGACGACGCTGACCGGGGTGCTGCGCTCTCGCGACACCGAGCTCATGGAGGCGGCCCTGACCGCGCTCGGCGCCCGCTTCGAACGGCTCGACGGGGAGGCGACCCGCCTGCGCGTCCGCCCCGCCCCGCTGCCCCTGCACGTGGAGGCCGGCCCCGACGGCGTCGGCCGCATCGACTGCGGCCTGGCCGGGACCGTCATGCGCTTCGTCCCGCCGCTGGCGGCGCTCGCGGACGCGCCCGTCGTCTTCGACGGCGATGAGGCCGCCCGCAACCGCCCGCTCGGTCCGCTGCTGGACGCCCTGGCGGGGCTGGGCGCCGAGGTGGCCTGTCTGGGCGAGCCGGGCCGTCTGCCCGTGCGCGTGGGCCCCGGCGGCGGCGCCCTGGCAGGGCCGGCCGACCCCGCGCGCCCCGAGCGGCCGCACCGGGTGGGCGTGGACGCCTCCGGCTCCTCCCAGCTCCTGTCGGCCCTGCTGCTCGCCGCCCCCCTGCTGCCCGGCGGGCTCGCCGTCACCGCCGTCGGGCGCGTCCCCTCCCTGCCGCACGTGGCCATGACGGTGGCCGCCCTGCGCGAGCGCGGCATCGTCGTTGACGAACCCGAGGAGCCGGACGCCACTGCCGCGGGCTCCGGGGGCGGGCGCACGTGGACCGTCCACCCGGGGCGCCCCCGCGGCGGGGAGTCGAGCATCGAGCCGGACCTGTCCAACGCCGGGGTCTTCCTGGCGGCGGCGCTGGTCGCGGGCGGCGAGGTGGGTGTCCCGCACTGGCCCGCCCCCACGACCCAGGGCGGCGACTCCTGGCGCGAGCTGCTGGTGCGCCTGGGCGGCGAGGTCGAGCTGCGCGCCAGGGCCGACGGCTCGCGCACCCTCGTGGCGCACGGGTCGGGCGCGGGCGGCCTGCGGGGCATCGACGCGGACCTGTCCGCCGTCGGCGAGCTCGCGCCCGCCGTGGCGGCCCTGGCGCTGCTGGCCTCCGCCAACGGGCGCGCCTCCCGCCTGACCGGCATCGCCCACCTGCGCGGCCACGAGACCGACCGCCTGGCGGCCCTGGTCGCCGAGATCACCCGGGTCGGCGGCGTCGCCCGGCAGGCCGACGACGGCCTGGCCATCGACGCCCTGCCCGCGGGCTGGCGGCTGCGCCCGGCGCTCATGCGCTCCTACGGCGACCACCGCATGGCCGCCTTCGCCGCCCTGGTCGGGCTGGGCGTGCCCGGCACCGAGCTCGACGACGTCGCGTGCACCTCCAAGACCCTCCCGGGCTTCCCGGCCCTGTGGGCGGGCATGCTGAGCCGGGGGCCGCAGGAGCAGCGGAAGCCGGGCCGGGAAGGCGGAGCCCGGTGACGCGCCGGCGCGACATCGGCACCGACGACCCGCGGGTGCGGGTGCGGCCCGGCCGCGGCTCGCGCCCGCGCACCAAGCGGCGCCCCGCCCACGACGACGCCGTCGTCGGCACGGTGATCCGCATCGATCGCGGCCACTACCGCATCCGCCTGGCCGACCCCGCCCTGACCGGGGACGGGACCGGCGACATCACGGCCATGAAGGCGCGCGAGCTGGGGCGGGGCAGGGTCGTTGTCGGGGACCGGGTCGCCGTCGTCGGGGACGTCTCCGGCCGCAGGGGCACGCTGGCCCGCATGGTGCGCATCCAGGAGCGCCGCACGCTGCTGCGCCGCTCCGCCGAGGACGGGGACGCCGCGGGCAGCGAGCGGCCCGTGGTGGCCAACGCCGACCTGCTCGTCATCGTCACCGCGGTGGCCGACCCGGCGCCGCGCCCGCGCATGATCGACCGCTACCTCGTGGCCGCCTACGACGCCGGCATGGAGCCGCTGCTGGTGCTGACCAAGTCCGACCTGGCCGACGCCGGCCCCCTCCTGGACCTCTACGGGCCGCTCGGGGTGCGCTCGGTGGCGACCCGCCTGGGCCCCTCCGACCGCGAGGACGCCCCGGAGGCGGGCGGCGGAGTCCGGGCCGTGCGCGAGGCGATCACCGGGCGGGTCTCGGTGCTCGTCGGCCACTCGGGGGTGGGCAAGTCGACGCTCATCAATGCGCTGGTGCCCGGCGCGCACAGGGCCACCGGCCGCGTCAACGAGGTGACCGGACGCGGGCGGCACACCTCCGCATCCCTTCAGGCCCTGGAGCTGCCCGGCGGCGGCTGGGTGATCGACACCCCGGGCGTGCGCTCCTTCGGCGTCGCCCACGTGGGCAGCGCCGACGTCCTGCGCGGCTTCCCCGACCTGGCGGAGGTCGCCCGGGACTGCCCGCGCGGGTGCACGCACGAGGCCGGCGCCCTGGACTGCGCCCTGGACGAGTGGGCCGGCGCGGGACCGGCCCAGGCGCGCCGGGCGCGGGTGGAGTCCTTCCGGCGCCTGCTCGCCCCGTCCCTGGAGGCGGAGGACCCGACCCTGCCGGCCGGCCCGGGGCGCTGAGCCGGCGGCCCCGCGCCCCGGGCCGGAGGAGGACCGGCCGGGAGGCGGTCAGGAGGTGATCGCCTCGGCGAGCTCCTCGAAGCAGTCGACGTAGGCGTCGATGGCCTCGTCGGTGTGGGTGACCGACAGGGTCCACTCCTCCTCGCGGCCGGGCGTCATGAAGATGCCGCGGTTCATGTTGAACAGCCAGGCCAGGTCGGACAGGGCCTCGTTCTGGTGCTCCTTGAAGGTCTCGTAGTCGATGACCTTCTTCGGGGAGAAGGTGACGCAGCCCTTGCCGCCGACGCCGACGGCGTAGCCGGGCAGGTCGTAGGCCTCGATGACGCGGTTGCAGCCCGCCAGGATGCGGTCGTTGAGGTGGTCGAGGTGCTCGTAGGCCTCCGGGGTGAGGACCTGCTCGAGGTTGGCGCGCACGGCCGCCATGACGAGCGGGTTGCCGTTGTAGGTGCCCACCTGGTAGACGGAGTGGTCCTCGACGACGCTCATGACCTCCTCGGTGCCGCCGATGGCGCCCGAGGGCAGGCCGCCGCCCAGGGCCTTGGCCATGGTGACCAGGTCCGGCGTGACGCCGAAGCGCTTGGTGGCGCCGCCCGGCCCGATGCACAGGCCGGTCTTGACCTCGTCGAAGATGAGGACGACGCCGTGGCGCTCGGTGATCTCGCGGACCGCCTCGAGGTAGCCGGGCTCGGGCAGGACGACGCCGAGGTTCATCATGGCGGGCTCCATAATGACGCAGGCGGGCTTGCGACCCTCCGCCTCGAGCTGGATGATGCGCTGCTCCATGGACCGGGCGTCGTTGAAGTGCACCGGGACGGTCATGCGGACGACGGCGTCCGGGATGCCGGCGCCGTAGGACAGGGAGGCGGGCGCGTCGTGGTCGCCGATCTGGTCGTAGGGCACGCCGATGGAGACCATGACGGTGTCGTGGTGGCCGTGGTAGGAGCCGAAGATCTTCATCACCGTGTCGCGGCCCGTGTAGGCGCGGGCGATGCGGATCGCGTCCATGGTGGACTCCGACCCGGAGTTCGTGTAGCGCCACTTGGGCAGGCCCCAGCGCTCGGCGAGGTTGTCGCCGACGACGACGGCGTCCTCCGTGGGCGCCGCGAAGTGGGTGCCCAGGGCGTAGCGCTCGCCCACCGCCCGGCCGATGACCGGGTGCGCGTGCCCCTGGAGCATCGAGCCGAAGCCGTTGTGGAAGTCCCACATCTCGTTGCCGTCCACGTCCCAGACCCTGGGTCCCTGGCCGCGCTCGAGGTAGATGGGCCACGGGTCGCGCAGCTGGTAGGAGGAGGCCACGCCTCCGGCCAGGTGCTCGCTGGCGCGCTCGTACATGCGCTGCGATCCGCGGGTGCGCTCGTTGAGGCGCCTGCCCTCGGACTCGGTCAGCTCGGCGACGCGCTCCATGTTGATGCTCATTGCTCTTTCTCCTTCGTGTGGGCCGGCCTGGCGTCCACGCTGTCTTGTGCTGGTTGCATCGGCCCTGCTCGCCGGCCTGGCGCGGTCAGGGGGTTATTGGGGAAGTAGATGGCGAAGTATTCGTGAAGTACTGGCGAGGTACCGTGGATACGCGTGAGTCGCGCGAGGACGTGCGGTGCGCCGGCGCGCGGCCGGCGCCGACCGCGGTCAGTCAGTCGGGCACGGCCTCCTCCTCGGTGATGGCCGCACCGCCTGCATCGTCGGCCACGGCGTCGGAGACGGCGAGGACCTCGCCGCGGAAGAAGGCGGGGTCGAGCAGGCGCTGGATGATCATGAGGACGAGGCCGAGGGCGATGAGCCCGACGGTCAGGACGAACACTAGCCCGAATCCCAGGATCTGGGAGCCGGAGCCGTAGGCGGGGTCCATGGAGTCCCTGAGGGTCATGACCAGGATGGCGGCGAGGATCGTGCCGCCCAGGCCCGGGGCGAGGAAGCGGAAGAAGAAGTCCCGCGGGGATCGGAACCAGTGGCCCCGGAAGTACCAGACGGCCGCGAAGGCGGTCAGCCCGTAGTAGAAGGCGATCATCGCGCCGAGCGTCTGGACCGTGTCCCACAGGACGGTTGTGGAGACTATCCTCAGCATCGTGTAGAACGTGGCCGCGGACAGCGCCGAGACGATCGTGGCGTTGCCCGGCGTGTAGAAGCGCGGCGAGATGCTGCCCAGGTAGGCGGGCATCGCCCGGTAGTGCCCCATGGCCAGCAGGGTGCGGGAGGGCGAGACGAAGGTGGACTGCAGCGAGGCCGCGGAGGAGGTCAGGACCGTCAGCGACATCAGGATCGCGAAGGGGCCCAGGACCGGCTCGGACAGGGCGAAGAAGACGTTCTCCTGGATGTCGGGGTTGCCCAGCCCGATGCCCTCCTCTCCCAGTCCCGCGAAGGTCATCGAGCCGAGGGTGACGACGATGTAGACCGACACGATGGCCAGGACCGTCAGCACCGCGGCCTTGCCGGGCGTCCTGCCGGAGTCCTCGACCTCCTCGTTGACGGTCAGGGACACGTCCCACCCCCAGTAGATGAACAGGGACAGGGAGACGCCGGCGATGAAGGTCGAGGAGTCCGGCACGGCCAGGGGGTTGAACCAGTCCAGCTGGATGGGGGTGGGGTTCCAGGCGGTCCCGGTCAGCCAGCGGATCAGGGCCACCAGGCCGAAGCCGACGAAGACGACGAGCTGGAAGCTGACCAGGGCGTACTGGAGCCTCTGCGTGGTCTGCATGTCCCGGTAGGACACGAGGGTCGCCAGGGCGATGAAGACCAGGCATGTGGCGATGTTGACGGGCAGGACGTCGGTCAGCCCGGCGATGTCGGGGCGCCCCAGGAGCTGGGCGAGCATGAGGTAGAAGAAGTCGACCGCGATGGCGGCGATGTTGGACAGGACGACGACGGTCGCCACGATCACCCCCCACCCGGCCATCCAGCCCACCCAGGGCCCGAAGGCCCGGGTCGCCCAGGTGAAGGAGGTCCCGGAGTCCGGCATGTAGAGGTTGAGCTCGCGGTAGCCCAGGGCGACGAGCAGCATGGGGATGAAGCCGACGGAGAAGATGGCGGGCACCTGGGCCCCGACCTCGGAGGCCGTGGGCCCCAGCGCCCCGGTGAGGGTGTAGGCGGGGGCCACGCAGGACACGCCGATGACGATGGCGCCGAGCAGCCCGACGGAGCCGGCGGCCAGCCCCTTGCGGGACATGTCAGCGCTCCCCCGAGCCGCGGAGTCGCCACTCATGTCTCCTCGCCGCCCTCCGGGGCGCTGGGCACGGCGACCAGGGGCACGGGTAGGTTGCGCATGATCTTGTTGGCGGTGGGGCCCAGGAAGAGGAGTCCTCTGCGGGCCAGGCGCGCTGATCCGAGCAGGGCCAGCTCGTGCTTCCAGTCCATCGACACGATCGCCGAGCCCATGTCCCCGGCGCGGACGATGACGACGCGCTCGTCCTCCAGCCCGTCCACCGTGAGCCGGGCCTCATCGAGCCAGCTCTCGGCGCGCTCGATAATGCGGGCGTCGTCGGGGGAGTCGCGCGTGGCGACGGTGACCAGGCGCAGGGGGGCGCCGCAGGCCTGCGCGTAGGTCCTGGCGGCGCCCAGGACGGGCTGCCAGCCGCCGGACTCCCCGAGCATGACGGTAATGCGCTCGACGCCGGCCTCGCGGTCGAAGCGGGTGCCCCGGGGAGCCAGGGCCACGGGCACCGGGGAGGCGTTCAGGAGGGTCTGGCCGATGCTGCCCAGGGAGACCCGCCCGGTCAGGCCGTGGCGTCCGCCGCCGGCCACGAGCAGTGAGGAGCCGAGCTCGACGGTGGTCTCGATCAGGCCCTCGGGGAAGGAGTCGTTGTAGCGAAGGTGCTTGGTGACGGGCAGCTCTGTCGGGCGGACGTAGGTGACCTCGTCCATCCACTGGACGACCTGCTGGAGGACGACGTCCTGGTAGGCGATGTCCGAGCCCTCCGTGATGGCCCCGTGGGTGCCGCCGCGGATGATGGAGACCATGTCCATCGGCCAGGAGAGGGCGTCTGAGAGCCTGGCCGCGAGCGCGTAGGCGTCCTGGCCCCCCAGCGAGTGGGTGAAGGCGGTGAGGATGCGCATGTGTGTGCCCCCCGTCCTCACAGCGCGCTCATGACGTGCTTGACGCGGGTGTAGTCCTCGACCCCGTAGACCGACAGGTCCTTGCCGTACCCGGAGTGCTTGAAGCCGCCGTGGGGCATCTCGGCGACGAGGGGGATGTGGGTGTTGACCCACACGCAGCCGAAGTCGAGGTCGCGGGAGAAGCGCAGGACCCGGCGGTGGTCGGCGGTCCAGATGGAGGATGACAGGGCGTAGTCCACGCCGTTGGCCATGGCGAGGGCCTCGGCGTCGTCGTCGAAGACCTGGACGGTCAGGACGGGCCCGAAGATCTCCTCCTGGACGAGGCGGTCCTCCTGGCGCAGGCCGGAGATGACGGTGGGGGCGTAGTAGTAGCCGGTCCGCCCGACCCGGTGGCCCCCGGTCAGCAGCGTGGAGTGGGCGGGCCGCTCCTGGACGAGGCGGGAGACCCGCTCGAGCTGGCGCTCGTTGTTGAGGGGGCCGAAGAAGGCCTCCTCCTCGGGGATGGGCCCGGTGCGCAGGGCCTCGGCGCGGCGCACGAGGGTGGCGGTGAAGTCCTCGGCGACGGCGCGCGAGACCAGGACTCGGGTGGCGGCGGTGCAGTCCTGGCCGGCGTTGAACAGGCCGGCCGTGGCAGTGCCCTCGGCGGCGGCCTCGAGGTCGGCGTCGTCGAAGACGATGACGGGGGCCTTGCCGCCCAGCTCGAGGTGGACCCGGGTCAGGTGGCCGGCGGCGTGAGCGGCCAGGTCCGAGCCGGCGCGCACGGAGCCGGTCAGGGCGACGAGCCCGGGGACGCGGTGGGAGGCCATGAGGCGGCCGGTCGTCGCGTCGCCCAGGACGAGGTTGAACACGCCCTTGGGCAGGATCCTCCCGGCGATGCGGGCGAAGACGAGGGCGGACTCGGGGGTGGTCTCGGAGGGCTTGAGGACGATGGTGTTGCCGGCGGCCAGCGCGGGGCCGACCTTCCACACGAGCATCATGAAGGGGTAGTTCCAGGGGACGACCTGGCCGACGACGCCGATGGGCTCGCGGCGCAGCTGGGAGGACAGGCCCTCGGCGTACTCCCCGGAGGCCAGGCCGGAGGCCATGCGGGCGGCTCCGGCGAAGAAGCGCAGCTGGGAGGCGCCGGTGAGGACCTCCTCGCTGCGGATGAGGGAGGCGAGCTGGCCGGTGTTGCGCTGCTGGGCGGCGACGATCTCGGCGGCGGCCTCCTCGACGGCGTCGGCCAGGCGCAGGATGAGCTCCTGGCGCTGCGCCGGGGTGGTCAGCCGCCAGGCGGCGAAGGCCCGCTGAGCGGCGGCGTAGGCGGCGTCGACGTCCTCCTGGACGGAGACGGGGCACAGGGCGACGGTCTCGCCGGTGCGGGGGTCCTTGACCTCGAGGGCGGAGGAGGCGCGGGAGGCGACGGGCGCCCCGTCGATGTAGTTGGGTAGGGGGGACAGGCTCATGGTGAGTCTCTCCGTTCGTGTGCGTGCGGACTGTGCTGGAGCCGCTACCGAGGACGGGCGGCCCGTCTCCTGCTCACTGCTGCGGGCGGGTCGCGCCCCGGCGCAGCCCCTCATGCTCCGCAACACCGCGGAAACATAGGACTTGAGTCCCAAGAGATGTCCGGATAGTAACGTCGTGTCTTATCCGTCCACAGGTGCAAGGTGCACAATCTTCACGCGCCCGATCCCCGCTGCGGGCTTGAACCCGCGCGCTCGCGGGCCTGCGCGGGCGTCAGTCCGCCCCGACCCGCTCGCGCAGTCTCAGGGCCATCCACAGGTTGGAGCGCACCGTGGCGTCGTCCAGGTCGACGCCGAGGGCCCGGCGCAGGCGCCGGATGCGCTGCGGCAGGGAGTTGCGGTGGATGCCGAGCCGCGAGGCCACCCGCCCCGTGGCGCCGCCCTCGGCGAGGTAGGCCTCCAGGAGCTCCAGGAGCTCGGGCCGCTCCGCGACAGCGCGCAGCTGAGCCGTCACGAGGACGCGGGCGTCGGCCGGGGAGATGAGGTCGATGGCGTCCACGCCGCCCAGGCTCCCCCAGTCGCGCACCTGTCCGGTGCCGCGGGCGCCCCGGGCGGCGTGGGCGGCCTGGGCCCGCGCCTGCGAGAGGGTCTCGATGCGCCCGGGGGCGCTGACCCCGATCCTCATGGCGCCAAGGGCGGCGGTCAGGGCGGCCCGCGCCCCTGTCGCGGAGGCCGGGCCGCGGCCGCCCGCCGCGGCCGCGCCCGCCCTTCTCGGCGGGGCGAGCAGCCGGTCCACCGCCGTCGCCGGGCCGGCCAGGAGGACTCCCTCGGAGACGTCAGGGCTGTCAGGGCTGTCAGGGCCGTCAGGGCTGTCAGGGCCGTCGCCGCCGTCGACCCGCGTCGCCGGAGCCCACACCAGGCAGCCCGCCGGGCCCGACGCTCCCGTCCCGCCCTCGGCAGCGCGGGCCAGGGCCTGGAGAAGCGCCGGGCCCCGCCCCTCCTCGCCCAGGGCGACGGCAATGCGCCAGGTGCCGGTGCGCCCCAGGGCCTGGCAGCCGGGCACCTGCCCGAGCACCGCCAGCCCCTCCCGGATCCGGCCCTCCAGGAGGTGGCGCAGGCCGGCGGCGCGCAGGTCCGCGAGCACCGCCGCCCGCCCCCGGGAGGACTCCTCGGCGAGGTTGAGCAGAGACCACGAGAGCTCGACCGCCAGGTGCACCGGGCCGGCCTCGTCCCGGTCGACGGCGGTGACGAGGTAGGTGCCCGGCTCCCCGGTCAGCCCTATGGGGCGCACTGTCAGGCGGACCCTCCCCTCCTCCACGCCGGCGGCGCCGCGCAGCCCGCGGGACCGGATCCGGGAGATCGTCTCGACGACGAGGCGCTCGTCGAGGAGGCTGCCGACGCCGTAGGGCCCCGACAGCGCCTGGCCGTGCGCGGAGTACAGGGCCGCCTCGCCGTGGACGCAGGCCGCCAGCGCGCGCAGGACGGCCACGTCGCTGCCGCGGGCGGCCGCCCTGGTCAGCTGGGCCAGGACGAGGCGGTCGTCGGCGCGCTCGCCGGAGGAGCCGGGCTCGCCGCCGCGCGGCTGGCCGGCGCCGACGCGCCGGCTGATGGCCGTGAAGGACACCTCGTGGGGGACCTCGAGGAGGTTGAGGCCGCCGCGCTCGCAGGCGCGCCTGAGCTCTAGGGGGATGGCCTGGAAGGCGATGCCGGTGCCCAGGCCGAGGGCTGCGGCACCGCCCTCGACGAGCTCGTCGGCGTAGGACGCCCAGACCGCGGCCGGCACCCCGGCCATCGCCAGCCCCGTCGTGAGGACCAGCTCGCTGCCCTCCAGGTAGGAGGCCGGGTGCAGGAGCTCGGTGGCGGCCACCCACTCGACCCGCCGCTCGGGATCCGGCAGGTGGACGGCGCGCAGGCGCAGGCGGGGATCGGCGAGGAGCTGAGCGACGGTGACCATGTCGGGCATCCAAGCACACCCCCGGGGTCGTCCGCCTGCGCGAACGGCCGCTCGGGGCCCCGCGGCGGGGCGGCGGGGGTCTCAGCCGCTCTCGCGGCCGCACCCGAAGTGCATGTCGCACACCAGAGGGCGCCCACATGAGCATATTGCTCCGGATGGCGGGGGCTGTGCCGTGCTTGACTTCCTGGTGCGCCGGGCCCGCACGCGATGCCAGCGCTGTCACCGCCGCCCTCGGCGCACAACGCCCGGCACGAGCCGCACGGCCTGTACACAGCCCCGACGAGGAAGGCACGACGATGACGACACTGCCCCAGGACGAGCTCATCTCCACCCCCATGCCCGGACCCAGGGCGCGGGCGCTGGCCGAGCGGGCGCGAGACGCCGTGCCCCGCGCCATGAGCGCGGCCATGCCCACCTTCGCCGCCGCCACCGACCGCGGCATCCTCGAGGACGTCGACGGCAACCGGCTGATCGACTTCGGCTCCGGCATCGGGGTGACGACGGTCGGCGGCGCCGCCGCCCCCGTCGCCTCCGCCGTCCGCGACCAGGTCGACCGCCTGACGCACACATCCTTCGCCGTGACCCGTTACGAGAGCTACATCGCGGTCGCCGAGCGCCTCAACGCCCTGACCCCCGGCGACTTCCCCAAGCGCACGGCCCTGTTCAACTCCGGTGCGGAGGCGGTGGAGAACGCCGTCAAGCTCGCCCGCAGGCACACTGGGCGCCAGGCCGTCGTCTGCTTCGACCACGCCTTCCACGGGCGCACCGCCCTGACCATGGGGCTGACCGCCAAGGCCGCCCCCTACAAGGCCGGCTTCGGGCCCTTCCCCCCCGAGCTCTACCGGGTGCCCGGCTCCTACCCCTTCCGCGACGGGCTCGACGGGCCGGAGGCGGCCGAGCGCACCATCGCCCGGATCGAGGCGCAGATCGGCGCCGAGCAGGTGGCCTGCGTCATTATCGAGCCCATCCAGGGCGAGGGCGGCTTCGTCGTCCCCGCGCCCGGCTTCCTGCGCGCCCTCCAGCAGTGGTGCGCGGCCAGCGGCGCGGTCCTCATCGTCGACGAGATCCAGTCCGGCATGGCTCGCACAGGCCGCTGGTTCGCCTGCGAGCACGACGACGTCGTCCCCGACCTGGTCACGATCGCCAAGGGCGTCGCCGGGGGCCTGCCGCTGTCCGCCGTCACCGGCCGCGCCGAGATCATGGACTGCGCCGGGCCCGGCTCCCTGGGCGGCACCTACGGCGGCAACCCGGTGGCCTGCGCCGCCGCCCTGGCGGTCCTCGACATGATCGAGGACGAGGACCTGGCCTCCCGCGCCCGCCGCATCGAGCAGATCGGCCTGGAGATCCTGCGCGGCTGGCGGTCCGAGGACCCCCGCGTCGGCGACGTCCGCGGGCGCGGCGCCATGCTCGCCCTGGAGCTCATCGACCCGGGCACGGGGCGCCCCGACGCCGCCCTGACCGGCGAGGTGGCCGCCCGCGCCCGCGAGCGGGGGGTCATCGTCCTGACCTGCGGCACGGACTCCAACGTCATCCGTCTCCTGCCGCCGCTGACCATGCCCGACGACCTCCTGCGCCGGGGCCTGGCCATCATCCACGACGCCCTGGCGTCCGCCCGCGCCTGAGCACCCCCTGAGAACCGAGGAGGAACCGATATGACCTACCGAACCCTTGAGGCCGCGCCCCGCCTGAGCGGCGTCCTGTCCGACATCGACGCCCGGGAGGGCCTGCTCATCGGCGGTGCGATGCGGGCCGCCTCCGACCACGGCTCATTCGACGTCGTCGACCCGGCCTGCGGAGAGCCCTTCGCGACCGTCGCCGACGCCACCTTGGAGGACGCGCGGGCCGCCGTCGACGCCGCCGCCGCGGCCCTGCCCGCATGGGGCGCGACGGCGCCCCGCCTGCGCGGGGAGCTCTTGCGCTCGCTGTTCTCGCTCATGATCGACGCCGAGGACGACCTGGCGGCCCTCATCAGCGCCGAGAACGGCAAGTCGCTCGCCGACGCCCTGGGCGAGGTCCGCTACGCCGCCGAGTTCTTCCGCTGGTTCTCCGAGGAGGCGGTGCGCACCGAGGGCGGCTTCGGCCCCTCCCCGGCCGGAGGCACCCGCACGCTGGTCACCCACCGGCCCATCGGGGTGGTCGCCATGATCACGCCCTGGAACTTCCCGGCCGCCATGGCGACCCGGAAGATCGCCCCGGCGCTGGCCGCCGGGTGCACCGTCGTCCTCAAGCCCGCCAGCCTGACGCCCCTGACGGCGGTCGCCCTGGGGCGCCTCATCGAGCGGGCGGGCGTGCCCGCGGGGGTGGTCAACATCCTGCCCTCGACCCGCTCGGCGCAGATCGCCACGACCTGGCTGGAGGACTCCCGCGTGCGCGCCGTCTCCTTCACCGGCTCGACGCAGGTGGGCAGGACGCTCATGCGCCAGGCGGCGGACAAGGTCCTGGTCTCCTCCATGGAGCTGGGCGGCAACGCCCCCTTCATCGTGGCCCCGGACACCGATCTCGACGCCGCCGTGGCCGGCGCCGTGCAGGCCAAGTTCCGCGGGGCCGGCGAGGCGTGCACCGCGGCCAACCGCTTCTACGTGCACGCCGACGTCCACGACGCCTTCGTCGAGCGCCTCGCCCGGGCGGTGCGGGCCCTGAGGGTCGGCCCGGCCCTGGGACCGGAGGGGTGCGAGATCGGACCGATGATCACGGTGCGGGCCCGCGACGCGATCACCGAGCTCCTCGAGCGCGCTGTCGCCGCGGGGGCCCGCGTGGCCGCCCGCTCCGAGTGCCCGACGGGGCCCGGGGCGTTCCTCCCGGCGACGATCCTGGCCGGTGTGGCCCCCGACGCCGAGATCGTGCGCACGGAGATCTTCGGCCCGGTGGCCCCGGTCATCGCCTGGGATGACGAGGAGCAGATGCTCGGCTGGGCCAACGGCACCGACGCGGGGCTGGCCTCCTACGTCTTCTCCGGGGACCTGGGGTGGGCGATGCGGTTGGCCGAGAGGCTCGAGTTCGGCATGGTCGGCATCAACCGGGGCCTGGTCTCGGACCCGGCCGCGCCCTTCGGCGGCCTGAAGGAGTCCGGCATCGGCAGGGAGGGCGCCCGCGAGGGCGTCCGGGAGTTCCAGGAGACCCAGTACTGGTCGATCGCCTGGGACTGAGGCGCCCCGGCCGGAGGGGAGCGCTTTGTGCGAGCGTTGTCGCTCCCGCTAGGCTCACCGCGTGTCTGATGTCTCTGCGCGCCTACCGCGCCCCTCATGGGCGGACCTGTCGGCGCGCACCGAGCTGACGGTCGCCCGGCGTCGTGTCCTCGAGCTTATTGAGACGGCCCACCGCCCGATGACCGCCGCCGAGGTGGCCTCCGCGCTGGACCTCCATCACAACACCGTGCGCGAGCATCTCGACGCGCTCGTCGACGCCGGTTTCGTCGAGGTCTCCTCCAAGCCGACGGGCCGGCGCGGCCGCCCTGCGCTGCGCTACGCCTCGACCGCCCCGAACCCGGAGGAGGTCCTGGACTCCTACCTCACCCTGCTCGACGCCGTCGCCGAGACGCTGGGCACCGGCCCCCGGGCTCACGAGCTCGCGCTGGCGATCGGGCGGCGCTGGGCGCAGATGACGCCGTCGGTGCAGGATGTTGGGGACTCCGGCCAGGGCGCCGGCCCGACCCGGCGCACCGCGGGCCTCCTGCCGGCCCTGTCCATGATGGGCTTCGCGCCCGAGCCCCACGGGGACGCCCTCGTCCTCAAGGCGTGCCCGCTGGTGTCCCGCGGCCGGACCCCCCACCCGCTGGTGTGCGTCATGCACGAGGGCTACCTCAACGAGGTCTACGAGCGCGCGGGCCTGCACCGCTCCTCCGCCGGCGAGACCGGCGCGCGCACCCGCCTGACGCTGGTGCCGCTGTGCGAGGACGGCTGCCGCGTCGTCGTCGAGCACGGGGAGGCGCCCGCCTGAGCGGGTCCCGCCCGTCCCGCCCACTACGCGACAACCAGCCTCCCCATGGCGCCCTTCTCCATGTCGGCGAAGGAGTGGGAGACGAACGTGTAGGTGCCGGGCTCGGCCGGCACGGCCTCGACGAAGCCGCCCTGGGCGGGCTGCAGGCCCAGGGCCTGCCCGCCGCCGGACCACGCGGCGCCGATCCGGCCTGGTCCCCCGAGGCTCCAGGCCCCCTCGAGGAACACCTGGTCGAACTGGAGCCCGACGCAGTGGAAGCTCATGGGCTCCGACGGCCCGGCGTTGAGGACCCAGAAGCGGATGCGCTCACCGGGCCTGGCGGGCAGCGGCCGGTCGCGGTACTGGAATGCGATGCCGTTGAAGGCGAACAGGTCGGGCGTCTTGGCGGCGACCTTGGCCGCATCGGTCTGCCCGCCCTCGGGGCCCAGGTAGATCTCGGACTGGACCAGGAGGTACTCGTGGTCGACCCCGCCCAGGCCGGGCGGGTCGATAATGACGGCGCCGTGCATGCCGCCGGCCAGGTGCACGCTCATAGGCGCCGTCGAGCAGTGGTAGAGCCAGATGCCCGCGCGCTGGGCGACGAACTCGTAGACGAGCCGCTCCCCGGGGTTGATCGAGCGCATGACCCCGTCCGGGGAGACGACGCCGGCGTGAAGGTCGAGGGAGTGGCTCATGGTGCCGTCGTTGACCAGGGTGATCCTGAAGGTGTCGCCCACCCTGCCGCGCAGCACCGGCCCGGGGACCCGGCCGTTGAAGGTCAGGCGCCTCTGGGTGACCCCGCCGCCGACGTAGCCGACGGGCTCGGTGACGGTGAAGGTGTGCTCGTGGAGAGTGCCCGTCCCGGCCGCGGGCAGGACGGCGTCGAAGGCGGGGACGTCGTCGGGCAGGACCGCCGAGTAGTCGGGCACCGCGTCGTCGGAGTCGTCGGAGGGGCCGCCGGCCGGGGCCGCCGGGCCGCCGAGGTCGCCGTGGCCCTCGTGGCCCGCCGCAGTGCTCTGGGCGCCGGTCGTGACGTGGAAGACCATGCCCTGCGCACGGTGCCCGGCGACCGAGCACCAGCCCTCCAGCGGTCCGGCCACGACGCCCGCATCCAGGGTGCCGGTGGCCCCCGCCGCGACGCGCCCGGTGGTGGCGGTGCCGCCGTCCGAGACCTCGACGACGAGGTCGTGGACCTGGTCGGAGGTGTTGCTCAGGGTGATGACGAGCCGGTCGCCGGGGGAGACCGTGACGGTGTCGGGCACGAAGCGCATGCCCTCAACACTGACGGCGGCCTCGACGGTCCTGCCCGTGGCGGTCACCGCACGCGTCCCCACCCCGCGGCCGCCGACCGCGGCGCCCACGACGACGGCCGCCCCGGCGGTGAGCAGCCCGAAGAGCGCGCCGCGGCGGTCGACGGCGCGTGCGTCCCGGCGGGCGTCCTCGGCGTCCTGCGCGGAGGCGGCGCGACGGCCGCGGCCGACGGCCGGGGCCGTGCCGGAGGTCACGGCCCCGCGGTGCACCCGGCCGCGGCCGGACTGGCCGCCGGCTCTGGCGGAGCCGGCGGACCGGCCGGGGCCGGCGCCGGTGGCGTCGGAATCGGCGGGGGGCTTGTCACTCATCTGCTCTCTCCCGAATACTCTCCTGAGCTTGAGGGGGCTCCTGAGCTTGAGGGAGCCGGTGCGCGGCGGGGCTCCGGCCGGGTCCCGGCCGCGGGGACGGCCCGCGGCTGCGGCGCACGGCCTCGCGCACGCTCATCCCCATGCCGACCGGGACGTAGGCGGCAACGGCTCCCGCGGTGACCGCCCCGCTCAGGCGCACCTCCCAGGGCAGGGCGGTCAGCAGCGCCAGGGCGAGGCAGGCGTTGGCGGCGACGACGCGGTAGGCGGCCGCACGGTCCATGATGGCGTTGGTCGCGCGCGTGGTCGCCGGGCCGCCGCCGAGCATGACGGGGCTGAGGTAGCTCAGGGCCCCGGCGAGAACCTGCAGGGCGAAGCCCGCCGCCAGGAGCACGCGCACGCCGTGGATGACCTCCCGGGCGGCGGCGGCCCGGTCGGCGGGCCCGGCGTCGCCGAGTGCCAGGGCCCCGACGCCCGTGCCGATGCGCACCACGCCGATGAGGAACCAGGTGACCGCGGCCGTGGCCGAGGCGGTGGCGAAGGAGGTGGGCGGCACGCGCCGAGCGCTCCTGGCCGCTGGCACGATGACGCCGCACGCCCCGGCCAGGTAGACGGCCGTGCCGAGCGCGGCCAGCGGCGCGAGCGCCCCGGAGGCCGCCACGAGCGCGGTGCCGGCCACGAGCAGGGGCAGTCCGCGGGCACTCCAGCGCGGCGCCCCGGGCTCCATCTTGGTGCGCAGCATGGTGGGCCACAGCACGGTGAGCGTGCCGAGCACGGTGGTGCCGACGAAGCCCAGGAGCATGGTGGTCGTGTGGGCGACGTAGAGGATGTCGGACAGGTGGGCGCGGCCGCGGGCCCCGGCCCGGCTGGTGAGGTAGCCGAGGGCGGCGCCGAGCGCGAGGAGCGTCAGGGCGACGGCGTAGTGGATCGCCAGGGCCGCCAGGCGCGGCGCGACGGCGCGGCGGTACTGCACCGCGATGGCCAGTGCGCCCGTCAGGGCGGCGAGCGCGACGACCGTGGCGCCGACCATGGTCAGGGCGGACAGGCTCGCGGTGGTCCCCGCCAGGACGAGCGCCGTGCCCGCGCCGTGGGCGTACAGCCGGGCGTCGAGCAGGGCGGCCCCGCCCAGCGCCGGGCGGTGCAGCAGGGTGTCGGCGAAGTGCGCCGACCACACCGTGATCGCCGAGCCGATGCCGCCGAGCATGAGGGCGTGCAGGGGCAGCCACGTTCCCCAGGAGCCCAGCGGTCCGCCGATGACCAGGACGGCGAGCACGGCGGCGACCACGATCCAGGCCACGACGAGGCTGTTGCGCCGCACCTGGGTGCTGCGGCGAGACGGCTTGCGGGCGGGGCGCCCGCCTGAGGCGGGCACGGCTCAGGGCCTCCGTGCGGCGGCCGGGGCGGTCCCGGGACGTCCCGAGGCCGGAGCGGTCGCGGCGCGGGTGGTGATCCGCGCCGTCATCATGGAGAGGACCCAGCCGAGGACGATGGCGGGGGCGACGGTCTTATAGGCGCCTCGCCCGGCCCCGGGGCCGGCGTCCAGGGGGCTCAGGGTCCAGGCCAGCCCGGCGACAGCGAGCCACAGGCGGCCGGTGAGTGCGCAGGCCGCGGCGAGGCGCGCGGCGCCGGTGACGCGGATCGCGCCGCGGGCGACGTCGTCGCGGGCCATGACGACGGCCATGGCGAGCAGGGCGGGGCCGATGACGAGGCGGGCGGACTCGGTGACGCCCAGCATGCAGGCGCCCAGCAGGGCGGCCGCCGACACGGCGCGCAGGATCTCCTGGACGACCGTGCCGGGCACGGCGTCCGATGAGCCCGGGGCGGCGGGCTCAAGGTGCTCGCCGACGACGGCCAGCACGGGGAGGAGCAGCCACAGGGGGACGCAGGTCGCGATCGCCATGCCGCGCAGCCAGAGCAGGTTCCCCAGCATCAGGGCGATGGCGCCCATGGCCCGGACGTCCACGGCGACGGAGGCGGCGCGCTGGTGAAGGCGCGCGTCGACGGCGCACAGGGCCGCAGAACCGAGAAGCGCCAGGACCTGACCGGCCGGCTCGGGAACCCCGGCGACCAGGGCCAGGCAGCCCGAGGCGCAGCCGATGGGCGCGAGGAGGGCCCAGGTCTCGCCCACGGCCGCGGCCCGCCCCAGGGCGATGACCGCGCCCGGGAGGCCGACCAGCAGGAGAGGGTCGCGCAGGGCCGCGAGCGCGGCGCCGCCCGCCGGCGCCCACGCGCCCAGCCTCAGCAGCACGGCGTCGAGTCCGGCCAGGAGGCAGGCGCCGACCAGGGCGAGGGCCAGGACGATGAGCCCGGACGTCGGCCGGGGCGGACCGGGACGGACCGGGACGACCGGCGTCGGCGCCTGGGGGGCTCGGGCGGAGGCGGCCGAGCCTGGGTCCTTCGACACACTCGCCCCACTTTTTTCCACAACAGTCACCGTAATAAAATAGTGGCAGGCCGGGCAATGATCTCGCGACGCGCTTCGGCTCACGTCACAGGTCGCGCGCCCGGTGCGCCGTCGGCGGCGGCCGCACCCACGACTGCAAGGAGAACGCCATGAGTGAGACCCCCGACCTCATCCCGATCGAGGAGAAGAGGCACGCCCACGCCTGCGGGTGCCAGGAGCACGGCTCCGAGCGCCTGACCCTCGACGCCCGCGCGATCCCCCACCGTCTGCGCCACGCCGCCGTCATCGGCGCCGCCACCTCGCTGAACGTGGGCGAGGGCTTCGACCTGGTGGCCCCGCACGTGCCCACCCCGTTGCTCGACCAGATCGACCGGCTGCCGCTCACCTTCCAGCACACCCTCCTGGAGGCCGAGGACGGCTACGCCCGCGTCGAGATCCTGCGCGTCGCCTGAGCGGCGCCCCCGCTGCGGGTCGGCCCTGACGCACCGGTTGCGGCCAGGACCCGTCCTGCACTGCCCCGTATCCTTCAGCCATGGCCCCTCCGCCCTACGACGGACGCGTCGCCGGACCGGCCGTGCGCCCTCCTGTGGCGCTGCCGACGCCGGCGGTGCGCGTCGCGGCGCCCGCGGAGCCGTCCTCCCCGGGGCGCGGCGGCGCGTGGGACCCCGCGGCGCTCAAGGAGGTGCCGACGACGTCGGGAGGCGCGGTCCCGGACCGGCTGACGGACCGCCACGGACGCACCGTGCGGGACCTGCGCCTGTCGGTCACCGACCGCTGCAACCTGCGCTGCACCTACTGCATGCCCGCCGCCGGGCTCGAGTGGCTGCCCGCGCCCAGTCTGCTCACGACCGCGGAGATCGCGCGGCTGGCGCGCATCGCGGTCGAGCGCCTCGGCGTGGAGCGGATCCGCCTGACCGGCGGGGAGCCGCTGCTGCGACGGGACCTGGAGGAGATCGTCGCCGCGGTGGCGGGGCTGCGCACGCGCCGCGGGGCCAAGCCCGACATCGGCCTGACGACCAACGGACTGGGCCTGGACAGGCGCGCCGCGGGCCTGCGCGCCGCGGGCCTGGACCGGGTCAACGTCTCCATCGACACCCTGGACCGGGGCGAGTACGCGCGCGTGACCCGCCGCGACCGCCTTGACGGGGTCCTGCGCGGCGCCGCCGGGGCGCAGGCGGCGGGCCTGTCGCCGGTCAAGGTCAATGCCGTGGCCGTGCCCGGCACCCTGGGCGAGCGCGCCCCCCGGCTGCTGGGCGAGTGCCTGCGGCGCGGGTGGAGCCTGCGCTTCATCGAGCACATGCCGCTGGGGCCGCGCGAGTCGTGGCGGGCCGGGGACGTGGTCGGCGCCGGGCAGATCCTGGAGGCCCTGGGCGCCGCGGGCTTCGGGCTGCGCGCCCGCGGGAGGCCGGACCGCCGCCCGGCGGCGGTGTGGGACGTCGCCGCCGGCGCGGATCGCGACGGGCCCTACCCGGCCGGGACGGTGGGGGTCATCGCCTCGGTGACCGCGCCCTTCTGCTCCGACTGCGACCGCACGCGGCTGACGGCCGACGGGCGGGTCATGACCTGCCTGTTCTCGGCACGGGAGACGGATCTGCGCGGGCCCATGCGCGCCGGTGCGAGCGACGACGAGCTCATCCGGGTCTGGGCCGGGGCGACCTGGCGCAAGCCGCTTGCCCACGGCGCGGACGCCCCGGGCCGGGCGGCCGGCGGCTTCGTGCGGCCCGCGCGCACCATGTCCGCCATCGGCGGCTGAGCGTCGAGATCGGTCGCATTGAGCGCCGAGGTCGGTCCGGGCGTCAGTCGTCATCGAGCCAGATCCCGTCGCCGTCCTCGACGCCCAGCAGGGTGTAGTGGTCAATGAGGTCGAGGAACCGGGTCGGGTTGTCCTGGCCGTCATGACGGCGCAGGCTCGCCACGAAGTCGGCCGGAAGTCGGCCGGCAGCTCGCGGCCGACCGTCGCGCTCAGGCGCTCGATGTCCTCCAGCCCCCCGCAGCGCGGCTGTGACCGCCGGCACGTGCTCGGCTGGCGCTCGTTCCACAATGTCCCACGCGGCGTCCAGGTCCACGGCTCACACTCCTGCACACGGCAGGCGGCCGGCCCGCATCCCGACGGGTCCCGCCCCGGGGAGCCGACGGCGGGTACCATCCACGCGACCAGCACCGAACGGCCTGCCCCGCGTGCAGCCACGAGCCCCCCTTCAGAGCCCGGACCCGAGAGGAGCCGACATGACCACCACCCCGCCGCACGCCGGCGAGATGATCGCCATCGAGCTGCGCTACTTCGCCGCCGCCGCTGAGGCCGCCGGGCGCACCGAGGAGCGCCTCGAGCTGCCCGCCGGCACGACGCTGGCCGCCCTGCGCGAGCAGCTCGCGGGACGCGGCCTGGAGATGGCGCGGATCATCGGCGTCTCCAGCTACCTGGTCAACGCCCTCTCGACGCCGGCGGACTCGCTGGCGCCCCTGGCCGACGGCGACCGTATTGACATCCTGCCGCCTTTTGCCGGCGGGTGAGGCGCGGCCCGCCCTCAGGCGGTATTGGACCACTCGCGCGTGCCGTCGTCGAAGATCTGGTGCTTCCACACCGGCAGGCGCCTCTTGACCTCCTCGACGATGTCGCGGGCGGCCTCGAAGGCCGCCGTGCGGTGGTCCGCGCTCACGGCGACGCCGAGCGCGGTCTCCCCGATCCCCAGGTCACCGACCCGGTGAACGACGGCGAGCGCCCGCAGGCCGGGCCGCCCGGCGACCTCGTGGGCGATCCGCGCCACGACCTCCTCGGCGCTCGGGTGGGCGGAGTAGACGATGCCGTTCACGCCCCGCCCGCGGTCGTGGTCGCGCACCATGCCGTCGAAGGTGACGACGGCGCCGGCCGCCCGGTCCTCGACAGCGGCGGCGAGCTCGGCCGCCGAGACCGGCTCCGAGGCGAGCCCGGCCCGCACGACGCACGCGGCGCCCCAGCCGCCCGGCCGGTCGCCCGGCCCAGCGGTGTCAGCCGTATCAGCCACAGTCGCTCCTCTCAAACGGTTCCCCCGGGCGCGCCCGCCCCGGACGGGACGCTACACGTCCCGGGTGCGCCGCGCGCCGTCGAGCCCGGCGGACGGGCATGATGAGCCTCGGGAATATACCGTCGCTCCGCGCCCCGCCCGCGCGCCGCCGTCAACCGGCCCCGAAGGGAGAACCATGCCCGAGATGCTCAGTGTGGAGGCCTACGTCGCCGAGGTCCTCGCCGCGCTCGCGCCCCTGCCCGCCGCCGACACCCCCCTGGCCGCGGCGCACGGACTGGTGCTCGCCCAGGACGTGGCGGCCGCCCTGCCGGTACCGCCGTGGACGAACTCGGCCATGGACGGCTACGCGGTGCGCGCCCAGGACACGGGATCGGCCGCGCCGCAGGCCCCCGTCGTCCTGCCGGTGACCGGAGACGTGCCCGCCGGCGCCGCCCCCGGGCCCCTGGTCCCCGGTACGGCCCAGCGGATCATGACCGGCGCGATGATGCCCGAGAACGCTGATGCCGTTGTCAAGGTCGAGGACACCAACCAGGCGCCCGGCCCGCACCCACCGCCCGTCGAGGTCGAGATCCGCGCCGCTGCAAAGTCGGGCCTCAACGTGCGTCGAGCGGGCGAGGACGTCGGCATCGGCGACCCTGTCCTGGCGGCGGGCACTCCGCTGTCCGCGGCGGCCGTGGCCTCCCTCGCCTCGGTCGGCCTGGGTGCGGTGCGCGCCTTCCCCAGGCCGCGGGTCGCCATCGTGTCCACCGGCGCCGAGCTCGTCGACCCCGGCCGGGCGCTGCCGGTCGGCGCCGTCCCCGACTCCAACTCCCTGCTGCTGGCGGGGCTGGTCGCCGAGCACGGCGCGCGGCTCGCCTCGGTCTCCCGCAGCGGCGATACCGCCGCGTCCCTGGCGGAGGCGCTCACCGAGGCGGCGCATGGGGCCGACCTCATCGTCACCTCCGGCGGGGTGTCGGCGGGCGCCTTCGACCCCCTGGTCATGCTGGCGGAGGACGAGAGCCTGACGGACGGCGCGGTGCGACTGCGCCTCACCAAGGTCGCCATGCAGCCGGGCAAGCCGCAGGGCCACGGCACGGTGCGCATCGAGGACGGCGGAACGTCCCGGCAGGTGCCCGTCATCACCCTGCCGGGCAACCCGGTGAGCGTGCTCGTGTCCTTCACCACCGTGGTCGTCCCGGCCCTGGCGCGCCTGGCCGGGCACGACGTCCTCCCCCGCCCACTCACCGGAGGCGGGGCCCGCCGCGCCCAGGGGGCGGCCCCGACGCGGGTGCGCGCCGCCGCCGCGTGGCGGACTCCCCCGGGCAGACGCCAGTACCTTCCCGTGCGCTTCGTCGACGCCCCGGACGGAATGAGCGCGGACCCACCGGCGCCGGGCGCAGCCCCCGAGAGCACGACCCTGTGGGTCGAGCCGACCCACCGGCTGGGCTCGGGCTCGCACCTTGTGGCCTCATTGCCCGCAGCCGAGGCGCTGGCTGTCGTGGGTGAGGATGTGCCCGAGGTCGGCGTGGGCGACGAGGTCGGTCTCATCGCCCTGAGCGCCCCGGCGGCGCCGGGCTCGGGCCACCCGCGCTGCGGTCCCGCCGCATCCGCGGGCTGGCGCTGACGCTCACAGGCACGTGCCGATCGACCGCATGATCCCGTCCGCACCCGAAGGAATCACCCGGAGGAGCCAATGTCTGACCAGCCCGGCCTGCCTGACTCGTTCCCTATCCGCCTGACTCATCTGGACGACGCCGGCGCCGCCCGCATGGTCGACGTGACGGCCAAGCCCCCCACCGTGCGCACCGCCGGCGCGACCGCCTTCGTGGCCTGCTCCCCGAGCATCGTCGCCGCGCTGCGCGACGGGGCCGTCCCCAAGGGCGACGTGCTCGCCGTGGCGCGCGTGGCCGGCATCGCGGCGGCCAAGCGGGTCCCCGACCTGCTGCCCCTGGCGCACGTCATCGGCGTGCACGGCTGCCGGGTGGACCTGGCCGTCGAGGACGACGGCGTGCGCATCTGCGCGACTGTGCGCACCGCCGACCGCACGGGCGTGGAGATGGAGGCGCTGACCGCGGCGACCGTCGCGGGCCTGGCGGTGGTGGACATGGTCAAGGGCATTGACCGCGGCGTGGCGCTGCGCGAGGCCATGGTGACGGCGAAGTCGGGGGGCCGCTCGGGCGACTGGGTGCGCCCGGCCGACCAAGATGATTGATTCCGGGGGAGAGGCCGGTTCCGTCCGGTCCTCGCGGTCGTGCCTCAGGCTTACGACCGCGGCGCCTGACCTACGACCGCGAAGGCGGCGGACCGCCTCGCCTGAGCGCACTACTGCCCGACCGCGTCGCCCGACGCTTCCCGGAGCCAGTCGTCTGGGCCGGTTCTGGGACAAGACGCGTTCTGGGGCGCCGGCGAGGGGGCTCGAGCGGTGTGCCGGGCGGAAAAGGTGGCTCCTACGCACTTTTAGCTGCCCGTACCGCCCCGTCCGCGCCACAGAACCGCGGAAACATGCCGATCCTCACCGCACCCGGGAACGGTGAGCGCCTTAAAAGCGCGTAGGAGCCACCTTTTTCTGTCAGGGCCGGTCTTCAGGAGGCCGTGAAGAACCGGCTGGACAGCCGCCCGACGGCCACCCGGCCCCGCGAACCGGTCTCGGTGCGGAAGCGAACCGGTCTCGAGCCGGAACACGACCGATCTCGACGAGACAGGCCGGCAGGGACCGCGAGCGGGCCGCACGTCCGGACGCCCGGACGGAACACACGACGAGCTCCCCTCGACGCCGAGCACGCCCGGCCGACTGAGGCGGCCGAGGAGGCCGGGCCCGCCGGGACCCGCGCCCGCCCCCTGTTGCCGCGCGGTCGAACACGCTAACCTCGTTCTGGTACGGGCGTGCCATTCCGGTCCCTGGGGATCGTCGGCGGCCGGGCAGAACCGAGGCGAAGGAGCAGACGTGGATGAGGGCACTGCGGCGCGTACGCAGCCGCACAAGACCGGGCACGCCGCCGAGGCTGGGAGCGCCGGGGCTGCGGCGCCCGATCCGACCGTGCCCGACACCGAGGTCCTGGTGCGCAAGAACCGCAGCCTGGCCCGCGCCCTGGCGTCGGCGCGCCGGGAGCTGGCGGCCGCCCGGGAGGAGATCGAGCGCCTGACTGCGCCGCCGCTGTCACTGGCCACGCACGTGGGTGTGGTCGACGCCCTGGCCCGCACCATCGACGTCGTCGTGGCCGGCAGGCGGATGCGGGTGACGGCCTCGTCCTCCCTGCCCCTGGGCGGCCTGGAGCCCGGCACGGCCCTGGTCCTGGACGAGCACCTCAACGCCGTGGCCACCGCCGAGCCCGCCGACGTCGGCGAGCTCGTCACCGTCGAGCAGCGCCTGGACGAGCGCCACGTCCTGGTCGCCGTGCGCAGCGAGGACACCCGCGTCCTGCGCCTGTCCCCCGCCCTGACCTCCGTGCGCCTACGGCCCGGCGACGCCCTCATGGCCGACCTCAAGGACGGCGTCGTCCTGAGCCGCATCGCCCGCCGCGAGGTCGAGGACCTCCTCCTGGACGACTCCCCCGACACCTCCTGGGACATGATCGGCGGCCTGGACG
Source organism: Actinomyces israelii DSM 43320 (assembly GCF_000711965.1). Lineage (GTDB taxonomy): Bacteria > Actinomycetota > Actinomycetes > Actinomycetales > Actinomycetaceae > Actinomyces > Actinomyces israelii. Next base: position 76,390 of record NZ_JONS01000014.1, read on the forward strand.
CGACCATCGAGCGCATACGCGACGCCATCGAGCTGCCCATGGCCCACCCCGAGCTCTATGTCGAGCACCGCCTGCGCCCGCCGCGGGGCCTGCTGCTGTACGGCCCGCCCGGGGTCGGCAAGACCCTCATCGCCCGCGCCGTGGCCACCTCCCTGGCACGCACCGCCGGCCGGCGCACCCACTTCCTCAACATCAAGGGCCCTCAGCTGCTGGACAAGTACGTCGGGGAGACCGAGCGGCGCATCCGCCTCATCTTCACCCGCGCCCGCGACAAGGCGGCCCGCGGCGTGCCGGTGGTCGTCTTCTTCGACGAGATGGAGTCCCTGTTCCGCACCCGCGGCACGGGGGTGTCCAGCGACGTCGAGACCACGGTGGTCCCCCAGCTTCTCGCCGAGATCGACGGCGTGGAGGAGATGCGCAACGTCATCGTCATCGGCGCCTCCAACCGCGAGGACATGATCGACCCGGCGATCCTGCGGCCCGGCCGTCTCGACGTGCGCATTCGCATCGACAGGCCGGACCGCGAGGCGAGCCGCCAGATCCTGAGCCGCTACCTGACCGAGGACCTGCCGATCCACCCTGACGAGCTCGCTGCCGCCGGGTCCGTGAGCGGGGCCGTGCGGGCCATGGGCGAGGCGCTGCTGGACACCCTGTTCTCCCGCAGCCCGGACACCGCGGTCCTGGAGGTCCACCGGCGCTCGGGGGCGGTGGAGACCTGGCACCTGGCGGACCTGGTCTCCGGAGCGATGATCGCCTCGATCGTCGAGCGCGCCAAGGCCGCCGCCGTCAAGGACGCCCTGGCGGGCCGCCGCGGGCTGACCACCGCCCACCTGCTTCAGGCCCTGCACGCCGAGGTGGCCGAGTCCGCCGAGCTGCCCGGCGCCTCGGACCCCGAGGAGTGGGCGCGCGTCGTCGGGCGCGGCCAGCGCACCGACCCGGTCATTGCGCTCGCCCCGGCCCCCAGGAAGGAGACACAATGATCACCGTGCGCAGGATCATGGGCGTGGAGACCGAGTACGCCCTCATTGACCGCGACGACCCGGACGCCGACCCCGACCTGATGGCGCGCGCCCTGCTGTTCACCTACGCGCGTGACGCGGCCGCCGGCGGCGCGCCGTCCACCGATCACGTGCCGGCCGCCACCGGCCGGGGGCTGCTGGCCGGCGCCGGCTGCCGCTTCGACTACTCCGGCGAGCTTCCCACCAGGGACGCGCGCGACGGCGCCGATCGCGACCTGGCCCCTGAGGCCCGCACGGACCGGGAGGCGGGGGCGGTGCTGACCGGCTCGCCCACGCGCTGGGTCAAGCGGGTGACGCCCTTCGAGTCCCACTACTACCGGGGCTCGGCGAGCCACGCCGCCAACGGGGCGCGGCTCTACGTGGACCACACCCACCCCGAGTACGCCTCCCCCGAGGCCATGGGCCCCCGCGAGGCGGTCCTGTACGACCGGGCCGGGGACCTGCTCATGCACCGCGCCGAGACGGCCCTGAGCCGGGAGCGCGGCTCGCGGGTCCAGGTGATCAAGAACAATACCGACGGTCACGGCGCGGCCTGGGGCGCCCACGAGTCCTACGCGGTGCGCCGCGACGTGCCCTGGGACCTGCTCACCGCCGTCACACTGCCCTTCCTGGTCACCCGGCAGGTCATCGGCGGCTCCGGGCGGGTCGGCATCGGCGCGCAGAGCCGGACGCCCGGGTTCCAGGTCTTCGCGCGCGCCGACTACATCGAGCAGGAGGTCTCGATCTACACCACCCGCGAGCGCCCCATCGTCAACACCCGCGACGAGCCCCATGCCGATCCGGGCCGCTGGCGGCGCCTGCACGTGATCACCGCCGACTCCTCGACCCTGGCGGTCACGGGCCTGCTGCGCACCGGGTCCATGGCGGCGCTGCTGTCACTGGTCGAGAACCACCCCGAGCGGGCTCGCGACCTGGCCGAGCGCGTCGCCCTCGCCGACCCGGTCGGCGCGCTGCACGCCTTCTCCCACGACCCCCGGCTGCGGGTGCGCTGCGAGCTGGCGGCCGGAGGCAGGGCCGGCGCCCTGGAGATCCAGCGCGCCTTCCTGGAGGAGATCACCGCCGCCGCCCGGACGGCCGGCGGCGCCGAGGCGCTCGACGAGGAGACCGCCGAGGTCCTGGCGCTGTGGGGCGAGGCCCTCGACGCTCTGGAGGACGACCCGCTCAAGGCGGCGCACCTGGTGGAGTGGTGCGCCAAGCTCGCGGTGCTGGAGCGCCTGCGCGCCCGCTACGGCTGCGGCTGGGACGACGCCCGCATCCGGGCGGCCGACCTGCAGCTCGGTGTCGTCGATCCGGCGTCCTCGCTCACGGCCGCCCTGGAGCGGGCCGGCTCGGTGCGCCGGGTCGTGGACGACGCGGCGGTGAGCGCCGCCGTGGATCAGGCGCCCGCCGACACGCGCGCCGGAGGACGGGCCGCGTTCCTGAGGGCCTTCCCCGATCGGGTGTGGGCGGCGAGCTGGACCTCGCTCGTGGTGGACGTCGGCGCCGCCGACCTGCTGCGGGTGACTCTGGCCGACCCGGCCCACCCGACCGCCGCGGAGGTGGAGCGGGCGCTCGGGCGCGGCACCGACGGCGATGAGGGCGCGCGCCTGATCGCGGCCCTGGAGGCGCTGGGGATCGACATCCCCGACGAGCCGCGCACCTACGCCTGGGACGAGGGCTTCTACGCCGGCTCCGGCGAGGACCCGTCCGCCCCGCGGCGGCCCGCCGCCCGGGTACCGGCGGGCGACGACGACGCCGGGGACGAGGCCCGGCGCACCGGCAGCACAGCCGGCAGCACAAGGAGGCAGTGACATGGCTGATCGCATTCACAAGGAGGTCTCGCGCGAGGACGCGCCCGAGCCGGAGCCGGCCCCGACGCCGGTGGCGCCCAGCGCGGCGGCCCAGGGGCTGGACGAGGTCCTGGACGGCATCGACGACGTCCTGGAGGTCAACGCGCTGACCTTCGTGCAGAGCTTCAGGCAGAAGGGCGGCCAGTGAGGCCTGCCCCCGCTGGCCGCCTGCACCGCGCCGTGGGGATCGAGACAGAGTACGGGGTCACCAGCGCACGTCTGGCCCCTGGAGGTGAGGGCGCGCCGCTGAGCGTCGACGAGGCGGTGCAGGAGGTCTTCCGCGACGTCTCCTCCCCGCGCAGCGGCACGCACCGCTTCACCACCAGCGGGGCGCGCCTGTACGTCGACGTCGGCCAGCACCCGGAGTACGCGGGGCCGGAGTGCGTGTGGGTGAGCGACGTCGTGGCCCAGGACCTGGCCGGCGACGCGGTGCTGGCCTCCATGACCCGAGCCGCCAACGCCCGTCTGGAGCCCCGCGGCGCGCGCATCCACCTGCTGAAGTCGAACACGGACGCGTGGGGGGCCACCTTCGGCTGCCACGAGAACTACCAGGTGGGGCGCAACGCCCCCCTGCCCCTGGGCGGGCTGGTGGGGCTGCTGGCGGCCCGCCAGGTCCTAGCCGGCGCCGGGGCGCTGCCCGCCGACGGCGGCCGGCCCGAGGCCGGTGGCACCAACGGCACCGACGATCTCAGCCGTCCGCTGGGGCCCATGCGCTACTCGGCGCGCGCCGACCACATCCACGGCGCGGCCTCGGCGGACCCCACCCGCGAGCGCGCCTTCGTCAACACCCGCGACGAGCCGCACGCCGACGCGAGCCGCTGGCGGCGCCTGCACGTGGTCGCCGGGGACTCCGCGGTCAGCCCGTGGACGACCGCCCTCAAGGTCGTCCTGGTGGACGCGGCCCTGACCCTGGTCGAGCGCGGCCAGTGGGACCTGGCCGACTGCGAGCTGGCCGACCCGGCGCGCGCCGCCCACGTGTGGAACCAGGATCCGAACACCGCCTGCCGGCGGGTCGGCGGCCGCAGCGACATCACCTGCCCCGAGATGGTGGAGCTCGTCCTGGAGCGTCTGGCCTCTCCGGCCGTCGACGAGGCCGACGGGCTGACCGCGCGCGTGCTCGACCTGGCGGGCCGGGGCGCGCAGGCGCTGCGCTCGGGCCGGCCGGGGCCGGTGGCCACCGAGCTGGACTGGGCGATCAAGCACCGGGTCCTGGCGCGGGTCGCCGAGCGCTCCCCCTCAGGCTGGCGCGACCCGCGGGTACGGCGCGCCGAGCTGGCCTACCACGACCTGTCGGCGGATGCCGGCCTGCGCGGGGCCCTGAGCGCCGCCGGGCTCATGACGCCCCTGACCGCCCCGCGGGACGTGGCGGACGCCCGCACCCGGCCGCCCCGCGGGACCCGCGCCGTCCTGCGCGGCCGCGTGGTCGCGGCCTGCGAGCGCACCGGTCGGGCCGCCTCGATCGGCTGGGCGCACGTGCGCCTGGACGACCCGCCCCGCCCCCAGATCGACCTGCCCGACCCGCGGCAGACCGAGGACGCGGGCGTGGAGGCGCTCCTGGCCGAGATCGAGGCCCTGGGGCCGGCGTGATCGACGGCGCGGGCGGCCCGGGCGCCGACGGCCTGGCGGGCACGAGCCTGCCGGGCGGGGAGGGGGTCGACGTCGTCGTGCTGGCGGGCGGGACCGGCAGGCGGCTCGGCGGGGCCTCCAAGCCCGACGTCGTCGCCCGCGGGGCCCGGCTGCTCGACCACGTGCTGGCCGGGCTGAAGGAGCTGTCCGGGCGCGCGGGACCGGCGGGGCCGCCGGCAGGCGGGGGCCCGGGCGCGGGCCGCGTCGTCGTCGTGGCCCCCGGAGGGGTCGCACTGCCCGCGGGCGTGCTGCGCGCGCTGGAGGACCCGCCGCTGGGCGGCCCGGTCGCGGGCATCGCCGCCGGGCTCGCGCGGCTCGCGCAGGACCCCGGGCCAGCGGCGCTGACCGCCGTCGTCACCTGCGACGCGCCGGAGTCCTGGCGGGCCCTGCCCGCCCTGGTCGCGGCGGCGTCCCGGGGAGCTGACGGCGCCTGCGCGCTGGAGGGCGACCACGTCCAGTACCTGCTCGGCGTCTACCGCACGGCGGCGCTGACCCGGTGCGCGGCGCCGGGGGGCGTGGCGCTGCGGGACGTCTCCGTGCGTCGGGCCCTGGGGGGGCTGGCGGTCGTCCGCGTGGACCTGGGCGACCTGCGGGCCGCAGCGCGCGACCTGGACACCTGGGAGGACGTGCGCGCCTGGGACCGCGGGTGAGGCCCGGCGGCGGCCCGGCGACGGCTCAGTAACGGCTCACTGCCAGTCCAGTCCCGCGGGAGCTCGGCGGCGGCTCAGTGGTCCCCGCCGCCGAGCTGCTCCAGGACGTGCGGCACGAGCGGGCCGATGACGGCCACGGTGTCCTTGACCCCGCCGCGCGATCCCGGCGCGTTGACCACGAGGGCGCCGTCCTCACCGCGGTCGGTGACCCCCACCAGCCCCCGTGACAGGCCGGCCAGCGGCGTCTTGGTCAGGCCGTGGGCGCGGACCTGCGCCTCCAGCCCCTCCAGCCGCGCCGCCAGCAGGGGCGCGGTGCCCTCGGGGGTCAGGTCCCGGGGGGTCACGCCGGTGCCCCCGGTGGTGAGCACGACCCGGGCGCCGTCGGCGACGGCGGCCCGTATGGCGGCGCGCACCGGCTCGGCCCCGTCGGGCACGACGCGCACCTGGTCGACGACGACGTCGTGCCCGGCCAGGAGCCGGACGGCCAGGGGCCCGGCGGTGTCCTCGCGCGCCCCGCTCGCGCACCGGTCCGAGACGGTGATGACCGCGCCCCTGAGGGGCTCGGGCAGCGGGTGCAGGGCCTTCTGGACGACCTCGTCGGCGGAGGGCCGACGGCCCCCGTGCGGGCGGGCGCCGGAGGTCGCGGGCCGGTCGGGGCGGGTGCTGTCGGTGCTGTCGGGCATGAACACACCGTAACGGGGCCGCGCCGACGGCGCACCGCATCTATTAGGGCATGCGACATTTGCTATATACGGCGCCCTCCGTGAAAAAATGCTCCTGAACAACCATCGGAATGACGGGGCTCGGGCCGCGCCGGCGTGGCCCGAGCCCCGGATCCGGCATCATGGAACAATCTGGGCCACGAGGACTCGTGCCTCGTGGCGCCCGCCCCGGACAACGCGGCCCGAGGCCACGATCACGCTGACCGCGCTCTGTCCTCGCGTCACCACAGGAGTCTCATGAGTACGCTCGACACCAGCGGCAGGGTCCTCACCGGCTGGAACCCCGAGGAGCCGGAGGGCTGGTCCGCCCCCATCGCGTGGCGGACCCTGATCATCACCACCTACTCGATGATCCTGGCCTTCTGCGTGTGGTTCCTGCCCAGCGCGATCGCCCCCAAGCTCAACGAGATCGGCTTCCGCCTCACCGAGGGCCAGCTGTACTGGCTGGCCGCCATGCCGGGCCTGTCCTCCGGGCTCATCCGCCTGCTCTACATGTTCCTGCCGCCGATCGTGGGCACGCGCAGGCTCGTCGGCTACTCCTCCCTACTCTACGCCCTGCCCATGCTCGGCTGGTTCTTCGCCGTGCAGGACAGCACCACCGGCTTCGGGGTGCTGCTGGCCCTGTCCTTCGCCTGCGGCCTCGGCGCCGGCTCCTTCTCCGGCTACATGCCCTCGACCGGATACTTCTTCCCCAGGCGCCTGTCCGGCACGGCCCTCGGCCTCCAGGCCGGCGTGGGCAACATGGGCATGAGCGTCATCCAGCTCATAGGCCCTTGGCTCATGGGCTTCGGCCTGTTCGGCATCACCTGGGTCGCCCCGCAGAGCGCAGGCGAGGGCCCGGTGTGGGTCCACAACATCGCCGTCTTCTTCGTCCCCTGGACCATCGTGGCCGCCCTCCTGGCCTTCGCCCTGCTCAAGGACGTGCCCGTCAAGGCGAATATCCGCCAGCAGATCGACATCTTCTCCAACCCCGACACCTGGTACATGACCCTGCTGTACGTGGCGACCTTCGGCCTGTTCTCGGGCTTCGCAGCCCAGTTCGGGCTGCTGATTAAGAACACCTACGGGCCGAGCTCGCCCCTGGCCGCCACCTTCGACAGCTCTCTCCTGCCGCTGGGCGCCACCTACGCCTTCCTGGGGCCCCTCATCGGCTCGGTCGTGCGCATGTGCTGGGGGCCGCTGTGCGACCGCTTCGGCGGCGCCGTGTGGACCCTGGTCTCCGTGATCGGCATGGGCGCGACCCTGGCGGTGGCGGCCTTCTTCCTCCACCCCACCGACCCCGCCCAGTTCCCCGGATTCCTGTGGTCCATGCTGGCGATGTTCTTCTTCGCCGGGCTGGGCAACGCCGGCACCTTCAAGCAGATGCCCATGATCATGCCCAAGCGCCAGGCCGGCGGCGCCATCGGCTTCACCGCCGCCATCGCGTCCCTGGGCCCCTTCATCGTAGGGGCGGCCATCGCGTCGCTGGGCGCCACCGCCTGGTACTGGATCTCGGTGGCCTACTGCCTGCTGTGCGCCGTCATCTGCTGGCTCCGCTACGCCCGGCCGGGGGCGCCGTTCCCGGGCTGACGGCGACGACGGCGGTGGGCGACCGGCCGGGCGCCCCGCCGCCCGGGCCCGCAGCCGACCCACAGCCGACCCACAGCCGACCCGCAGCCGACCCGCAGCTGACCCGCAGCCGACCCACAGCCGACCCACAGCCGACCCACAGCCGACCCACACAGTGACAACAGTGACAACAGTGAAAGACAGACGATGACCACCTCCACCGACCCACTCGTTGCCGGACCCGGCACGCAGGTCGAGAGCGCCCCCGCCCTGCTCGCCCTGGGGTCCTACCTGCGCCGCGGCCGGGCCAGCTCGGACGCCCGTCGGCTCTTTCTCACCGGCGGCCGCCAGGCCGACACCTTCTACCGGCACCGGTGGAGCCACGACAAGATGGTCCACTCCACCCACGGGGTGAACTGCACCGGCTCGTGCGCCTGGGAGGTCTACGTCACCGACGGGATCATCACCTGGGAGAAGCAGATCACCGACTACCCCACCACGGGCCCGGACATGCCCGAGTACGAGCCCCGCGGCTGCCCGCGCGGCGCCGCCTTCTCCTGGTACACCTACTCCCCCACCCGCATCCGCTACCCCTACGTGCGCTCGGTGCTGCTCGACGCCTTCCGGGCCGCCAAGGAGCGCCAGGGCGGCGACGCCGTGGCCGCGTGGGCCGAGATCACCGCCGACCCGGAGATCTCGCGGGCCTACAAGTCGGCCCGCGGCAGGGGCGGCATGGTGCGCGTGGGCTGGGACGACGCCATGGAGATCATCGCCGCCGCCTACGTCCACACCATCCGCACCTGGGGGCCGGACCGCTGCGCCGGCTTCTCCGTCATCCCGGCCATGTCCATGCTCTCCTACGGCGCCGGCGGGCGCTTCCACGAGCTCATCGGCGGCACCATGCTGTCCTTCTACGACTGGTACGCCGACCTGCCCCCGGCCTCCCCGCAGGTCTTCGGGGACCAGACCGACGTCCCCGAGGCGGGAGACTGGTACAACTCCCAGTACCTCATCATGTGGGGCTCGAACCTGCCGCTGACCCGCACGCCCGACGCCCACTTCATGACCGAGGCCCGCTACCACGGGCAGAAGGTCGTGGTGGTCTCGCCCGACTACGCGGACAACACCAAGTTCGCCGACCAGTGGCTGCGCGTGGCCCCCGGGACCGACGGCGCCATGGCGATGGCCATGGGGCACGTCATCCTCAAGGAGTTCCACGTCGGCCGCCACGAGCCGTACTTCCTGGAGTACATGCGCCGCTACACCGACTCCCCCTTCCTGCTGGAGCTGGACGTCTCGCCCGACGCCACCGGGTACGTGCCGGGCCGCTTCGTCACCGCCGAGAGTGTGCCGGGCGCGGCCGAGGGCCGGCCCAGGAACGAGTTCCGGCCCCTGGTGTGGGACCGCCGCCGCGGCCCGGCCGACCCCGGCGGGACGCTCGCCGACCGCTTCACCCCCGAGGGGGAGGGCAGGTGGAACCTGCTCATGGAGGGCGTCGCCCCGATCATGAGCATCTCCGAGCTGGCCGTCACGACAACCCCGGTCGAGGGCGTCGAGGTGCTCCTGCCCCGCTTCGACCTGCCCGGGTCCTCCACCCCCACCGGCAGCGTGGGCGGCGGCGTCGTGCGCCGCGGGGTGCCCGCCACCCGCCTGCCCGACGGCCGCCTGGTCACCACCGTCTACGACCTGCTCCTGGCCGGCTACGGCGTCCAGCGGGCGGACCTGCCGGGCCAGTGGCCCGCGGACTACCACGACGCCACCGCGCCGGGCACCCCGGCGTGGGCGAGCGAGCTCACCGGCGTGCCCGGGCCGGCCATGATCCGCGTGGCCCGCGAGTTCGCCGCCAACGCCGTGGAGTCCAGGGGCCGCTCCCAGATCGTCATGGGCGCAGGCATCAACCACTACTACCACGCCGACGAGCTCTACCGCACGGTCCTGGCGCTGACCTCCATGTGCGGCACCCAGGGCGTCAACGGCGGCGGCTGGGCCCACTACGTGGGCCAGGAGAAGGTCCGCCCCATCGCCGGCTGGGCACAGTTCGCCTTCGCCCTGGACTGGCAGCGACCGGCCCGCCAGATGATCTCCACCGGATTCTGGTACCTGACCACCGACCAGTGGCGCTACGACAACACCCCCGCCGAGCGCCTCGCCTCCCCGCTGGGAGCGGGGAGGCTGGCCGGCAAGACCGCCTCGGACACCATGGTCGAGGCCATGAGACGCGGCTGGACCCCCTCCTACCCGACCTTCAACCGCAGCCCACTGCTGCTGGGCCAGCAGGCCAGGCAGGCCGGCATGGCGCCCAAGGACTACGTCGTCGACCAGCTGAAGCGCGGCGAGCTGCGCTTCGCGGCCGAGGACCCCGACGCCCCGGAGAACTTCCCCCGTATCCTGGCCTCCTGGCGCACCAACCTGCTGGGCAGCTCGGCCAAGGGAACCGAGTACTTCCTGCGCCACATGGTGGGCACGGGCGGCGACGTCAGCGCCGCCGAGACGCCGCCGGGCCGCCGGCCGGTGACCATGACATGGCGCGAGCAGGCCCCCGAGGGCAAGCTCGACCTCATGTGGACGGCGGACTTCCGCAACACCTCCACCACGCTGCACTCCGACGTCATCCTGCCCGCGGCCACCTGGTACGAGAAGTACGACCTGTCCACCACGGACATGCACCCCTTCATCCACTCCTTCAACGCGGCCATCGACCCGCCCTGGGAGGCCCGCAACGACTTCGACATCTACCGCCAGCTCGCAGCCATGGTCAGCGCCTGGGCGCCGCGCTACCTGGGCACCCAGACCGACGTCATCGCCGTGCCCCTGACCCACGACACGCCCGACGCCATGACCATGGCGCACGGGGACATCTCCTCGCTGCCCGAGGGGTGGGTGCCGGGGGTGACCATGCCCAAGCTCGTGCCCGTCGAGCGGGACTACACCCAGATCCTCAACAAGTTCGACACCATCGGCCCACTGGTGGAGAAGCCGGGCATCCCGGCCAAGGGCATTATGCTCATCGCCGATGAGGAGATGGACAAGCTGCGCCGCGCCCACGGCACCGGCCGGGGGGCGGGCGCCGACCGCCCGCTCATCGACACCCCGATCAAGGCGGGCGACGCCGTCATGCACATGTCCGGGGCGACCAACGGCCGCCTGGCCACCCAGGGGTGGAGGACGCTGTCCAAGCGCACCGGCACCCCGCTAATCGAGCTGAGCGAGGAGGAGGCCGGCAAGCAGGTCACCTTCGCCGACACCCAGGTCAAGCCCCAGCCGGTCATCACCACCCCCGAGTGGTCCGGGTCGGAGCACGGCGGGCGGCGCTACAGCGCCTTCGTGGTCAATGTCGAGCACGCCAAGCCGTGGCACACCCTGACCGGCCGCATGCACTACTACCTCGACCACGACTGGATGCGGGACATGGGCGAGTCCCTGCCGGTCTTCCGCCCGCCGCTGGACTTCGCCTCGCTGTACGGGGAGGCCGCGCCGGGCTCGGTGTCCACCTCGCCGGCCGGCACCGCGCAGGTGGCGGTGCGCTACCTGACAATCCACAACAAGTGGGCCATCCACTCCCAGTACTACGACAACCTCTACATGCTCACCCTGGGGCGGGGCGGCCAGACCATCTGGATGAGCCCGGCCGACGCCGACAAGATCGGGGTGAGGGACAACGAGTGGGTCGAGGCCTACAACCGCAACGGCATCGTGGCGGCCCGCGCCGTCGTCTCCCACCGCATCCCCGAGGGAACCGTCTTCATGCACCACGCCCAGGAGCGCACCATGAACACCCCGGTGACCGAGACCAGCGGGAGGCGCGGCGGCACGCACAACTCGCTGACCCGCATCGTGCTCAAGCCGAGCCACTTCGCCGGCGGCTACGCCCAGCTGTCCTACGCCTTCAACTACATCGGCCCCACCGGCAACAACCGCGACGAGGTCACCCTCATCCGTCGTCGCACCAACCAGGAGGTGACCTTCTGATGAAGGTGATGGCCCAGATCGCCATGGTGATGAACCTCGACAAGTGCATCGGCTGCCACACCTGCTCGGTCACCTGCAAGCAGGCCTGGACCAACCGCAGGGGCACCGAGTACATGTGGTTCAACAACGTCGAGACCCGTCCCGGGGTGGGCTACCCCAGGGGCTGGGAGGACCAGGGGCGGTGGAGGGGCGGCTGGAGGCGCACCCCGGGCGGCCGCCTGGTGCCCCGCTCCGGCGGGCGTCTGCGCCGCCTCGCGCAGATCTTCTCCAACCCGGACATGCCGGGCGTCGAGGACTACTACGAGCCGTGGACCTACGAGTACGACCGCCTGCTCTCGGCCCCCAAGGACTCCCCCACCCTGCCGGTGGCCCGGGCGAGGTCCCAGCTCACGGGCGAGTACATGCCCACCATCGAGTGGGGCCCCAACTGGGACGACGACCTGGGCGGCTCGACCGAGACCCTGGCCGACGACCCGGTCCTGGCGGGCATGAGCCAGAAGATCCAGCACCGGATCGACCAGACCTTCATGTTCTACCTGCCGCGCATCTGCGAGCACTGCCTGAACCCGACCTGCGTGTCGGCCTGCCCGTCCGGGGCCATGTACAAGCGCACCGAGGACGGCATCGTGCTGGTGGACCAGGACGCCTGCCGCGGCTGGCGCATGTGCGTGTCCGCCTGCCCCTACAAGAAGGTCTACTTCAACCACGCCACCGGCAAGGCCGAGAAGTGCACGCTGTGCTACCCGCGCCTGGAGATCGGCCAGCCGACCGTGTGCTCCGAGACCTGCGTGGGCCGCCTGCGCTACCTCGGGGTCCTGCTCTACGACGCCGACCGCGTCTCGCAGGCCGCCGCCGTCGAGGACCCCCGGGACCTGTACGCGGCGCAGCGCGAGATCCTCCTGGACCCGCACGACCCCGAGGTCATCGCCGCCGCCCGCGACGAGGGCGTCCCCGAGACCTGGATCACCGCGGCCCAGGCCTCCCCCGTCTGGGACCTCATCACCACCTACGAGGTCGCCCTGCCGCTGCACCCCGAGTACCGGACCATGCCCATGGTGTGGTACATCCCGCCGCTGAGCCCGGTCGTCGAGGAGGTCGCGGCAGCAGGCCTGGACGGCGAGGACCACAGGGTGCTGCTGACGGCGGTGGCCGAGATGCGCATCCCGCTGGAGTACCTCGCCGGGCTGCTGACCGCCGGGGACACCGACCCGGTCGAGCGCTCACTGCGCCGCCTGGCGGCCATGCGCTCCCACATGCGCGAGGTGCGCCTGGGCCGGCGGGCGCCGTCGGCCATCGCCGACTCGGTGGGCGTGAGCGGACAGGACCTGGAGGACATGTACCGCCTGCTGGCCATCGCCAAGTACGACGACCGCTACGTCATCCCCACCTCCAAGCCGGAGATACCCCGCGGCATGGAGGCCATGGGCGAGGACGTGCGCATGCTGCTGGGCGAGGGCGCCCCGGCCGGCTGCCACTCCGACGTCGCTTCCTTCGGGCAGGACGGCTCCGCCCCGGTGGCCCTGCCCATGCCGACGGTGCGCCGCGACCCGGTCCCGGCCGCGGGCCCGGGCCTGGCCGGGGTGGGCGCCTCGGGCGGGGTCCGCTGACCATGGGCCCCCGCACGGCCCCCGGGCGCGCCCGCATGCCCCCCTTCGTGCGGGCGCCGCGGCCGCTCGCGGCGCCCGAGCGAGTCGCCCTGACGGCGCCGCAGCGGGCGACGGCGCACATGGCCGCCTCCCTGCTGCTGGACTACCCGGCCGAGGACGCCTTTCAGGAGCGCCTGGGGGCGGTCGCCGCCGCCCTGGCCGGCCCGGACGCCCCTCCCGCGGCGGTGGCCGCCCCCATTGAGGAGTTCGTGGCCACGGCCCGCTCCTGGGGGGCGCGCGCACTGGCCGAGCACTACGTGGAGACCTTCGACCGGCGCCGGCGCTGCTGCCTGTACCTGACCTACTACGCGGTGGGCGACACCCGGCACCGCGGGGCGGCGCTGCTGGCCTTCAAGCAGGCGCTGGCGGCGGCCGGCTACGAGATGGCTGCCGACGAGCTGCCCGACTACCTGCCCGTGGTCCTGGAGCTGAGCGCGCGCAGCGGCGACGAGGTGGCCCAGACGCTGCTGTCCAGCCACCGCGAGGGCATCGAGGTGCTGCGCGCCGCCCTGGTCGACGCCGGCTCGCCCTACGCCCGGATCGTCGAGGCGGTCTCCATGACCCTGCCCGAGATCGACGCCGCCACGGCCGACCGGGTGCGGGCGCTGGTGGCGGCCGGGCCGCCCACCGAGACCGTCGGGGTGACGGACACACTGCCCTTCCCCACCACGCCGATCAGGCTCCTCGGTCCGACCAGCCCGGTCGGTCCGGTCGGCGCGGCGGCCGGCCCCGCCGTCGGCCCGGCGTTCCTCGCGACGCCCGCGCGGCCCGAGCGGCTCACCCGGACCGGGCCCTCCCCCGAGGCCGACCCCGGTCCCCACCGACACGCAGCCCAGGAGCCCCGATCATGAGCACCTTCGAGCAGTACTTCCTGTGGACCGCCCTGCCCTACCTCTCGTTCCTCCTGCTGGGCGCGGGCCTGGTGTGGCGCTACCGCAACGACCAGTTCGGGTGGACGAGTCGGTCCTCCCAGTGGAACGAGTCGCGGATCCTGCGCTGGTCCTCCCCGCTGTTCCACTTCGGCATCCTGTTCGTGGCCGCCGGGCACGTCATGGGCCTGGGCGTCCCCAAGGACTGGACCGAGGCGGCGGGCGTCCCCGAGCACGTCTACCACCTCATGGCGGTCATCCCCGGCACGCTGGCGGGCATTATGACGCTGGTGGGGCTGGCCGGCCTGCTCTACCGGCGCATCGTGGTCAAGTCGGTGCGCCTGGCGACGACGACGAACGACAAGATCATGTACGTCCTCCTGCTCGTGCCGATCTGCCTGGGGGCGTGGGCGACGGTGTCCACCCAGCTGCTGGGCGGCCTGCACGGCGGCTACGACTACCGTGAGACCATCAGCCCCTGGTTCCGCTCGATCTTCCTGCTGAACCCCCAGCCCGAGCTCATGGCGGACGTGCCGGCGGTGTTCAAGCTGCACATTGTGGCCGGCCTGCTGCTGTTCGCCGTCTGGCCCTTCACCCGGCTGGTCCACGTCGTGAGCGCGCCGCTGGGGTACGTGACCCGGCCCTACGTCGTCTACCGCTCGCGGGAGGGCGCAACCTCCGCTGCCGCTCCGCGCCGCGGGTGGACGCCCGTGCGCACCCAGGGCACCGGCAACCAGGGCGCCGACGACGTCGCCCCCTCCCAGGGGGCCTGACCGGCCCGGCTCCCCTGCTCGCTCCGCCCGGCGCTCCCGCTCCACTCCCACTCGTCGAGATCGGTTCGCTTCCGGCTCGAGATCGGTTCGCCGAGCGGTGCGCGGCGGGGCAGTCGCGCACCGGGGCGTCCCGCTGCCGTGTTCCGCCCGTCAGAGGATAACCAGTACCGCAATAATCGAAAGACAATGATGATCAATTTTCTTTCGGGCGAACGAAATCATGTCCTTCCATCCCGGTCATCGGCATGAGATCCTAGTTGAGTGATGCGTCACTAGCGCTCCGAGGTCAAGTTAACCATCGTCGGTCGACGCGAGCTCGCTCCCGTACGGATCCCCAGATGAAAGGACCCACTCATGCGCATGCACCGCCGCGCGGCCCTGGCCACCGTCGCCCTTCTGTCCGCCATCTCACTGGCTGCCTGTGGAGGCTCGTCCCCCACGGACTCGACAGCAGGCGCCTCCGACGGCGCCGCATCCGGGATCAGCGGTGAAGTCACCGTGCTGGCCGCCGCCTCGCTCAAGGAGGCCTTCCCGGAGATCGCCGACAAGGTCAAGGAGGAGAACCCGGATCTGACCATTACCTTCGACTTCAAAGGTTCCCAGGACCTGGTGACCGCCCTGGCCGAGGGGCAGGCCGCCGACGTGCTGGCCACCGCCAACGACTCCACCATGAAGGACGCCGCCGACAAGAGTCTGGTGGGCGAGCAGACCGAGTTCGCCACCAATGTCCTGACCCTTATCGTTCCCAAGGGCAATCCCAAGAGGATCACCGGCCTGGACTCCTCTCTGGATGGCGCCAACCTCGTCATCTGCGCCCCCGAGGTCCCCTGCGGCAAGGCCGCTCACAAGCTCGCAGATGCCAAGGGAATCACTCTGAACCCGGTCTCCGAGGAGCAGCAGGTGAAGGATGTGGTGGGCAAGGTCGAGTCCGGCGAGGCGGATGCCGGTCTCGTCTATGTCACCGACGCGACTACCGCCGGGGACAAGGTGGAGAAGATCGACATCCCCGCCAACAACGTGATCAATCACTACCCCATCGCCGCCACCGCCAGCCCCACCAACCCGGAGGGCGCTAAGGCCTTCATCGACGCCGTCACCGGGACGACCGGCCAGGAGATCCTGGCCAAGTACGGCTTCGGCGCTCCCGGAGGCGCCTCCGCCGCGCCGAGCAGCGGCGCAATGACCGCCGCCCCCACCGCACCCTCTTCCATGCCCGCCGAGACCTCGAAGGCATCCGAGGCGGCATCTCCTGGTGAGACCGGCAAACCGGATGAGGCCGGCAACAAGCCGGACGCCGAGACCGCCACGCCGTGAGGCCGCCCGCGTCCGACGCCACCGCCCCGTGCCGAATGACGCTGGTCATGCGGCACGGGGCGCAGGCGCAGTAGACCTGGTCCCGTGAATCGACTGCCATCCTCCCGGCGGCCCGCCCGCGCCCCGTCCCGGCGTGGGCGGGCCGCTCGCGCCCCTCTGCCGGTGCTCGTCACCGCCCTGGCCGTCCTGGGCGCCTGCGCGATCGTCCTGCCCCTGGTGGGCCTGGGCACGCGCGTCGCCTGGGGGCGGCTGCCCCAGCTGCTGTCCACACCCTCCGCACAGAAGGCCCTGTGGCTCTCGGTGCGCACCTGCCTGATCGCCACGGCCATCAGCGTGGCTCTGGGCGTGCCGCTGTCGCTGCTGCTGGCCAGGCAGTGGCCGGGGGTGCGGACCGCCCGCGTCGTAGCCGTGCTGCCCATGACCATGCCGCCGGTGGTCGCGGGCATCGCCCTCCTGGCGACCCTCGGCAAGCGGGGGCTGCTCGGGCAGACCCTGGACGCCTGGGGAATACCCATTGCCTTCTCCACCGCAGCCGTCGTCGTCGCCCAGGTCTTCGTCTCCATGCCCTACCTGGTGGTCACCCTGGAGGCCGCGCTGCGCAGCCGCGACACCCGCGCCGAGACCATCGCCCGCACCCTGGGGGCGGGCCCGTGGCGGATCCTGGTGCGCATCACCCTGCCGCTGGCGGCGCCCGCGCTGGTGCGCGGCACCGCCCTGGCCCTGGGACGCAGCCTGGGCGAGTTCGGGGCGACCATCGCCTTCGCCGGCTCCAAGGAGGGCGTCACCCGCACCATGCCGCTGGCCATCTACCTGGAGCGGGAGAGCGACACGGCGACCTCCCTGGCGCTGGCCGTGGTACTCATCGCCCTGTCATTCCTCATTATCGGAACCACGAACGTGCGCTGGACCGCCCTGGCGGGCGGCCGCCGTCCGACCCGGGGCCTCGCCGACGAGGCCCTGGAGGCGGACGCGCCCGGGACGCCGAGGAAGCCCGCCGCCTCCCCCGACGACGACACCTTCGCAGCCGCCCCGGACGAGCCCGGCGGGCACGGCGAGCGCGGCGAACCCGGAAAGCGCGGCCGGGAGCTGGCGGTCTCCTTCCGCCTGGACGCGCGCGACGTCGTCGTCGACCTGACCGTCCCGGCCGGGCGCACCGTGGCGCTCGTGGGCCCCAACGGCTCGGGCAAGTCCACGGTCTGCGCGGTGGTGGCCGGGCTGCTGGACGCCGAGGGGGGCCGGGTAGTCCTGGGAGGGCGGGTCCTGGACGGCCCGGAGGGCTTCGTGCCCGCCGGCCGCCGCGAGGTGGCGCTGCTCAGCCAGGAGCCCGGCGTCTTCACCCACATGTCGGTCCTGAGCAACGTGGTCTTCGCCCTGCGCTGCCAGGGCGCGAGCCGCCAGCAGGCCCGCAGCCGCGCCCGCTCCGAGCTGGCCGCCGTCGGGGCGTCGCACCTGGCGTCCCGCTCTGGCGGCGCGCTCTCCGGCGGCCAGGCGGCGCGCGTGGCCCTGGCCCGGGCCCTGGCCACGCGCCCGCGCCTGCTGGTCCTCGACGAGCCCATGTCGGCCCTGGACGTCACCGCGCGCCAGGAGATGCGCGCCCTGGTCGCGCGCCGGATCGCCGAGGAGGGGCTCACGGCCCTGGTGGTCACCCACGACGTCCTGGACGTGACGGCGCTGGCCGACGACGTCGTCGTCCTGGAGGGCGGCCGGGTGGTGGAGCGCGGGGCGACGGCTCAGGTCCTGGCCGCACCGGTCTCCGACTTCGCCGCGCGGCTGACCGGGACGGCGGTCCTGACCGGGGAGCTGGCGGGCGACGCCAAGGCCCCGGCCCTGGAGCTGCCACGCGGACAGGTCGTCCACGGCCGCCCCCGGGACGACGCCGACGCCCGCGGCGGGCCCCCGCGCCCGGGCGGGCCCGGCATCGCCCTGGTGCCGCCGGATGCCGTGGCCCTGTACCGGGAGCCCCCCGAGGGCTCGCCCCGCAACGTCCTGGCGGGCCGGGTGACCGGGGTGGAGCGGGCCGGCGCCCTGGTGAGCGTGGGGCTGGCCGGCGGCCAGGGCGTCCGCGCCGTGGTCACCGCCGGCGCCGTCGCCGAGATGGGCATCGCCGTCGGTCAGGAGCTGTGGTGCGCCATCAAGGCCGTCGAGGTGCGCATCGTGCCCCGGCGCGCAGCACGGCCCATGGGCCGGCACACCGGGAGCCCAGACGGCCCTGGGGCCGGCGGCGGCACAGCCACCGCGACGAGCGGGAGGGCGGAGCGGTGACCGGCCCGTCTGACGCATCCCACAGGGCTCCCGGCGTGCGGGCCGCCCGCGCCTGGTCACCTCAGACGATCTGCTCCACCACCAGCCCAGCCGGCCCCCTCATGCCCAGGCCCCGACGACACCCCCGACGCTCCGCCCCGCAACGACGCCCCACCCACCCGACCAGCTACTCCGCTCCAGTGACGGCAACAGGCGGCACAGGCGATGACCGAGGCGCAAAGACCGACCCAGCATCTGCCAGCTCGGGTTCCGCTAGACGGGGAGAATGTCGATGAGGCCCTCAAGCCCCCTGAGATCGCCCGCATTCCTGGTCAGCAGCGGAAGATCCTCCGCCAGGGCTGTCGCAGCGATCATCAGATCCGCTGCACGACTGCGAGGAAGGCGGCCCGCAGCCAAGACTGCACTGGCAATCAGCCCGTAGGCGCGCGCAGCCTCGACCCCGAAAGGAATCGGCTCGATGAGGGACTCGACCAATTGGAGTCTCGCCTGCCGACGGGAGCGCTCCATCGGATCAGATGCGTAAGCAGGAGCGGCACTCAGCTCGGCGAGTGTCACGACGCTGATGGCAAGCTCCTCGGGAAGCAGGGCCGAGTCGATCTGCGGCAGGTCAATGACGACAGACGTATCGAGAAGGCCAATTCGGTGCGACTCAGGCACGGGGCTCAGGATCCTGATCGATGACGGCGTCCAGATCGGCGACCACCTGCCGACCATCGACCACTGGGGCACCGGCGAGAGCGGCCAGGAGCACCTCCCGGTTCACCGTTCGACTGCGACGCAGCGGCCGCAGCTCGCCGACCGGGACCTGGTTCCGAGTCACGATGAAACTCTTCCCCCCGCTCAGCTCCCGCATAATCGCACCACTGTTGTTGCGCAGTTCACGCTGGCCGATGGACATCATCGTATCCAGTGTAGCACCTAGCGCTACGAGCGGTACTGGGGGGTGAGGCGCGCGTGGAGCACGTTCCGTCAGAGCATCGGAGACAAGGACGGCGCGGCCTGCCGGGGCGCTACCGTGCCAGTCGGCGGGTCTCCCTGTTGAAGCCCAAGGCGGTGGAGGCCGTCACGACCACCAGCAGCCCCATCACCGCAATCCCGGGCAGTCCCACAATCGCGGACACTGCTGCAGCACCAATCAGAACGGCGTCGGAGACCGCCAGACTGATCCACACCCTGTGGCCCGTTGAGCGCACCAGGAAGTACCAGAAGGCGGTGACACACGTGACGATGCCGCCGAACAGCGCCGCGACCGCCGCCGGGCCAGCTGGCTCGGTCGGAGCGGCCACGACGACCTCGGCCCCGACGGCGAAGGCCACCATGCCCAGGACCAGAACCTGCTGGCCGTTGGTGGCCAGGACGGCCAGCGAGACGCTGGAGGCCGGGCTGTCACTGTGCGCCTCGGAGGTCAGGGGGGCCAGGACGTGCTCCTCGTTGGCCGGCCCGAAGAAGAGACCCCACACGCCGATGATGACGAGCAGGGAGGCCACTCCGGCGGCCACGACCAGGGGCTCGTCCAGGCCGTGGATGATCGCGTTGCCGGTGGTGAGGATGGCCTCGCCCAGGCAGATAATGAGGAAGAGCTGGCACCGCTCGATCTGGTGGGACAGGTCGAAGTCGATTTCGTCACGGCCGGGCACGGGCAACCCCGGGACCGGGTGCCGCAGGCGCATGCCCAACAGGTCGATGGCGGCGGCCGCCGCCCACCAGGGAAGGCGGCTGTGCTCGTCGGCCAGGGCGCCCACCACCCAGGGCACGGCCGAAACCAGTGCCCATACCACCATGTTGATGCGGTGCAGGCGCATGGCAGGCAGGACGTCCACTCTCCGGGTCAGCAGCGGCCTGCCGATCTGGATGGCCAGCAGCGGGGCCGCGAACATCCAGGGCGAGTGCTCGAAGGCCCCGGTGATGGAGGCGTTCATAATCAGGCCGAGCACCATGACGCCCAGCAGGAGGTAGCGCGCCGTGCGCCGCCTGGCCAGCACCATCGTGGACTCGTAGGTCGTGGTGGCCCACACCCCGAAGACCGTCAGGGACATCACCAGGGTCTCCAGGGCGCCGCGCCAGGTGAGGTTCTCCAGGAGGTGCTCGGAGAGCTGGGAGATGGCGAAGACGTAGATGAGGTCGAAGAAGAGCTCGAGCTTGGTGACCTCCTGCTCCTCGCCGGGGGCGGCCTCAAGGTCATGAACGGTGCCGGGCATGCGGTCCTCTCCTCCGGGCAGCAATGCGTGCTGCAGTACTGCGAGCACCGCGGACACTACCTCACCTCACGAAGCCCCACGGGCCGCCCCGACCCGGCCGCGCAGAGGCGGCAAGACGCTTCGGCTGACAGCGATAGGGGTGGCCCTGGGAGTGCCTGGGACAGGACGCGGGCGGCCCGTAGGCTCGAAACGACGGCGCCCGAGCACCACCGGGCGCCAGTAACGGAGGATCTCATGAGCACCACAACCCCTGACCTGCCCACCACGATGCGCGGCGTCGTCATGCACGCCCCCGGAGACGTGCGCGTGGACGACCGCGAGGTCCCGCGCGTCGTCGAGCCCACCGACGCGGTCCTGAAGGTCGAGGCCGCCTGCGTCTGCGGCTCCGACCTGTGGCCCTTCCGCGGAATCGCCCCGGTCACCGAGCCCCGCCCCATGGGGCACGAGTACGTGGGCACCGTCGTCGAGGTGGGCGAGAAGGTGAAGAACGTCAAGGTCGGCGACTTCGTCGTCGGCTCCTTCTGCACCTCGGACAACACCTGCGAGATCTGTGAGTCCGGCTTCCAGTCCCGCTGTGCCAATGGCGGCTTCATGGGCGACACGCAGGCCCAGTACACGCGCGTGCCCCTGGCCGACGGCACCCTCGTGGCGGTGCCCGGCGGCAAGCCGGAGGACCCCGACGTCGTCGCCTCCCTGCTGGCGGCCTCCGACGTGCTGGGCACCGGCTGGTTCGGGGCCGTGGCCGCCCAGGCCGGCCCCGGCAAGACGATCGCCGTCGTCGGCGACGGCGCGGTGGGCCTGTCGGCCGTCCTGGCCGCCAAGGCCCTGGGGGCCGAGAGGGTCATCGCCTTCTCCCGCCACGAGGACCGGGCGGCGCTCGCCCGCGAGTTCGGCGCCGACGTCGTCATCGCCGAGCGCGGCGAGGAGGGCGCCGCGAAGGTCAAGGAGCTCACCGGCGGCTACGGGGCCCACGGCGTGGTCGAGGCTGTCGGCAACCAGCTGTCCATGAACCAGGCCATCGCCTCGTGCCGGCCCGGCGGGCACGTCGGATACGTCGGCGTGGCCCACGGCGTGAGCCTCGACGGGCAGCAGCTCTTCTTCGCCGAGGTCAACATGCTGGGCGGGCCCGCACCGGTGCGCCGCTTCCTGCCGGACCTCATCGACCGCATCCTCAAGCGCGAGATCAACCCCGGGCGGGTCTTCACCATGCGCCTGCCGCTGGAGAGGGCGGCCGAGGGGTATGCGGCGATGGACGAGCGCCGCGCCATCAAGGTGCTGCTGGAGGTCTGACGCCGTCCGACACGGTCTACCCCTGACCGCGATTCACACCACTGGCCGCGGCCCACGACCTCTCGACGGTCGGGCTGCGGCCAGTGGTCGTCGGCCGCGCCCGCGCGGCTCAGACGCGGGGCTGCGGATCCTCCGAATAATCCCGCCCCGGTACGGGCCGCGCCGTCATCAGCCGACGGCGGCGAGGCGCTCCGCCCTCCTCCTGCGGCTCCGGCGGCGGACGGCGGAGACGGTGCCGGTCACCACGAAGCCGATGCTGACCACGACGAGCCCGAGGCCCGCGAGGCGCACTGGGCGCGCCGAGTTGTTCTCGTAGTCCCACACCGCTTCGAAGTCCTCGTTGTTGAGCCGGCACTCTTCGCCGTTGACCTCGACGGAGAAGCCCGAGGACGGCTGCCCCTCCTCCAGGCACGTGACGTCTGGTGCAGGGCCGAGGTGCTGGACGCTGATGAGCCCCGCCCCGGCAGCGAACAGGACAAGGGCGGCAAGGAACCAGTAGAGGGGTTTCATGCGCGTGAGTCTACAGGGCCCTCGGCCAGAAAGACATGCGTCTCAAAACTCGGGTCCGCGGCCCGACGACGGTACGCGCGCGTGCTCGACCAGCATGCGGGCATAGCCATAGCCGCCACCGCGGAGGACGGAGCACAAGCACTGCGCATCCTGGATCGACACCGCATCGACATAGCCCTTCTCGAAGTGGAGATGCCGCTCACGGCCAGACCGTCCTTGGACCCGCCCCCATGCAGATCGTCGCGAACAGGTTCCGCCACTAGGCGGAGGCTGCCACTAGGCGGAGGCTCGGACGGACAGCATCGACTTCATCCGCGCAGTCAGCTCTGGCTGGAGCTGAACGAGGTCGGTGTGTGGCGGTGTGACTGGGGTGTGCTCGAGGTCGTGGTCGGGGGCGCGGTTGGTGGTGTGGGCGGTGCTGGTTTTGGCGGTGTCACGTGCGTGCTTGGTGGGACCCGGGGTCGGGGGCGCAGGGGGGCGTGTGGATGGGTGTGATTCGCCTTGGCTCCTGGCCGGTGGCATAGAGGTTGGTCAGGGCCCTGGGCGTGGTGGAGCCCGGCGTTGTCCAGGACGGCCGCGGTCCTCTTGTCCCTTATCGGTCTCGCGCCGAGCGACCCGTCATGAGGGCGGGTCTGCTCGGCGTCCTGGTCTCCCCCGATGGGGTAGATCCTCCGTTTTCTTGGTCGTCAGGCCCAGTGCCCCGAGGAACGACCGGTGGGCTGCTGGGTGTGTCTTGGGCTGTGGTTGGTTGTGCTGGTCAGGTGGCTTTGTTACTGCTTGCCGGCTCGTACTCGGTCTCGCCCTGTGTCTGGTACCCGGGCGCCGGTGTGGAGACGTGTCTGGCTTGTGTACCGGGCTCGGTCCGGGAGGCAGTGTCGTTGGTGGTCTTGCGTCTGGTGGGGTGCACCATTGGTGTGGGCTCTGTCGTTCCTTGGGGGTCGCGCCCGCCGGCTTCTGCCCGGGCGCCCGTCCAGCATGCCCCGGTCCTGCCCACCGAAGGGCGAGTGCCGTAGTCTTTCAGGTGCCTGGCGAGCCGGGCGGAGGCGTGCCGGGGTGCCGCGGCCCGGGGCGGGGTGGAAGATCGTCTTGTCCCTCCTCGTCGGGCGCCTGCGGGCCGCCATGTCGATCGCCTCGCACACCAGGGGCCGGTGCCGCGTGTGGTCGCCCCAGTGGCGTACCCGACCACCTTCCTGGTACAGCAGCCCGGCAACGGTCGCCAGGCAGATCGGGCCCCTCCCCGGGTTCTGGTACAGGTGGATGCCGCCCACCCACTTCATCGCGGGCCTGTCGGCGGCGGGAGCCCGCGCCCGGACCAGGTCAGGATCACGAGACTCCGGGCCCGGCGGCCCGGGCGGTGGCGCCGGGACCTCTCGGCGGGGCCGCGGCCTGGCGGGCCCCGAGCGCACGGGCGGGTGCGCACCGCCTCGCGGTCCACGCGCCCGCGCCCCCGCGGCCGCAGGGCCGCAGGGGCGCGCCGGTACCCGCAGGGTTCCGTCCGAGGCACCGGGCTCAGTCCTGATGAAAAGGACCAGTCCGCGTCGTCTGGTGGTAGCCGCCGACACCCAGCCCGCCGGCTCGTGGTAGCCCGACCCCCGGGCACCCCGGCCCCGCCGGCACACCACAAGCCTGCAGGGCGCCCGAACGCCTCCCCCATCTGACGAGGACATCCCGCCCCCCCCCGTCATATCGACCCGCACGAGACAACCCTCATGCGATATCCCCGCAAGCACCAGCTAGGAGTCCCCCAGCAGCCGCCCCAGAACGCCATCTCGTTTAATTCCAGCCATAATCTGTTCACCCTGACGATAGGGGTGAATCCCGTCATCATCCTCTACCACTACGTCCTGAGCGCCTTCATCGCGACAACTGTCATCAGCTCGTTCGCCTCCCCGCTCGCCGCCACAGACGAGGGGGACACCGGCGTCCTGCAGAAGGCCAGGTGGCTCCATCTCACAGTCCTCAGCGCGATCGGCCTCCTACTCGCGACGGCATCCTCTGCAACGGGCACAGGGCCGGAGACTCTCGAGAGTGCTCGCGCCTACCTCGCGTGGAGCGGGTTGGCACTCCTCGCCGCCGGGCTCTTGCGCGAGTCTCTGTCCTGGATCGGAGTGCTCCTCGGCATCGTCATCATCATCTGGTTCGGTTCCCCCGACGGAGAGCACGCCCCGTGGAACTGAGCCCAGGCCCCGCCCGAGGCATCCGCGTCGTGGTGGGCGAGAGCGCCGTCCTCCTCGCCGTCGGCCTCCTCCTGTGCCACGTGCGGTGGCGGGGAGGACTGCTCCGGGCAGGGCTGCTCCCCGGCCGGACGGTGCTCCGACGCCGGACCCTGGGCAGACGCAAGCGGCCCCGGGGTCGTCACAGGCTTTGAGAGCGCGGCGGAGGGGAGCAGTATGGGAGCAGCGCGGAGAGCACAACCCTCAGTAACGGCGTCCGGTCCTCGGCCTGGGCGTGCACCGGACGCCGCCGCGCGAGACCGAGCGCTGCGTGCGCGAGGCTGTCGAGGTGGGGTACTGCCTCATCGACACCGCCCAGTACTACTGCAACGAGGAGGGTGTGGGCCGGGCCGTGCGCGGGGCGATGGCCGACGGCGTGGCCCACGAGGACCTGTTCGTCACCACCAAGCTCGCGACCTCCGGGTACCGGGCGGGCAGGCGCGCCATCGAGAGCTCCCTGAGAACCCTGGGCCTGGACTGGATCGATCTCGTGCTCATCCACTGGCCGCACGGCGACGACGCCCGGACCTGGCGGGCGCTGGAGGAGGCCTGCTCGGCGGGCCTGCTGCGGTCGATCGGCCTGTCCAACTTCTACGGCCGCCAGGTGGAGGAGATCGTGCGGACGGCCGAGATCCTGCCGGTGGTGGACCAGGTGGAGACGCACGTCCTTGTACCAGCAGCGCCGCCTGGTCCGCCTCCTGGCTTCTCACGACATCAGGATCGAGGCCTGGAACCCGCTGGGGGCCGGGGACGGCTCCTCACCCACCCTGTGCTCGCGCGGATCGCCCAGGACCACGAGGCCACGCCGGCCCAGGTGCCCCTGGCCTTCCAGGTGCGCACCGGCGTTATCACGATCCCCAAAAGGCGGTTCACCGCGAGCGCATGCTCGCCCTCGACCCCTCCTACAACGGCTAATCCGGCGGGAGCTCGCGGCACGCGTCCTCCACCGACATCTTCGTCGAGGACTTCCACGCCGGCACCGACTACCTGAGCGCCCGCCCTCTCGTAGACCACGAGCGGATCGGTGTCGTGGGCGTGTGCGCCTCGGGCGCCTTTGCCCTGACGGCCGCCCAGGTGGACCTGCGCATCAAGGCGCTTATCAACGTCTGCGTGATCGACATCTCCGCCAGTTATCTGCCGCCGCACCCCGATGCGCAGGCGCGCAGGGCCGCCCTGGCGGGACCTGGCCGAGCAGCACTACCTGGACCTCGGCTCGCCGTCCCCGGCGATGGCGGCCATGGGCTACCCATGACCCTCAGCGACGACAACCCGATGGGCGAGTTCGGGGCCCTCTGCTGGCGCGAGGCGGGGCACCGCCACAGCCCCACTACACGGCTCGCCGCCGCCTCGGACCCGTCCTTCATGAACTTCGCCGAACTGACGCATCCCGAACAGATCGAGACGCCGGTGCTCACAGTGGTGGGCGAGCAGGCCACTTCCCGCTCGCTGTCCAAGGCGATCCACGAGAAGCCGACGACCACCAAGCGCCTCGTCGCGGCACCCGGCGCCGGTCACGTGGACCTCTACCACCGCATCGATCTCACCCTCTTCGACGAGATCAACTCCTTCCTGGCCCAGCTCCTGAGTCGGTAGTCCCGGCGAGGCCCGCACCCGTCAGGAGAATCGGGAGACAGTCATGACTGCGCACCCGGGGTGGGTGATGCTGCGGACGACCGCGCATGCCGTCCGGCCCGTGTCCGGGTGCGGCCGGGCGGGGACCCGCCGCCCTGGGTGCGGGTCGGGACGGGTGCGGAGGCAAGTTGCACATGGGAGAGAGGCGACCCGACGAGATGGACGCCGACTTTCGTTGGAATTCCAACGTTCTTCTCGGATCGCCAAGATTGACTGACGCGCTCCCATGTGCGCAGACCCCCCTGTAGGCACATGGGAGCGCGTCAGCTCATTTTGACGGACATGCGGAAATCGCAGAATGATGCGAAGAACCGGCATCCGCACCGGCAAGGCCCTCCTCTCCCATGTGCAACGCCCTCCTCCTGCACTGCCACCGCACACCGACGGCACCGACCACCGGCTCAAACGACTTGCTCAAACAGCTTCCGCAACAGGAGCCAAGCGGTTCGCACGGCCCCGCCGTCGTCGGGCCCCGCCCAGGAGCCGCCAGCGCACGGCGCCAGTGCTCCCGAGCCGATGTCACCGGGCTGCGCCCAGCACGCGGAGCCTGTCGTGGCTCGACCGGAATCGAGTTGTCCAGGACTCAGGCTGCGCCCGGCACGCGGAGCCTGTCGGCCGGGGCGCGCGGGGCCCGCCCCGCTACCGTGGTGCCATGATCGAGACCGCCTCCCCTCCCCCGGCCGGTGAGCGCCGCTGGCGAGACGACCTGCACCTGGCCCACACGATCGCCGACCAGGTCGATCCCCTGACTCGGGCGCACTTCGACAACCAGGACTTCGAGGTCGAGACCAAGCCGGACCTCACCCCGGTCACCGCCGCCGACCGGGAGGCCGAGCGCCTCATCCGCGACTACCTGTCGCGGGCCCGCACCCGCGACTCGGTGCTCGGCGAGGAGCTCGGGGTGACGGGCCGCTCGCCGCGGCAGTGGGTCATCGACCCGATCGACGGGACGAAGAGCTTCGTGCGCGGGGTGCCCGTGTGGGCCACTCTCATCAGCCTTGTGGAGGACGGCGAGGTCGTCGTCGGCCTGGCCTCCGCGCCGGCGCTGGACAAGCGCTGGTGGGCGGTCAGGGGAGGCGGCGCCTGGAGCGGGCGGTCGCTGGCGCTGGCCCGCCGGCTGCACGTGTCCAGCGTGACGGCCCTTCAGGACGCATCCATGTCCTACTCCTCCCTGTCCGGCTGGGCGGAGCGCAGGCGGCTGCGCGGCATGCTCTCGCTCATGCAGAGCTGCTGGCGCACGCGCGCCTACGGCGACTTCTGGTCCTACATGCTGCTGGCCTCCGGTGCGGTCGACCTGGCGGCCGAGCCCGAGCTCGAGGTCTACGACATGGCCGCGCTCGTCCCGATCGTCACCGAGGCGGGCGGGCGCTTCACCTCGCTGGCGGGGGAGCCGGGCCCGTGGGGCGGCGACGCCGTGGCCACCAACAGCCTGCTGCACGACGCCGTCCTGGCGCGCCTGGCCGAGGAGACCGACTGAGGCCGGGCCCGCGCGCCGGTCAGGGCCCGCGGGGCGCCATCGTCGGGCCTCCGGAGCGCCGCCGCCCCGACCCGCCGAGTGAGACCAAGGCCAACGCCGCAGACCCGCCATCGTCGCGTCACGGCGCGATAGCCTTCGGGCGACCCCGTCCGCCCTCATCCTGGGAGACCCATGAACTGGCTGCACGCCGTCATCCTCGGCATCGTCGAGGGCATCACCGAGTTCCTGCCCGTCTCCTCGACGGGCCACCTCAATATCGTCGAGAAGCTCCTCCACTACGACATCGAGGGCAAGGGCATGACCGCCTTCACCGCCGTCATCCAGATCGGGGCGATCCTGGCCGCCGTCGTCTACTTCTGGGGCGACATCGTGCGCATCGTGACCGCCTGGTTCAAGGGCCTGAGGTCCAAGGAGGCGCGCAGCGACCCCGACTACACACTGGGCTGGGGCATCATCCTCGGCTCGATCCCGGTCGCGGCGGTCGGGCTGCTGCTCAAGGACTTCATCGAGGTCACGGCCCGCAACATGTGGGTGATCGCCGGAGCCCTCATTGTCTGGAGCGCCGTCATGTGGCTCGCGGACCAGCAGTCCGACGGCCCGCCCGGAGCCGCCCACGCCTCGCTCGGCAAGGGCATGAGCAAGGTCGGCGTCAAGGACGCCCTCATTATCGGCGGCTTCCAGGCGCTCGCACCCGTCCTGCCGGGCATCTCCCGCTCCGGGGCGACGATCTCCGCCGGGCTCTTCCTGCGCTTCGACCGCGTCACGGCCACGCGCCTGTCCTTCTTCATGGGCATCCCCGCCCTCATCGCCGCAGGCCTGCTCGAAGCGGTCACAGCAGCGGGAGACATCACCGCCACCGTCGGGTGGACCGCCACCATTATCGCCACTATCGTCTCCGCCCTGGTGGCCTACGCGACGATCGCGTGGCTGCTGAGGTTCGTCTCCTCCAACAAGTTCACCAGCTTCCTCCTCTACCGCGTGGCCCTGGGCGCACTCATCGTCGCGCTGGTCGCCTCCGGCACGGTCGAGCCCTGAGGCCGCGGGCGGCTCTTTCTCGGCCTGGATCGCCCGCCACCACTGCGATGACGCCTTCGACAAGGCGATCGTGGCGCGCGTCAACGAGTGGTTCGGCAGCTGATCCCCTGGTCCCGGGGCCGCCGGGGGCTCCCCCGGGCCCGACGACGGCGGGCGGGCCGGGCGCCGAGGGGGCGGGGCGGGGCCCGCGGCTCCCCTTGCCGCCGAGATCGGTTCAAGGGGCCGGGCAGCCGCTCTGCCGTGCGCGGCCCGCCTCCGCACCCGCCCCATGGGTGAGGACCCGGGGTCTGCGCCTCGACGCAAGCCGGGCGGCGCCGGTCGCACGAGCCCGCAGGGCCGGTAACGAGCCGAGCGGGCCCCGCCCCTGGCGCGGGCCTACCATCCCCCCGCGGCCGTACAGGGACGAGCACCCGGACCCACCTGGACGGGTCCACTCCGGGGCTG
>NZ_JONS01000015.1 GCF_000711965.1 Actinomyces israelii DSM 43320
GGTCAAGCAACAGTCCCTCGACGCACGCCTACCAGCACGACCACGCCCGGGAGAGGGACCGCACACGGCCGCACAACCACGCCATCATGCCAGACAATCACCACCGTCAACCACTGCGCCCCTTCCCAGTGCCCGTGCGCACCTGCGGGATCCACCACAGGCCTCGACCGGTCCGGCGCACGTGAAGGTGCTGAAAGACGCTGCAGCAGAAGGTGGCGAGCCGCCGGGCGAATGGATCATGCTTCTGTTTGTGAGACGCCCCTCTTTCGGCATCCGTCCCCCCGGCGCATCGTCCTCTGTCCGCCCGCCCCGGCCGGCGAGCGGCGTCTCCGGCTCATCCCCGTTCCACCGCCCGGGCAGGGTGGCGCGCACAGGCACGCCCGACCCGTCCGAACCGCCGCGGCGCCCGAACCGCGTGGAGACGTGGCTCGGGAGCCTCACTCGGAGATCTGCGTTCCTCATCGCCACCACCGTCGCCCTCGTCGTCGTGCTCGTCGCGGTCGGCGCACTCGCACGTCTCCGAAGAGACAGTGAGCAGAACGCAGCGGGAGACACGCGGTCGACGGGGGCCGCCGCTCCTCAGCCCTCCGCATCCGCCTCCACCGCGTCCCCCGCACCCTCTGTCGGCCCGAGAGACTCGTGGAAGCAGGCATGGAGCACCAATCTCGACCTGGGCGCTGACGCCCAGGTCGAGATCTACGCCAACAGCGACTACGTCGTGGTCTATGACTGGGTTCCCGGGGAGCGGGCGAACGCACGGCTGCGCGGATACAGCCTCGCCGGCGGCCGACCCCAGGAGCTGTGGTCGACAACATCCGCGGGCCAGCCGACAGCGCTGACCTCCTCGGTCCTCGTTCTGGGCGGTCAGCTCATTGATCCCGCCACCGGCGAGACCACGGATGCCCCTTGGGGTGCGTCGTCCTACGCATCCCTGGTCACGGATGACCTCATCATCACCTGCGCGACAAGGCCCTCCCCTGCCTGCACCGGCTGGGACCTCGACGGCGGAGCCCTCATCCAGCGCTGGGGACCGGTCGCCTTCCCCGGAACCGCCCGTCCCCGTTTCAACAGGACTGCCGTCACCGGGGACACCCACACCGGCTACGCCCTGGCAGAGGTCCATGGCTCATTCTCGTCCGAGGAATCCGTGGCTTTCGTGTCACTGGCAGACGGGAGCATTCAGACCCGGCCGGACGAGGAGGGCGGCGAGTACCTGCATTTTGTTCCTGCCGCGGACGGATGGCTCCAGCTCGGCGCCGCTCCCCGGTCGGTCACCGCCCTGGAGCCGGACGGCACCGAGATAGAGACCTATGGTTCTGTCCAGAACATGCTGACACTGCTGCTGACAGACTCCGACTCCGGGCTGCCCACCGTCGAGCAGTACAAAAGTACTTTCACCTTGGGAGGGACCTCCTGGGCCTCGATAGCCTTCAGCTGCCACAGTCGCTCCTGCACGCTCAACGGACAGCCGCTCACCGGCGCGGATGACGCTACGCGGTCCTCGCTCATGTACGAGTTCGACTTCACTGCGACGGCGAATGAGCGCTACCTTGTCCTGAGCCACGACTTCGGAGGCAAGGTGCGCATTATCGATCGTGACCGGGGAGGCGTCGTCCCCCAGGGGGACGCGCTGTACGGGTCCCGCACCCGCGTCAAGGTCGTGCGGGCGGACCTGCTTATCGCGGTCGAGGACGGCAGCCTCGTCGCCTACACGCCCCCCGAGTGAGCCGGCTGTCTTCAACCGGCTGCGCGGAGACGACCCGACGTCGGCGTAGATGATCGATTCCGTGGACGGCGAGCGGGGCCGGCGCCCCCCGGCACGGCCCGCGCAGCCCCTGCAGCCCCCTTCGCCGAGATCGGTTCACTTCCGACCGATCTCGACGAGAGAGGGGGCCGCGGGGACGGGGAGGCGCGCCCATGTGCGCGCCTCCCACCTGGCCCGGCCCACGCCCCGTTGGAACCGATCATCTGAAGAGGACGACCCGGGCATTCCGACCGGGCACTGGCGAGCCGCAAGACGCGTAGGTCATGCTTATGCGTATGAAACGTCCCTTCTTCGGCATCCGTCCCCCCGGCGCGCCGACATCCATCCGTCCGCCCCGGTCGGCGCACGGCTCCGGCTCCTCCCTCTTCCGCCGCCCGGGCCGGGCAATGCCCCATCCGAGCCGGACAACGCCCACAAGCGAGCCGCCCCTCGTCGAACCAGTACCGGCCCCCGAGCCGTTGCGCCGCCCGACGCGCAGGCCCGCCCCCGCGGAACCATCGCCGGCCCGCAAGCCCCAGCAGCGCCCGACAAGCAGGCCCGCCCCCTCCGAGCCGCCGGCCCGCAAGCCCCCGCAGCGCCCGGACCATGCCAGGGGGAAGCCCCGAGACTTCGACTGGGGACCTGCGATCCTCACCGCCTCGGTCGCCCTCATTGTCGTCGGCCTCGTCCTGGTCGGCTCTCTCGACAACGACGGCGAGAGGAACGCGGCCCGGAGAGCACGGCCGACAAGGGCCACCTCCGCACCGCGGTTCTCGGCCTCCTCCCGCGCCACGACGCCCACATCGTCGAATACCGCCGACGACTCGTGGAAGCAGGCGTGGAGCATTGACCTCGAGCTCGACGACGATGCCGACATCCGCACCTACGTCAGCGGCGACCACCTCGTGGTCCACGACCGAGCCGCCGGGGCGAAGCAACAGCTGCGCGGATACAGTCTTGCCGACGGCCGGCCCCAGGAGCTGTGGTCGATCACCCCCAGGGGACGGCCCAAGGCCATGACCCCCACGGTCCTCGTCTCCTCCAGAAGCCTCATCGACCCGGCCACCGGTGAGGCCACGGACGCGCCCTGGGGCTCCTCCGAGCCGGTTCTGGTCACGGACGATTTCATCATCACGTGTACGAGCAGGCCTTCTCCCACCTGCACCGGCTGGGACCTCGCAGACAAGACCCTCACCCAGCGCTGGGGACCTGTCGCCTTCCCCGGAACCGTCCATCCCGGGTTTCTCGACTCTGCTATTACCGGGGACACTCACACCGGCTACGCCCTGGCGATGACCGGGGACTCGGACTCGTCCAAGGAGAGAGGGGCGGTGTCCTTCGTGTCGCTGGCGGACGGGACCATCAAGGCGACCCGCCCCCAGAAGGAGGCGGGGAAGGTCATAAGTCTCTTTCCCGCCGCGGACGGATGGATCCTGCTCAAGGACGATGAGAAGTCGGTCACTGCCCTGGCTCCCGACGGAACCGAGCAGGAGACCTACACCGCTTCCCAGAGCACCTCCGCGCTGCTTCTGACGGACTCGGGAGTTCCCACCCTTGACCAGTACAAGAAGGCATTCACTTCGGGGGACATATCCTGGGCCTCCATCGCTCTCAGCTGTCGGTCCCGGGAAGGCACCTGCACTCTCAATGGGCGCACGGTGACTGACGCGGACTACGGCACAAAATCCTCGCCCATGTACAAGCAAGGATTCACCGCCACGGTGAGTGAGCGGTACCTGATCCTGAACCACAGCCGCAGCGGCCATGTGCGCATTATCGATCGCGACCGGGGAGGCCTTGTCCCCCGAAGGTACGGGCTACAGGACCACGTCACCGTCGCACGCGCCGATCTCCTCATCGCGGTCAAGGACGGCAGCGTCGTGGGCTGCACGCCCGCCGGCTGAACCGGCCGGAGGAGCTCCCCGGCCCTCTCGGCTCACGCCTCGTCGAGGCTGGCCACGCGGGCGGCCGCACGCTCGGCCGTCCACACGTCCCCGGGCAGCTCGTCCGGCAGCAGCGGGTTGTCCGGGGCCACGAAGGCCGGCTCCGCGACGCCGCGGGCCCGCTGCCCGTCGTAGTCGCGCAGGACGGCGAAGGCCCAGCGGCTCAGCCACAGGACGGCGACGAGATTGAGGATCGTCATGAGCGCCAGGGCGATGTCGGCCATGACCCACGCCAGCTCCAGGGCGACGACGGCGCCCAGGCCGGTGGCCGCCGTCATGGCCAGGCGCAGGGTCACGCCCGCCGCCCGTCCCCCGCCGAGGTAGGAGACGTTGATCTCGGCGAAGGCGGAGTAGCCCAGCACGCTGGAGTAGGCGAAGGTGAAGACGACGAAGCTCATGAAGCCGACGACCCAGCCTCCCGGCAGGGCGTCGGCCAGCGCGTGCTGGACCAGCGTGGTCTCGGCCCACTCGGGCTCCACGCCGGGGGTGTAGACCTGCGGCGAGGCGAGCAGCACGGTCAGCCCCGTGGCCGTGCAGATGACGATCGTGTCGATGAAGACGCCGAGGGCCTGGATGAGCCCCTGGGTGACGGGGTGGGCGACGTCAGCGGTGGCGGCCCCGTTGGGCGAGGAGCCCTGGCCGGCCTCGTTGGAGAACAGGCCGCGCTTGGTGCCGTTGAGGAAGGTCGCGAAGAAGCCGCCAGCGGTGCCCGCCAGGCCCGCCCTGAGGTGGAGGGCGCCGGCGACGATATCGACGAGCACCCCGGGCACCCGCGGGGCCGAGACGACGATGACCACGAGGACAACCCCGAGGTAGGCGACCGCCATGAGCGGCACGAGCCACTCGGTGACGCGGGCGACCACGCGCATGCCGGCGAGCAGGATCGGGGCGGTGATCGCCATGAGCGCGACCGCCGTCACGACCGTCCCGATGCCGTGGCCCTCCTGGAGGGTCAGGGCGATGGTGTTGGACTGCACCATGGGGAAGATGAGGCCGTAGGAGAAGACGAGCATGGCGGCGAAGACGACGCCCATGCCCCGGCCGAGCCGGCTCAGGCGGCGCCCGCCCCGCAGGCCCAGGCCGCGCTGCATGTAGTAGGCGGGGCCGCCGCGGAAGATGCCGTCGGAGCCGCGGACCTTGAAGACCTGGGCCAGCGTCGACTCCGCGAAGGAGGTCGCCATGCCGAGCAGGGCCACCACCCACATCCAGAACAGGGCGCCGGGGCCGCCGAGCGTGACCGCGAGCGCGACCCCGGCGATGTTGCCGGTGCCCACGCGCCCGCCCAGCCCGATGACGAAGGCCTGGAAGCTCGACAGGCTGCCGCGCTGGTGGCGCGAGCGCGCCACGAGGTGAACCGCCCGGGAGAACAGGCGCATCTGGACGCCGCGCGTGCGGATCGTCAGGTACAGGCCGGTGCCGAGCAGGATCCAGATGAGGACCTTCCCGGAGACGAGGCCCTCGAAGGCGGACAGGTCCTGCGTCAGGTCGGTTCCCGTCAGGGCGGGCAGCGCGATGGGCACGTGGGTCTCCGTCGGTCGGGAACGGGTCGCGCGCGACGCTACCGGACGACTCCCCCGGCCGCGCCGGGCGTCCGCATCCGGGGACGGGCGCCGGAAGGGCGCGCATGACGTGTATGACATCTGTCACGTCGAGCCGGTGACAGGGCTCAGTACCGCGTCGGGCCTGCCGGGGCGAGGGTCGGGTCATGAGCAGCACACCCTCCCCCACACTGACGCGCCCCGCCGCCAGTCCGGTCGGCGCGGCCCCGGCCGCTCCCGCCGTGCGCGTGCGCGGCCTGCGCAAGACCTTCGGCCCCGTCGTCGCCGTCGACTCCCTCGACCTGACGGTCGCGCCCGGTGAGGTCGTCGCCTTCCTGGGCCCCAACGGCGCCGGCAAGTCCACCACCCTCGACGTCGTCCTCGGCTTCACCCGCCCCGACGCCGGCACCGCCGCCGTCCTGGGGGTCGCGCCGCGCGAGGCGGTGCGGGCCGGGCGCGTGGGTGCGGTCCTCCAGGCCGGCGGGCTCATCCCCTCCTTCACGGTGCGCCAGACCCTCGACATCGTCGCCTCCCTCCAGCTGCGCGCTCCCGACGTCGAGTCGGTGATCGCCCGCACCGGCCTGGGCGGTCTGCTGCGCAGGAAGGTCTCCCGGTGCTCCGGCGGCGAGATCCAGCGCGTCCGCCTGGCGCTGGCCCTCCTGGCCCAGCCCGAGCTGCTGGTCCTCGACGAGCCCACCACCGGCATGGATCCCACCGCCCGCGCCGCCTTCTGGGACATGATGCGCCGGGAGACGGAGCAGGGCCGGGCGATCCTCTTCGCCACCCACTACCTGCAGGAGGCCGCCGACTTCGCCGACCGCATCATCATTATCGACCGCGGCCGCCTCGTCGCCGAGGGATCGGTGGACGAGGTGCGCGCCCTGGGGGAGGGCACCACGGTGACCGCGACCTGGCCGGGCCTGAGCGGGGAGGCGGAGTTGCGCGCGGCCCTCGCCCCCGTGTCCGGCTCCCTGCTGGGGGTCCAGGTCCGCGGCCCGCACCTGGAGCTGCGCACCAGCGCCCCGGACGACGTCGCCCGCCTCCTGCTGACCGCCACCCCGGCCGGCCACCTGGGCATCACCGCGCTCAGCCTGGAGGAGATCTTCGCCGAGCTCGTCGGGGAAGAGCACGACGGCGCCCCTGGCGCCCCCGCTGCGCCCGCGGCCTGAGCCCGCCGGCTCCCGGCGTGCTCCGCGGAAGCGGGTCGCCCGGCCCCGCCCGCGCCGTCCACCGGCCCACTCCCACCCAACTGCTCACCCCTCACCAGCACAAGGAACCAGCCATGACCACCACAACCGCCATCACCTCCCCCGCCCGCAGCGGCGGCAGTGCCGGCAGTGCCGCCGCGCCCGCCCGTCGTCCGCGCCCGTGGACCTACACGCGCATCGACACGCTCACCACCCTGGCCCGCCCGGACATGCTCTTCTTCACCCTCATCATGCCGCTGGGCATGTACCTGTTCTGGGGCGCCCTGCAGGACTACTCCTCCCTCGGCGCCGGGCGCGGCAATGTCGCCGCCTCGATCATGATCAACATGTCGGTCTTCTCGGTGGCCATCGCCGCGACCTGCACGGCCGCCGGCGCCGCCGTTGAGAACGCGGGCGGGTGGGGCCGCCAGATGGCGCTCACGGCGGGCGGCCTGCGCATCTACATCACCACCAAGCTGCTCACCGCCCTCATCGTCTCGGTCTTCCCGGTCACGGTCATCTTCATCGCCGGCATCTTCACGGGCGCGAGGATGGACGCGCCCTGGGTGTGGGCCGCCGGCTACCTGCTCACCCTGCTGGCCGCCGTCCCCTTCGCCTGCTACGGCCTGGCCGTGGGGCTGTGGGTCCCGGCGCAGGCGGCGGTCGGCATCGCGGGCGCCTCGATCAGCATCTACGCCTTCCTCGGCAACCTGTTCATGCCGCTGAGCGGAAGCCTGTTCGACTTCGGCCGCTTCACCCCCATGTACGGCACCGGCGCCCTGGCGACCCGTGCGCTCCAGAAGGACATCGTCTACACCACGGCCGGCGACGTCCGCGAGGCCCTGTGGGTGCCGGTCGCTAACATCGCCGTGTGGACCCTCATCTTCGTCGTGGCCTGCCTGGCCGCGCGGCGCCGAACGACGCGCCGCTGACCGCCGGCCCCGCAGCGACTGCCGGTGAGTGCCACGTGAGCGCAGGCAGCACCCGGGCTGCGGCCGCGTCGAACGCAGCAGATGCGGCCGCGACCCGCCCCTGGTACCGGCGGATCGAGCCGAACTCCGTCTGGACCCTCCTCCTTCTCGTCCCCCTCTTCTTCGTCCTCACCGCCGACATGCCGGTGCCCCTCAAGACGCTGGGCGTCGCCGGGATCGTCGGGTTCGCCTGCCTCTACAGCTGGGCCGTCTCCACCATGCCGACCTGGCTCGCCCTCCCGGCGGGGGCGGGCGCCGTCGGGCAGCTGCGCCCCGTCGCCGGCAGGCTCGCCCTGCTGGCCGGCGCCGCCGCCGTCTCCGGCCCGGGTCTGGACTGGTGGTACACGGTCTTCTACCTGCCCTACTTCTGCGCGATCATCATGTACGCGACGACGCTGCGCGTGGGCCTGACCGTCTCCGGGTGCCTGTGCGTCCTGACCGCCCTCTTCTTCCTCCTCCTCGCCCCGAGGGCGAACATCGCGGGGATGGCCGCCGGCTGCTCCTTCTCCTCCGTCGCTATTGCGCTCGGCCGCATCGGGGCCGATGTCCAGGAGCGCCGTCAGGTCAAGGAGCGCGAGCTCGCCGCCGCTGCGGAGCGCGAGGAGATCGGCCGCGACGTCCACGACCTGCTCGGGCACTCCCTGACCGTCCTGACCCTCAAGGCGGAGGTCGCCCACCGGCTCGTGCGCCGCAGCCCCGAGGCGGCCGAGCGCGAGATGGCCGAGATCGTCGAGCTCTCCCGCGCCGCCCTGGCGGACGTGCGCGCCACCGTCACCCGCCTGCGGGCGCCCGACCTGGCCGGCCAGATGGAGGCCTCCCGCGCCGCCTTCGCCGCCGCCGACGTCGCCGCGGTCTTCTCGGGGCGGGCCGCCGACGTCCCCCTGCCCCAGCGCGAGCTGCTCGCCTGGGCCCTGCGGGAGGCGACGACGAACGTGCTGCGCCACGCCGGCGCCGCCCGCGTGAGCGTCGCGCTCGCCCCGGGACGGGTGCGCGTGGAGGACGACGGCGCCGGCACCGCCGGGCGACCTCCCGGCAACGGGCTGACCGGCCTGCGCGAGCGCGTCGAGGCCACCGGCGGCGCCCTGACACTGACCAGCCCCGCACCGGGCGGCACCGCCGAGCGTCCGGGCACCGTCCTGGAGGTCGCCCTGTGAGCACCCCGATCCGCGTCCTCATCGCCGACGACCAGGCCCTCGTCCGCGGGGCGCTGGCCACGCTGCTGGGCCTGGAGCCGGACATCGACGTCGTCGCCCAGGCGGGCACCGGCCGCCAGGCGCTATCCCTGGCCCGGGAGCGCGCCGTCGACGTCGCCCTGCTGGACATCGACATGCCGGACATGGACGGCCTGGCCGCCGCGGCGGCGCTGACCGCCTCTGGTCTTGCCTGCCGCAGCCTCATTGTCACCACCTTCGGGCGCCCCGGCTACCTGTCCCGCGCCCTGGAGGCCGGCGCCTCGGGGTTCCTGGTCAAGGACACCCCGCCCGAGGAGCTGGCGGAGGCGATCCGCAAGATCGCGGCGGGGCTGCGCGTCATCGACCCGACTCTCGCCCAGGAGTCGGTGCTCGTGGGGCCCAACCCGCTGACGCAGCGGGAGCAGGAGGTGCTGCGCCTGGCGGCGCGCGGCGCGGACGCTCGCGGCATCGCCGCCGCGCTCCACCTGGGCGCCGGGACGGTGCGCAACTACCTGTCCAGCGCGATCGCCAAGACGCACGCCCGCAACCGCACCGAGGCGGCGCGCACCGCCGAGTCCAACGGCTGGCTGTGAGCCCCGGGGCGGGCGCGCGCGACGACGAGCCGGCTGCTCCGAGAAGGGCCCTCCGGCTAGGCTTCGTGCACTGTCAACCGCGAACGGCCATAACCGCCGTCGCCCCGAGGCAAGAAAGGTCCGCCATGTCCAACCCCGCGAGTCCCGCCGAGTTCCTGTCCGCCTGCACCGTGGATCCCGCGGTGCTCGAGCTGCGACCGGACTACCGGGCCATGCTGGTCGTGATCGACGGCCTTGAGCTCGCGTCGGGCCCTGAGCCCGGCAGCAGCGCCGACGAGCTCATCGCGGCGGCCGAGGCTCATGCGCAGGGCCTGCTCGCCGAGTCGCCGGTGGCCGAGCTGCCGCACATCGCAGCGTGGCGGGAGGCGTACCGGGCCTTCGGCGCGAAGCCGCAGCGCACCCGCAACAGCCTCGAGGCCCTCACCCGCCGCGCGGAGCGAGGCCTGCCGCGGATCAATGCGCTCACCGACATCTACAACGCGGTCTCGGTGCTGCACCAGGTCCCCCTGGGCGGGGAGGACCTCCACCGCTACGACGGTCCCGCCCGCCTGGTCCGCGCGACCGGAGCCGAGCCGTTCGACACCACTGCCAATGGCGAGACGGTGATCGAGCACCCCGAGCCCGGCGAGGTCGTCTGGTGCGACGAGACCGGGGTGACCTGTCGGCGGTGGAACTGGCGGCAGGGCCGGCGCACCGGCCTGTCCGAGCAGACCCGAACGGCGCTGTTCATTCTTGACGCTCTGGCCCCGGTCGACGACGAGCAGCTGACGGCCGCCGCCGACGCGCTCATCGGCGCGTGCTCCGGGCTGGGCGCCGAGGTGCGCGCGTCGACGCGCCTGATCAGCGCGCCGTGACCGGCTGGCGGGCCGGCCCGCTGTCCGGCCAGTCTCAGCGCCTGGCTCCCGGGACGTACGGGCGACCATGGGGAGCGACCGCGGTCTCGTGCTGTGTCCGCGACCGGGCGGGGGCTGCGGTCACCGTGGAGGGCCCGCTGTGAGGGGCTCCAGGAGATGGTTGCACATGGGAGAGAGGGACATCGCCGGATCAGGGGCCGGTTCTCGTTGAGATTCCGCGGTTCTGCTCGGATCGTCAGGGCGGGCTGATGTGCTCCCATGTGCACAGACCCCTCTGCGCGCACATGGGAGCACATCGCCTCGTCTTGACGGATGTCGCGAAACCGCAGAAACATGCGGAAAGATGGTTCCCGTCCCGTCGGTCCGCCTTGCTCCCATGTGCAAGCCGCCCCCGCGTCCCGTCCGGCGGGCGGGGAGCCCTCCTCGCAGGCTGGCGGAAAACCTGCGGCGTGAGCCGGACGGGGACGGTCACCGGGTGGGCCCCGCCCCCTGCCACCGCAGATCGCCGTCCTGGTGTGCGGGCCGGAGCCGGTCGGTCCGCAGGAGGTCGCCCGCACTGACGCCAGACTCCCCCAGTGCGACACGGCCGGCTCCGTCCAGGGAGCCGACACGCGTGCCGTTGCCGGTGGCCCGCACCGCGAAGAGCTCCGAGGGCGCCACGCCCCCGTCGAGAAGATCGGGGCTGTGGGTGATGACGAAGACCTGGCGGCGCTCGGAGGCGTCGTGAACCGCGTCGAGAAGAACTCCGGCCGCAGCCGGGTGCAGGGCCGTCTCCGGTTCCTCGATGCAGACGGGCCAGGAAGCGCCATTGATCTCTGAGGGGAACAGAGCGGTAAGCACACCGAGGGCCCGGAGTGTGCCGTCGCTCATGACCGCGGCGGAGAATGATCGATTCCTATCGCCCTTGACGGGCTCCTGCTCGAACTCAAGAACCTCCCAGTCCTCAACGCGCCGCACCACCGTTGAGGCGATCCCGGGGACGATCAGCCGGAGATACTCGTCAATCCTCTCCTTGAGGGCGGGGTCCAGTGACTGGAGCCGGGCGAGGACCGAGGCGATGTTCGCCGCGTCCTGCCACAGAACGGCTCGAGACTGGTGGATACCGATGGAACGCATCGCGTCAGCGTCGGGGCTGCTCGCCGAGATCGAGGTCAGGGCCCTGCGAGCCGCCGAGAAGGGCTCGTACCCCGACAGCACCGCGAGGAGGGAGGAGGGCTCATGCGGCGCGGGCAGCGGAAAGGCCAGTGCTCCCACCTCCGCATACCTCAGCTTTGAGTCGAAGCGCGCCACAATGTCTCCGTCGCGGGAGCGCACCGCACAAGCCTCTTCCGAGTGCAGGTGCAGATTGTCGGAGCCGCCCGTGAAGGACAGCTCGTACTCGCAGCTCCGTCCACCCGTCAAGCCATCGACGTCAAGCCTCCCGCTGACGGCCGGGTGCGACGACCTCGACGACCCCTGAAATACGATCTGCTCGCCTCCCCGCGATTCCACCGCATCGGCGAGGCCGCCCGTAATCGCCTCTCGGACGAACAGCAGCGCATCAACAATATTCGACTTCCCGGAGCCATTGGGGCCCACGAGCACCACGAGGTCGCCGAACGCCAGGTCACAGAGGGCGACGCTGCGGTAGTTCGTCAGCCGGAGGCGCCGGATCCGGATACCGTTGGAGGGATCCATATCAGGAGCCTAACGCCACGGGGAAGACTGTGGTGCCAGAAGAGACGCCGCAGGACGCGCGACCGGGCGCTCACAGCCCGAGCCGGCGCTTCAGGTCCTCGGGCAGGGCGCTCATGGCGTCGGCGACCTCGTCGCCGCTCCCGGAGCCGGCATGCCTCGCGGCCGCATCCCGGCCGGGCGTCACGCCGTAACCGCGTGAGCGGTCCGCAGCGGGCGCGTCCGCGCCCCCGCCCAGGCCGAAGGCGGAGCCCGGGGCGGGTGCGGGCCCCCCGGCCCCGGGCGCGCCGTCGTCGGCCCCGGCCCGGGCGGCCCTCCTCTCCCTGGCCTGCCGGGCGGCCTTGGCGGGGTTGCCGGAGCGCCCCTTCTTGCCGCCCTTGCGCCGTTTGCCCTTGGGGGCCTGCCGGGCCTTGGAACGCCTGCCCACGGACGGCAGCGAGCCCATGCCGGGCATGCCGCCCGCCCCGCCGTCGGGACCTCCGGCGGCCATGGCCTCCATCATCTTCTTGGCCTGACCGAAACGGTCCACCAGCTCGTTGACCGCGCGCACGGTGGTGCCCGAGCCCTTGGCGATGCGCGAGCGGCGCGAGCCGTTGAGGATGGACAGGTCCCGCCGCTCCGCCGGCGTCATGGAGCAGACGATCGCCTCGATGCGGTCGACCTCGCGCTCGTCGAAGGCCTCCAGGGCCTCGCGCATCTGCCCCATGCCCGGCATCATGCCCAGGAGCTTCTTCATCGATCCCATCTTGCGGATCTGCCGCAGCTGGTTCAGGAAGTCGTCGAGGGTGAACTCGCCGGAGGCGAGCTTGGCGGCGGCGTCCTCGGCCTCCTTCTCGTCGAGGGCCTTCTGCGCCTGCTCGATGAGGGTGAGCAGGTCGCCCATGTCCAGGATGCGGCTGGCCATGCGGTCGGCGTGGAAGCGCTCGAAGTCCCCCAGGCCCTCGCCGGTGGAGGAGAACAGGACCGGGGCGCCGGTGACCCCGCGCACAGACAGGGCGGCGCCGCCGCGGGCGTCGCCGTCGAGCTTGGAGAGCACGACGCCGGTGAAGCCGACGCCGTCGCGGAAGGCCACCGAGGTGTTGACGGCGTCCTGACCGACCATGGCGTCCAGGACGAAGAGGATCTCGTGGGGGCTCACGGCGTCGCGGATGCGGATGGCCTGGTCCATCATCTCGGCGTCCACGCCCAGGCGGCCGGCGGTGTCGACGACGACGACGTCGTAGCCGTGGGTGCGCGCCTGCTCCACGCCGGTGCGGGCGACCTGGACGGGGTCGCCGACGCCGTTGCCGGGCTCGGGGGCCCACACGTCCACCCCGGCGCGCTCGGCGACGACGCTCAGCTGGGTGACGGCGTTGGGGCGCTGCAGGTCGGAGGCGACCAGCAGGACGCGCTTGTTCTCCTCGCGCAGCCAGCGGCCGAGCTTGCCGGCCAGCGTCGTCTTGCCGGCGCCCTGGAGGCCGGCGAGCATAATGATGGTGGGGCCTTGGGGGGCCCAGCTGATCTCGCGGGACTGGCCGCCGAGGATCTCGATGAGCTCGTCGTTGACGATTCCCACCACCTGCTGGGCGGGGTTGAGGGCCTGGGAGCGGGCGGCGTCCTTGGCCTTCTCGCGCACTGCCGCGGTGAAGGCGCGGACCACCGGCAGGGCGACGTCGGCCTCCAGCAGGGCGCGACGGATCTCGGAGACGGTGGCGTCGATGTCCGCCTCGGTCAGGCGGCCCTTGCCGCGCAGGGAGCTGAACGAGGCTGTGAGCCGGTCGGAGAGGTTGCCGAACACGCGAAGGTCCTTCCTGGCGCTGGTGGGCGCGTCGTACGGGCAGTATGGGCAGCACGGGCACTGCGCAGACCGCGGGTAGAGCCTGCGCGGCTGCTCGGGCTGCATGGCTGTGCCCCACGATACCGGCAAGGGCGGCCCGGCCTCTCCCACGAGTCCGAACTCGGCCCCGCACGCACCCGACGTTCGTCACGGGCGGGTCATGGCCGATCGCCTGGGAGCCGCGGCGGGGCGGGGCTTCGAGCACCCGCCGATCACGCCGCCGGAACGTGATCTTGGCTGAAGGCCGCCATGGTGGGTCCGAGCAGCACGATGGAACGACGTCAGAAGGTCGGACCTTGCTCGTGCGGCGGCGCATACGGGTTGATGAGGGCGGAAGAGCGAGTCGGACTAGCCGATCGCCACTCGCGCTCCCAGGCCCAGCAGCACGCCGCCGAGGAGCCGCTGCGTCCAGGCGGCGGCCCGGCCACGCGCGAGGACCCGCCTCGCGCAGGACGCGAGTGCGGCGTACGCGGACAGGCAGACGATCGCGATGGCGAACTCGAT
The DNA here is from genome assembly GCF_000711965.1 of Actinomyces israelii DSM 43320. Classification (GTDB taxonomy): domain Bacteria; phylum Actinomycetota; class Actinomycetes; order Actinomycetales; family Actinomycetaceae; genus Actinomyces; species Actinomyces israelii. The sequence continues at coordinate 13,997 of NZ_JONS01000015.1, forward strand.
CGTCATCAGGGCCATCGACCAGGGGAGCACCGGCCCGCCCCTGGGGATGAACTGCGGGATCACCGCGAGGTAGAAGACCCCCATCTTCGGGTTCAGGAGGTCGGCGGCCAGCCCGGTCCAGAACGCTGTCGACACCGGCGTCGTCGCCCCCTCGGGGCCCGCCGGGACGTCCCATGTGCCGGCCGTGACGATCGACTGCACGCCGAGGACTCCCAGGTAGATCGCGCCCGCCCAGCGCAGGATCTCGAAGGCCGCCGGGACCCGGGCGACGAAGGCGGCCACGCCCACGGCCGCCGCGATCCCCCAGGCGAGCGAGCCCGTCGCCGCCCCCAGCGCCACGACGGTCCCGTGCCGGACGCCGTGGGCCAGCGAGCTGCGCAGCGCGAGCGCGGCATCGGGCCCGGGGGTGATGCCGAAGACGAGAGCCACCGGAACGTACGCCCAGATCGTGGTCATGCCACGACGCTACAGCCGGAGTAGCATTAAATGAAATCGTTTCTGCTTCTCTACTATAAGGAGTCCTGATGTTCAAGACCTCGCACCTCGAGGCTCTGAGCGCCGTCTGCGAGTCGGGGTCCTTCGAGATCGCGGCATCGACGCTGGGGATCACCCAGTCCGCCTTGAGCCAACGGATCGGAGCGCTGGAGCGCGAGGCGGGCCTGGTCCTCGTGGAGCGGTCGCGTCCCGCCGGGCCGACACGACCCGGCGCGATCGTCTTGGGTCTCGCCCGCCAGGTCATGCTCCTGAGCTCGGACGCCCAGCGCCTCCTGGCGGCGGACGGCTCGTCGCCCGATGCCTCCGGGATGACGCGCGTCTCACTGGCCATCAACGCGGACTCCATCTCCACGTGGTTCCAGCCCGTGATCGCCCGGATCGCGGCGGAGCGATCGGTCCTCCTCGACCTCCACATCGAGGATCAGGACCACACCGCCGCCCTGCTCGGGGAGGGCCGCGTGATGGCGGCGGTCACGACCTCCAGCGCACCCGCCCCCGGCTGCACGGTCGAGAGGCTCGGGACGATGGTGTACTGGCCGGCCTGCGCCCCGTCCCTGATCAAGGGCCTCAAGGAGGAAGATGTCGATCCGGGGAGGCTGCCGATGCTGCGCTTCGACCTCAAGGACGACCTCCAGCACTCCTACCTGCGGCAGACCGCGGTGAAGAGCCGGCCCCCTGTCCACTACATCCCGTCGAACCGCGAGTTCCTCATGGCCGCCCGACTCGGGCTCGGATGGGGCGTGCTCCCGGAGGGCCAGATCGCCGGAGACCTCGAGACCGGCAGACTGGTCAAGCTCCACCCGGATCGCAGCGTGCGGGTGCCGCTGTACTGGCAGCGGTGGAGGCTCGACTCCCCGACCCTCGACTCGCTGACGACGATCGTGCAGCGCGCGGCGGCGCTCGAGCTCGCCCCCTGAGCCGCCGGCGGTGCCGGCGCGGGACCGTGCGGGTGCAGGCCCGGACGCGGCCGGCCCCCGCCGACCTCCGCGAGCCGCCGCGGCCCAGGGCGGGAAGGCGGCCGGTCAGCCGAGCAGGGCGTCCACGAAGCCCTCGGGGTCGAAGGGCGCCAGGTCGTCCGCCCCCTCCCCGAGCCCGACGAGCTTGACGGGCACGCCCAGCTCCTTCTGGACGGTGACCACAATGCCGCCCTTGGCGGTGCCGTCCATCTTGGTCAGCACGATCCCGGTGATGCCCACGGCCTCGGAGAAGACCTGCGCCTGACGCATGCCGTTCTGGCCGGTGGTGGCGTCCAGGACCAGCAGGACCTCGCCCACGGGGGCGATCTTGCCCATGACGCGCTTGATCTTGCCCAGCTCGTCCATGAGGCCGGCCTTGTTCTGCAGGCGCCCGGCGGTATCCACCAGGACGACGTCGACACCGGTGCGCGCGGCCTCCTGGGCGGCGTCGTAGGCCACCGAGGCCGGGTCGGCGCCCTCCTTGTCGGAGCGCACCACCTCCACGCCCACGCGCCGGCCCCAGGTGGTCAGCTGGTCGGCGGCCGCGGCGCGGAAGGTGTCGGCCGCGCCCATGAGGACCGTGCGGTCCTGGGCGAGCAGGACGCGGGCGAGCTTGCCGCAGGTGGTGGTCTTGCCGGTCCCGTTGACGCCCACCATGAGGACGGCGGCGGCCGGCTCGCCCCTGGCCGCGTCCCAGCCCTCGGCGGGGGCGGGGCGGGTCAGGGTCAGGGTGCGGTCCATGTCCGGGTCGACCAGGGCGAGCAGCTCGGCGCGCAGGACGGCGCGGACGGCGGCGGGGTCGGAGGTGTCCAGGACCTTGGCCTGGGTGCGCAGCTCGTCCATGAGGGCGGTGGTGACCTCGATGCCGAGGTCCGAGGTCAGCAGGGTGTCCTCGATCTCCTCCCAGTCGGCCTCGGTCAGGTCGCCGCGCGACAGGACCGACAGGACGGCGCGCCCGAAGCCGCCGGAGCCGGCCAGGCGCGCCCGCAGGCGCTGCATGCGCCCGGGGATGGACTCAGGCCGCTCGAGCGTCGCCACCCGGGGGGCCTCGGCGCCCTCCTCCTGCTCGTCCGGCGGAGCGGGGAGGACGTCGTCGACCGTGGTGGGCTTGTGGGCGCTGATCTCGGGGGGCGCCGGCTCGTCGCCACGGCGGCCCGCGACGAACCAGATGCCGCCTATCACGGCGACCACGACGATGACGGCGAGAACGATCATCCAGGGTTCCATGGCCCCATCATGCCCGATCGCGTCGGCGCGGGCAGCGACTTGCGCCCCGTGAGCCCGCCGGCGGGACGCCGCCGGGCCAGCGGCAGAGCGGCAGACAGCCGGTACGCACGGCGCTGCGCCGGTCCGGGTGCTCCGGAACCGGCGCAGCGCCAGCCCTCAGGACACCGAGAGCCGCCCGTTGGGCGCGGTCGATGACGCGGGCTTGTGGCCGGCGGACGCCTCGGCGCGCGCACGGCGCACCACCGCGGTGGTCCCCTCGGCCTTGGTCATCGCCTTCTCAACGGCGCCGACCAGGCCGGGGAAGGCGTCGGTGCGGGTGTAGACCGAGGGCCCGTCACGAGTCATGAGGTCGTCCAGGTGCACGTCCTGGGGGACGATCTCGACGGGCTCCTCCTTCTCGCGGGCCACCTCGCTGAGGTCACGAAGTCCGGCCCGCCAGGTGGACACGGGGTAGCGGCTGACAATGAAGAATCCGATAACCGCCAAGGCGGCGATGACGACGACGAGTAGAGGAACGATCAGGTCACCCATGCGTCTAATTGTCCCCTACATACGTCGTACCTACACTGAGGTACCCGACACGTGTCGCGGGCCGGCGCGGCCGCGAGCGCCGCCGGGGCGCGGGATGGCGCCGGGTAGCGGCCGCGCCGCGTTTGTTCTGACTTTCGTCACACGCTCAGGCCGGCTCCGCCTCGTGGACGAGCCGCTGGGAGACGGCCTTGGTGATGCCGTCGCGCATGCTGATGCCGTACAGGGCGTCGGCCACCTCCATGGTGCGCTTCTGGTGGGTGATGATGATGAGCTGGCTGGAGGCCCGCAGCTCGGTGAAGATCTCCAGCAGGCGCCCCAGGTTCGTGTCGTCCAGGGCCGCCTCGACCTCGTCCATGACGTAGAACGGCGAGGGCCTCGCCTTGAAGATCGCGATGAGCAGCGCCACCGCGGCCAGCGACCGCTCGCCGCCGGACAGCAGCGAGAGCCGCTTGACCTTCTTGCCCGCGGGCCGCGCCTCGATCTCGATGCCCGTGGTCAGCATGTCGCCGGGGTCGGTGAGCACCAGGCGCCCCTCGCCCCCGGGGAAGAGGCGGTCGAAGACCTCGGCGAACTGGCGGGCCGTGTCCTCGTAGGCCCGGGCGAAGACCTCCTGGACTCGGGCGTCGATCTCCTCGACGATGCGCAGCAGGTCGTTGCGCGACGCCTTGAGGTCCGCCAGCTGCTCGGCCAGGAACTTGTGGCGCTGCTCCAGGGCGGCGTGCTCCTCCAGGGCCAGCGGGTTGACCCTGCCCAGGCGCTTCAGGTCCCGGCCGGCCCGCGCCAGCCGCCTCTCCTGCTCGGCGCGCACGTACGGGCGGCCCCGGGCGGCGGCCCCCTCCCCCGCGGCGGCGCCGTCCTCGCCGGCCCCGCCCGCGCCCTCCTCGGTCACGGCGGGCACGAGCACGTGGGGACCGTAGTCCTCCACGAGCGGCTCCAGCTCCAGCCCGAGCTCGTTCATGGCCCGCTCGGCCAGGGACTGCAGGCGCATGCGCTGCTCGGTGCGGGCGACCTCGTCGCGGTGGGCGGCGTCGGTCAGGCGGGTCATCTGCGCGCCCAGGTCGTCCAGCTCGGCGCGGACCTCGCCGGTCGCCGCGCTCGCCTCCGCCCGCTCGGCCTCGATGCGGGTGCGCTCGCCCTGGGCCTCGCCGATCCAGGCGCGGGCGGTCTCGACCGCGGCGCGCGCCTGGTCGCGCACGTGGGCCGCAATGGTCAGCTGGGCGGCGCGGCGCGCCCGGGCCCGCTCGGCGGCGGCGCGCGCCTCGCGCTCGTGGCGGGCGGCGGCGCGCAGGGAGTCCGCGCGCCCTCGCCCCGAGTGCTCGCGCTCCTCGGCGGTGCGCAGCGCCAGACGGGCCTCGGTCTCGTCGGCGCGCGCCCGCCGGGCCGCGGCGACCGCCTCCTCTCTCCGCCCCCGGGCCGTCTCCACGGCGGCGTCGAGGTCGTCCCCCTCGCCCCCGCCCGACCGACCGGACTCGATCTCGGCCAGGGCGGCGGCGGCCGCGGCGAGCTCGGTGGTGCGCCGGGCCGACTCGTCCTCGGCGCGCTCCAGCACGCGGCGGGCGCGCCCGGCCTCCTCCTCCGCGGCGTGGGCGGCGGAGGTCAGGCGGGCCAGCGCCTCGGCGGCGCGGGCGGCCTCGGCATCGGCCGCGCGCAGGGCCGACAGGGCCTCGCCGACGGCCCTGCGGGCGGCCTCCTCGCGGACGCGGGCCGCCTCCAGGGCGGCGTCGGCCCCGGTCTCGGCCTGCGCGGCGGCGTCGGCCTCGGCGGAGGCCTCCTCGTGGGCGGCCGCCAGCTCCAGGACGGAGGAGGTGCCGCGCCCGGCCGACGTCGCCCAGGCGGGTGCGAGGACCTCCCCGTCCCGGGTGGCGACGACGGCGCCCGGCAGCGCCTCGCGCACGGCGCGGGCCGTCTCCAGGTCCGGGGCGACCCGGGCGCCGGCGAGGATCCGTCCCAGCGCGGCGCCGAGTCCCGGCCCGTCGGCGGACACCAGGTCCGTGGCGGCGCGCACGCCGTCCAGGGGCGGGGCCGGGTCCTCAGCGCCTCCGGAGCGCCCGGCGCTCCCAGAGCCCTCGACAGCGTCCCCGCCCGCCTCCGGGTCCTGGAGGAGCACCAGGCGCAGGGCGCCGCCGTCGGTCTCGCGCACGTGGGTCATGGCGGCCAGGGCCGCCCCGGTCCCCTCCACCAGGGCGGCCCCGGCCAGCTCCCCAAGGAGGGCGGCGACGGCGTTCTCCCAGCCGCGCTCAATGCTCACGGCCTCGCTGAGGGGGCCGAGCACGCCGGGCAGGCCCGCCTCGGTCAGGGCGCCGGTGGCGTCCTGCGCGCTCAGGGACAGGGCCAGGGTGTCGCGGCGCGCCGTCCAGGTGGCGCGGTCGGAGGCGGCCTCGCGGCGGGCGTCGGTGGCAGCGGCGACGGCGTGGCGGGCGTCGGCCAGAGCGGCGGTGGCCCTCTCGTGGGCCGCGGCGGCCCGGGCCTGCCGCTCGTCCAGCCTCCCGGCGGCGGCGCCGGGCCCGTCGGGGCGGGCGCGCCCGGCGGACTCGGCCGACTCAGGGGACTCGGCCAGGGCGGCCCGCGCGGCCTGCGCGCGCCGCTCGGCGGCCGCCAGCGCGGCGCGGGCCTGCTCGCGGGCAGCCAGGGCGGCCTCGTGGCGGGAGCGGGCGGAGGCCACCCGGCCGCCGGCGCGGGCCAGGGACTCGCGGCGGTCGGCGGCGCGGCGCTGGAGATGGGACAGGGCCCGCTCGGCGGTGGCCTCGGCGGCCTCGGCGTCGGCGCGCCCCCGGGTCGCCTCGTCCAGGGCGGAGCGGGCGGCCTCGATGGCGGCGACCAGCTCGGCCTCCTCGACCGCGGCGGTCTCGGCGCGGCGGTCGAGCTCGTCGGGGTCGGCGCCCCGGGCGGGCTGGGGGGCGGAGGCGAGGCCGCGGACGCGCTCGGCGGCGACGTCGGCCAGCGCGCTCAGCGACTGGGCGGCGGCGGTGAGCTCCTCCCAGACGTCGGTGGCGCGCGCCAGGCGCTGCGTGGAGGTGGTCTCCACGGCCGCGAGCTCGGCCGCTCGGGAGCGGGCGGCGCGCTCGGCCTCCTCCACGGCGGCCCGGCGGCGGTCCAGGAGGGTCTTGTCCGCGTCCCCGGCCTGGAGGAGGGCCTGGGTCTGGACGACGTCGTCGGCCAGGAGGCGGGCGGTGGCGTCGCGGACCTCGACCTGGATGGTGCGGGCGCGGCGCGCCACGGCGGCCTGGCGGGCGAGCGGCCCGAGCTGGCGGCGCAGCTCGGTCGTCAGGTCCGTCAGGCGGGCCAGGTCGGCCGCCATGGAGTCGAGCTTGCGCAGGGCCCGCTCCTTGCGGCGGCGGTGCTTGAGGACGCCGGCGGCCTCCTCGATGAACCCGCGCCGGTCCTCCGGCGTGGCGCTCAGGACGGCGTCGAGCCGGCCCTGCCCGACGACCACGTGCATCTGACGGCCCAGGCCGGTGTCGGAGAGCAGCTCCTGGACGTCCAGGAGGCGGCAGGCGGTGCCGTTGATCCGGTACTCCGAGCCGCCGCCGCGGAACAGGGTGCGGGAGATGGTGACCTCGGTGTAGTCGATCGGCAGGGCGCCGTCGGCGTTGTCGATGGTCAGGGAGACCTCGGCGCGCCCCAGCGCCGGGCGGGACCCGGCCCCGGCGAAGATGACGTCGGCCATGGAGCCGCCGCGCAGGTTCTTGGCGCCCTGCTCCCCCATGACCCAGGTCAGGGCGTCCACCACGTTGGACTTGCCGCTGCCGTTGGGGCCCACCACCGCGGTGATGCCGGGCTCCAGGCGCAGGGTCGTCGACGAGGCGAAGGACTTGAAGCCCTTGAGCGTCAACGTCTTGAGGTGCACGACGCCCACGATAGCGCCGCTGCCGGGCCCGCCGGGGGCGGCGCACCCGCGCCTGCGGTGTGGCGGGCCCGGTCAGCCGAACAGCCGCCGGTAGGCGCGCTCGGCCGTGCCGCGGCCCCCGGTGACGTCGACGGTCTCGACCACGCGGCCGCGGTTGAGCAGGACGACCCGGCTGCAGGACTCGTCGACCAGGTCGAGGACGTGGCTGGACAGCAGGACGGCCGCGCCGCGCTCGCGGCACCTGCGCAGCTCCTCCTTCAGGGCGATGACGGTGGCGACATCCAGGGCGTTGAGGGGCTCGTCGAGGACGACGACGTCCGGCTCGCCCAGCAGGGCGCGGGCGATCGCGGAGCGCTTGGCCATGCCCTGGGACAGGCGGCGGGTGGGCGTGTCCGCGAAGCCCGCCGCGCCCAGGCGCCCGAGCTGGGCGTCGATCTGGGCGTCGGCGAGCTCCAGGCCCCTCAGGGCGGCGTCGAGGCGGCAGGCCTGGCGGGGCGTGAGGCGGGGCAGGTCGGCGGCCTCCTCGGGCAGGAAGCCGAGGTCGGCGGCGGGCACGCGGCTGCCCACGGCCCCGCCCACGCGCACCGTCCCCGCCTCGGGGCGCTCCAGGCCCGCCAGGACGCGGAAGAGGGTCGTCTTGCCCGCGCCGTTGGGACCGACGACGGCGACCGCCTCGCCGGCCCCGACGCCCAGGTCGACCGGCCCGACGCCGCCGCGGCCGCGGTAGCGGCGGGTCAGGCCCCTGACCTGGAGCAGATCACGCACGCCGGGCCCTCCTGTCGGGGCGCCACGAGGGCAGGGCCGGCACGATGAGGCCGACCAGCGGCACGACGGGGACGAAGGCGAGGAGGGCCAGGAGGATCTCCTCGGCCGCGAGCAGCCGGCGGGTCCCGGTCAGGCGCACGACCACGGCCTCGACTGCGACCTGGAGGACGGCGACGTACAGGGCCGCGGCACCGGCCGCGAGCGCCTGCGAGCCGCTGGGCCGCTGCGCGGCTCCCAGCGCGAGAAGCGTCAGAACCAGCAGGCACGCCGCGAGAATGCCGGTGGCGACGACGGTCCTGGCCCGCAGGCGGTCCGCCCGGCCCACCTGGCCGACGGCGGCGACCCGCGCCCAGCCGGGCCCCTCCTCCACGCGGCACAGCTCCAGGGCGACGCCCGCCGCGAGCCAGCAGCCGGTGAGCCAGACGGCGGGGGCGGGGCCCGCGCCGGCCCGGACGAGGGCCGCGCCGCAGAAGGTGATCACCGCCGTCCCGCCCCACAGGCGCAGCGGGCTCGACCCGGTCGCGTAGGCGAAGGCGAGGGCGCCGGTGCGGCCGGTCGGGCAGCGCAGGCGGGCCGCGGGGAGCGCCCCCGGGCCGGGGAACCCTCGGGGCAGGGAGCCCGCCGCTGCCAGGGGCACTGCCAGCCAGATGGCCGCTGCGGGGACGAGCAGCAGGACCGAGACCGCGGCGAGCGCCCGCGCGGGAGCGCTCAGGGCGCCGTCGAGAACGGCCGCGGTGCAGGCGGCGCCCGACAGGGCCGCGGGAAGGGCCTCCAGGGCCAGCATCCCGGCCTCGCCGGTGCGCGTGAGCCCCAGGACCCGCAGGTGCTCGCGCTCGCCCGTCGGGTGGTCGCGCCCGAACGCCTCCAGGACCGCCAGCGCGAGCGCGACGCCGGTCAGGACAAGGGCCGGGACCGTCAGGGGCGCCGGGACCGCCGGCAGGCGCCCGGTCAGGACCGTGGCGCCGAGAAGGCCGAGCGGCAGGGCGGCCGCGATCACCAGGCTCCGGCGGCCCAGCAGGTCGAGCGCGAGTCCCTGCCCGAGCATCCCGCGCAGGTAGGCGGACCACCAGCGCCCCTCACGGTGACGGCGGGGCGGGGCTGCCACGTCCTGCGAGCCCCGCGATGAGCGGTGCGTTGCGAGCATCCGCCTACCCCACTTCCGCGTTTGTGCCACAATCCGGGACGAACGCGCCCCACTCGCCGTCAGGGCCCCGGAGAACCGCTGGAATCGCACGGTTCCTCCCGGCGGCGCGAGCGCGCCGGCCCGCGTTCGTCCCGGATTGTGGCACAGTCTCCCTACACTTGGGGCCCTGGGAGCTCACAGGCAGCCGGACAGGAGGCAGAGTCATGACGGACGACCGCAGCGGAGCGTCCGTCGTGCGCCCGGACGAGACCCGGATCACGGCCGCGGCGACCGACTGGCGCGCGGCCGCCCAGATGCTCGGCCCGCGCGACGCGACCTGGTCCCTGCCGCTGACCGACGTCCTGCTGGGCGCCGCCTGCCTCCTCATCGCGTGGTCGGACCTGTCCTTCATCGACCGTTTCGGCATCCACGCGGTCTACGTCGCGGACATCGCCCTGGCGGTCGTGATCGCCGCGGCCCAGCCGCTGCGGCGGCGCATGGTGCGCGTCTCCTTCATCGTCACCGCCGTCGCGCTGGCCCTCTACGCGCTGCTGACCTGCCTGTCGCCCGTGCTGCTCGGCCTGTCTCCCCTGACGCTGACCGCCCTGACGAGCCTGCACGCCGTCGCCCGCTGGTGCCCGGACCGCCGCTGGGGGCGGGCGGCCCTGGGCGCGGCCCTCGTGGGGGCGGTCGTCAACCCCGTCACCATGACCATGATCGGCCGCAGCCGCTCCGCCTGGGAGGTGGTCGTGCAGCCCCGGGACCCCATGGCGGCCCTGGCCGTGTGCACCGCGTTCACGGCCCTCATCGTGCTCGCCGTGCTGCTGGTGGTCGGCGACGCGTGGCGCCGCCGCCGCCTGGCCGAGGAGCGTCTGCGCCAGCTCGCCCGGGAGCGGGCGGCCGCGGCGGCGTCCGAGCGGCTGGAGCTGGCGCGCGAGCTCCACGACCTCCTGGGCCACAGCCTGACGGCGATCAAGGTGCAGGCCGCCACCGCCCTGGCGGTGGGGCAGGCGCAGGCGCTGGCCGCGACGCTCTGCGCGATCGAGCGGACGGCCGCGGCCAGCCTGGAGGAGGTGCGCGACCTGGTGCGGGCGCTGCGGGGCAGCTCCGGCGACGCCGTGCCGCCCGCCGATCTGGACGGCATCGACCGGGCCGTGGGCGCGGCCGTGGCCGCCGGACTGGCCCTGGAGGCCGACCTCCCGGACCCCGCCGAGCTGGCGCGCGCCAACGGCTCCTGGTCCCTCCTCCAGCGGCTGACCGTGCTGCGCGCCGTCCAGGAGGGGCTGACCAACGCCCTGCGCCACGGGGCCGGCGCCGCCGCCCTGCGCATGGAGATTGCCCGCGGCCGGTGCACCGTCCTCATCACCAACCCGGTGGCGCGCTCCGGCCGGGAGGAGGCCGCCGGCAGCGGGCTGGCGGGCCTGGGCGAGCGCATCCGTCTGACGGGCGGAACCATGGAGGCCGGGTCGCGCGAGCTCGACGGCGCCCCCGGATTCCGCCTGGCGGTGAGCCTGCCGGTAGCCGCCGGCGGCGCCCCGGACGCTTCCGGTACCGCCGAGAGCGAGAGGCAGGAGGACCACCGTGAGCACTTCTGAGCCGGGCGGCCGGGCGCCGTGGCGCACCGTCGTCGTCGACGACCAGGCGCTGCTCGTCTCCGCCTTCGAGATGCTCCTGAGCGCCCAGCCGGACGTGGAGGTCGCCGGGACCGCCGCCGACGGCGCCGCCGCCCTGGCCCTGCTGCGCTCGCGGGCGCACGGCGGCGCACCCGCCGACGTCGTCCTGATGGACATCCGCATGCCGGTCATGGACGGCGTCGCCGCGATCCGGGCCATGCGCGGCGAGGAGGCGCTGCGGCGCACCCCGGTGCTGGTGCTGACCACCTTCGACGACGACGAGCTCGTCCTGGCCGCGCTGCGGGCGGGCGCCAACGGCTTCCTCCTCAAGGACGCCTCGCCCCGGGTCCTGCTCGAGGCCGTGCGCACGGTGGCGCGCGGAGGGGCCTGGCTCGACCCGGCCGTCACCGGCACGGTCCTGTCGCATCTCGGCGCCGCCGAGGGGCGGGCCGCGCCCGGTGCCGCAGCCGGGCCCGGGCCGGACCGGGAGCCGGACCCTCCCGCCCCGGGCGCCCCCGACGACGGCAGAAGGCGGACGAGCGGCCTGTTCGAGCCGCTGACCGGCCGCGAGCGCGACGTGCTGTCGCTGGTGTGCGAGGGACTGCCCAATGCCGAGATCGGCGGCCGGCTTCACCTGGCGGAGTCGACCGTCAAGACCCACGTCAAGGCGCTCCTGGCCAAGACCGGCTGCCGCAACCGGGTCGAGCTCATCGTCCACGCCTTCCGCCACCGCCTGGCGGCGGCGCGCTGAGCCCTGGTCGTTCCCTGCAGCCCGGCCGGGCCCGGCTCCCCCCTGGGGAGGAGGACCCGGCGGACGGCTCGGCCCGGCCGTGTCCCCACGGGGGATCCGCCGAGCGCCGCCGCCGCGGATGCTGAGACCATGACACGCACAGCCCCAGCCGCACCTCCCACCGCCCCCGCAGCGCCTCCGACCGGCCTGCGCATGACGGGTATCGTCAAGTCCTTCGGCCCCCAGAGGGTCCTGAACGGCCTGAGCCTGACCGCCCTCCCGGGACGCGTCTACGCCCTGCTGGGCCCCAACGGCGCCGGCAAGTCGACCACGCTCGCGATCGCGCTCGGCCTGACGCCCCCGGACGCCGGCGACGTCCGGATCCTGGACCGGCCGTGGTCCCGGCGGTCCCTGGAGCACGTGGGCGCCTCGCTCAACGGCCCGGCGCTCTTCCCCCAGCTGTCGGCCCGCCGCAACCTGCTCGTGCACGCCCGCCTGACCGGCACCGACCCGGCCGCGATCGCCCCGCTCCTGGAGCACGTGGGCCTGGGCGGGGCCGGGCGCAAGCGCGCCGGGTCCTTCTCGACCGGCATGAAGGTGCGCCTGGCGCTGGCGATGGCGCTGCTGACCGACCCCGAGGTCCTCATCCTCGACGAGCCGCAGAACGGCCTGGACCCCCAGGGCATTATCGAGCTGCGCGACCTGCTGCGGGCGCTGGCCGACGCCGGGCGCACGGTGGTCGTCTCCAGCCACCAGCTGGGCGAGATGGCGCGCATGGCCGACGACGTCGGCGTCCTGGTGGCGGGCCGCCTGGCCTACGAGGGCCCGCTGTCCGGGCTCGCCCACCCCGACGACGGCCCCGGTCTCGAGGCCGCCTACCTGGCCCTGGTCACCGGGAGGAGGGCCGCCGCATGAGCCCCGCGAACGCCGCCGCCTACCCCGCCCCGCTCCCCGCCGCTCCCCCCGGGTCCCCGACCGGCCGCGCGAGCCGTTCCAGGGCCGCGCGGCCCGCCCTCCTGCGCGCCGAGCTGCTCCGGTCGCGCCGGACCTTCACCTGGGGCGCCACCTGCGTCACCCTGTTCATCGCGGCCTGGTCGATCAACCTGTCCCACTCCCTGACGTCCGCCGGGCTGGTCACGGACGAGGGGCGCTGGGCAGGCAACATCCTGGCCTGGCTGTCCTTCTACCCGGACTTCTTCGCCCTGACCCTCGGGGCGCTCGTCGGCGCCATGGCGCAGTGGCGCGAGCAGCGGGTCCGCGAGGGCGGGACCGCCTGGCGCGCAGTCTCCCCGCGCCGGGTGGCGGCGGCGCGCGCGGCGGTGGCGGCCCTGTCGGCGCTGGCGTGCCAGGCGGGGCTGCTCGTGCCCGTCGTCGGCTACGGGCTGGCGTCCGGGGCGGGATGGGGCCCGGTCGCGAGCTACCTCCGCTTCGCCGTGCTCATGTGGGTCTCGGTGACCGGGGCGAGCCTGTGGGGGCTGGCGCTGGCCCGCCTCATCGGCGGGGTCGCCGTCGGCCTGGCCCCGGTGGTCGGCGTCATCTGGTCGGTCGCCGGTGCCATGCGCGCCGAGGGGCCGACGTGGCTGGTCGAGCCCTGGACCTGGATGATCCGCACGACGCTCCCGCTGCTGGGCGTCCACGGCAACTCGGTCAACCTGGAGCCGGGCGACGCCGCCTGGTCCTACCCCTTCTGGCCCGGGATGCTCCTGCAGAGCCTCATCGCGGCGGCCGGGCTCGCCGTCGTCCTCGCCACCGCCGGACGGCGCCCCCGCCTCGCCCGGCCCACCCGGCGCGCGGGCGCCGGGCACCGGGCCTCCGACGACGTCGCCGGCACGCGCACCGGGACGGCCGCGTCCCCCGAGGCGCTCCCGACAGCGGCCCGGCAGGCTCCGGGCCGGACCGCCGCACCGGCACGGCCCGGGACCGGCCGCGCCGTTCCCCTGCCGGCGCAGGTGACCGCGGTCGGGGGCGGGCGCCGCAGCGCCGCGGGCGCCCTGGCACCCGTCCTGCCCTGGCGGACCTGGGCGGTGCTGACCCTCCCGCTGCTGGGCCTGATCGCCCTGGTCCGGGCCACGTACTCCACCTCCGCCGCCGTCTCCCTGGTCGCCCTGGCCGGGGTACCGATCACGGCCGCGGTCGTCGGCGTCACCACCTGGACGAGCCTGCGCGGGGCGTGGCGGGGCCTGCTGACGCGCACCACACCGACCCGGGCGACGTGCGCGGCGCTCCTGCCCGCCTGGGGGTTCCTGACCGCGGTGCTCCTGGCCGCCTGGGGCACGGGCGCCGCCGGGGCAGAGCTGTTCCCCACCGGGTCGGACCCTAACCTGCCGGCCGTGGCCGGGGAGGTCTACATCGCCGCGACCATCCCGTTCGTGGCCCTCATGCTCATGGCCGCCGCCTACGTCCTCGCCCAGACCGCCGGCCTGGCTGCATCGATCGCCGTCACGGCGATCGGCCTGCTCGCAGGACTCGTCATCGCGGGCAACGAGATTCTCGTGAGCGCACCCGGGCTGTGGCTGTCCGCCCCCTGGGGGTGGGCCTCGGTTGCCGGCTCGTATCCGGGCCGGTGGCTCGCCGTCGTCGGCCTGAGCCTCCTCCTGGCTCTTGCGGCGCTCGCCGTGAGCGCGGCCTCGGGACGGCGGGTGGCCATGCGGGACGGCGAGTGAGGCACCGTGAGCGCCCAGCGCAGAAGTCCGCAGAAGCCGCAGTAGTCATCATCGAGAATGAGGAGCGCGATGCGCCCTCCGCCTTGAGACGGAGGGCGCATCACCTCCCACGTCCGATCCGCGCACCCGCCCGCCGCGGCCACCATAGAGCCATGAGCACTCCCGCAGACGGGCCCGCCGAAGCGCCCCAGACCGATCCCGCATCTGAGCCGGTACCAGGCCAGCGTCGCCACCGGACCCTCACGATCGTCGCCGCGGTCGTCTCGGCCCTCGTGGTGGTCGGCGCCGCCGGCGGTGCCTGGCTGATCCACTCCATCGGCCCCGCCTTCGGCATCTGGTGGCCTGCCCCGAGCCCCCAGTCCTATGGGTCAGCCGTCCTGGGGCTCATGGACTCGGGTCTCCACGCCACCGGCCAGGAGTGGGAGACGGCGCGCGCCGACGCCGCCGGGCGGATCAAGGAGGCCGCCACCCACGACGAAGTCGACGACATCCTGGCCGACGCCATCAAGGTCGCCGGTGGCAGGCACTCCTTCATCATGGACGCCGCAGACCTCCAGAGCTCGATCGACTCCTACACGGCGCCGACGTCCTCCATGGACGGCTGCGTGCTGACCGTGACGGTCCCGGCCTTCATGGGGACGGCGGAGCAGGGGAAGGAGTATGCCACCACCCTGGCGGACGCGCTGGGCGCCGAGGGCGTGTGCGGCGTGGTGGTGGACCTGCGGGACAACGACGGCGGGGACATGGGCCCGATGCTCGCCGGGCTGTCCCCTCTGCTGCCCGACGGGGTGATCACCTCCTTCGTGAGCCAGGGACGCACCAGCGACGTCACTCTGAAGGATGGCGCGATTAAGGGAGGCGGCAGTCCGACCTCGGTGGGGCAGCGCGACAAGCTCGACGTGCCCGTGGCCGTGCTGACCTCGCAGACGACCGCCTCCTCGGGCGAGCAGGCGCTTCTCGCCTTCCGCGGGCTGGACAACACCCGGGTCTTCGGCCAGGCGACGGCGGGCTACGCCTCGGTCAACCAGACCTTCCCGCTGTACACGGGTCGCACCATGGTGCTCACAATCGGCACCTCGCAGGCGCGCACCGGCGAGGGCTTCGGAGAGGAGCCGATCGCCCCCGACGTCGAGACCCCGCGCCAGGGGGCGCCCGAGGCCGCGACCGCGTGGATCGCCTCCCGGCCCTGACCGGCCGCCCCCGTCGAGATCGGTCCGGCCGAGCCGCGTGGCACGACGGTGCCGCAGGGTTGCCCGCACACAGCCGCGGGCGGCCCGTCGGCACCGTGCAGGCCGGGCCGCCCGGGGCCCGGGTCAGAAGGTGATCAGAAGGTGAGGTGGGGGAACCAGATGGAGATCTCGCGCTCGGCGGACTCCGGCGAGTCCGAGCCGTGGACGAGGTTCATCATCGACTCCCCGCCCCAGTCACGGCCCAGGTCGCCGCGGATGGTCCCGGGGGCCGCGGCGGTCGGGTCGGTGGCCCCGATGAGGGAGCGCAGCCCCTCGACCACCCGGTGCCCCTCGACGACGACGGAGACCAGCGGCCCGCTGGTCATGTACTCCACGACACTGGGGTAGAAGGGCTTGCCGACATGCTCGGCGTAGTGCTCGGCGAGCACGTCGGGGGTGGCTACCAGGCGGTCGAGCGCGACGATGTCGTAGCCCTTGGCCTCGATCCGGCGCAGGATCTCGCCGGTCAGGCGGCGTCGGACGGCGTCGGGCTTGATGAGGATGAGAATGCGGCCGGGGGCGTCGGTCATGGCGGGTCCTTTCGGCGGATCATGCAGAGGGCGCGGCTGCTCGCACGGGCCCAGAACGCCAGCGTGACGGGGATCGCCTCAATTGGCAACCCCCGGCGCCCTCCGTCGTCTCCGCCCCGCCCAGGCGGCTAGCCGGCCGCCCCGCCGCCGGCGGCCAGCACGGCGGCCCCGAGGATGAGGGCGGTCGAGCGCGCACCGGGATCGCAGTGGCTCACCGAGCGCGCGCCGAGGTAGGAGGCGCGGCCCCTGCGCGCCCGCATCGGGCAGGTCGAGTCGGCGCCGTCGGCGGCGGCGAGGGCCGCGGCCTGCAGGACCGCCATGGGGCTCGCCCCGGCGTCGGCGGCCTCGCGGGCGGCACGGGCGGCCGGGTGCCAGGCGTCCAGCATCGTCTTGTCGCCGATCTCGGCCCGGCCGCGCCCCTGCACGCCCGCCGCCGCCGCGCTCAGGAGCGTGGCGACGTCCTGGGAGGACAGCACGGGGACGTCGCAGACCCGCGACGCCTTCAGGAAAGCCGTTCCCAGCAGCGGGCCGGCCGCACCGCCGACCGTGGCCAGCAGGGTGGTCGCCGTCGCCTTGAGCACGCCCGCGAGCGCCAGCGACACGTCACCGGCGTTCTCCTGGACATCGAGCTTGGCCACCACCGCATGCATGCCGCGGTCGAGATTAATGCCATGGTCGCCATCACCAATGGCGGTGTCCAGCGCCGTGAGCTCGTCACGGTGCTCAGCAACAACCGCGGCCGCATCGCGAATCCAGGCGGTGCTCCACGCGGCGTCAAGCGGCTTCTCGTGAGTCACGGTCCTCCTTGTCATTCTGCGCCTGATCCTGTGCCGGTCAGTGCCGGTCGGTGCCCGTCAGCGCCGGCCTGAGGCGCTGCATCAATTCTCGCACCCCGCGCGCCGGCGCGCCTGTTAGGCGCCCCGGGGCCGGTCGTCGCGAGACCCGTCACAGGGTCTCAGGCCCGGCCGAACAGGGCGCGAGCCTCGGCCGCCAGCACCACCGAGCCGACAATGAGGACGCCTGAGGCGGTCAGGGGGTCCTCGAAGCCCTCGGAGAGGGTGACGGCACGATCGATGCCGAGCGCCAGGGTGTCGGCCGCCTCGACGCGGTCGGCCCCGAAGACCTCGCGCGCGGTGACGGCCAGGTCCTCGGCCTCCAGGGCCCGCGGGGAGTCGATGGGCACGCACACCACGGCGTCGCAGGCCGGCTCGAGGACCGACAGGATTCCCTCGGCGTCCTTGTCCGCCATGGTGCCGACGACGGCGACCAGGTGGCGGAAGCCGAAGGTCTCCTCCACGGCGGGCACGAGCGCGGCCAGCCCGTGGGGGTTGTGCCCGGCGTCGAGGACCACGGTGGGGCTGGAGCGAAGCACCTCCAGGCGGCCGGGGCTGGTGACCGAGGCGAAGCCGTCCTCGACGATCTTGGCCGGCAGGGCCCTCCCCCCGAAGACGGCCTCGACGGCGGCCAGCGCCAGCAGGGCGTTGCGGACCTGGTAGGCGCCGTGCAGCGGGATGAAGACGTCCTCGTAGACGGCGGCGGCGGTGCGCAGCGTCGCCATCTGCCCGCCGACCGCCAGGGTGCGGTCGACCACGCGCAGCACCCCCGCGTCCGGGGAGCCCGGGTCGTCCTCCGGGTCCAGCTCGCGGCGCCAGACAACGCCGTGGGCCGCCGCGGCCGCGGCGATGACCTCCTGCGCCGCCGGGGGCTGGACGGCCGTGACGAGGGTGGCGCCGTCCTTGATGATGCCGGCCTTGTTGGCGGCGACCTCCTCGATCGTGCCCCCCAGCCAGGCGGCGTGGTCCAGGCCGATGGGCGCGATCACCTCGACGTCGCCGGGCACGACGTTGGTGCAGTCCCAGGTCCCGCCCATGCCGACCTCCAGGACGGCGACGTCGACGGGGTGGTCGGCGAAAGCGGCCAGGGCCATGACGGTGAGCACCTCGAAGAAGCTCATGCGCGGCCCGCCGGCGGCCGCCGAGCGCTCGTCGACGAGGCCGACGTAGGGGGCGACGTCCTCCCACGCGGCGATGAAGCCCTCCTCGCTGATGGGCTCGCCGTCCAGGGCGATGCGCTCGCGGATGGTGGCCAGGTGGGGGCTGGTGAAGCGGCCGGTGCGCATGCCGGTGGCGGCCAGGAGCCGCTCGGCCATGCGGGCGGTGGAGGTCTTGCCGTTGGTACCGGTGATGTGGACGGTCCGGTAGGTGCGCTCGGGGTTGCCGAGCAGGTCGAGGACGGCCTCCACGCGCTCCAGGCTCGGCTGGACGCGGTGCTCGGGGGCGCGAGAGAGGATCTCGGCCTCCACCTCGCGCATGCGCCCGGAGACCTCGACGGCGCGGGCGGCGGCGAGCAGGTCGGCCCGGTGGCGCTCGGCCTCGTCGCCCGAGCCGGCGTCCGGCACGACGGCGGGCGAGTCGGGCAGCCGGGGCTCCCACTCCTCCCAGTCGTCGGTCTCGTCCTCGTCGACCTCGGACAGGAGGGCGTCGAGGCGCTCCAGGTCGCCCTCCGGGATCATGCTGGCGGCCACGAGCTCGCGCAGGGCTTCCAGGTTCTCCTCCTCGGCGGCCCGGCGCGAGGCCTCGGCGGAGCGGACGTCGGCCGGCGTACTGCCGGTGCCGCCGGCCTCGTCAGGCCCGCCGTCGGCGGCCTCCAGGTAGGGCAGCAGCCCGGGGTCGATACCGCCCGGACCGCCGGAGCCGGCAGCGCCGGCGCCCATGACGGCGTCGACGACGTCCTCCCCCGTGGCGCCCTCGGGAATCCCGAAGGCCGCCCCGGGGCGGTCGTCCTCGCCCTCGGAGCGAGGCCTGCTTCCGCTCATGACAACGCCTTTCTGCACGTTCGACCGGGCAACCGCAGCAGACCTTACCGCAACTGTCAATTGGCAGGAGCAGAGTTATCAGGATCACCTATCGAAGCGTCGTCCGCCGCCGAGGACCGGCCGGTGCCGCGAACGCGCTCTCGCCCGCCGTCCTCGCCGCCAACGGCTGCACCGTCGAGCAGGCGGGCCCGGGATCGTCCCGCCTGGTCGCCCCGGGTCGCAGCCCACCGGCGCGCCGGCGCCAGTGCTGGAAGAGTTCACAGGCACGACATATCCTGATTCCGACCGCCTTCGTCCGTTAAGTCGAGGAGACCAGCCCGCTCTGGCCTCGGACGCGTCGGTCCGCCGATCTCCAGGTGATGAAAGTGATGAGAAGAAGACCGATCCTCTATGTCACGGCGGCCGGGACGCTCGTCTTCAGCGTCCTGGCCATCATTCTCAGCCTAAGAGGCATCATTGTCTCACTAGAAGGAAGTCCTTCCAGAACGTGGACCTCGTTCGGCAGCACCGCGGCTACGTGCGGCCTCGTCTGCCTGGGCTTTCACATCCACCTGCGCAGGTCCCAGCGCAACGGTGATTCCTCGCGACGCGGCAGAAAACGCTGACTGGGCCGATCCCCGCCCGAGCCCAGCGCGGCCCCCTCCACGTGCGCGCCCGCTCGGGCCCGGGCGCGCCCCGCGACTCGACGACATACCCTTGGAGGTCGCTGGCAGTCGCCCCGAAAGGGTCTCATAAATAGCGAAAAAGCCTTGCCCCCGCCCTTGGCGGTCACCATACTTGTCAATGGCTAGCCGTAGTCGGCAGGCCGGTCGGCACTCGTACCGAGGCATCACGCAACGAGGAGGAGACCGATATGAACACGTACACCAAGCTCAAGGCCGGGTCACTGGGAGCGAGCCTCGCGCTGCTCCTGTCGGCAGCGGCTCCGGCAGCATTCGCCGCGTCCGCACCACAGGACGGCCGACCTCCCACGCAACCCGCATCCACACAGGCCGCCCCCACTCCGGACGCATCCTCGCAGATTGAGTCCGACCCTGAGATGCAGGCGCTGGAGAATCACATCGCTGACGGCACTCTGGACTACCAGGCGGCCAAGGCCGATCCGGCAATCACAGATGCCACGCTCGACGACTTCACCGCGGGCTACATCGTCGCAGGGGGCCAGTTGTCAGCCCCGGACTCAGCACCTCCGGAAGTTCGGGATCGAGTAGCGGCCCTCGCACCTTATGCGGAGGAATTCGCCTCCTGTGAGGGGAGATCGGGATGGCGTGCAGTCTGGCCGACCATCTTCCTGGACAGCTGCCAAGCCGACAGACTATCGGGCGCTCTTGCTGCTGGCGCATCGGTCACATTCCTCGCAGGAATGATCACCGCGGAGACAGGAGCGGGCCCGGCAGTAGCAGGAGCCATTGCCGGGGTACTGGGCTTCTACGGGGGCCTGACTCAGATATGCAACTCATGGGATACCGGAATTGCGATTGTTTATATTCCCTACCCCAGTGTCTTGACCTGCGTGCCCCAGCAATGAGAAGAAGACCGATCCTCTATGTCACGACGGCCGGGACGGTCATTTTCAACCTCCTCGCCATCATTACTGGACTAAGTGTTGCGCTCACAAGGAATCCTTCCGGAACATGGGTATCGCTCTCCAGAGCCGCATTTTCATTCGGCATCGCTTTCCTGGGCTTTCATATCTTCCTGCGCAGGTCCCAGCGCAACAACAGCGGCTCCTCGCGACGCGGCAGAAAACACTGACCGGATCGCTCCGCGGACCGGCACCGGGGTCAGGGGCGGCCGTTCTCACTCGGCGGCCAGCGTCGGGCCGATCGGCGCCCGGTAGGCGCGGCGCACGGGTGCCAGGAGCACCGCGGTCAGAGCCGCGAAGGACGCCAGCGCCACGAGTGCCAGCGTCCCGACGGCCGGCCTGGGAAGGAACGGCAGTCCGGCCCTGGCGAGGAAGAGCGCCTCGCCGACCGCGGTGACCGCGGTCGGGACGATGGAGATGATCAGTGCCGTCCCGACGTACAGGCCCGCCTCGATGACGACCTGGGCGTGCACGCGGCCGATGGTGGTCCCGGCGCAGCGGAGCACCGCGATCTCGCGCTGCCTGGAGCGGGAGGCCATGGCCACGACGGCGATGGCGCCGAGCAGCGCCATGGCCCCCAGGATCGAGGCCAGCACCAGGGAGTCGGTCTGGCTGAGCACGGCGTGCAGGTGCGCCGCCCTGATCACCGCCCGCGCCACCTCGAGATTGGTCACCAGGACCGCGGCGAAGGAGAAGGCGAGGGACAGCAGGGCGATGGCGCTCGCCGCCAGCGAGCTGCGCCAGAGCGCAGAGCGGCGGGCGATCATGCACGGCCCTCCCAGCCGGGTCAGAGGAGCCGACCAGGCGCGCAGCAGGCCGGGAATCAGTGCGGGCGCGAGCAGTACGACCAGAACGGCCAGCAGCAGGGCGGCCAGCATCGCCTGGCCGCCCCCGTCCGGCAATCCATCGATGCTCTTCCCGGGCCGGACCAGGAGGGCCGCGAGCAGCTGGACGGCGCACACCAGCGCCCACGCTCCGGCCAGGACCCACCGGACGACGCCCATGCGTCGTCGGACCGGCACCGGGGAGGCGGTGCGGACCGCCTCGGTCGCCGGGGTGCGCACGGCGCTGCGCGCCGGCCCGATCGCCCCGATGACGGCGATGCCGACGACGGAGACGACGGTGAGCGCCGCGGTCGCCGGCGTCTGGGCCACCTCGATCCGCCCCATGCGCTGCGCGGCCATGCGGGTGAGCACCTCGGCGAAGGGCTGGTCCACCGCCAGCCCGACCAGGATGCCGGGCACGCAGGCCACCGCCCCGAGCACGGCGACGGTCGCGACCACGCTGGCCAGCACCTGACGGGGCAGCGCCCCGGCCAGGCGCCACCTGGCCCAGCTCGTGCGCAGGGCCTGCACGCAGGACTGCCCGACGACGGCCACCACCGGGATCGCCACCATCGCCGAGTAGAAGTACATCGAGACGCCGGGGACGGCCAGCTCCCGCGGGCTGACGCCCGCATCCCGGGCCGCGGCCACGACGTCCGGGCGGGTGACGGTCATCCGGTGCGCCAGGCACACATCGACCAGCACCGCCGCGAGGGCCAGCACCACCACGGTTCCCGACCAGGCCCGCCACTGGGCGGCGAGGGCCCGCAGCGTGTAGCGCGTCATGACTCCTCCCCCGTCCGGTTCACCACAGCCAGCAGCTCGTCGGGGCCGGCCCCGCGGCGGCGGCCGATGATCACCCCGTCGCGCATAATGAGCACCGTCTCCGCCAGCGCCGCGGCCCCCAGGTCGTGCGTGACGAGCACGACGGCGGCGCCCGCGTCCGCGAGCCCGCGCAGCTCGGCCAGGACGAAGGATGCCGAGCGCGTGTCCAGGGCCCCGGTGGGCTCGTCGGCGAACACCACCGGCGGGCGCCGGTAGAGCACCCGCCCCAGGGCGACGCGCTGCTGCTCCCCGCCGGAGAGCGTCGCCGTGACCGCGTCGGCGCGCGCCTCAAGGCCGAGCCCGGCCAGGATCTGCCGCACGCGCGCCCGGTCGGGCCTGCGTCCCGCCAGGGTGTCGGAGATCGTCAGGTTCTCCCGCACACTCAGGTAGGGCACGAGGTTGTAGGCCTGGAAGACGAAGCCGACCTGGTCGCGGTACAGCTCCGCGACGCGCGCCGGGGGCAGCGCCCCCAGGTCGCGCCCCATGAGGACCACCCGGCCCGAGGTCGCCGGCTCAAGCCCGGCCAGGCACAGCAGGGCGGTGGACTTGCCCGACCCGCTGGGACCGACCAGGGCCGTCATCCTGCCCGCCTCAATGGCGCAGGTGACGCCGTGCAGGATCTCGATCGGCCTCCCGCCGGGAGTTGGGAAGGATTTGCGCAGCTCATGGGCCTCGATCGCCCGGGTCGGTCTCATGCCCCCATGTCAGCCCAGTGCGTCCGCGAGCGCAGTGGGCCTGACGGCCGGATCGTGGTGGGGAAAACCCCACCACCGGCTCCGCCTCGCGTTGCGCGTCTCCGGTACCGGCCGGGTTCAGGGCGTCCGGGTCAGGGATGGTCGAGGAAGGCCAGTACCGCCAGGACCCGCCGGTTGCCCTCGCGCCGGGACAGGCCCAGCTTGTCGAAGATGGCGCCGATGTGCTTGACGACCGCGCCGTCGGACAGGTGCAGCGCCTCGGCGATCCCGTGGTTGGTCTCCCCCGCCGAGACGTGCCGGAGCACCTCCCGCTCCCGCGGCGTCAGGCGCTCCAGGCGGTCCTCGCGGCGGCGCATGAGCGCGGTGATGACCTTGCGGTCGACGACGACCCCGCCGCAGGCCACGGTCTGCAGCGCCTGAGTGAGCTCCTGGACGTGGGCCACCCGGTCCTTGAGCAGGTAGCCGACGCCGCCCGAGCGCGGGTCGTCCTCGGCGGAGTCCAGGAGCCGCCGCAGGTACTCGTTGCCCAGGTACTGGGACAGGAGCAGGATCGGCAGGCGCGGGTGGTCGCGACGCAGCTCGATGGCGGCGCGCAGCCCGTCGTCGCTCCGCCCCGGGGGCATGCGCACGTCGGTGATGACAATGTCGGGCGGCGCCGCGGGGTCGGCTCGCCGCACCGCGTGAAGAAGCTCGGTGGCGGTCGAGACCGAGGCGACGACGTCGTGCCCGGCGTGCTCGAGCAGCACGCGCAGCCCCTCGCGCAGGAGCGCCTCGTCCTCCGCCAGGACTATTCTCATCGCCGTCCTCCCATCGGAATGCGGACCGTGATGGCGGTCGGGCCGCCGGCGGGGCTGTCCGCCTCGAAGTCACCTCCCAGACGGCGGGTGCGGGCCTCCATCGCAAGGAGGCCCTGCCCGCTCGGGACGGCCCCGCCCGCACCGTCGTCGCGCACCGCCAGCACGACGGCGTCGTCCTCCGCATCGTCCCCCGCGTCGGCGTGCTCCACGCGCACCTCGATGCGGCTGCAGCCGCTGTGCCGGATCGCGTTGGTGATCGCCTCGGAGGCGATGAGGTACAGGTTCTCGGCGACCTCGCCGCGGGGCGACGGCGCCCGCGCGCCCGTCCCGCCGCCCCAGACCACCTCGGTGGTGACGGGCAGGCCCGCGGCGAGCTCCTCCAGGGCGGCCCGCAGCCCCCGCTCGGCGAGGGTCCTCGGGGCGAGCCCGTGAGCGGCCTCTCGCACCGCGTCGGCGGCGGCGTCGATCTGGTCCCGCAGCTCGCCGAGGGCCTCGCGCGCGGCGGCGCCCTCGGGCCCCTCGACGTCGGCGAGCCGCAGCTCCAGGAGCCCCAGGCGGACCCCGGCCGCGCTCAGGTGCAGCTGGGCGCCGTCGTGGAGGCGCTGCTCCAGGAGCCTGCGCTCCAGGATGAGGCGGTCCTCGGCGTCCACCGCCCTGTCGACGAGGGCGTCGACCTGCTCCGCCAGCTGCTCGGGCCGTGGGGAGAGCAGTGCCGTGGACAGGCGCGCCAGGCCCGACGCCGCCATGACGGCGAGCCGCGGGAGCAGGCACGCGCCGAGGACGCCGACGAGGAGGGCCAGGCAGCGCCCCGCCGTCGATGCCGATGAGCCGCCGTCCGCGCCGGCCTGCGCCCTGAGCGGCTCGACGAGCGTGATCCGCGCCCCGGCGTACAGCATGCCCGCCGCGACCGTTCCCAGGACCGCCACCACGGCGAGGACCAGGGCGAAGGCCGTCTCGCGCGCGCGGCCGGTCCAGCCCGCCGCCCGCGACCGGATCGGCGGAAGTCCGGTCAGCGCCACCAGGCGCCGCTCGGCGCCCGCCCACGCCGCCGCCCACACCGGCAGCAGCACGAGGGTGCTCGCGAACAGCCAGGTGAGCCAGCCCGCGGCGATCTCCGCCGCCAGGTAGGCCGCCGACGCCCCGGAGCGGCGCACCCAGAGCGACCACGGCGCCCGCTGCCTCGTCACCATCACTTCATCGCGTTGATCGCCCTGAGCGAAGTCCTGAGCGATGTGAAATTGAGAGCCAGCACGGCGGCCGACACGGCGCACATGACAAGCGCCGCGACCGCCGGAGCCGGCAGGCCGAGGGTCACCAGACCCCACCGCAGCCCATAGCCCGCCGCGGCCGCCGCGAGCGTGGTGAGGGTGTACGTGCCAACCGCCCTGGGGTCGAAGGCCGTCGCCAGGTCGCCGTCTATCTCCCTCAGGCTGAGCCGCACGAGGACCGCCGCCATGCCGACGTTGACCACGACCGACGCCAGCGCCGGGCCGACGAACCCGATGAGCGAGTACAGGACGACGCACAGGACCGCGTTGACCGCCACGGCCGCGAGGGAGACGACCATGAGCGCCCTCGTCCGACCCGACGCGCTCAGGATCAGGGACAGGCTCGCGAACCTGACCATGGCCGTGACCAGGTAGAGGCAGAAGACGGTGTATCCCGGAAGGTAGCGCGCGCCGTAGAGCACCTGGATGACCTCGGGGGCCACGACGAAGCAGGCCACCGAGAAGGTGACGGTCGTGAGGTACCCCACCGCGAGGTAGTGCTTGAAGACGACGCGCACCTGCTCCTTCTGCCCGGCGCCGATGTGCCGCGTCACGATCGGGATGATGACCGTCAGGAAGGACATGGAGACGACGTCGAGGGGGAGCACGGTCGCGCTGTTGGCGTAGATCGCGTACCTGTCTGTGCTCTCGTTCATGCCGATGACCAGCTGGCCGACCTGTCTCATCAGGGAGGCCGTCAGGACGTAGACGGCCATGGGCAGGGAGAACCCCAGGATCTCCCGGATCCTCCCCCAGCGCGGCCGGGTGAGGCGGATCATGTACTTCCACCGGCGGAAGCAGTCCCAGAACCACAGGACGGACAGGACGTCGAGCACGAGCAGCATGACGAACAGCGTCGCAATGCTGGAGGTCAGCAGCGCCGTCACGAGGACGGCCATGAGCTTCAGGGCCGAGAAGACGACGTTCCTGACCGCGATGGCCCGTGCGCGGCCGATGGAGACGATCAGCACCTGGAGCACGCTCGTCATATTGGTCAGCATCGGCCTGAAGGCCAGGAAGACCACGAGAGCCGTGAGCGCGGGGTTGGAGAAGTAGTCGCCGATCGCGCCCCGCAGCGCCACAAGCGCCGCGGCCGTCGCCACGCCGATGACGACCTGCAGGACGAAGACCGAGTTCACGTACTCCCGGGTGGCGGACTCCCTGCTGTCCCGGTTGAAGAAGAAGTTGACGGCGTCCGCCAGGCCGAGGATGGTCGCGTCCGCGCACAGGGTCACCAGCAGGACCCCCTGGGCGTAGGTGCCGTAGGCCTCCAGCGACAGGCTGTGGGAGAGGATCATCGTGTTGGCCATGGTCGAGCCGAGCGTCACGAGCTTGACGCTGGCCAGCAGGAGGGAGTCGACGGCGCTTCCCGACCTCGGCCTGAGCCCCCTCATCACCGGAGCCGCTTGATCGTCTTCGCCGGGTTCCCGGCCGCGATCGTGTACGGGGGGACGTCCTTGGTCACCACGGAGTGCGCCGCGACTACGGAGCCCCTGCCCACCGTCACGCCCTTGAGGATCATGGAGAACTCGCCGATCCAGACGTTGTCCTCGACCACGACCGGCGCCGAGGCCGCCTCGGTCCACTCCCACAGCGGCCCTGCGAGCTCTCCCCGGGTCATGCGCCGTCGCGCGTCGGGGTCGGTCGGGTGGTTGTTGTTGTCGTAGATGTGCACGTGGTTGGAGATAATGACGTCGGAGCCGATCGTGACCGACTCGGTGGCGCCGATCGCCGTCGAGCCCGCCCCCCCGAACCAGCAGTCGGAGCCGATCGCTATGCGCCCGCCGCCCCTGGTGATGAGCGAGCAGTCGAGGAAGACGTGGGAGCCGATCACGATCGAGGGCGCCGCCGTGGAGCGCGCCGAGCACCGTGCGAAAGGTCCGATGGAGAACCTGTCGCCGGTTCGCAGCTGCCCGTCCTTCCTCGCCCGGCCGTACTCGTACCTGCTCATGGACATGCGCACGGCATTGACCAGTCGCGAGGGAATGCTCATTGCTCCTCACTCTTTCTGCGCTCGTCGTCGCCCACCAGCTCATCGGCCCTGCTCGCCAGGAACGGGATGAGATAGAAGAGCGCCATGTTGTAGACGTAGATCTCACTGATGGCCATGACCGACATGGCGGCGTAGACGGAGACGAAGGCGGCCCTCGCACGAGGGTTGCAGCGGGAGGCGTCGGCGCGGGTGCTCGCCGTCCACAGCAGGGCGATGAACAGGCCGACGGCCGCCAGGCCGCCGTCGTAGGCGATCTGAAGGTACTGGTTGTGGGCCTGCCACAGCAGTCCCTCGGGGCCGGGGATGAAGTTGCCGAAGTCGGAGTTGATGCCGTAGCCGAACAGCGGCGAGTCCGCCAGGATCGGGAAGGCGGCGTCCCACAGGTCGGTGCGCCCCGTCAGGCTGACCGACTTGCCGAGGAGCTCCTCGATCTGCTCGGCAAAGAAGACCTGCACCCGGGCGAAGACGACGAGCAGCGTGGCGGCCACGCCCAGGACGGTCGCGCCCCGCATGGAGAACAGGCCGCCCCTGTGCGGACGCGCGGTGACGGCGAGGTAGAAGGCCGCGGTCACCGCGAGGCCGACCCATGCCGTGGCGACCTGCAGCGTGGCGATCTGCACGATCCCGCTGGCGACCGCCACCATCGTCCTCCAGCCCCAGCGCCGGTGCGAGCCGGAGTCGTACAGGAGGGCGAGGAGGATCGCCGGGAAGATGCAGTCGGTCACGCGGGTGCGGATGCCCAGGAGGTAGGAGGGCTGGGCGAAGGCGCCGTCCCCCCAGGCCGCCACCCTTCCCCAGTCCATGAGGATCATGACGTAGTTGATCAGCAGGTAGATGAGCAGCAGGTCTGTCATCACCCGCAGGAGCCTTCTGCGCTCCTCCTGCCCGGCCGTGGCGTGCAGCTCGATGAGCATGAGGACGGAGAGCAGGCTGAGCGTGACGTAGCCCCAGTTGAGGAGGTCGCCGCCTTGGTAGACCGTCGGCAGCAGAGAGGACACCCGGTAGAGGACGAAGAGGATGACGGTTGCGGACAGCGTCACCCGCCGCAGGAAGTAGAGGTTCACCAGCCATGCGAAGATCGCGGCCGTGAGGACCTTCATAATGGGTGCCAGGGACTCGGTCTGGCCGACCATGATCGGCTTCATGAGCACGAAGCACACCGCCATGAGCCGCAGGTAGCGCAGCGGGTAGCTCCTTCTGAGGACCTCCCGGTCCAGTGCGGCGGGCAGTGTTCTGCGCATCCCGCCCATGGCGTGCTCAGCGATAGAGGTCAACGTAGTTCTCCATCATCGCTCTGGCCGAGTGGGCCGCCGACGCCTTCACCGCAGCGGCGCTCAGCCGCTGATAGAGGGCATGGTCGTCGCAGATGGCGGCGATGGCCGCGGCGGCCGCGCCCGCATCGGCCTTGACGAGAGCGCCGTTGACGCCGTCCTTCACGATCTCGGGGACGCCCCCGGCGCGGGTGGCCACCACGGGCAGCCCGGCAGCCATCGCCTCGAGAATGCTCATGGGCATGCCCTCGTAGGTCGACAGCAGCACGAAGATGTCGGCCCGCCGGTAGAAGGCGGCGGTATCCCTCTGCCGGCCGGCGAAGCGGACGCAGTCCGACACGCCCAGTGCCTGGGCGTGCTCGACCAGTCGACTTCTGAGGGGCCCGTCGCCGACCAGGGTCAGCGAGACCTCCCGTCCCGCCCCTCTCAGCCGCGCCATCGCCTCAAGCAGCAGAGCGTGGTTCTTGACCACGGCCAGGCGAGCAACGCACAGGAGGCGCACCGGCCTGTCGCGCAGGTCCTCCGGGTCCCGGCGACAGAGGAAGGCGTCGAGATCGATGCCATTGCCGACGACGGGGACCGCGGAGGCGGGGAGGGCGTACTCGCGGCAGACCGAGGCCCTCACCTCGTCATTGAGGGCGACGGGAACGATGCCGTGGGAGAAGGCGTAGCGGTTAAGCCTTCTCAGGGCGGGGTGCCGGGACTCCTTGAGCGCGAGGTTGTGGACCGTGTGGATGATCTTGACCCGCTTGCCGTAGAGCCGTGCCGCGGGCAGCACGTACTCCAGCACGGGCAGGTGCGTGTGCAGGACTGTCGGGCAGAAGCTTCTCATCGCCGTGCGCAGCCGGAGCACCGTGCGAGGATCGGGGCCCTTCGCCTTGTTGAGGGCCACGACGTCGATGCCGGCCCGCCTCATGAGCTCCGCCACGTCCGTCTGATCGCCGTGGAGGGAGACCACCTGGACCGGGTGGCCGGCCCCGGCGAGCTCGCGGGCGAGGTTGAGCACCATCATCTCGGCGCCGCCGGTCCCCAGCCCGTGGATGACGATCATGACGCGCGGTCCGCGCTGCGCAGGCGCCGCGGCGCGGCGGGTGAGCGTGCGGGCGATCTCGCCGAAGACGGCCTGGGGTGAGTAGGCGCGCGAGCGCGCGAAGACCGCGCGTCTCATCGACTCGACCTCCCCCTCGGGCAGTGCGATGAGCCGGCGGATCGTGCCCTCGAGGAGCTCGGGGGAGC
The DNA here is from genome assembly GCF_000711965.1 of Actinomyces israelii DSM 43320. Classification (GTDB taxonomy): domain Bacteria; phylum Actinomycetota; class Actinomycetes; order Actinomycetales; family Actinomycetaceae; genus Actinomyces; species Actinomyces israelii. The sequence continues at coordinate 43,015 of NZ_JONS01000015.1, forward strand.
TGAAGTCGTAGCTCAGCCCGGTGACCCCGTCCTCAAGCATCTCGGAGTAGTGGCGCCACCTGCTCGCCACCACCGGAAGGCTCGCGTGCATGGCGTCGATGATCGTTCCCGGCACGCCCTCCGTGGTGAACTCGGTCGGGAAGAGGAGCGCGAAGTAGCCGGTGATCGTGGCCGCGGCCCGCTCGGGGGGCACACGGCCCGCGTAGCGCACGTGCGGGACGGAGTCGATCAGGCGGCGGAAGTGCTCCTCGTAGGAGGGCTCGATCGGGCCGAAGACGTCGAGCGTCACCACGGGCGGCCCGTCCCCGTTGATCGCCGCGACCGCCCGCACGGCGTTGTCGATGCCCTTCTCGGGCGTCACCCGGCTGAGGGTGCACAGCCGGCGGGGGCGCCCCCGCGGGGCCTGCGGGTCGACGTCGACGTCGTCGACGTCCTTGAAATTGGGCAGGTGGGAGACGTTGCGCACCCCGAGGGCGCGCAGCCTGTCCGCCAGGGCGCGGGTCTCCACCCAGTTCACCTCGAAGGAGTTGAGGTAGCGCACCAGGCGGCCCGAGGCGTCGGCCTCGACGTCGTCGGCCAGGGACCCCCCGATGAGGTCGTGGTGGACCCTGACCCCCAGCACCTGGGAGGCGAGCCACAGGATCGGGAACAGCGCCCTGCGCCCGCCGCTGGACAGGAGCACGACGACGTCGTCGCACGCGTGCAGGCAGCGGATCAGCTCCCGGGTGACCCGGGCCGCCTCATGATGGTAGTTCAGCGTGTCCACGGCGCAGATATTGGCCGCGCCGAAGCGCTCGACCATGTAGCGGTACAGGGTTCTGGTCTTGACGGTCTGGCCGTCGACCATCGTCTCTCCGAGATCGATCCGGCCGATGAACCCGATTCTTCCTCTGCGCCCCCTCACGGCACATCCCCTTCGCTCATATCCCATACCTCTATCCCATACCTCAATGACCCGACATGACCCGACCAGCCCGCTGAGCCTTCTCAGAGCCGCCAGTACCGGTAGGAGGAGAAGTCCTCCTTGCGGAGGATGCTCTTGACGTCGACGAGGACCCTCTCCTCGTCCCGGGAGGGGCGGAAGAGCCGCTTGTAGTCCGCGCTGGTCATGCGCCGGAACTCGTCGTGGGCCACCGCCACGATGAGGCAGTCGAGCCCGCCGAGCTCGGCCAGGGGGACGAGGTCGACGCCGTGGACGCGCCTGGCGTCGGCGGCGTCGGCCGCCGGGTCGCAGACCCGCGGCACGATCCCGTACTGCCCCAGGCGGCGGATGATGTCGGCGACCTTGGAGTTGCGCACGTCGGGGCAGTTCTCCTTGAAGGTGATGCCGAGGATCGCGACGCCGGCGCGGCTCGGGGCGTGCCCGGCGCGGACCATCTCCCTGATGGCGGCGTCGGCGACGAACTCCCCCATGGCGTCGTTGACCTTGCGCCCGGACAGAATGATCTGGCTGTGGTAGCCGAGCTTCTCCGCCTCGTAGGTGAAGTAGTACGGGTCGACACCGATGCAGTGCCCGCCCACGAGTCCCGGCCGGAATCCCAGGGCGTTCCACTTGGTGTTCATGGCCTCGACCACCTCGCTGGTGTCGATCCCCATGAGGTCGAAGACGACGGCGAGCTCGTTCATGAAGGCGATGTTGATGTCCCGCTGGCTGTTCTCGACCACCTTGGCGGCCTCGGCGACCTTGATGGAGGACGCGCGGTGAATGCCGGCGTCGATGACCAGCGAGTAGACGTCCGCGATCTCGTCCAGGGCCCGGGAGTCGATTCCGGACACGATCTTCTTAATGCTCTCCAGACGGTGCACCCTGTCCCCCGGGTTGATCCGCTCGGGGGAGTAGCCGACCTTGAAGTCCTGCGGGCACCGCAGGCCCGAGACCCGCTCGAGGATCGGGATGCACACGTCCTCGGTGACCCCCGGGTAGACGGTTGACTCGTAGACGACCGTGTCGCCCTCCTTGAGATGCCGGCCCACTGTCTCGCTCACCGAGGTGACGGGCGCCAGGTCCGGGGTCTTGTCGAGGTTGACCGGCGTGGGGACGGCGATGACGAAGAAGGATGCCTCGTCCAGGCGCGTCGCGTCAGAGGTGAAGTCCACCGCGCACGCCCGCAGCGCCTCGTCGCCGACCTCCGCGGTGGGGTCAAGTCCGGACCGGTAGGCGCTCACCTTCTCCTCGTTCGAGTCGTACCCGATCACACGGGCCCTCCGGGAGAAGGCGACGGCCAGGGGCAGCCCCACGTAGCCGAGGCCGACGACGGCCAGCGCGGCCCCGCCGTCGAGCAGGCGGTCCGCCCGACTCCGTACCATCATGCGTTCCTTCTCCTTTTCAAAGCGGCGTGGAACAGCTGCCAGAACAAGCAGTAGGCGGCGTAAGGACGGGACAGTCCCTCGACATTGCGGTAGAGGTTCCAGGTCCGGCGGATGGCCTTGATCTTGCTGCTGGACAGCGAGCCCGACGTCTTGCGGTACTTGGCGAGGCACTCGTCCAGGCCGTAGAAGAGGTGCCCGGCCTTCATGACCCCCAGCCAGGTAGCCGCGTCCTGGCCCCGCCTGAGATCCGGCATCCTGAGAAGGGCGCGGTCGACGACCTGCGTGTCGAACAGCAGCGTGTGGCTGCACGTCACCGTGTTCTTCAGAAAGTCCTTGTACCCGATTGAGGCGGGAACCCGCACGAAGTTGCGGTGGGCCCCGTTCTCCTCGATGGTCTCGTAGGAGGTGAAGCAGGCCCCCGCCCCCGTCCTGGTCATGAAGGCGATCTGGCGCTCGAGCTTCTCGGGCATCCACAGGTCGTCGGAGTCAAGGTAGGCGACGTACCGGCCCCTGGCGTGCGCGAGCCCCCGGTTCCTGGCCAGGGCGACTCCCTGGTTGGTGGGCTGCACGAGCACCCGCACCCGCGGGTCCCGCTCCGCGAGCGCCTGGATGAGCGAGCGCGTCCGGTCCTGCGAGGCGTCGTCCACCGCGAGCACCTCCAGGTCGCGCATCGTCTGGGACAGCACGCTCTGAAGCGTCTGAAGAACATGCGTCTCGCTGTTGTAGGAGGGGACGATCACGGACACGAGGGGGCGGTCGCCGGGCGTCTGCTGGTCGGGCCCTGCTTCGGTCACCACCTGCCCGCCTTCCGGGACGGAGCCGGATCATTCCAGGGCGGGCCGCCCTTCCAGGGCCGGCCGGCCTCCGCTCGGCGCGCCGAGGAGGGCGCGCAGACAGACAGCCATCGATGTGGATTCATGTAAACCATCGCTATTCCCCATGAGGAAGTACGATCTCGACCAAGGGAAGTCCCGCAGCCGCAAGGGATTCATACGGTCATACAGGACGTCGAGCTGAGGAGACCCCAGAGTCAAGCTCTCTTCCGCGCCGCCTTTCTTCGATGCATTCTGCTCGTCGGTCAGACGCTACATCACCGGGGCCGCGCTGACCAGCGGGACGCTCCGAGGACGCGCCCTGCCGCGCGCGCCGCCCGGCGCCTCAGCCCTCCGCCCTGACGACGACGGCTCCGGCCTGCTCGGCGGCCGGGTCGGCCACGACACTGGCGGACACGCACCCGGTCTCGCTCTTGATCAGGTCCAGGTGCGCCCCCGTCCAGGCGCCCTTGTCGGCTGGAACCGTGAGGGTCAGCTCGATGCGGTCGCCCACGTGCAGCCCGGCGGCCTTGCGCTCGTCCTGGACGAGCCGGATCAGGTCGCGGGCCCAGCCCTCGGCCTCCAGGGCGTCGTCCAGCGCCGTGTCCAGGACGACGAAGGCGCCCGAGCCGATCATGGTGGCGGCCAGGGAGTCGTCGGCGACCTCGATGCGGCTGGTCAGGGTGAACGCCCCCTCCTCGGCCTCGAGCACCACGGGCGCGCCGCCGACCAGGACGCCGTCGAAGCGCACGTCCCCGTCCTCGGTCAGCTCCCACTCCCCCGCCTTGACGGCGGCGAAGAGCCTGCTCGTCATCCGGCGGATCTCGGGGTCCAGGGCGCGGGGGTTGAGGGTCAGCTGCTCGGTCACCTCGTAGCCGGCGTCGGCGGCGTCGAGGACCCGAACCTCCTTGACGTTGACCTCCTCGGCGATCAGGGCGCGGAAGGGCGCCAGGGCGGCGGGGTCGATCGTGGCGACGGTGAGCGAGCGCAGCGGCTGGCGCACGCGCAGCTTCTCGGCCTTGCGCAGGCTCAGCGCCGCCGAGACGGCGTCGCGGGCCTCGTCCATGGCGGCCACGAGGGCGGAGTCGGCCGCGTGCGCGGGCAGGACGGGCCAGTCGGTCAGGTGCACGGATCGCTCCCCCGTCAGGCCGCGGTAGATCTCCTCGCTGGTCAGCGGCGCCAGCGGCGCCATCACCTGGGTGAGGACCCGCAGCACCGTGGCCAGGGTGTCGAAGGCCGGGCGGCAGTCCGAGGCGGTGGCGCCGTCGGTGAACCGGCTCCGCGAGGTGCGCAGGTACCAGTTGGTGAGCACGTCGAGGAACTCGCGCACGGCGGCGGTGGCGCCGGTGACGTCGTAGGCGCTCATCTGCGCGCCCACCGTGGCGGCCAGGTCCTTGGTGCGGGCCAGGATGTAGCGGTCCATGACGTGCAGGGAGCCCTTCCGCCCGAACAGGCCCGCGTCGCCGAGGTCTACCCCGCCGGTGACGTAGCCGCGCCCGTCGTCGGCCTGGCCGGCGTACAGGGCGAAGAAGTACCAGACGTTCCACAGCGGCAGCAGCACCTGGCGCACCGTGTCGCGGATGGCCCTGTCGGTGACCACGAGGTTCCCGCCGCGCACCACGGGGCTGGACAGCAGGAACCAGCGCATGGCGTCGGCGCCGTCGCGGTTGAAGACCATGGACACGTCGGGGTAGTTGCGCCGGGACTTGCTCATCTTCGCCCCGTCGTTGCCCAGGAGGATCCCGTGGGACACGCAGCTGGTGAAGGCGGGCCGGTCGAACAGGGCCGTGGCCAGCACGTGGAGGGTGTAGAACCAGCCGCGGGTCTGGCCGATGTACTCCACGATGAAGTCCCCCGGGTAGTGGGACTCGAACCACTCGACGTTCTCGAAGGGGTAGTGCACCTGGGCGAAGGGCATGGAGCCGGACTCGAACCAGCAGTCCAGGACGTCGGGGATGCGCCGCATCATGGACCGCCCCGTGGGGTCGTCCGGGTTGGGCCGCACCAGGGAGTCGATGAAGGGCCGGTGCAGGTCGGTGACCCTCACCCCGAAGTCGCGCTCGAGCTCGGCGAAGGACCCGTAGACGTCCTCGCGCGGCCAGCGGGGGTCGTCCGAGCGCCACACCGGGATGGGGGCGCCCCAGAAGCGGTTGCGGGAGATGGACCAGTCGCGGGCGCCGGCCAGCCACTTGCCGAAGATGCCGTCCTTGATGTGGCCGGGGAACCACTCGATGTCCCGGTTGATCTCCACCATGCGGTCGCGGATGGCGGTCACGCGCACGAACCAGGAGGAGACGGCCTTGTAGATGAGCGGGTTGCGGCAGCGCCAGCAGTGCGGGTAGGAGTGCACGTAGGAGGCCTGGCGCACCAGGACCGCCCGCTGAGAGGCGTCCCGGCGGGCGAGCGGCCCGGCGGCGTCGCGCAGGTCGGCCACGATCGGCTTGTTGGCCTCGAAGACCTGCATGCCGGCGTAGTCGCCGACCTCCTCGGTCAGGCGGCCGCCGTCGTCCACCGGCACGACGGTCTCGATGCCGGCCTCGGTGCAGGCGACCATGTCGTCCTCGCCGAAGGCCGGGGCCAGGTGGACCAGGCCGGTGCCGTCGGAGGTGGTGACGAAGTCGGCGGTGATGACGCTCCACGCCTTCGGCCCGGGGGCGGCGCCGGCGGCCCGGTGGGCGTCGTCGTCGAAGTAGTCGAAGATGGGGTGGTAGCGCGCCCCCGCCAGGTCGGCCCCGGTGCATGTGGCCACGACCCGTGGGGCCTTGCCGAGCTCGCGGGTGTAGGCGCCCAGGAGGTCGGCGGCGATGACGACGTCCTCGCCCGCCACCGGGGAGTCGAGGCCCTCATCGACGTGCACGGTGACGTACTCGACGTCGGCGCCCACGGCGATGGCCAGGTTGGAGGGCAGGGTCCACGGCGTCGTCGTCCAGATGAGCAGCAGCTCGGGCCGCTCCGCCCCGGTCCGCAGCGGCTCCTGAAGACGCAGGCCCACTGTGACGGTGTTGTCCTGGCGGTCCTGGTAGATGTCGTCGTCCATCTTGAGCTCGTGGTTGCTCAAGGGGGTGCGGTCGTGCCAGCAGTAGGGCAGGACGCGGTAGCCCTGGTAGGCCAGGCCCTTGTCGTACAGGGACTTGAAGGCCCAGATGACGGACTCCATGTAGGTGGGGTCGAGGGTCTTGTAGTCGCCCTCGAAGTCCACCCAGCGGGCCTGACGGGTGACGTAGTCCTCCCACTCCTTGGTGTAGCGCAGCACGGAGGAGCGGCACTCGGCGTTGAAGGCCTCGATGCCGATGCCGCCGGGTCGGGTGATCTCGGTGACGTCGTCGATGCCGAGCAGGCGCTGGGCCTCGAGCTCGGCGGGCAGGCCGTGGGTGTCCCAGCCGAAGCGGCGCTCGACGCGCTTGCCCATCTGGGTCTGGAAGCGCCCGACGGCGTCCTTGACGTAGCCGGTCAGCAGGTGCCCGTAGTGGGGCAGGCCGTTGGCGAAGGGCGGGCCGTCGTAGAAGACGAACTCGTCGCAGGGCTCGGCGCGGTTGTCGACGGAGGCGGCGAAGGTGCCGTCGGCCTTCCAGTAGGCGAGGACGTCCTCCTCGATGGCGGGGAAGGACGGCGAGGGGACGACCTCCTGCCCCGGCCGGTGCAGGGGGTAGAAGGCGGCGCCCGTGCGGGCGGTGGTCTGGTCGGCGGTGTCAGCCATCGGGGTGCCTCGCGTCTCGCTCGTGAACGTCTGCGTCTTACGAGGACGACGCCGGTCCCGCCCGCGGCTCATGGCCGACGGCGTGGGGAGCGGCACCGCGGTACCACCTCGCTTGCCGCGCCCGCCGCCCCGGGGGCGGCGGGCGCGACCGCTCGCGCGGGGCTGTGCGGGCCCCTCCCGCCCGGGTCTAGTGGGGCGCGCGCCGACCTGGGCCGACTGGGGCCGTCCGGGCCGGACTGGGCCGGTCGGCAAGCGCCTGTTCTTCCGGGAGGCTCGCCGGTGATGCCCGGGGCGCCGCGCGAGCGACGTCCCGGCCGGGTCAGTGCCTGGATGCGGTGGAGTGTAGCCACAGGCGCCCGGCCCGGGCCAGCCGGCATCGGCGCAGCACCCCGTTGCGCTCGCCACAGCGACGCGTCGCCGAGATCGGTCCAGCTCCGCACCGGGATCGGTCCGAGGCACCGGTCTGATGCCGGCCTGACCCCACTGACCCCACTGCGCACCGGACGGTGGTCACTGATCGCCCTTCTCGTCCTCGCCTCCCCGCGCCGCCCGGCCCGCACCGCAGAACCGCGGGATCGCACCGATCCCCGTGGCGCCCCGGGGCCGTCGAGCGCCGCCCTCCTGATCGTCGTGTCCGTGCGTGGCGGCTCCGGCGCCAGACCCCCTCGCCGCGGCGCCGACGGCATGAGCCCCGTGACCGCCCCCGGTCTCCCGATGACCGTCACGACACGTGAGCCGGTTCCGGTCGCCGCCCACCGCTACCGTGCGGCGACCGGCCGGTCGTCCCTGACCGCCTCTCTCAAACGATAAACTCGGCCCCGAATGGTCCACCGGTCCGCCGACGGCTGACCGCCCGATGAGGACCGGACGGGAGGGACGAGGCACGTGGCGAAGTACGAGGAGATCTACTCCGCGCTGCGCACAGGGATCGAGCGGGGCGACTACCCCTTCCTGTCCTTCCTCCCCTCGGAGAACTCCCTGGCCGGCGACTTCGGGATCTCGCGCAACACGGTGCGCAAGGCGCTGCAGTACCTGGCGAGCCAGGGGTACGTCCAGGCGATGCAGGGCAAGGGCATCCAGGTCATCTTCCGCCAGCACCGCAACTCCCACTTCCTGCTGGCGGGCATCGAGTCGCTGGCCGAGGCCGGGCGGCGCCTGGGCATTGAGGTGCGCACCCGGTTGCTGGACTCCCGCACGGTGAGCGTCGACGCGGGCCTGGCCGAGCACTCCGGCCTCCCCGAGGGAGCGAGCGCGCTCGCCCTGACGCGTCTGCGCTTCCTGGACGGGCGCGCCGCCATCGTGGACCACAACATGTTCCTCACCGGGGTCGTCCCGCAGATACCTGCGGAGGCCGCCGAGTCCTCGATCTACGCCTACCTGGAGAACGAGCTCGGGGTGAGCATCGTCTCCTCCTCCCGCCTGGCCACCATTGAGCCGGCCGACGAGGAGGACCTGCGCTACCTGGACCTGGGGGGGGCAGAACTGCGTGGGCGTGGTCGAGTCCTTCTCCTTCGACTCCGCGGGCGTCCCCTTCGAGTACACCCGGTCCCATCACGCGGCCAGGACCTTCAGCTTCATCTCCACCGCCCAGCGCCTGCCGTCGCAGCGCTGAGGAGCACGTCGGAGGACCCTGAGGCCCTCGCACTCCCCCGGACACGGCGGTCGGGGGGCACGAGGGCCTGGCGGGCGGGGGCCGTCCGGACGGCTCCCGCCCGGGGTCACGCGCCGGCGGGCTCCCGGCGCCCCAGCCGGACCTTCTTGACAGTCCTGCCGCCCTCGAAGTCGGCTTCCTTGAAGCCGAAGAAGTAGGTGCAGGCGAAGGAGACCGCCAGGGCCGCGGCGGAGGCGATCCAGTAGCCGGTGAAGCCCGCGTCGATGCCGTCGGGGTTGACAAACGAGGGGAAGCCGACGAAGGCGCCGGTGAAGCCGTACATGTTGACGTCGAGCAGGCCGGTGAGGAGCCCGCCCACGGCGCCGCCGATCGAGGCGGTGATGAAGATGCGGCCGTACTTGAGGTTGAGGCCGTACATGGCGGGCTCGGTCACTCCGCAGAAGGCGGAGATGGTGGCGGGCGCGGCCATGCTCCGAATGCGGGCGGCCCTGACCTTGAGCCACACGGCCAGGGCGCCGCCGCCCTGGGCGATCATGGTGGCCGAGACGATGGCGTTCAGGTGCGAGCTCCCGGCCGAGGCCAGCTCGGAGGAGATGAGCGGGATGACGGCCCAGTGCAGGCCGAAGATGACCAGGCACTGGTAGAGGCCGCCGATAGCCAGGCCCGCGATCGGGTAGTTGAAGCTCAGGACCGCGTTGATGAGCGAGGCGAGGCCTCCGGAGACGAACATGACCGCGGGGCCGAACACCAGCAGGATGAGGGCGGAGACCACAAAGATCTCGATGAGGGGACCGAAGATGGGGCAGATGACCGCGGGCAGGGCCTTCTTGAGCCAGGGCTCGATCTTGGCCGCCAGCCAGGCGCCCACGATGATGGGGAAGATCGAGTAGGCGTAGGCGTTGCCCTGCGGCAGGGTGACGGGGATGCCGAAGAAGTCGGCGTTGAAGACCGTCTGCCCGACCTGCGCGACGACGTGGTAGGTCGACTCGTATCCTGCGGCGTTGTCAGCCTTGACGACGTGGTCCGGGTTGGACAGGGCCGTGATGGAGGGGTAGCACAGGACGCCGCCGATAATGGCCACGACGATGGGGTTCGCGCCCAGGCGCCGGGCAGCGGTGAAGCCGACGATGATCGGCAGGAAGTAGAACATCGACGAGCTCATGGCGTCGATGATCTGGTAGGTGTTCGAGGCCTCGGCGACCACCTTGAACTGGACCAGCAGGGCCAGCAGGCCCTTGAGGATTCCGGAGGCGGCCAGCATGCCGACGATCGGGATCATGGAGCCGGTGATGACGCCGATGAGCGAGGAGAAGCCGAACTTGACCCAGCCGATCAGGGTGGTGGGCCTGTCGACCTCCTCGACCTCGCCGTCCGCCTCGCCCTGGGAGGATCCGGGCAGCAGCTTGACGACGGCGTCGTAGACGTCCTCCACCTCGGGGCCGATGATGACCTGGTACTGGCCGCCGGCCTTGGCCACGTCGATGACCCCCTCGGTGTCGGCCACGGCCGCGTCATCGGCCAGCGACTGGTCCTTGAGGTAGAAGCGCACGCGGGTGATGCAGTGGAGCACCGAGCGGACGTTGTCAGGGCCGCCGATGTTCTTGACGATGTCGGCGGCGGTGGCGTCGAAGCCGGTCAGGCCGTCGGCGCGCTCACCGGTCGTGGGGGCCGCGCCGGAGCCGGCGGCCGAGTCGGCCTCGCTCCCGGAGTCCTCGCTCTTGAGGGCGGCGACGGCGACGGCGGCGCCCGCCTCGGCCCGGCCGGTGGTCACGGACAGGGACTCCAGGCGGGTGGCGGTGTTGGTGAGGACCACGATGGCGGTGGCGGCCTTGCCCGCGGCGCGGATGGCCTCCAGGTCCATGGTGCCCAGCGCGTCGCCGACCTCGACGGTGTCGCCGACGCTGACGGTGAGGTCGAAGGGCCTGCCCTCCAGCTCCACGGTGTCCACGCCCAGGTGGAGGAGGACCTCCAGGCCGGTGCCGGTCTTGAAGCCGATGGCGTGCCCGGTGCCAGCCACCAGGGTGACGGTCGCGTCCACCGGGGAGACGAGGGCGCCGTCGTCGGGCTCGACGCCGAGGCCGTCTCCGACGGCCTCGGAGGAGAAGACGGGGTCGGGGACGTCGGCGAGGTCCATGACCCTCCCCGTCACCGGGGAGGCGATCTGCATCTCGCGATCTGTTGCCGGTTGGGACATGAGGGATTCCTTTCGGAGCGTTGGGATGACAGCGGGTCGGGGAGAGGCCGCGCGGGTGGCGGTACTCCGGGGCGGAGAGGGTTGTGAACCGGGTCTGGACGGCGGGCGGCGGGCCGATGGCCCTCCTCTCTCGGGGCGATCCGCCGCCTCAGGCGAGCAGGGCGAAGGCCTCGTAGGGGCGCAGGCTCGCCCACGGGCGCAGCGGCCGGGCCGGGTAGTTGGAGACGAGCGCCTCGCCGCCCAGGAGGCCCGCGGGCAGGTCGATGCTGGTCTCGTGGCCGCGGAAGCTGCAGACGACCAGCAGGCGGCGGTCCCCGTGGCGGCGGATGTAGGCCAGGACGTCCGGGTGGTCGGGCGCGTAGGGCTCGTAGGTTCCCTCGGAGACGACCGGCATGTCCTTGCGCAGGGCGATGAGCCGCCTGTAGTAGGGCAGGATGCGCCCGGCCGTCTCCTCACAGGCGACATTGACCTCGGCCTGGTTGGTGGGCCGCAGCCACGGGGTGCCGTCGGTGAACCCGGCGCCCGCGCCGGCGTCCCACTGCATGGGGGTGCGGGAGTTGTCGCGCGCCTTGGAGTGGACGATCCGGAACGCCTCCGCCGGGTCACGCCCGGCCTCGACGAGCTCGGCGAAGGCGTTGCGCGCCTCGACGTCCACATAGTCCTCGATGGTCGTGTAGCCGGGGTCGCTCATGCCGATCTCCTCACCCATGTAGATGTAGGGGGTTCCGCGCATGAGGTGGATGGCGGTGGCGAGCATGGTGGCCGACTCGTAGCGGAAGCGCTCGGCGTCGCCGAATCGGTCCAGGGCTCGGGGCTGGTCGTGGTTGTTCCAGAACAGGGCGCCCCAGCCGCCGCCGGCCTGGAGCCCGAGGGCCCAGTCGTTGAGGATCCGCTTGAGGGCGAGGATGTCGGGGGCCATGAGCGTCCACTTGCGGCCCCGGGCGTAGTCGACCTTGAGGTGGTGGAAGTTGAACACCATGGACAGCTCGTGGTTCTCCGGCCGCGTGTACTCCACGCACGCACCGATGCTGGTGGAGGACATCTCCCCCACGGTCACCGAGTCGGGGTCGCGCCCAAAGCTGGCCTCGTTGAGCTCGCGCAGGTAGGCGTGGACCAGGGGCCCGTCGGTGTAGGTGGGCCGGTCATCGACCCCCGCCGGCGCGTCGTGGAGCGGCTCGGTCTTGCCGATGAGGTTGACGACGTCGAAGCGGAAGGCCCGCACGCCCCGGTCGCGCCAGAAGTTGACGACCTCGGCGGCGCGGGCGCGCACCTCGGGGTTGTGCCAGTCGAGGTCCGCCTGCCCGGGGTCGAACAGGTGGAGGTAGTACTCGCCCGAGCGCGGGCGCCCGTCCCGCCCGACCGGGCCGAAGGGGGCCCAGGCGGGCCCGCCGAACTTGGAGACCCAGTTGGTGGGCAGGGAGCCGTCCGGCCTGGGAGGGCGGATGTAGAAGTAGTCGCGGTAGCGCCGCTGGCCGGCCAGGGCCCGCTGGAACCACTCGTGCTCGGTGGAGACGTGGTTGAGGACCATGTCGAGCATGACCCCGACGCCGTGGGCGTCCAGAGCGGCGACGAGGTCGTCGAAGTCCTCCAGGGTGCCCATGGCGGGATCGACGGCGCAGTAGTCGGACACGTCGTAGCCGTTGTCCCGCCCCGGCGAGGGGAAGAAGGGGTTGAGCCAGACGTAGTCGACGCCGAGGGAGGCGATGTAGGGGACCTTCTCGACAATGCCGCGCAGGTCGCCGACGCCGTCGCCCGTGGAGTCGCGGAAGGAGCGCGGGTAGATCTGATAGACGACAGCGTCTTTGAAGGACATGGCTTCCTAGGGGTCGGGCGACGCCGGGGCAGCGCCGGCAACTTGTGCACATGAGTACTTGTGCATATAAGTAGATCCCAGGGGGACCTTGATGGCAAGGAGAGCCGCCTCACACGTCTCCCGGCGCCTGGCGGGCGGCCCCTCCCCCGCCGACGCGCAGCGCTCGGCGCCCGCCCCGGCCGCTGGCGGCGCACAGGCGGGCACGGCGATACTGGGTGGCCGCTGCCTGCCTGCGGCGCGGGCGGCTCGCGCCGCCGGCAGGCAGCGGCTCGCCGGAAGCACAGGAGCACAGCCATGACAGTCGAACCGCGTCGTCTCACGGCACCGGTCGAGGAGTCCGCCGTGGAGGCCGCCGTGGAGTCCGGCGCCGGGGCCGCGGAGTCCGGCGAGGAGCTCGACATCGGACTCGTCAACGCGCTCATCGACCTGCTGACCGACCTGCGCCTGCTCAGGCCCCCGGCGGAGGAGCAGCTGGGCCGGGTCGGCGCCCTGCTGGCCGCCGCCGGGCCGCGCTGGAGACGCGAGAACGCCGTCAGCGCCCGGGCGGCGAGCGTCCTGTCCGACGTCGAGGCCTGGGTCCTCGGCTCGCAGAACCTCTATCCGCCGGGCCGGCTCGCCCCCCTGCGCACCCGGCTGCGCGACGAGGCGCTCAGCGCCCTGACGGGCGCTCCGACGACGCTGGAGAGCACCTGCAGCCGGCTCATCCACTGCGACCCGCGAGAGGCGGGGCACGGACCGCTGCGGGGGCCGCTCATCTGCCTCCTGCGGCACCTGGAGGACCCCGGGAGAAACCCGGATCCCGGCGGCCTCCTGCTCGCCGAGCTCCTCGTCGGCATGGTCCGCGAGCACGCGGGGCGGTGGAGCCGCACCGGCACGGTGCCGCCGGAGCACGTGGTCCGGCTCATCTGCGTGCGCAGTCGGCTGGCCGAGTCCGTGACGGAGGAGGGCGCCCGCCGCCGGGCCGCCGTCGACGACCTGCTCGACGCGCTCCTGGACGACGGCGAACCGGCATGAGGAAGCCCGCGGGCGAGCTCATCACCATCGGCGCCCCGGGCCCCGCCGGGAGCGCTCATCGAGGCCTACGGCCCGGTGCGCGGCAAGCGCGCCGGCGCTGCCGGCAACGACCCCGAGGGGCGCCGGCTCGGCCTCCTGGTCGATCCTGGCCGAGGCACTGCGACGGCGCGGGCCCTGAGCGGCTCAGTCGTCGTCATCGCTGTCATCGCTGTCATCGTCATACGCAGGGGGAAAGTCGTAGCCGGGGTCGTCGTCGGCACCCGCCCGGGGGACGGACGGCGCCGGCCGGGAGCGGGGGTCGTCCTGCTGGGAGCCTGACCGGTCGAGCCGCGGGGAGCGACGGCCGTCATCGCGACCGCCGTCCTGCCGCGCCGAGCCGTCGCCGTCGGACTGCGGAGCACTGTCGCCCGGGCCGGCGGTCGCCCGCTGCGCGGTCGCCTGCGGCGCAGGGGCCGGCGCCGCGGTGGCGTCCGCGGCCGGGGCATGCGACGCCGTCGGCACGGTCGTGGCGGCGCCGCCCTGGCCGAGCCGTCCGGTGATCGCGCCCGCCCCGAAGGCCACGGCGGCCAGGGCAACCGCTCCCACGGCCAGTGCGGCGGCTCGTCTCCCGCCGCGCGAAGGCCTCCCGCCTCCCGGGGCCGAGCCGGCGGCCGCGGGAGGGATGGCGACCGCGGGCGCCTCCGGCGCCAGCATGGGGGTCGAGGCGGTCGGCGGCCCGCCCGTCGGAGCGGAGGCGCTCGGCGGCACGGCGGCGGGCAGGGCGGCCGTCCTCATCGGGTCGCCGGCAGCGATCTCGGCGGTCGCGGCAGAGGGCGCGGGAGCGGTGGCGGCTGGGAAGACGGCGGTCGCCGACACCGGGGCGGGGAGCACCGAGGTGTTGACGGCTTCGGCGGTGCCGGCCGGGCCCGAGGCCCCGTCGGCCGGCCGGCCGACGGGGCGCCCGCGGTACGGGCCGGACTCGTCCATGGATGTTCCTTTCAACGACTCGGCCGGGCGCAGCGCCGCGGAGGATGACCGCGCAACGGATCGGGCGGGGGTGGGTCGGCGCTCCGACCGGGAGGGTGCGGCCGCGCCCGGGGTCAGGACGCGCGGAGAGGGTACTCGACGGCGTCCAGGCTACCGCAGGAGGGGCGGTCCGTCAGGACGGACCGCCGTCGGGGCGCCCGTCCTCGCCCGCGGCCTCAGCCACGCGCGACCACCGTGTTGGAGGCCTGGGCGCGCGGGCGCACGATCATGGAGTCGATATTGACGTGGGCGGGGCGCTGAAGGGCCCAGGCGATGCACTCGGCGATGTCCTCGGCGCGCAGCGGGGCCTCGACCCCGGCGTAGACGGCCTCGGCCCGGGACTGGTCCCCGTGGAAGCGGTTGAGTGAGAACTCGCTGGTGGCGACCATGCCCGGCGCGATCTCGATGACGCGCACCGGCTCCCCGACGAGCTCCAGGCGCAGGGTGTTCGCGATGATCCGCTCGCCGTGCTTGGCCGCCACGTAGCCGGCTCCGCCGGGGTAGGTGTCGTGGGCCGCGGTGGAGGTCAGGAAGACGATGTCGCCGCCGCGCTCGCGCATGCCGGGCAGGAAGGCCTGGGTGACGCGCAGCGCCGCCAGGACATTGCGCTCGTACATGGTCAGCCACTCCCGGGGGCTGCCGTCGGCGACCGGGTCGGCGCCGAGCGCGCCGCCGGCGTTGTTGACCACCGCGTCCACGTGTCCGGTGTCGAGCACCTCGGTGGCGAGCCGCTCGACGTCGTCGTGGCGCTGAAGGTCCGCGGCGACCCAGGCGCAGCCGGTCCCGGCGGCGAGGGCCTTGAGGCGCTCGGTCCGGCGCGCGGTGGCGACCACGTCCCACCCGTGGGACCGGAGAAGACGGACGGTGGCCTCGCCGATGCCGGTGGAGGCCCCGGTGACGAGGGCTCGACGGGCGACGGGGGACGCGGGCGACTGGCTCTGCGACTGGCTCTGCGACTGGCTCATGGCGCCATCCTCCCCCGAGCGCCCGGGACGCTCCCGGTCCCGGGCCGGGAGTGTCGGCCCGCGGGCGCCCGTCGAACTCCCAGCGATCACGCCGCCGCCGCGGTAGGTTTGTGCCATGCACGCCGACGCCGCTGCACCTGACACCTCCGCCCTCAAGCCGGCCGGCCCGGGCGAGCCGGACTGGGTCCGTCACGCCATCGCCTGGCACGTCTTCCCCCTCGGGGCCGCGGGCGCCCCGGCGCTGTGCCCTCCCGGGGACCCCGACGACCCCTCCTCGCCCGCCGGGGCGATGGCGGCCGAGCACCGCCTGCGACGCCTCATCCCCTGGCTCGACCGCCTGATCGAGCTCGGTTGCAACGTGCTCATGCTCGGCCCCGTCTTCCACTCCATGTCGCACGGCTACGACACGATCGACCACATGCGGCTCGATCCCCGCCTGGGTGCGAACGAGGACCTGCTCGCCCTCATCGACGCCGCCCACGCCCGGGGCGTGCGCGTCATGCTCGACGGCGTCTTCAACCACGTCGGCATCGACCACCCGGTCTTCGCGGCCCTGCCGCAGGCCGGCCCCCGCTCCCGCGAGGCCTCCATGTTCCGCCTGACATGGCCGGGCGGGCCGGAGGCGTGGACCCCGGGCACCGCACCGGACTATGAGCGCTTCGAGGGCCAGGACTGGCTGCCCGAGCTCAACCACTCCTGCGAGGCGGTGGCCGACCTGGTCACCGATGTCATGAGCCACTGGTGCGAGTGCGGCGTGGACGGCTGGCGGCTGGACGCGGCCTACGCCGTCGAGCCCTCCTTCTGGACGCGGGTGCTGCCCCGGGTGCGCCGCGCCCACCCGGGGGTCTACGTCGTCGGCGAGGTCATCCACGGGGACTACGCCGCCATCGTGGCCGCCTCGGGCATGGACTCCGTGACCCAGTACGAGCTGTGGCAGGCGACCTGGCACTCCCTGGCCGAGGCCAACTTCTACGAGCTGAGCTGGACCCTGGGGCGCAACGCCGAGCTGCTGAAGACCTTCGTGCCGTGGACCTTCGTCGGCAACCACGACACCACCAGGATCGCCTCCCAGCTGCCCGACGCGCGCCGCCTGCCCCACGCGCTGGCCCTGCTCATGACCCTGCCGGGCACGCCGGCGATCTACTACGGCGACGAGGACGGCCTGCGCGCCGTCAAGGAGGACCGGCTCGGCGGGGACGACGCCATCCGCCCCGAGCTGCCCGCCTCACCCGAGGACAGGCCCGCCGGGCCGGTGCGCGCCCTGCACCAGGAGCTCATCGGCGTGCGCCGCCGCCTGCCCTGGCTGCACGACGCCGAGGTGGAGGTGCTGCACCTGGACAACACGGTGCTGTCGCTGCGCATGCGCGCACGCTCGTCCGAGAGCGCCGAGGCGGTGCTCGTCCTCAGCCTGGAGGACAGCGAGGTCTGGCTGCCCACGGCCGGCCGCAGCCACGTCCTGGCCTCGACCCACGACGCCCCGCCCCCGCGGCCCGAGCGCGACGGCGTCGTCCTGCCGCCGCTGGGCTGGGCCGTCCTGACCTGAGGTGCGGCCCCGCCCCCTACCGCGCCGAGATCGGTCCAGCTCCGCACCGAGATCGGTCCATGCGGGGCCGCGGAGCGCGGATAGGGTGGGGGCATGACGACCTACGGATTCATCGGTGCGGGCAACATGGCGGGAGCGATCGTGGTCGGCCTGGTCGCCTCCGGGCGCGGCGCCGACACGACGGTGTGGAGCGCGCACGGCTCGGCCGCGGCACTGGCGGCGCGCACCGGTGTGCGTCTCGCCTCCGGCCCTGAGGAGCTCGTGCGCGCCGGCGACGTCGTCGTCCTGGCGGTCAAGCCTCACGTTGTCCCCGTCGCGCTGGCACCGCTGCATGAGGTCCTGGCCGAGCGGGCGCCCCTGGTCGTCTCCATCGCGGCGGGACTGACGACGGCGGACCTGGAGGCCCTGCTGCCGGACGGCGCCCGGGTGGTGCGGGCCATGCCCAACATGGCGGCGTCCGTGCGCGAGTCCATGACAGCGCTGACGGCGGGCGCGGCGGCGAGCGAGAACGACCTGGAGGCCGCCGCCTCCCTCATGGGCCTGGTCGGGCGCACGGTGGTCCTGGCGGAGAGGGACTTCCCGGCCTTCACGGCCCTGGCCGGCTCCTCCCCCGCCTTCATCCTCACCTTCGTCGAGGCGCTCGCCCGGGGCGGGGTGGAGGCGGGGCTGCCCAAGGCGCAGGCGCTCGAGATCATCACCCAGGCGCTGCTCGGCTCTGCGGCCATGGTCCGCCGCGAGGCGGGGCGCCGGGCTGCGGGCGGGACCGGCCGCACGCCGGCGGACCTGATCGACGCCGTGTGCTCCCCCGGCGGGACGACGGTGGCGGGCCTGGTCGCCATGGAGCGGCACGGCTTCTCGCCCGCCGTCGTCGAGGCGGTGCGGGCCACCGTCGCCCGCGACCGCGCGCTCGGGGCCTGAGCGCGCCCCGGGCCGCGCGGCCGGTCGGGCCGCCTGCGCAGCACCCGCCGTCATCCGGTATCAGCCCCGGGCGAGGTGCCAGCGGGAGGCGGCCGTGGACGCCTCGACGAAGTCGCGGAAGGGGCCGGGGGCGGCGGCCAGGTCGGCCGGCGCGCCCCGCTGCGCCACCCGCGCGCCGCCGTCGGCGGGCTCCAGGAAGACGACCTCGTCGGCCCGCCGGACCGTGGACAGGCGGTGGGCCACCACGATGACGGTGCGCCCGTGGGACAGGTCGCGCACGACCTCGGTGATCGCCGACTCATTCTCCCCGTCCAGGGCGGAGGTGATCTCGTCGAGCAGGAGGATCGGGGCGTCCTTGACGAAGGCGCGGGCGATGGCCACGCGCTGGCGCTCGCCGCCGGACAGGCTCAGGCCGCCGGGGCCCACCCTCGTGTCCCACCCGTGCGGGAGCGCCTCGATGACCCGGTCCAGGCGGGCGCGGCGGGCCGCCTCAGCCAGCTCGGCGTCGGTGGCCCCGGGCCGGGCGACGCGCAGGTTCTCCCGGATGGTCGTGTCGAAGAGGTAGACGTCCTGGAAGACCATGGAGGTCATGGCCATGACCTCGGCGGTGGGCAGGGCGCGCACGTCGGCGCCGCCGATGGTCACGGCCCCGGAGCCGACGTCCCAGAAGCGGGCGGCCAGGCGCAGGATCGTGGACTTGCCGGCGCCGGAGGGGCCCACCAGCGCGGTGACGCGCCCCTGCGGCGCGGTCAGGGACACGTCCTTCAGGACGGGGCGGCCCTCGTCGTAGGAGAAGGAGACGCTCTCCAGGGCGATCGTGGTGCCCTCGGGGCGGGCCCGCTCCTCAGGGGCGGGCTCGGGCAGGGGCTCGGCGTCGAGGATGGAGCTCATGGCGGTCAGGGCGACCCGGGCGCCATCGGCCTCGGTGGAGAACAGGGCGGCCCTGGTCAGCGGCATGAGCATGCGCGAGGTGACGGCCATGATCGCCAGGTAGGCGACCACGTCGAGCCGGTGGCCGCTGACCAGCGACAGGCCGGTGGCCATGACCAGGGCGAAGGCCGTATTGACCACGAGGTTGAAGGCCTGGGCGGGCCGGCTCTTGATGCGCAGGCTGTTCAGGGTGGCCTCGGAGTCGGCCTCGAGGACCGCGCGCACCGGCTCCCAGCCGGTCTCGGTGACACCGCTGGCGCGCAGCACCGGCTGGAGGCGGGCGAACTCGACCAGGCGGCCGGCCGCCGCCGCCGAGGCGGAGTCCTCCAGCTCGTTGGCACGGGTGGTCGCCGCGGCCATGCGCCGCCAGATGAGGGCCAGGGGGATGATCGTGAGCGCCATGATCAGGGCCAGCGGCCACTCGACGAAGGCCGTGGCCACGAGCATGACCACCGGCACGATGAAGGCGTTGCACAGGTGGGGGATGACCAGGGAGGTCAGGTGCGACAGGGTGTTGACCTCCTTGGATGTCGCGTTGACCACGGCGGCCTGCCGCTGGGCGCTGAACCAGCCCAGCGGCAGGGCGAGGACGTGCTCGGCGACCCGGTCGATCATGGTGTCGCAGACCTCGTAGACGCTCACCCGGTAGGAGCGGAACATGGCGAAGGCGTCCACGGCGAAGGTGATGACCCCCAGCGCCACGACGGCGGCGAGCCAGGGGGCCAGGGAGCTCGAACGCCCGTAGAGGGCGCGCAGGAAGGGGACCATGAGCGCCAGGGTCACTCCCTGGAGGACCGCCGAGGCGACGAACCAGGCGAGCACCACCCGCATCTCGCGCGCGTTGACCAGGCGCAGCAGCATCGTCCACATCGTCCGCACGGTCATTCCCCCTCTCCGGCGGTGGCCGCGGCGGCTCCGGCGCGATCGCGGCCCTCGGGGTCGTCATCGCCGTCATCATCATCTGAGCCGCCGGGGCCGCCGGGGTCCAGGTCCTGGCTGCGCCACATGGAGGCGTAGCGGCCGTCCGCCACCACGAGCTCGTCATGGCGGCCGCGCTCGACGATCCGCCCGTCGTCGACGACGAGGATCTGGTCGGCGTCGCGCACGGTGGACAGGCGGTGGGCGATGACGATGACGGTGCGGCCGGCGGTCAGGCGGGACAGGGCCAGGTGGATGTCGCGCTCGGAGGCGGGGTCGGCCTGGGCGGTGGCCTCGTCCAGGACGAGGACGGGGGCGTCCTGGAGGTAGGCGCGGGCGAGAGTCACCCGCTGGCGCTCGCCGCCCGACAGGAAGCCGCCCTCCTCACCCAGGACGGTGTCGTAGCCGCGGGGCAGGCGCATGATGCGTTCGTGGATGCAGGCGGCCCGCGCCGCGGCCTCGATCTGCTCGCGGGTGGCCCCGGGGCGGCCCAGGGCGATGTTGTCGGCCACGGAGTCGTGCGACAGGTCCACGTCCTGCAGCACGATCGCGACCCTGGAGAGCAGCCAGGGGAAGGTCGCCTCGCGCACGTCGATGCCGGCCACGCGCACGGCGCCGTCGTCGACGTCGTAGAAGCGGGCGATGAGGCGGGCCAGGGTGGACTTCCCGCCGCCGGAGGGGCCGACGAGGGCGGTGACGGTGCCCGGCTCGGCGGTGAAGGACACGCCCCGCAGCACCGGGGAGCCGGCCTCGTAGGAGAAGGTGACGCCGTCGGCCTCCACGCGCCCCGGGGCCGGCCCCTCCCCCTCGTTGCGGGCGCCCTCGGGCATGGGCGACTGGGACAGGAGCTCGGCGGTGGTCTGGGCGGCCATGCGGGACTCGTACATCTGCTGCATCATGCCGACCAGCGTCTGCAGCCCCTCGGGCAGGCCCAGCGCCAGGAGGAAGAAGGGCAGGGTGGCGGACGGCTGCGTCCATCCCCGGGCCACGAAGAGGACCGCCAGGGGCGCGACGGTGGCGAAGACGGTGGCGGGGCGCAGGAAGGCGCCCATGAGGCTGATGGTCCTCCCGGAGGCGGAGACCCACTCGTAGGAGATGTCGGAGAAGTGCTCGCGGGCGGCGTTGAAGCGGGTGCGGGTGGCGTCGGCGGCCTGGAAGCTCTTGATCTCCTTGACGCCCTCGAGCATCTCGACGGTGGCGGCCGCCAGCCGGGTCTGGGCGACGCCGAAGCGGTCGGTGATGTCACCGAAGCCGCGCACGACAGGGACCGCGGCGGCGACCAGCACCAGGCACCACACGCCGAGCAGCGCCAGGGCGAGCCGCCAGTCCGCCCACAGGAGGTAGGCCATGCCCGCAACCGTGCCGACCGCGGCGTTGGTGGCGTCCCCGGGCACGTGGGCCACCAGGGTGTGGATGGAGGAGGTGTCGTCGGCGACCATCTTGCGTATGGCGCCGTGGGGGATGGCGGCCACGCGCCCCAGCGGCAGGTGGCCGAGGGCGTCGACCACCTGCGTGCGCAGCAGGTGGCGCAGCCTGGCCTCGGCCAGGTGAGTGACGCCCAGGCCCATGAGATAGAGCACCTGCGCGGCGAGCAGGGAGACGACGGCGACGGCCGCCCATGCCCACGGGCTGGCGGCCCATCCGCCCCGCTCCGACTCGCCCAGCCAGATGGCCGCCATATTGTGCAGCGCCGCGTACGGCACGACGCCGAGAACGGCCCCGGCGGCCGTGAGCAGGCCGGAGGCGACCATGGCTCTGCGCGCGGGACTGATGAGCGTGCCAATGGTGACCGCCATCCTGTTCCTCCTCATCTACCAGCGCAGTCGGCCCGGAGCGGGGATGCACCGCGCTAGATCAGGCGATCCTAATTCTCAATAGGGGCAGGGGCCAGGGCCCTTGTTCCCAGTTCCCGGGGGCGGCCGGAGCGCTCGGCATCGGCTCCCGGACGGGCACGACGGCGGCCGCAGCCGCTGCGCGGAGTACTACCGGTCTCGCGGTCAGGGGGTGGTGGCGGAATCGGACGGCTGCGCGGGCGCCGTCGGCTGCGGAACGCCGGTCTCGGAGGCCAAGGAGTGCTGCGGGTGGGGCGGCGCGGGATCCTCGGACTGCTTCTCCGTCTCCGCGTCGGGCCGCTCGTCCGGCTCACCGGACCTGTCGGAGTCCGCAGCCTCGGGCGCGTCAGCACCACCGTAATCACGGTCATCGGCGTCGTACTGGCCGGCGTCGGGCTGGGCCGCGTCCGACGCGGAGGTCTCGGGTGTCGGCAGGCCGGCCCCGGAGGCGCCCGGAGCGGCGGGTCGGGCCGTCCTGGCGGGGGCGGTCCTGGTGGTCTGCGCCGTCGGCGACGGCTGCCCGGCCTCGGCGGTGCTGGTGACCGTGGGACGAGCGGCCCCCTGGCCGCTCTCCCGCCCCCCGGAGCCGGGCACGATGATGGCCAGGGCGGCGACGACCCCGAGACCGGCGACCACGGCGACGCCGATCTGGGCGCGGGCCAGCGAGGACAGCCGCTTGGTCGTCGAGGCCTTCACCGCGGGAATCGGAGCGACGGGCGTGCTCGGCGCCCGCTCGTCGGCCAGCGAGCCGGCCGGCCTGGCAATATCGGCGCTGACGGGCTCGACGGAGCCGGTATCCTCCTGCAGACGCCGCTGCGCCTCCAGCTCGGCGGCGCCCGCGGGCGCAGAGGACGCCGAAGATGAAGCATGTACACGACCGGGTGCCGGGCGGGGGTCAGGGGATGTCCCGGACGGAGCCGTCTGAGAGCGCTCGTCCACGGGCTCTCCTCTCAGTGGTTTCGGGAAGTCGGGTGCTGGGCGGGTTGCTGGTCAGTGGGTTGCCTGCAACAGAACGATAAACGTCCGTGGGCTCAGTTTCATCCCGTCCCCGCATCCGCGTGCGCGGCACGTGCCCCGCACGCACCGCCCGGACCGCCCCGTAGCCCACTTCACACAGCGGTGCAGGGCGCCCGTTCAAGGCGCGCCTGCGCCCCGTGACAGAATCGGGCTCATGTCTGGTTCCCCCGCCGAGCGCTCCCCCCGCCTCCTGCCCTCCGAGCCGCACAGCCCCCGCGTTCCCGCCAGGGTGAGCGCCGACGGCCTGGAGGCCGCGTGGGGCGAGCGCTGGCAGGCCGAGGGCACCTACGCCTTCGACCGCGGTGCTGAGCGGGCCGAGGTCTTCTCCATCGACACCCCGCCGCCCACGGTCTCCGGCTCTCTCCACGTGGGGCACGTCTTCTCCTACACCCACACCGACGCCGTCGCCCGCTTCCAGCGCATGCGCGGGAGGGCCGTGTTCTACCCCATGGGCTGGGACGACAACGGCCTGCCCACCGAGCGCCGCGTCCAGAACTACTTCGGCGTGCGCTGCGACCCGACCCTGCCCTACGACCCCGGCTTCGAGCCGCCCTTCGCCGGCGGGCAGGGCAGGTCGGACAGGGCCAGGGACCAGGTGCCGATCTCGCGGCGCAACTTCGTCGAGCTGTGCGAGCGCCTGACCGTGGAGGACGAGGCCCAGTTCGAGGCCCTGTGGCGCCGCCTGGGCCTGAGCGTGGACTGGTCGCAGACCTACCAGACCATCGGGAAGCGGGCCCGCAGGGTCGCCCAGGCCGCCTTCCTGCGCAACCTGGCGCGCGGGGAGGCCTACCAGAGCGCCGCCCCGGGCCTGTGGGACGTGACATTCCAGACGGCGGTCGCCCAGGCGGAGCTGGAGTCCCGGGAGTACCCGGGCTTCTACCACCGCATCGCCTTCCACATCGTCGACGCCGATGCCGCCGCGGCGGCCCGGGCGGCCGGCGCCCCGGTCGAGACGGGGCCGGCCGGCACCGCCGACATCTGCGTGGAGACCACCCGCCCCGAGCTGCTGCCCGCCTGCGCGGCTCTGGTGGCCCACCCCGACGACGAGCGCTTCAAGCCGCTGTTCGGCATGACGGTCGCCTCCCCCGCCTTCGGCGTCGAGGTGCCCGTGCTGCCCCACCCCGAGGCCGAGATGGGCAAGGGCGCGGGCATCGCCATGTGCTGCACCTTCGGCGACACCACCGACATCGCCTGGTGGCGCGACCTCGACCTGCCGCTGCGCGCGGTGCTGCGCAAGGACGGGCGCCTGGAGACCGAGACCCCCGGGTGGATCACCGACGCCCACGGCCGCGAGGTCTACGGGGCCATGGCCGGCAAGACCACCTACTCCGCCCGCGAGGCGGTCGTGAGCGAGCTGACCGCCACCGGCGAGATGCGCGGCGAGCCCGTCAGGACGGTGCGCCAGACCAGCTTCTTCGAGAAGGGCGACAAGCCCCTGGAGATCGTCACCTCCCGCCAGTGGTACATCCGCAACGGCGGCAGGGAGTGGACCAACCCGGCGAGCGGCGCCGACCTGCGCGCCGAGCTGCTTCAGCGGGGCCGCGAGCTGGCCTTCCACCCCGACTTCATGCGGGTGCGCTACGAGAACTGGGTGGGGGGCCTGAACAACGACTGGCTCGTCTCCCGCCAGCGCTTCTTCGGCGTGCCCTTCCCCCTGTGGTACCGGGTCGGCGCCGACGGCGAGGTCGACTACGACGCGGTCATCACCCCCGACGAGTCGGACCTGCCGGTCGACCCCTCCTCGGACGCGCCCGCCGGCTACACCGAGGCCCAGCGCGGAGCGCCCGGCGGCTTCGTCGGCGAGCTGGACATTATGGACACCTGGGCGACATCCTCCCTGTCCCCCGAGCTGGCCTGCGGGTGGCTGACCGACGACGACCTGTTCGCCCGCACCTACCCCATGGACCTGCGGCCCCAGGGCCAGGACATCATCCGCACCTGGCTGTTCTCCACCGTGGTGCGCGCCGACCTGGAGTTCGGCGCGCTGCCGTGGGCGCACGCGGGCATCTCCGGGTGGATCCTGGACCCGGACCACAAGAAGATGTCCAAGTCCAAGGGGAACGTCGTCACCCCCATGGACCTGCTGGAGAAGTACGGCTCCGACGCCGTGCGCTACTGGGCGGTCTCGGCCCGCCTGGGCCTGGACGCAACCTTCGACGAGGCGCAGATCAAGGTCGGGCGGCGCCTGGCCATCAAGGTCCTCAACGCCTCCAAGTTCGCCCTGTCCATGGGCCTCCCCTTCAACGCCGATGAGGCGGCCCTGGCCGCGGCACCGCCGCCGAGCCTGGAGGCGGGCGCCGTCACCGAGCCCATCGACCGCGCGGTGCTGGCCGCCCTCGCCGACGTCGTGGACACCGCGACGACCGCCCTGGACGGCTACGAGCACGCCCGCGCGCTGGAGGTCACCGAGTCGCTGTTCTGGACCTTCTGCGACGACTACATCGAGCTCGTCAAGGACCGCGCCAACGACTTCGAGGGCATCCACGACGCCGCCGCGGTCCGCAGCGCCCGCACCGCGCTGGCGATCGCGGTGGACACCTTCGTGCGCCTGCTGGCCCCGTTCCTGCCCTTCGTCACTGAGGAGGTGTGGAGCTGGTACCGCACCGGCAGCGTCCACCGCTCCGCCTGGCCCGAGGCGGCGGGCCTGCGAGCGGCCGCGGGCGACGCCGACGCCGGTCTGGTCGAGCGCGCGGGAACGGCCCTGGCGGCCCTGCGCAAGGTGAAGTCGGAGGCCAGGACGAGCCAGAAGACGCCGATCCTGTCGGTCGCCCTGGCGGTGGCGCCAGAGACCGCACCCGCCATCGAGGCCGTGCGCGCGGACCTGCTGGAGGCCGCCAAGGTCACCGGTCCCTTCACGGTCGAGATCGCGGAGCCCGCGGCCGGACGCGCCGACGACGGCGCCGAGGCGGCTGGCGCCCCGGTGAGCGTGACCGCCGTCGAGCTCGGCCAGGCCCCGCCCAGGCGCAAGAGGCCCTGACGCCGTCGGCCGGTGCGGCTACCCGCCGGAGCCGGAGCCGGCATCCTTCGAGGAGCCGTCGGCCGGTGCGGGCTCGGGCCCCGGCGGCGTGGCGCGCGTAGAACGACGGAAGCCTGCGCGTCCCGACGGGCCTGCCGGCGCAGCCGTGAAGCGTGCTCCAGGCCACGAGGCGCAGCGTGTCCGCCCGCCCGGGGCTGACGAGCCCCAGGGCCCCGATGAGGACGGCACGACGGCGAGCGGGACGGTGCTGACCTTCGCCGGCCGCCCCAGGGCGCAGAAGGCGCAAGACCCCGCCAGGTGAGGACCTGCGGCCACTCCGCGCTCCACGCGCCCTCCTGCCCGGCCATCAGGCGGTCGACGCAGGGCTGCGCGAGATCGGCGCCGTGAATGGGATTGATCCGGGCCTCCGGGCGGAGGAGGGGGCTCGCCTTCTGCCTGGTGACGCCCGGGCCCTGTTGTAAAAGCCGTCGGGGCCGGCGCCGGTGGTGTGCGGTGGCCTGGCCGAAAGGTGGGGGCTGCACGTGGGAGCGGGGGAGCCCGCCGGGGCTGGGGGGCATGGGCGGAGTAAGCTGGAGGGCATGGGCGGGGTAAGGCGGGCGGGAAGTCTCGCGGGGGTGAGACGGGCGGTGCGCCCGAGGCGATGCCGGTGTTCCATGCCGGCCGCCGGCCCGCAACGCCGACGGCGCCGGCGCGGGAGGAGGGACAATGCCGTCATGGCGAACCCGTCCTCCCCCTCCCCGTCCCCCTCCTCCGGCGCCCCCGCCGGGCGCGGTGCGCTGGAGTGGCACGCCCCCACCCTGGTGCGCACCGACGAGCGGACGACGATCCCCGCACTGCTGCGGGCGCGCGTCTCCCGCTCGGCGGACCGCCCGCTCATCGCCCGCAAGCAGGAGATGAGCGAGGTGTGGCGCACCGTGACCGCCCGCGACTTCTCCGAGGAGGTCGAGGCCGTCGCCTCCGGACTTATCGGCATGGGGCTGGGCCCCGGCGAGCGGGTCGCCATCATGTCGCGCACCCGGTACGAGTGGACGCTGCTCGACTTCGCCTGCTGGGCCGCGGCCCTGGTCCCGGTCCCCATCTACGAGACGAGCTCGGCCGAGCAGATCGCCCACGTCCTGACCGACGCCGATGTCAGCCTCGTCGTCACCGAGACGATCACCATGGCCGAGCTAGTCCGCGCGGCCGCCGCCTCGGCGGGGCGGGAGAGCACCCGGGTGCTGTCCCTGGACACCGAGGCGATCCGCGCCATCACCGAGGCCGGCCGCAGCGCGCCCGGCTCCTCCCTGGCCGAGCGCGCCGACTCCCTGACGACGTCCTCCATCGCCACCATCGTCTACACCTCGGGCACCACCGGCGCGCCCAAGGGCACCGTCCTGTCCCACGGCAACTTCACCGACCTGTGCGTCAACTCCCACCAGTGGATGCCGGAGATCGCCATGGGGCGGGGCTCCAGGCTCCTGCTCTTCCTGCCCCTGGCCCACGTGTTCGCGCGCTTCCTGGAACTGTTCCAGATCTCCGGGGAGGGCGTCATCGGCCATGCGCCCGACACAAAGAACCTCCTGTCCGACCTCGCCTCATTCCGCCCGTCCTACCTGCTGGTGGTGCCGCGGGTGCTTGAGAAGATCTACAACTCCGCCGACGCCCGGGCCGGCTCAGCCAGCGCCCGGAGGGTGTTCCGCTGGGCCGCCAGGATCGCCGTCGCCTACTCCCGGGCGCTGGACACCCCGGCCGGACCGTCCCGCGCGCTGCGCGCCCAGCGGGCCGTGGCCGACCGCCTGGTCTACCAGCGCATCCGCACCCTCGTGGGCGGGAGGGCGGACTGGATCATCTCCGGCGGAGCGCCCCTGTCCCAGCGCCTGGCCCACTTCTACCGGGGGCTCGGCATCCCCGTCCTGGAGGGCTACGGCCTGACCGAGACCGTGGGCCCGGTCTCGGTCAACACGCCGCAGCTGACGAAGATCGGCACCGTGGGGCCGCCCCTGCCGCCCATGGCCGTGCGCGTGGCAGAGGACGGCGAGATCCTCCTCAAGGGCCCCTCGGTCTTCCAGGGATATCACAACGACCCCGAGACGACGGCGGCCTCCTTCACGCCGGACGGCTGGTTCCGCACCGGGGACATCGGCTCCCTGGACCGGGACGGCTACGTGAGCATCACGGGCAGGGCCAAGGAGATCATTGTGACCGCCGGCGGCAAGAACGTCGCCCCGGCCGCCCTCGAGGACGCCCTGCGCGGGCACCCGCTCATCAGCCAGATCATCGTCGTCGGCGAGCAGCGGCCCTTCATCGCCGCGCTCATCACGCTCGACGCCGAGATGCTGCCCGGCTGGCTGCGCTCCCACGGCCTGCCCCCGATGACCGCCTCCGAGGCCGCATCCGACCCCCAGGTCCTGGCCGCCCTCGACAGGGCGGTGGCACGGGCCAACAAGCACGTCTCGCGGGCGGAGTCGATCCGCAAGATCGCGGTCCTCAGCGGGGACTTCACGGAGGCCAACGGGCTGCTCACTCCCTCGCTCAAGGTCAAGCGCGCCGTGGCGGTGGAGCGCTTCTCCGCCCGGATCGACGAGATCTACGGCGGCCCGGTGCGCGCCGAGCACTCCTGAGCCCGCACCTGTGAGAGCGCACGATCAGCAGAGGCCTCTTTAGCGGATTTCTCCAAGACAGAGTGTCAGATCTTGCGCTCCACGCGGGCCGCCGGCACTGACCGGCCTGACACAATGAGGCGGTGAATCCTCGCCCCACCTCCGGCCAGCCCACTGTGTCCGTCGCAGGCAAGCCCTACATCCGAGACGGCGCCGCCACCAGCGACGCCATCACCGAGCCGGACTCGTCCTGGACGGTCCCGTGGCTGCTGGCCGACCGCATCGCCCGCACCCCGGACTCGACGCTCATCGAGCGCAAGGCCGCGCTGGGCCACGCCTGGGTCAAGGTCACGGCGCACAGCTTCGGGGAGGACGTCGCCCGGGTCGCCTCCGGCCTGGTGGGGATGGGTCTGGAGCCCGGCCAGAGCGTGAGCATCATGGCTCACACCTCGTACGAGTGGACGCTGCTCGACATGGCCATCGCCCGCGCGGGCCTGGTCTCGGTGCCGATCTACGAGACCGACTCCGCCTCCCAGGTGCAGTGGATCCTCCAGGACGCCGACGTGCGGCTGGTGGTCACCGAGTCGGCCGCGCTGGCCGAGCTGGTGCGGGGCGCCGCGGCGGCGCGGGCCGCTGCCCACCCCGACGCCGCCGAGGTGCAGGTGCTGTCCCTGGACCGCGATGCCATCACGACCATCTCCGCCAAGGGCAGGACGGTCTCCCGCGCCGCCCTGGACGAGCGCTCCGAGGCGCTGCGGGCCGACGACGTCTTCTCGATCATCTACACCTCGGGGACCACCGGCAACCCCAAGGGCGTCGAGGTCACCCACCGCATGGCAGCGGGTCTGGCCTGGAACGGCGTGAGGTGGATCCCCGACCTGCTCTTCTCCCCCGACACGCGCCTGCTGCTGTTCCTGCCGCTGGCCCACTCCTACGCCCGGTGCCTGGAGCTGCTGTCCATCGCCGGCAACGGCGTGCTCGGGCACACCCCCGACGTCGCCACCCTGCTGCCCGACCTCAAGGGCTTCGGCCCCTCCTACGTCCTGGCCGTGCCCCGCGTCCTGGAGAAGATCTACAACGCGGCGGACGCGAAGGCCGGCGGCGGCTTCAGGCTCAAGACCTTCCGCTGGGCCGCGAAGGTCGCCATCGAGTACTCCCGCGCCCTGGACGCCCCTGAGGGCCCCTCCCGCGGGCTGACCGCCGCGCACGCCGTGGCGGACCGGCTCGTCTACCGCACCATCCGCGACCTGCTGGGCCCCAACGCCCGCTACGCGATCTCCGGCGGCGGGCCGCTGGGCGCGCGCCTGGGCCACTTCTACCGCGGCCTGGGCCTGGTCATCCTCGAGGGCTACGGCCTGACCGAGACGATCGGTCCCCTGAGCGTCAACCTCGACTGGTGCAACAAGATCGACACCGTGGGCCCGCCGGTGTGCGGCGCCCAGGCCCGAGTGGGCGCCGACGGCGAGATCGAGGTCCGCGGAATGAGCGTCTTCTCCCGCTACCACAACAATCCCGATGCCGACGCCGAGGCCTTCACGCCCGACGGCTGGTTCCGCACCGGGGACATCGGCTCGATCGACTCCGAGGGCTGGATCAGGATCACGGGCCGCAAGAAGGAGCTCATTGTGACCGCCGGCGGCAAGAACGTCGCCCCCGCCGTCCTGGAGGACCGGCTGCGCGGGCACCCGCTGGTCAGCCAGGTCCTGGTCATCGGTGACGGCGAGCCCTTCGTCTCCGCCCTGATCACCCTGGACCGCGAGATGCTGCCCGGCTGGCTGCGCAACCACGGCCTGCCGGAGATGGACGTCGTCGAGGCCTCGACCAACCCGCGGGTCCTGGCGGCCCTCGACCGGGCGGTGGCGCGCACGAACCGGGCGGTCTCGCGGGCCGAGTCCATCCGCACCTACCGGGTGCTGACCACCGACTTCACGGAGGCCAACGGCCTGCTGACCCCCTCGCTGAAGGTCAAGCGCAACCGGGTGATGCAGGAGTACGCCGACACGATCGCCAGCATCTACTCCACCACGAGGAAGGGCCCCCGGGAGTGAGCGCCGCCCGCGAGATCTCGACCCCGCTGCTCACGCCCGTCCACGACGGCATGACGTGCCCGTGGGCGCTGGCCGAGCGCGTGCGGGCCAATCCCGACGCCCCGCTGATCGCGCGCAAGTCCTCCGTGGGCGGGCGCTGGCGGGAGATGTCCGCCCGGGCCTTCCGCGACCAGGTCCGCCAGGTCGCCTCCGGGCTCGCTGCTCACGGCCTGGGGCCCGGGGACGCCCTCGCCATTATGGCGCACACGAGCTATGAGTGGACGCTGCTCGACTTCGCCGCCTGGGAGGCGGGCCTGGTCGTCGTGCCCATCTACGAGACCTCCTCGGCCGAGCAGGCGCGGTGGATCCTCACCGACGCCGCCGTGCGCCTGGCCGTCGTCGAGGACGCGGCCATGGAGACCATGCTGACCTCGCTCACGGCCACCGCCCCCGAGCTGGGCGGGCTGCGGGTGCTGTCCATCGCCGGGGGCGCGGTCACCGACCTCATGGCGGCGGGCCGGCACGCCGTCGCCGATCTCGACGCCCGCTCCGCGGGCCTGAGGAGCACCGACCTGGCCACGATCGTCTACACCTCGGGCACGACGGGCCGCCCCAAGGGCGTCGAGCTCACCCACGGCAACCTCATCCACCTGAGCGTCAACACGGTCGCCCACGTCCCGGAGGTGCTCCAGGCCCCCGAGGTGCGCGCACTGCTGTTCCTCCCCCTGGCGCACGTGCTGGGCCGCTTCGTCGAGATCGCGATCATCTGCTCGCCGGCAGGCATTCTGGGGCACACGCCGGACGTGAGGAACCTGGTGACCGACCTGGCCTCATTCCGCCCGACCTTCGTCATCGCCGTGCCGCGCGTGTTCGAGAAGATCTACAACGCCGCCGACGCCCGCTCCGCAGGCGCCAGGCAGAAGGTCTTCCGCCTGGCCGCCAAGACCGCGATCGCCTACTCGCGGGCCCTGGACACCCCGGACGGACCGAGCCGGGGCCTGCGGGCGCAGCGGGCCGTCTTCGACCGCCTGGTCTTCTCCACCCTGCGGGGCCTGCTGGGGGGCCGCGTCGCCCACGTCATCTCCGGCGGCGGACCGCTGGGCGAGCGCCTGGGGCACTTCTACCGCGGCGCCGGGGTCACGGTCCTGGAGGGCTACGGCCTGACCGAGACGGCCGCCCCGTGCACGGTCAACCTGCCGGCGGCCGCGCGCATCGGCTCGGTCGGGCGGCCCCTGCCGGGCACCTCGGTGAGGCTGGGCGAGGACGGCGAGATCCTCATCAGGGGCATCGGCCTGTTCCGCGGCTACCGCAACAACCCGGCGGCCACCGCAGAGGCGCTCGACGACGGGTGGCTGCGCAGCGGGGACCTCGGCTCGCTCGACGACGACGGCTTCCTGCGGATCACGGGACGCAAGAAGGAGCTCATTGTGACCGCCGGCGGCAAGAACGTCGCCCCCGCCGTCCTGGAGGACCGGCTGCGCGGGCACCCGCTGGTCAGCCAGGTCCTCGTGGTGGGCGACGGGCGCCCCTGCATCGGCGCCCTGATCACCCTGGACGCGGAGATGCTGCCGCTGTGGCTGGCCGGCCACGGCCTGGAGGACATGGACCCGGTCCAGGCCGGGTCCGACCCGCGGGTGCGGGCCGCCCTGGAGCGGGCGGTGGCCCGGGCGAACGAGGCGGTCTCGCGGGCCGAGTCCATCCGGACCTTCACGGTGCTGCCCGGGGACTTCACGGTCGCCAACGGGCTGCTCACGCCCTCGCTGAAGGTGCGGCGGGCGCAGGCCCAGGAGCGCTTCGCCAAGGAGATCGACGCGCTCTACACGCGCACCCTCAGGTGAGCCGGGTCCGGCCTCTCAGGCCCGGCCACCGCTCAGCCGGCCAGCTCGTCGCGGATCGCCTCGTGGTGGCGGATCACCTCGGCGACGATGAAGGCGAAGAACTTCTCGGCGAAGACCGGGTCGAGGCCGGAGTCCTGGGCGAGGGCCCGCAGCCGCGCCACCTGGCGCCTCTCCCGGGCGGGGTCCGACGGCGGCAGGTCGAGCTCGGCCTTGAGGACGCCGACCTGCTGGGTGCAGCGGAAGCGCTCGGCCAGCAGGTGGACCAGGGCGGCGTCCAGGTTGTCGATGGTCGCCCGGTAGGCCGCCAGCCGGGGCGGGACGCCCGGCAGGCTCCGCTCGACGGCCTCCGGCCCCGTCGTCGGGGCGGCGCCGGCCGTGCCGGCGCTCCCGGCGGCGGAGGCGCTCATGCCGTCCGGCTCCGCTCCCCCTTGTAGGCGGCCGCCAGGGTCCCCGACCCCACCTCGTAGCGGGGGCGCCCCGTGCCGTGCACGGCGTCGGCGTCGACGACGACCCGGCCGACCTCCGGCATGGAGGGCACCTCGAACATGGCGTTGCCCAGGACCTCCTCGGCGATGCTGGTCAGGCCCCGGGCGCCGGTCTTGCGCTCCAGGGCGAGGGTGGCGATGGCCTTGATGGCCTCGTCGGTGAAGACGAGCTCGACACCGTCGAGGCTGAAGAGGTACTCGTACTGGGACACGAGCGCGTTCTTGGGCTCGGTCATCACCCGCACCAGCTCGGGCACGCCCAGGTCCTGGACGGTGGCGATGACGGGCAGGCGCCCGATGAACTCGGGGATGAGGCCGAACTTGTGGAGGTCCTCGGGGCGCACCGGCGAGGCGAACACGTCCCGGGCGGAGTCCCTGGCCAGGGTCGCGCCGAAGCCGACCAGCTGGGCGCCGACCTCCTTGCGCTGGCGCTGGCGGACGATCTCCTCGATGCCCGCGAAGGCCCCGGCCGCGATGAACAGGATGTTGGTGGTGTCGATCTCCAGGAACTCCTGGTGGGGGTGCTTGCGCCCCCCGCCGGGCGGGACCGAGGCGGTGGTGCCCTCGATGATCTTCAGGAGGGCCTGCTGGACGCCCTCGCCGGAGACGTCGCGCGTGATCGACGGGTTCTCGGCCTTGCGCCCGATCTTGTCGATCTCGTCGATGTAGATGATGCCCTTCTCGGCGCGCTTGACGTCGCCGTCGGCGGCCTGGATGAGCTTGAGCAGGATGTTCTCCACGTCCTCGCCCACGTACCCGGCCTCGGTCAGGGCGGTGGCGTCCACAATGGCGAAGGGGACGTCGAGGAGACGGGCCAGGGTGCGGGCCAGGTGGGTCTTGCCGGTGCCGGTGGGGCCGAGCAGGAGGATGTTCGACTTGCCGAGCTCCAGCCCGTCGCCCTCGGCGACCGCGCGCTCGCGCACCTGGACGCGCTTGTAGTGGTTGTAGACGGCCACGCTCATGGCGCGCTTGGCGCCCTCCTGGCCGATGACGTACTGGTTGAGGAAGTCGAAGATCTCCTGCGGCTTGGGCAGCTCCAGGGGAACACCCGCGCCGGAGTCGCCGAGCTCCTCATCGACGATCTCATTGCACAGCTCGATGCACTCGTCGCAGATGTAGACGCCCGGGCCTGCGATTAACTTCTTGACCTGCTTCTGGCTCTTGCCGCAGAAAGAGCACTTGAGAAGATCGACACTCTCGGCGCTGCGTGCCACGTTGGGGCTCCTCCGTCTTGTCAAGCCGCTGCGGGCGCGAGGCCCGACTCTTGCGCCAGCCTACGATGAAGGCCTCTCAGCGCGGTCGGACCGGTCGGCGTGTCCGCACAGCAGCGGGATGGGCGTTGGGGTGGGGGGTTGTCTTTCTCGTAGGCTAACGCGCCCACCCCGCGCTCGTCCGCTGATTTGTCGGATTTCAGAGCGAACTCAGGGCATTCTCAGGCTGAGTGCGGTGAGGGGCGCGACTTCCGGGACGACAGGACCTGGTCGACGATGCCGTACTCCAGGGCCTGGGTGGCCGTGAGGATCTTGTCGCGCTCCAGGTCGGCGTGCACGAGGTCGCGGTCGCGGCCGGTGTGCGAGGCCAGCGTGTCCTCGAGCCAGGCGCGCATGCGGTCGATCTCGTCGGCGACGATCTCGATGTCGCTGGCCTGCCCCTGCACGCCCTCCATGGCGGGCTGGTGGATGAGGACCCGCACGTTGGGCAGGGCCAGGCGCTTGCCGGGGCTGCCCGCGGCCAGCAGCACCGCGGCGGCGGAGGCGGCCTGCCCCAGGCAGACCGTCTGCACCTGCGGCTTGATGTACTGCATGGTGTCGTAGATGGCCGTCAGGGCGGTGAAGGAGCCGCCGGGGCTGTTGATGTACATGGTGATCTGCCCGTCGGGGTCCTGGGACTCCAGGACGAGCAGCTGGGCCATGATGTCGTCGGCGCTGGCGTCGTCGATCTGCACGCCCATGAAGACGATGCGGTCCTCGAAGAGCTTGGCGTAGGGGTCCTGGCGCTTGAAGCCGTAGGCGGTGCGCTCCTCGAACTGGGGCAGCACGTAGCGGGACTGCGGCAGGGGGCCCGCCTGGGCCGCGGCGCCCATCTGGCGGGCGGCGGCGTCGAAGTAGGGACGAGAGCTCGTCATGTCAGTTCTCTCCGTTCTGGGCGCCGATCTCACGGCTCGAGGTCACGATGTGGTCGATGAAGCCGTAGTCGAGGGCCTCGGACGCGCTGAACCAGTGGTCGCGGTCGGAGTCGGCGATGATCTCCTCCACCGTGTGGCCGGTGTTGGACGCCGTGATCTGGGCCAGCTCCTGCTTCATTTTGATAATGAGGTCGGCGTTGATGCGGATGTCCGTGGCCGACCCGCCCGCCCCGCCTGAGGGCTGGTGCATGAGGACCCGGGCGTGCGGGGTGATGTAGCGCTTGTCCTTGGCGCCGGCGGTCAGCAGGAACTGCCCCATGGAGGCGGCCAGGCCCGTGGCGACCGTCGCGACGTCGGGGGCGACGTACTGCATGGTGTCGTAGATGGCCATGCCCGCGGTCACCGAGCCGCCGGGGCTGTTGATGTACAGGTAGATGTCCCGATCCGGGTCCTCGGCCGCCAGGAGCAGCATCTGGGCGCAGATGGCGTTGGCGTTGTCGTCGCGCACCTCGGAGCCCAGCCAGATGATCCGCTCCTTCAGGAGCCGGTTGTAGATGGAGTCGGTCAGGCCCAGCCCCGCGCCGGGCCCCTCGGCCGCCGCGGGCGTCACGGGTGAAGTCAGCTCGCTCACGTCAGTCCTCTCGTGTTCGGTATTGCCAACGCTAACGCGGGCCGAGCGCCCCTCATGCCCGTGATCGGGCGCTTTCGCTCACGGCACAGGGTCCGACGGCGGGCTGCGCCGACCGCACCGTGAGGCAGCGCACCCGCCCGAACGCGTACGGGTGCGTTAGGGTACCCTCAACTCATTTGTAACGGCTCAGGGAGGGAAAATTGTTGCTCGCTTCCGGCCCCGCGCCGCAAGCCCATGGTGTCCGCCCCGCGGCCGTGCATCGGAGCCTCCGCCCCCGGGGAGAGATGCTCACCGCCGTCGGCGTCGTGGCGCGGAAGCCACCCGCATGAGCACTCAGCCGCAGGATGCCGCCGCCCCGAGCACGGCCGCCGACCTCGTCCTGGAGCGCGTCACCATGGTGCGCCGGGGCCTCACGCTCGTGGAGGACCTCTCGCTCACGGTCCGCCCCGGCCAGACCCTGGCCGTCACCGGTCCTTCGGGCGCGGGCAAGACGACGCTCCTGCGCGCCGTCTCCGGCCTGTCTCCCACCGACGGCGGCGCCGTGGCGCGCCCCGACGGCCGCCTGTCCCAGGTGTTCCAGGAGCCCCGCCTGCTGCCCTGGTACTCCGCGCACCGCAACATCTCGCTCATCGTGGACGGGCCTGCCCCGGACCCGGTCGCCGCGCAGTGGCTGGAGCGCGTGGGGCTGGCGGGCGCCGGCCACCTGCCCCCGGCACGGCTGTCCGGCGGCATGCGCCAGCGCGTCGCCATCGCCCGGGCGCTGGCCGCCTCCCCGAGCCTGCTGCTCGTCGACGAGCCCTTCTCGGCTCTGGACCGCCCGCTGGCCGCCTCTCTGCGGGCCGACCTCATTGCGCTCCTCGCCGACCAGAACGTGGTGACCGTGTGGGTGACCCACGATCCGCAGGAGGCCGAG
This sequence comes from Actinomyces israelii DSM 43320, assembly GCF_000711965.1. Lineage (GTDB taxonomy): Bacteria > Actinomycetota > Actinomycetes > Actinomycetales > Actinomycetaceae > Actinomyces > Actinomyces israelii. The sequence goes on from NZ_JONS01000015.1 coordinate 79,170, forward strand.
GAGGTCTCCCACCTCCACCTGCACCTGGACGGCCCGCCGGGCACCTGGCGGCTGGCCGCCTGACCCGCAGCGTCACCGCCACGTCCCGCCGGCTACCGCGACATCCCCACCAGTACCCGTGAAAGGAACCGCACAATGAAGCGCCGCTCCCTCCTGACCCTGGCCGGACTCGGCCTGCTGGCCCCGGCGGCCCTGCCCGCCTGCTCCTCGAGGACCGGCTCGAGGGGCTCGGGCTCCCAGGTCCTCGACGTCCTGCGCGTCCACACCCCCACCACTCTCGCCTACGCCGCCCCCATGACCTCCTTCGGCACCTACGGCAACCTCGACGGCGTCGTCGGGGACGTCCAGAAGGACAGCTGGGCGAGCGCCGACGCCCTCAAGTCGCTCCTCATCAACGGGGAGACGGACCTGGCGGCCGCCCCCTCCTACGCGGCCGCCAACCTGTTCACCAAGAGCGTGGCGGTGCGGCTGATCGCCATGCAGGTGTGGGGCATGCTCTACGTCATCGGCCCCGCCGGCTCCTCCGGCAAGGGCCTGGAGGCGCTGCGCGGCAGGAGCGTCGGCGTGCCCATGCCGAACAACATGCCCGACCTGGTCTTCCGCTATCTGCTGGGGCAGAAGGGGTGGAACGCCGAGACCGACCTGAGCATCACGCCCTACACCGACGGGCCGGGAGCAGCGCTCAACGCCCTGCTGACCGGGGATGTCGAGTACGCCGTCCTGCCCGAGCACCCGGCGAGCGTCTCCCTGGCCAGGGGCGAGCAGCAGGGGCTGAGCCTGGAGCGCACGGTCAACCTCCAGGAGCTGTGGGCCGAGGTCACCGGCGGCGAGGCGCGCTTCCCCATGGCGGGCCTGGTCATGCCGCAGGCCCTCACCGACGACCGCCCCGAGCTCGTCGGCGCCGTGCTGAACGAGCTCGAGGCCGCCGTCGCCGACGTCAACGGCGCGTCCGATGCGACGGTGCAGAAGGTCTCCGAGGCCAACGACGTGCCCGTCCCTGTGGTCAAGGAGGTCATCCCGCGTCTGCAGCTCGAGATCGTCCCCGCCAGGGCCGCCAAGGACGCGCTGGAGGACTTCTACACGAGAATGTCCACGCTCAACCCGGACATCGTCGGCGGGTCCCTGCCGGCCGACGACTTCTACGTCGCCGACCCGCGCTAATGCACGAGACGCGGTCCCGTGCCGAACGGCTGCGCTCGACCGTCCTGTGGTGGGTGGGCATCGCCCTGGCGGTCCTCATCTGGCACGCGGCCGCCCGCTCCCAGCCCGCCTACGTGCTGCCGAGCCCGCAGGCCACCTGGGCGGCCCTCCTCGACCTCATCCGCGGCGGGAGGCTCGGGGGCGCGCTCCTGCTGACCATCGGGCGCGGCGCCACCGGGCTCGCCATCTCCTGCCTGATCGGAATGCCGCTGGGCTGGGCGATGGGCACGTGGGCGTGGCTGCGCGAGCTGCTGGACTCGTGGGTGCAGGTGCTCCTGTCCGTACCGCCGATCGTCATCGTCGTGGTCGGCATGATCTGGCTGGGCCCGACCGCCGGGGTCGTCGTCCTCGTGGTCGCCCTGGTGACCCTGCCCCTGCTGACCACCACCGTGCGCGACGCCGTGGCGGGCGTGGACCCCGACCTGCTGGACATGGCGAGGGTGTTCGCCAGAGGCCGGGCGTGGACGGTCCGCAGGATCATTCTGCCCGCGGTCGCTCCCCCGGTACTGTCGGCCCTGACCGTGGCCGTCGGCCAGAGCGTACGGGTCACCGTCATGTCCGAGCTGCTGAGCACCACCACGGGCCTGGGCGCCATGGTCCAGCTGGCGCGCACCAACCTGGACACCGACGACGTCTTCGCCCTGTCCGCCGTCATGGCGGCGCTCACGCTCGTCCTGGAGCTGTGCGTCCTGGGGCCGGCGCGCCGCAGACTCGCCCGCCCCCCGGGCTGAGGCCGCCCTCCGGCGCCCGCGCCCCCATCCCCAAGACCCCGACACAACACACGAAAGGAACACCATGGCCGTCACACCCGTGACCGAGTCCCTCTTCCGCCTGGGCCTGAACGAGGCCCTGCCCATTAGCGAGGAGGCCACCACCTCCCGCGTGGTCGTCAACAACGACGTGCTGCGCACCGTCGTCTTCACCTTCGACGCCGGCCAGCTGCTCACCGAGCACGCCTCGCCGCGGGCCGTGGTCGTCACCCTGCTGGAGGGCGAGATGGACTTCTCCATCGGCGGGCGCACCGAGCGAATGGGTGCCGGCGACGTCATCTACCTGGCGCCGGGGGACCGCCACGCCCTGGCCGCGGTGACCCCCTGCCGCATGCAGCTCGTCATGGTCGACGTCGACAACGACGCCGTCGGCGCGCACCAGGGCTGACCCGCCGCCGGGCCCGGCCGGCGGGGTGGGGGAACCGTCGCGGCCCCCACCCCGCTCGCACGGCTCATGCGGCTGCTCGGGCGCCCCCCGGGCGCGCGGCGCCGCGCCCGACGCCTGCGACGGCGGCGCCCATGACCAGTAGGTTGACGACGATCGAGCCGAGCACGAGCAGGGGCCAGTGGAGACCATGGGCAGCGCAGCCCGTGCAGCCTCCGCCGCCCGCACCGCCCATGGCCTCCACCGCCCGCAGGACCCACCAGCTGGGCACGAGCACCAGCAGGTCCCGCCACGGAGCCGTCAGGGCGGGCGCGGCCGCGGGCAGGACCAGGACGACGAGGAGCAGCTTGACCGCGGCGAAGCCCTGGATCGTGTCCCGCGCCCATGCGGCCAGTCCCAGCGCCACCGCCCCGGCCAGGGGCGCGGCGCCCGCGGCCGCCCAGGCCGTCCGCCCGACGCCCAGCCCGGCCGGCCCGGCGATCCGCAGGCAGGCGAAGGTCACCAGCGCCGCCGCGGTCAGGCAGGTGGCCACCCGCCACGCCAGGTAGCGCCGCAGGGACATCTCGGTGACCGCCAGGGCCACCCAGACCCGGTCCTGCTTCTCCTCCAGGAGCATAAAGCCCACCACGACGCCGATCATGAGGGGCACGACGACGGCGAAGGCCACGGCCCGCAGCTGCGGGAGCCAGGGCCCGGCCACAATGCCGTGGCCCTCCAGCGCATCGGCCAGCCGCGGCAGGCCCGCCCGCACGGCCACGGCCATAACCAGTGGAAGAGCCGCCACCCACGCCAGGAGCCCGTCGCGCCCCAGCCGGCGGCGGTCGGCGTCCGTCAGGGCCAGTACGGTCCGCAGTGGCACTAGCGCCCTCCCCGGGCGATCATGCCCGTCAGCCGGCGGCGGGCCACGAGCAGGGCCGCGCACGCCCAGGCGCCCGACGCCGCGACGGCGGGAGCAGCCTCCCAGGCCGGGGCCTGGTCGAAGCCGATCTGGACCAGGGTGAAGGCGCCCTGAAGCGGGTGGAGCCAGAGCCACCACCCCTGCAGCCCCACCAGGGGCGCCACCGGGATGATGAGCACCAGCGTCCACACCCCCGACGGCAGCAGGAAGCCGCTCATGGAGTCGTACCCGGCCACCGCGATGACCCCGTAGAGCACCTCCAGACCGGCCAGGCAGGCGACGCCGGTCAAAAAGGGGCCCCACTGCATCTGAGTCCCGCGACCGATGAGCACCAGGACCGCGCTCTCGACGAGCGCCAGGAGCACCAGGGAGGCGACCAGGGCGGCCAGGTACTCCCCGCCGCGCATGGGCGTGACCGCGCGCGCCACCAGGGTGCCCTCGCCGTGCTCGAGCAGGACGTGGACGGCGGCGAAGTAGAACCCGGTGACGGCCAGCTCGCCCAGGATGACGACGGGCCACCACTGGCCGGGCCCCTCCGGCCGGGGCAGTGCGCGCACCAGCGCAGCGACAAGGGCGCCCGCAATGAGGGCGACCAGCCAGAACCCGCTCCGGGCCTGGCGTCCCAGGTTCAGTCCCAGCGTGGCGGCCGTGCGCCTGAGGGCGGGCGTCATCCCAGGCTCCGCCCGGTGACCGCCAGGAACACGTCGGCCAGGTCGGCCTCCTGGCTGTGGAGGGCCTGGATGCGGTGGGTGCGCAGCGCGGTGCGGAAGTCCTCGTCGTCGGCGAGCCCGGCCAGGGGGAAGCGGGCGCTGCCGCCCTCCCACGTGACCAGGACCTCGGGGGTGCCGTGGCGGCGGCGCATGCCGGCGGGGTCCCCTGTCTCCAGCAGGCGCCCGTCGACGATGAAGCCGACGCGGTCGCAGGCGCGCTGGGCCAGGACCATGTCGTGGGTGGTCACCACGACGGTGCGTCCCCGCCGGCGCTGGTGGTCGATGATCTCCTCGACCTGCACCACCCTGGCCGGGTCTAGTCCCGAGGTCGGCTCGTCGAGGAAGAGGAGCTCGGGGTCGGGCAGCAGCGCCCTGGCGAGGTTGAGGCGCACCCCCATGCCCTTGCTCATGTGGGCTCCGGGCACGTCGGCGTCGCCGGACAGGCCCACGGCCTCCAGAAGCTCGTCGGCGTCGCGAGTGGCGCGGGTGTACATGGCCGCGAAGTAGCGCAGGTTCTCCCGCGCCGTGAGCCGTCCGAAGGAGATGGGTGTCTCGAAGGCGACCCCGATGCGCTCATACAGCGCCCGGCCCCAGGCCGAGACCTCTGCGCCCAGGACCCGGGCGGAGCCCCGGTAGCCCGGCAGGAGGCCGGTGAGGACGCGCTGCAGGGTGGACTTCCCGGCGCCGCTGGGGCCCAGCAGCCCCAGGACCTGGCCGGCGGGGACCTCCAGGCCGATGCCTTCGAGGGCGGGTGTCGCGGCTCCCCGGTAGGTGAATCCGAGCGCGCGCAGGCGCAGTGCCGGGGCGCTCATGACCGCTCCGGGGACAGGGCGGCGACGAGCAGGGCGACGACGTCGTCGACCATGCTGGCGACCTCGGGCCGGTCCATGGCCGAGCCGTCGGCAGCGACCCGCTCGGGGTCGATCCCGAAGCGGGCCATAATGCGCTGGGGCAGTCCCAGCAGCACGCGCTCGACCATCCAGGCCGCGGTGCCGGCATCGACGTCGTCGCGCAGCTCGCCGGCCTCCTGCCCGGCGGCGATGGCGGCCGCGGCCCAGCTGTGGACGGCGTCGGAGACCGACTCGCCGGAGCCGATGACCGGCGGGGCGTCGTCGGCGCAGGCGCGCGCCAGGACGGCCCACGCGAGCGGGTCGCGGATACGGAAGTCGTGGCTGCCGCGGACGACGGCGGTGAGCACCTCGGCGAAGGAGGCCTCCGGTACGGGGGTGCCCGCCAGGCCGATGCGCGCGCTCATGAGCTCGCCCACCAGGTGGGTGTAGGCGTCCCGCTTGTCCTGGAAGTACTGGTAGAAGCTCCCCTTGGAGACGCCGGCGGCGGCCGTGACGCGGTCCACGGAGGCCCGGGCGTAGGGGCGGGCGGCGAACTCGGCCTTGAGGGCGTCCATGAGCCGGGCGCGCTTGGCCTCGGGGAGGTTGAGGAAGGTCTGTCTGGGCACGGCACTCCGTATGACTCGTCGGTCATATGACTGGTGAGTCATACGGTAGCGCCGGCCCGCGACCCCCGCAAGACGAGGGCCCCGCACCGGCGAGGCGGTGCGGGGCCCGACACTATTGAGTGGACGACGGGTGAGGGGCCGAGGCGCGCGGGCGCTCAGCGGGCCCGGCTCACTCGGCGCTCGCAGCAGACGGCGCGGAGGCGGCCGACGGGGAGGAGGCGGAGGCCGCAGAGCCCCCGGAGGCGGCCGAGCCGGTCTCGGCATCGGCCGGGGAGGCGACGTCCTCGTCCTCGACCTCCGAGACCACGGCGGCCTCGTCGAGCTCGTCGGAGCCGATGAACTCGGTCAGGTCGACGACCTGGCCGTCGGAGTCCCTGACGGTCACCTGGCGCAGGGCCACGGCCAGGGACTTGTTGCGGCTGATCTCGGAGACGAAGGCCGGGATCTGGCCGGCCTTCTGGGCGCCCTGCATGAACTGGGCGGGCTCCATGCCGTACTGCTGGGCGGTCTGGACGAGGTAGTCGATGAGCTCGTCCTGGCCCACTCCCACCTCGAGGCTCTCCGCCAGGACGTCCAGGAGGATCTGGTCGCGCACGCTGGCGGTGACGTCCTCACGGATCTCCTCGGCGTGCTCGTCGTCCTCCTCCTTGCCCTCGGCGGTCAGGTGCTGCTTGATCTCATTGTCGACGACGTCGGCGGGAACGTCGAAGGAGACCTGCGCGCGCAGGTTCTCCAGGAGGGCGTCGCGGGCGGCGATGGCCTGGTCGCCGGCCCTGCGCTCGGCGACCTGCCTCCTCAGGTCCTCGCGCAGCTCGTCAATGGTGTCGAACTCCGAGGCCTCCATGGCGAAGTCGTCGTCGGCCTCCGGCAGCTCGCGCTCCTTGACGGCCGTGGCGGTGACCGTGACCTCGGCCTCCTCGCCGGCGTGCTCACCGCCGGCGAGCCTGGTGGTGAAGGTGGTGGACTCGCCGGACCTCAGGCCGCTCAGGGCGTCGTCCAGGCCCTCGAGCATATTGCCCTTGCCGATCTCGTAGGAGACGCCGGAGACCGAGTCGACCTCCTCGTCGTCGATGACGGCCTTGAGGTCAATGGTGACGAAGTCGCCGGCGCCGGCCTCGCGCTCCACGGACTTCAGGGAGCCGAAACGGGCGCGGAGGCTGTCCAGCTCGCTGTTGATGTCCTCGTCGCCGACCTCGACGGCGTCGACGACGACCTCGGTGCCGCCCAGATCGGGCAGGTCGAACTCGGGGCGGACGGTGACCTCGGCGGTGAAGCCGAGCAGGCCGCCCTGGGCGCCGGTGACGTTGGGCAGGTCGGTGACCTCGACCTCGGGCTGGGCCATGGGCACGCGGGCGGCCTCGCTAATGGCGTCGCGGTAGAAGTCCGAGAGCTTGTTGTTGACCGCCTCCTGAATGACCGAGGCGCGCCCCACACGCTGGTCGATGACCTGGGCGGGGACGTGGCCGCGGCGGAAGCCGGGAACCTGGATCTGGGAGCCGATCTCCTTGTAGGCGGCGTCGAGGCTGGGCTTGAGCTCCTCGTAGGGGACCTCCACGATCAGCTTGATGCGCGTGGGGTCAAGGTTCTCGACAGTGCTCTTCACGAGGGTCTACTCCGATGCGGGGGTGCTGGTGGTGCGCGCGAGGGCGGAAGCGCCTCGTCACGGACGCCGATGGACGGCGTCAATCCGTGCCATCCTAGGGCACGGGCCGCGCCGGGCGAAAAATGACGCCGCCCACAGGCGCGCGGGGCGGACGCGGCCTGGGCACCGGGCGGGCGAGGCCGAGGCGCCGGGCGGACGCTCACGGCGCCGCCGGCACTCGGCGTCGTCGGCGCCGCCTCAGGCGACCGGGACGCTGCGGCCGGCCACGACCCTGGCCAGCAGAGCCCGGGGCGCGGTCGCGACGGCGCCGACCGCCTCGACAGTGCGGGCATGGACGGCGCGCGCCTCGGCGTCGTCGGCGCCCGTGAAGCGGACGGTGACGCGGGGCTCACCGCGCACGACACCGACCTGGAAGGCCTCCAGCACGGTCGTCCTCCCGACGGCGGCGCGGGCGGCCGCCTCGACGTCGTCGGGGCCGCGGCCGGGACGCAGGGCGGTGACGGTCAGGATCGTCCGGTAGGAGGGCACAGTCCGAAAGACTGCCAAAGACCTCGCGACGAAAACCAGCCGATGTGACGCAGTACGAGTACCATCGCAGTGACGCGCTGCACACACTCCGGCGCGGAACCGGCTTCCGCCTCGCCGGAACAGATCCACGGAGACTCCATGACGGCCCCGACAGCAACCAAAGACAAAGACACAGAATCCACCGACCCGCCCGCCGCATCCAAGCCCAAGATCCTCTTCCCCGGCACCGCCATGCTCCTGGTCGCGGTCATCGGGTGCTTCACCGCCTGGGGCATTGCCGCAGACCTGACGACTCCCATGGTCTCGGGCTTCAAGCGCATCTTCGACATGTCCTCGTTCCAGGCGTCCCTGGTCCAGATGGCGTACTACGGCGCATACTTCCTCCTCGCCATTCCCGCCGCCTTCATCAACTCCCGGTGGGGCTACAAGGCGGGAATGGTCTCCGGCCTCGCCCTGGCGGCGCTGGGCGCCTTCGGCTTCTGGCCCGCCTCCCAGGTGATGACCTACGGGGCGTTCCTGGCCGCCCTGTTCGCCATCGCCGCCGGCTGCTCCCTGCTGGAGACCTCCGCCAGCCCCTACGTGATCTCCCTGGGCCCGGAGGAGACCGCCACGCGGCGCCTGAACCTCGCCCAGGCGTTCAACCCGCTGGGGACCAACATCGGCGTCCTGATCGCCTCGACCCTCATCCTGCCCAAGCTCGACACCCCGGTGAACCTCGCCGACGTCACCCCCGAGGTGGAGCGGCAGATCCGCGCCGAGCAGCTGCGCGCCGTCACCGGCCCCTACATCGGGCTCGGGATCCTGCTGGCCGTCATCCTCGTGATCATCTTCGTCCAGAAGGCGCCGCCGTCGGCCCCGGCCGATGAGGCCGAGGCCGCGAAGCCCGCCAACCCGGCGGCCACCCTGTGGCGCTCGACGAGATACAGGTACGGCGTCGTCGCCCAGTTCTTCAACGTGGCCGCCCAGGTGTGCTGCTGGACGTACATCATCCAGTACACCCAGCAGGCGATCAACGGCTCCCTCCAGCTGGGCTCGCAGATGCTGCAGATCAGCCTCATCGTCTTCCTCATCGCCCGTTTCGTCATGACCGCCGTCATCGCGCGCATCCGGGCGACCAAGGTCATGGCGGCCCTGGGCGCGCTCGCTGTCGCCCTGTGCATCTACGCCGCGCTCCGCCCGGACATCACCGGGGTCATCGCCGTCATCGCGATCTCCCTGTGCCTGTCCCTCATGTTCCCCACGATCTACGGCGTCGCCCTCGCGGGCCTCGGCGAGGCGACCAAGTTCGGCGCCGCGGGCCTCGTCATGGCGATCGTCGGCGGGGCGATCATGCCGATGATCCAGGGGAAGGTGATGGACTCCACGAGCGCGGCGACCTCGTTCATCGTCCCGGCGATCTGCTTCGCCATGGTCACGCTCTACGCGATCTACGACCTGCGCACGCCCACCCCGCGAGTAATCGCCACAACCTCATCAGAGAGGAAGGCCAAGTGATGACCACTCTGAGACAACGCCTCGTCGCACTTCTCACCGCCGCGACAACCGCCCTCGCCCTGGCCGCCTGCTCGCCGCACCACTCGGCGAGCGGGTCCATCGACGTCCTGTCGTGGTGGACATCCGCCTCCGAGTCCTCCGCACTCGACACCCTCATCGCCCAGCACAAGGAGCGCAACCCCGGAGCCTCCGTTGACGAGATCGCGGTCGTCGGCGGCGGGGGCTCCCAGGCCCACGTCACCCTGGCGACGCGCATCGCGCACGGGGACGCGCCCGACGTCTGGCAGAGCCTCGTGGGCGGGAACATTACCGCCTGGCACAACGCCAACGCCGTCGGCGACGTCTCCTCCCTGTTCACCGACAACGTCAAGGCCCAGCTCCCCGAGGACATCCTCTCCTCGGTCACGGCCGACGGGAAGCAGTACGCGGCCCCCCTGTCGGTGCACCGCGCGAACGTCCTCATGTACAACCGCGACGTCCTCCAGAAGGCCGGGGTCGCCGAGCCGGGCGAGGGCTACACCCTCACCCAGTTCCTCGCCGACCTGGACGCCCTGAAGGCCAAGGGGACGACGCCGATGTGCATCGGCGCGGCCGACTCCATCACCACGGCGGGGCTCTTCGAGTCCGTCCTGCTGGCCACCGTCGGCCAGGACGGCTGGGAGAAGATCGAGGCCGACCGCTTCGACTGGAACGGCCAGGAGGTCAAGACCGCCCTCGGCACATTCGGCCAGCTCATTGACCACAGCGACTACGCCGACCAGACCGACAAGCCCCGCACCTGGGACGAGGCCTCCGGCCGCCTGGCGGCTGGCGACTGCGGCTTCTACCAGATGAACGACAGCGCCCTCGGCGAGTCCCTCACCGTCGGCGACTCGATGGCCGGCTCCGCGACCAGCACGGCGGCCAGTACGGCAACCGGCACGGCCGGCGCAACCGGCGGCTCCACCGCCGGGGCGACGGCGGCCTCGGCCGACGGGACGACGGCGGCCTCCACCGGTGAGGCCGCTGACGCCTCGCCGGTGTCCTCGACCGTCTTCCCGGGGACCGAGGGGAGCTTCCTCATGGTCGTCGACGCATTCGTCACCTCCTCCTCGACGGACAACCGCGAGGGCGCGGACGCCTTCCTGACCTCGGCCCTGGACCCGGGGGTGCAGACCGCCTTCTGCAAGGTCAAGGGGTGCGTCCCGACGCGCAACGACGCCGATGTCTCCTCCTTGTCCTCCTACCAGCAGCAGGCTGCGGGGGACCTGCGCAGCCAGAAGGTCCTCAGCTCGATCTCCTACGGGGAGGTGATCTCCCCAGCGATGCAGGACGGCTTCTTCCAGGCCGTCAAGAGCTACATCTCCACCCGGGACGCCTCGTCCTTCGGACGGGTTCTCACCGAACGCGTCAATGAGGGGGCGGGCGGGCCCGCCGACCGCTGACCGGGCCGGCCGCTGACCGGGCCGACGACGGCGCGGCAGCGGGCACGGTCAGGGGCGGGGCCCGCCGACATGGTGACATGATCGGCGGGCCCCGCCCCTGCGCTCGATCAGGCGCCTGCGGCGGATGCCGTCAGGCGATCTGGTCGAGGAAGGTGAGGATCGAGTGGGGCTCCTCGATGATCTCCTCCAGGCGCGCGTTGAAGGGCCCGCCGTAGGGCATGCCCAGGTGGGTCTGGAAGGCGTCCTCGTCGACGTAGGCCTCCATGACGAAGAACTTCGCGGGGTTGTCGCTGTGGCGGTAGACGTCGAAGACGCGGTTGCCCGGCTCGGCGCGGACCTTGTCGGCAAAGCCGCAGATCATCTTGGCGACCTCGTCCTCGAAGCCGGGCTTGGCGGTGAACTGCGAGTGCAGGATCTTCATGGTTCCTCCTCCTGGCGTCACGTGCGACGCCGCCCCCATCTTATGGCGCGCATCACTGGCAGGTGCGGAGAACGGCGGCTGTTTACGGGGCCGCCGGGCGGGCCGGGGAGCGGCCCCCCGTCCCGGGGCCGACGCCGGTGGAACGGCATGGGCCGGACGGCTGGTTCCGGACTGGTACCGGCGGGAGGCGCGGGCCGCACCCCGGCCGTCAACATGGGTTGACGGCAGTCGGCAACGTCAACGGAGGTTCGTTGATGCGGGAAAGGTACGTTCACGATTCAGTCGAGACCGTCGACGAGGTCGGTCAGTTCCTCCCCTTCGCCGAGATCAGTCCAGGCCGTATGAGAGCAGGGTCCGATGGCTTGCGGGCCGGGGTGAGGCGGGGCCGCACTCCTTCAGCCGGCAGATGCCCGAGGAGATCAACCGGGTCCCGACCGACCACGCCGCCGACCTGCTGCTCGCCCCTGCGCAGGTGGCCGCCGGGCAGCACCGGCCCCTCGAGCTCACCGCCCATGCTCGCCCCCGCGCAGGTGGCCGCCGGGCTAGGCCTGGAAGCGGGCTCTACTCGCCGGCCATGATCCACCGGGCGGAGAACACCGACGACGTCGACCGCCTGCGCCTGGTCCGGGACTCCCCGGCCGGGGTCAACCACCCGGTGGCGCTGCTGGCGCACCCGCGGCTGGTGGCCAGGTGCGCCGAGCACGAGAGCGAGCCGGCCGACCGCGGGGCGCTGCGCGCCCACCCGCTGCCGGCCTACCCGGGGTGGCGTCGTCTCGTGCTCATGCTGGCGGCAGAGCCATTGTGGGCGTAGAGTGTGGCAGGTCACCCCGCTGTGGTGCGGGTGGCTCTCGTCCTGTCCTGGTCTGGTCCCTGGGGGTTGTTGTGGGTTCGTGCAAGGATGATCTGGGGGCGTATAACGAGCCGGTGGTGTTTGACGACGCGACGGCGGATGCTCTGGTTACGGCGGCGTCGGGCTTGTCGTCGACGATCTCGACGATGGGGTCGGATGTGGGAGTGTGGGCGTCGACGGCGTCGGCTGATTTCGAGGGTCATTACGGGGACGTGTTCGACTCTGGCGCCAAGGCGGGCCAGGAGGACTGTACGAATATCTCGGCCGCTCTGGATGACCTGGTCAGTGAGGTGCGGGCGCTGAAGAGTGCGGCCGCGACTGAGCGGAGGCGTCGGGCGGTGGCCAAGGAGTGGGCGGACCGTCAGGACGAGGAGAACCTGTTCAAGCAGGGGTGGGACTGGTTGACCGACGGGGACAAGCCGCCTGCCGGCCCGGCTCCGGTACCGTTGCCCGAGCCTCATGAGCCGGTGGTCTCGACGTGGGCGGAGCCGGCGCCGGGGGCGGCTGGTGCGGTGTCGTCGGCCAGGCCGTCGGACCTGCGCACGTACGCCTCGAACCTATCGGGGGCCAGCGAGAACGTGTCCACGGGCAAGGGGAGGCTGGAGTCGGCGCTGGACTCGTTCGCGTCGTTGTGCTCGTGGTGCTCCGTGAACGCCTCGGGGATCACCAGCGCCCTGGCGTCATTCATCTCGAACAACTCTGGTGAGGTGACGTGGGTGGGGGCGGTCGCCTCCGCCTTCGAGGCCGCTGGTGGCGATGGGATCGTGAGCGTGTCGGACGCCGCGATGGAGGCCTCCCTGACGGCCCAGGGGGTCGTGGGTGGTCGCAGGCCGCTGGATGTGGCGTCCCCGCGGATCGCGGGGGACCCGCAGACCTCGGGGTACGCCGATGACCCGGTGAACACCACGACGGGCAACTTCGTGGAGCGTGAGGTGGACCTGGGCTTCACCGGCGGCCTGGCCTCGCTGGGGTTTGCGCGCACCTACAACTCGGTGCTGGACAGTGTGGGGGCCCTGGGGCCGGGGTGGGCCTCGTGCGCTGACGAGCGCCTGGTCCTGGACGAGGAGGGGGGCGAGGTGGGTGCGCCCCTCAGGGCGGCACCTGGTCTTCCCCCGCCTGGGAACAGGCTGGGAGCGGGCCACGGGTGACGCCCTGTGGCTCGAGCACCTGAAGCCGGCCGACGACGGCACCAGCGACGCCGGTCGCGACGGCACCGGCGACGCTGCCGGCGCCGGCGGTGACGACGGCGGGCCAGGCGACGCCGCTGGGCCGGCCGGTAACGAGTGGCTGGTGGTGTCGGACAACGCCGGCGGCCGGTGGGTGTTCGACGCCTCGGGGCGCCTGGCATGGACGTGCACAGGGGCCGGGAGCCGGGTGGACTACGTCTGGCAGGCGGGGCGGCTGGTGGGCCTGGCCCATGAGCGCGGCGGGCGCGTCACCGTGGTGTGGGACCAGGAGGCCGACCGGATCACGGGCCTGGAGGCCTCCGACGGGCGGCAGGTGTCGTACCGTTATGATGCCTCGGGGCGGCTGGTGGGTGTGGAGCGCGAGGGCGGGCGCCGCAGCTATGAGTGGGACGAGGGCGGGCGGGTGCGCCGGGTGGTGGACGCCGACGGCGTGGTGGAGGTGGATAACACCTACAACCAGGCCGGCCAGGTCCTCACACAGCGCTCCCCCTTCGGGCGGGTCAGCCACTACACCTACCTGCCCGGTGGGGTCACGCAGGTCGCCGATGAGGACGGGGGCCGGGCCAACACGTGGATCTACGACCGGTGGGGCCGTCTGGTCGGCATGGTCGACGCCGACGGGGCACGCCAGTCGGTCGCCTGGGACCGGTGGGGCAACAAGGTCATGGTCACCGCCCGTGACAAGCAGCGCACCATCAACCAGTACGACCAGCGGTCCCGCCTGACCATGCGGGTCGAGCCTACCGGGGCTCGGACCACCTATGACTACGACCAGGCCGACAGGGTCGTGCGAGTGGCCGTAACCCCCGAGCCGGACGCCGCCCCCAGCGTCACGACATTCACCTACCAGGGGGCTGACCGCAACCCCACAACCATCACGGACCCGTGCGGCGGCCTGACCCACCTGGAATGGGACCACGGGCTGCTGGTGCGGGTCGTCGACCCGGTGGGCGTGAGCCTGGACCTGACCTACGACCACCACGGCGACCTGATCGCCACCACCAACGCCGACGGGGCTACCGCGCGCCTGGAACGCGACGCCCGGGGACGGATCACCGCCGCCACCACCCCCCTGGGACACCGCACGCAGTACCGCTACGACCAGGCGGGCAACCTCACCCACCGCCGCGACCCCGACGGCGCCCTGTGGCGGTGGGAGTACACGCCCGGTGGGCGCCTGTGCACGCTGGTGGACCCGGCCGGGGGCCGTACCGAGGTCGCCTATGGAGACCACGGGGCCGAGGAGTCCACGACTGACGCAGTGGGCCGGGTGATCTCAACGGTCTATGACGACCTGGGGCTCAAGGCCGGTGCGACACTGCCGGACGGGTCGTCCTGGCAGTTCGGGTGGGACGCGCTGTCGCGGTTGCGTTCCGTGACGGACCCGACAGGAGCGCGGGCGGTCCTGGAGTACACGGCCAATGGGGACCTGGCCCGGACGGTGGACCCCACGGGTGTGGTCCAGGACTTCGAGTCCGGGCCGTTGGGCCTGCCCACGCTGGCGCGCGACGCCGACTCGCAGGTCGGTACCACCTGGGACGCCCTGGGTCGCATGGTGGGGGCGGTCAACGCGGACGGCACCACCTCGACGCTGGTGCATGACGCGTGCGGTCGTGTGGTCGAGCGCGTCGATGAGCACGGCGGGTGCACGCGCCTGGAGCGCGACGCCGCGGGTCGCGTGGTGCGCGTGACCCAGCCGTCGGGGGCGTCGTTCTCCTACGAGTACGACCACCTGGGCCGGTGGGTGGCGACGATCTCCACGGGTGGGCGCCGCTACGAGATGCGTTACGACTCCGACTCCCGCCTGGTGGGTGAGACCTGGCCCGATGGGCAGGAGGTGTCCACAACCTTCGACGTGTGCGGGCGGATCACCCGCAGGGTGGAACCGGGCCGGGGCACCACCTGGTTCACCTACGACAAGTGCGGGCGCATCTCCTCGGTGCGCGACGCCTGGTACGGGCTGCGCAGGTTCACCTACGACGACGCCGGACAGCTCGTGTCGGTGACCAACGCCCTGGGGGCGGTCACGCGCTTCGAGTACGACCGGATGGGCCACCGGGTGGCGATGGTCGACGCGGCCGGGGGCAGGCGCACCTGCACCTATGACTCCATGGGCCGTGTGAGGGCGATGACGGACCAGGTGGGGCGCACCACCCGCTACACGTACGACGCGGCCGGACGCGTGACCAGCCGCGCGGACGCCACCGGGATCCTGGGCTGGGCCTACGGGAGCACCGGGCGCCTGGAACGAGTCATCAGCAGACCAGCCGGCGGGCTGGAGGACCAGGGAGGCGACGCCGTCGGGCAGGACGCTGGGGCGGAGACCATCGCCAGCATCGTGCGGGACATAGCCGGGCGGACCTGGAGCGCCACGGGCCCCGGCGGACGCGCGGATACCCTGACCTGGGACGCCATGGGACGCCTGGTCTCCCGCAGCCGCGGGGACCAGACCATCAGGTGGACCTATGACGCGGATGGGCTGCGCACGTCCATGACCCACCCGGACGGGTCCGTGACCCGCTACGTCTACGACGCCGACGAGATGCTGGCGGCGGTCGAGCACCCGACCCTGGGGCGCCTGGACCTTCAGCGGGACTGGCTGGGGCGTGTGACGCGGGCGGTCGCGCCCGGGGTGGAGGCCACCTGGACCTGGGGGCCCCACGGCGTGGTCGCTCACAAGGTGGTGCGGGACGGGTTCGTGCGCACCACCGCCCTGGAGTACGACGAGCAGGGGCGCGTGACCGCCCAGAGCGTGGACGGGATCCGCACCGCCTTCGCCTACGACGCGGCCGGCCAGTTGACCCGCGCCGTCACCGACGAGGGCATCACCACCACCTACACCTGGGACGCCCTGGGCCGCCTGGAGGCCGGCGACAGCGACGGGATCGTCACCACCTACACCTATGACGCGGCCGGCCAGCTGCTGACCACCACGACCACCGACACCAAGAACCCCACCACCGACGCTGGGAACGACCCGGCGCACAATGCCGGCGCCACCGGTCGCGCCGGTGCGGGCGCCGACGGCAATGGGGCGCGTCGACAGGTCCTGACCTACGACGCCGCGGGGCGGCGGGTCAGCCAGGACGACGGGACCAGCAGGCGAGAGTTCACCTGGGACCCGCGCGGGTTCCTGGCCGCCTACACCGATACGACCGACGGCGGCGGGGCGCCCGGGTCGACCCACACCCTGGACGTCGACACCCTGGGTGAGCTGGCCGGCGTCGATGGGCAGGGCGTCATGTGGGACACCGCCTGGGGCGGGTTGGCGCAGGTCGGGCACGTGCCCGTCACCGCCGTCGCCGGGGTCGGCACCGGCACCGGTGGGCCCGGCGGCGGGTGGCTGCTGCCCGAGCGCGCCGGTCACGACGCCGCCGCCTCCCCGTGGGGCACCGGTGCGCCGGGCCCCGGCCTGGGCGGCCTGGGGGTCACCACTACCGGGACCCTGACCCTGCCCGGGGAGCCGGGCCCCGGCGGAGCTGGCGGCGGCCGGCCCGGTGGCGGGGCCGGCCTGTCGTGGCTGGGCGCACGCGTCTACGACCCGTCCACACACTCCCTGCTCTCGCCCGACCCGCTCGAGCCGGTCCTGGGAGCCGGCTGGGCGGGCAACCCGTACTCCTACGCCGGCAACGACCCGGTCAACCTGTCCGACCCCACCGGCCTGAGGCCGCTGAGCGACGCGGACCTGCAGGCGTGGAACGAGGCGCACACCACCGGCCTGGCCGCAGCCGGCAGCTGGCTGGCCAATAACTGGAAGTACGTCGCCGCCGGCATCGTCATCGGGGGCCTGGCGACTGCGTTCCTGGGACCGGTCGCGGGCGGGGCCATCACCGGGGCTGTCATCGGCGCCTGGCAGAACTACGACCAGCAGGCCGCCTCCGGCCAGGGCGTCAACCCCTGGCAGGTCCTGGGAGCCGGGCTGGTGGGAGGCGCCGCAGGCGCCATCGGGGGCGGGGTGGCCTCGTGGCTGGGAGGCGCTAACGGTGCCGGCGCCTACGCGTGGTTGCAGAACATGCCCGCCATAGGTCGTAACACTCTCATCGGCGGGGCCTCCGGGGCGGCCGGCGGGGCCTTCGGCGGCGGCGCCGGCTACGTGCTGGAACCAGGCCCCCACACCGTCGGCGGCCTCCTGGGCGCCACCGGCCGGGGAGCCGCCATGGGCGGGACCATGGGAGCCGGCGTCGGAGCCGTCTCCTCAGTGGGCCGTAACGCCTGCTTCCCCGCCGGCACCCCTGTCCTCATGGCCGACGGCACCACCAGGCCCATCGAGGACGTGGCCGTCGGCGACCACGTCGCCTGCACCGACCCCGACACCGGCCAACCCACCACCTCCACGGTCACCAGGACCTTCACCCACGAGCACGCGCCCACTATCCGCCTGGCCACCAGCAACGGCGACCTGGAGACCACACCAGCCCACCCCCTGTACGTCCACGGCAAGGGCTTCACTCCCGCCGGACACATCCAACCCGGCGACCACCTGCGCGACAACCACGGGCACCCTGTCACCGTCAGCACCGTTACCGCCACCGGCCAGGCCCCCACCGTCCACAATATCGAGGTCAACAACACCCACACCTACCACACCACCACAACCACCGGCACCCACATCCTGGCCCACAACGGATGTACCACGGACTTCGCTGAACCCGTCCTGGCGGAGCAGTACGTGCCACGCTCGAACTGGAGCCTCATGACCCAGAGGAATCGCCTTGACATGGCCCGCGACATGCGGGACCAGGTGGCACTGGAGGCCAAGCCCGGACCTTATGCCACGGTGACTGCCGGGTACACCAGCAGAGGACACATTGCCGTCGCCGGGAACCGGAGCAAAGTATGCGCCGAGCGCAACGCCCAGATACAGCTCGACGTCCCCGATTACCAGATGCACTTCACCGAGGCCGTGAGACCAAGACTCGTCCAAGATGTCGCGAAAGGAAAACCCGTGCCGAATGGCGTCAATGTCGATATATGTCATACGTGCCAGCATGATTTTGGGAGATGGCAGTTCCCACGGGGGACTGAGCCGAAACCAGGAGGTGAATGGGGTGAGTGAGATGAGGCTCGACTGGGGCGGTGTGCGCACCTTGGACGGGGTGGGGCTGGATCCCGGGCTTGTGGAGGCGGTGGTCTCAGCAGGCGGCCGGGCCCAGGGCCGCGAGGACCTGATGATCCTGGACGGTATCGTGTACTACAACCGCTGCCTGTCAGAGGCGGCGCTTCTGGTCACGAGCGAGCTGGTGGAGGCAGTGTGCACGGGGCGCTGCACCGTCCCCTGGGGACTGTGCTGGTCCACCGACGCCCTGTACGAGATCAGCCTCGGCGAGACAGCCTCATCCGAGACGGCGCTCAGTAACACAGGCGTGGCGGACCGGTGCCGTAGCATCATCCGCGACAACCTCCCCCGCCTCTACCAGACCGCCCAGAGCGTCACCGACGACCACACCCTGGCAAGCCTGGTGACCATCATGGGTATGACCGACCCCGACGAGAACCGCTGGAACACCTTCACCCAGAAGCTCCTCGACCACGACCCCGAAGTACTGACCGTGAAAGAGGTGAAGGACACCCGGGACTGGCGCGCAAAGATAGGAGGGCCCCTGTACGAAGGCTTCGACTGGTGGAAATAGACACCACAGACCTGGAACACGGCCAGACGGCCCCGGCGCTTCGCAGAGACAAGGTGCCCCACAGCGATCAGGGAGGCGTTCTCCCATCCTGCGCCGGCCCCCGCCCCGGAAGAGACCCCACTCCTTAGGCTGTCCCACGTGAGGTCATCCTGGCCGGCGGCACCTCCGGGGCGGCCGACGGCACCATCAGGCCCATCGAGGACGTCCGGGCCGGCAACCAGTATGTACGAGCGCCCATAGTGAGGATCACCGCGATGACAAAGACCCCCTTCCTG
This sequence comes from Actinomyces israelii DSM 43320, assembly GCF_000711965.1. Classification (GTDB taxonomy): domain Bacteria; phylum Actinomycetota; class Actinomycetes; order Actinomycetales; family Actinomycetaceae; genus Actinomyces; species Actinomyces israelii. The sequence continues at coordinate 98,001 of NZ_JONS01000015.1, forward strand.
GGGCTGCCCGATCTTGAGGGCCTGGACCATGCCGACCTCGCCGCGGCGGCTCTGGCCTGCGCGACGCGCCTGTCGCCGCTGTTCGCGGGGTTGGCGACGC
>NZ_JONS01000016.1 GCF_000711965.1 Actinomyces israelii DSM 43320
GCCAGAGCCGCCTCCCGCGCCGCCGCCTGCTCCTCCGGCAGGTCCACCACCGGCGACGCCGAGACCTCAGAAGCCTCAGAGCCGGCCGACGCCGACACGCCCCCATCCCCCCGCCCGCAGGCCGACAGCACGCACGACACGCCCACCAGCGCCACCACCAGCACCCCACCACGACGAAGCGAGAACGACACAGTCACCATCACTCACCACCATCAGCACCGACAGCACAGACAGAACAGACAGAACGAGCCACAACCAGCCCCGCACACCGGTCACCATCGACCAGCACCACCAACTCTACCGCCACACCCACAACCACCACCACCCCCAAAAACCCCACCCACAGACAACACCCGGAATGCCCGGGGCCGACCGGATGTTGTCTCCGCCGGGCGCACCGGCGTCCGGAAGGAGAGCATGATGGAGTTCAAGCAGGTTGTCGCGAAGCGCCATTCCGTCCGCGACTTCACCGATCAGCCCGTGCCCAGCCAGGATCTGGTGGACATCGTTCGCATCGCCCAGCAGGCGCCGTCGTGGGTGAACTCCCAGCCCTGGCGCGTCTACGCCGCCACTGGTGCCGCGCTGCAGCGGATCAAGGAGCACTACATCGCGAGTGCGGCCGCCGGCGAGAAGGGGGACTCGGACTTCCCGGTCATGCCCCGCACCGAGTGGTCGCAGGCCGCTCAGGCCAATATGGCGGCCACCGGTGAGGAGATTGCGGCCCTGGGCGAGACCGCCCGGGAGTTCACCGCCTCCCAGGGCCGCCTGTTCAACGCCCAGGCGGTCCTCTACATCACCATCCCGAAGAACTCCCCCCTGTGGTCCGTTCACGACCTCGGCGCGTTCTCCGCCATGCTCGCCCTGGCGGCATTCGACAAGGGCCTGGGGGCCATCAACGCCTACGCGCTCGTCAACCGCCCCGGCGTGGTCCGCGAGATCATGGGGATCGGCGAGGACGAGACGCTCGCCATCGGCATCGCGCTGGGGCACGTCGGACACTCCTCTGGCCGCCTTCTCCCCCTCTCGCGCGGACGTGGAGGAGATCCTCACCATCAAGGACTGAGCGGCGACCGCCTGCCGCAGCCCTACAGGGTCATGGGCTCGACGACGGCGATCCGGCTCGCGCCGATCGACGGCGCCGCCCAAGGCCGAACCGATCTCGACGAGGGGGCGGGCCGCGGACAAGGTCTGCTCATCCGTGCCTGCTCATTCGCGTCGCGCCCCTGTGAGAGGGTGCACCCATGCGGATCCTGCACACCTCCGACTGGCACCTGGGGCGCACCTTCCACGGGCGCGTCCTGGACGACGCCCAGGCGGCCTTCGCCGACCACCTCGTCGAGCTCGCCCGCTGCGAGGCGGTCGACGCCATCGTCGTGTCCGGGGACGTCTACGACCGCGCCATCCCGCCCACCGACTCGGTCCGCCTCCTGGACGAGACCCTGCGCCGCCTGTCGGAGCTGACCCGGGTGGTCCTCACCCCCGGCAACCACGACTCCGCCCAGCGCCTCGGCTTCGGGGCCGGTCTCCTGCGCGAGGGCCTGACCATCCGCGCCCGCACCGCTGAGGTCGACCGGCCGATCATCATCCCCGGTCCCGGGGGCGCGGACGGCCTGTACGTCTACGCCCTGCCCTACCTGGACCCGGACGCGGCCCGCGACTCCCTGCCTCCTCTCCTCGCCGAGCGGCTCGGGGAGACCGGCGGGGCCCCCGCCCAGGATCCCGACGCCGTCCGTGCCGCCGGGTCCGAGGACTCGCCCGGGCCCGACTCCCCCGCGGCCTCGCAGCCCCCGCGCAGACTGCCCCGCAGCCACGAGGCCGTCGTCTCGGGCGCCCTGCGACTGGTCGCCGCCGACCTCGCCGCCCGAAGGGCTACGGCAACCGCCCGCGTCCCGGCCCTGGTCATGTCCCACGCCTTCGTCGTCGGCGGGAGGCCGACTGCCGAGTCCGAACGGGATATCCGCGTCGGCGGCGTCGACTCCGTACCCGCGGGCGTCTACGCCGGCCTGGGCGGCTCGCCGCTGGCCGAGCGCTCCGGCGGCCTGGACTACGTGGCCCTCGGCCACCTCCACCGCCCCCAGGAGATCCGCGCCGCCGGCGCCGCCGGTGCCGGCAGTGCCGACAGTGCCGGCACTGCCGACGGTGCCGGCGCACCCGGCCCCCGCCTCGTCTACAGCGGCAGCCCTCTGCCCTTCTCCTTCCCCGAGGCGGGTTCCCCCAAGTCCACCGCGCTGCTCGACATCGGCGCCGACGGCGTGACCCGCCTCGAGCGCGTTCCCGCTCCGGCGCCCTACCGGGCGACGACGCTCACCGGCACCCTCGCCGAGGTCCTGGCCCTGGCCCCCGAGCACCGCGAGGACTGGGTGCGGGTGGTCCTCACCGGCGCCATGGAGCCGGACGCCATGGCGCGCCTCAAGGCCGAGCTGCCGAATCTCCTGGCCTTCTCCCACACGCCTCCCCCGCGAGCCGAGGGCGGCTGCGCTCCCGTCACGCGCGGAAGCGACCCGTTGGAGGTCACCGGCCGGTTTCTGGCCGAGATGCTCGGCCGTCCCGCCCGGCCCGACGAGCAGGCCGTCATGGCCGCCGCCTACGACGCCGTGCGCGCCGGCGAGCGGAGGAGGAACTGATGCGGCTGCACACGCTGACCATGACCGGTATCGGCCCCTACGCGGGCACCGAGACCATCGACTTCGACCGCTTCACCGCCTCCGGCCGCTTCCTGCTCACCGGCCCCACCGGTGCGGGCAAGACGACCATTATCGACGCCATCGTCTTCGCCCTGTACGGGCAGGTCGCCGACTCGGCCGGCTCGTCCAAGCAGCGCCTGCGCTCCACCCTCGTGGACGGCGCCGCCGCCTCCGAGGTCGACCTGACCTTCTCCACCTCGGCCGGCGTCTACAGGGTCCTGCGCAGCCCCGAGTACCGGCGGCCCAAGAAGCGCGGCACCGGCACCACCCGGCAGAACGCCTCCGCCAGGCTGTGGCGCCTGGCCGCCCCCGGCGGGCGGCCCCTGGACGATCCCCTCACCCGCCTGGACGACGTCGGCGCCGAGGTCGCCCGCGTCGTGGGGCTCAGCCGCGACCAGTTCACCCAGACGGTGGTGCTGCCCCAGGGGCGCTTCGCACGCTTCCTGCGGGCGACGTCCGCGGATCGCCACGCCCTGCTGCGCGACGTCTTCGGCACCGCGATCTTCGACGCCATCCAGGCCGAGATCGCCGAGCGCGGCCGCCTGACCGACCGGAAGACCCAGGCCGCCCGCCAGGCGCTCCGGGCCCGCGTCGAGCTCGCGGCCCCGCTGCTGGCGGCCCTGCCCGTCCCGGGGGCCGGCGACGACGCTCCCCCGGAGGGCGCCGACGCTGCCGGCAGCGGCGCCGCCGGGCCCGCTGCGTCCGCCGAGCCCGCCGGGGCTGCCGCGCCCTCCCTGGACGAGCGGCTGGCCGCGCTGGCGGAGCAGGCCGGCGCCGCCGTCCCGGATGCCGACGCCATCGCCGTCGTCGGCGAGGAGGCCCTTGCCCGCAGCCGCGCCGCCCTGGCCCCGCTGGCCGATGCCGTGGAGCGCGCCCGGGCCGAGGCGGCCGAGGCGCGCACGGCCGCGGAGGCCGCCGTCGACCTGCGCCAGCGGCTCGAGCGGCGCGAGGCGCTCCTGGCCGAGCAGAACGAGCTCGACGCCCACCGCCCCGACCACGACGCCGATGTCGCCCGCCTCGACGCCGCCCGGCGCGCCTCCCGGGTCGCCACCGCCCTGCACCGTCGCGCACGCGCCCTGCGGGACCTCGTCTCCGCTCGGGACCTGGCGACGCGGTCCCTGGGCGTGGACGCCCACCTGGCCGCCGAAGACCGTGAAACCGCCACCGCAGCGACCCTCGCGCACCAGGCGCCCGACGGCGCCCCCGACCTGGAGGACCCCCGCCGCCTTCGACGCGCCGAGGAGCACCTGGCCGCCGCCGCGGCCCGCACCCGCACCCTCGCCGGAACCCTCGAACCGCTGGTCGCCCTCGAGACGGACCTGGCGGACCGCCAGGAGGCACTGGCGCACCAGCAGGCCGACCTGGATGCGCTCCGCGCGGATGTGGACGAGCGCGCCCGGGTGCTGGCGGCCCGGCCCGCCCGTCACGCCGAGCTCGAGACCTCCCTGGAGGCCGCGCGCCGAGCCGAGGCCCGCCTCCCCCAGGCCCGCGTGGACCGCGAGACCGCCGCCGCGCGGCGCGACGCCGCCGCCCGTGCCGAGGACCTCAGCGCCGGGCTGGACGCGAGCCGGCGGGCCGTCGCCGAGGCGACCGCCGCCGTGCAGGAGGCCAAGGCGCACGCCGCCGCCCAGCACCGCGCCTGGCTGGAGGCGACCGCCGGCTCCATTGTCGCCGAGCTCGTCGACGGCGAGCCCTGCCCCGTGTGCGGCTCCCCGGAGCACCCAGCCCCCGCCGCCCCGGAGTCCGGCTCGGTCAGCCGCTCCCAGGTCGAGCGGGCCGACGCCGACCGCGCCCGCGCCGACGAGATCCTGACCGAAAGGGCGCGCGAGCACGGTGACCTGGACCGCGAGCACCGCGCGGCCCTCGACGCCTCGGGCGCCCGTCCCCTCGCCGAGCTCGAGGCCGCGCTGGCGGAGGCGGCCGAGCGCCTCCGCTCGCTCGCTGATGCCGCACGCCCCGCCGCGGAGCTGGCCGAGCAGCTGGCCGGCTTCGCAGAGGAGACCGCCGCCATGCGAGACGCCCTGGAGGCGGACCGCACCGCGCTGGCCGAGGACCGGGCGCGCCTGGCAGCAGCGCAGACCGCTCTTGAGCAGGACCGGGCGCGCTGCGCCGGTGCCGCCGGCGAGCACGCCACGGTCGCCGGCCGGCACCGTTCGCTCCTGAGGACCGCCCGGGCCGCCGAGTCGGCCCGCACGCACCTGGCCGCTGTCCGCGCCGCCGCCCAGGAGGCCGCCGGCGCCTCGGCCGACCTGGCCGAGGCCCTGTCCGGGGCCGGTTTCGCCGAGGCGGCGGAGGCCGAGCGGGCCGCCCTGCCGCCCGCCGAGCTGGAGGCCCTCGCCGAGGCCGTCGACCGCGAGCGCGCCGACCGCGAACGCGTCCGCCACGCGCTGACCCAGGACCCGCGGATCGCCGCCCTCACCGGCCAGGAGACCGCCGACATCGCGGGCGCCCGCCGTCTCCTGGAGTCCGCCGAGAAGGCGCGCGACGCCGCGCTGGCGGTCCACGCAACCGCCCTGGAGTCCCACCGGCACCTGGAGGAGGCGCTGGCGGCCGTGGACGGGGCCGCCACCCGGCTCGTCGAGGCCCTTGAGAGCTCCCGGGCGCCGGCTCTGGTGGCCGCACTGGTCGCCGGCCGCAATGACGCCGCCGCGCCCCTGGCGACGTGGGTCCTTCTCGACCGCTTCGCCGAGGTCCTCGTCTTCGCCAACAGCCGTCTGGCCCAGATGTCCTCGGGACGCTACGAGCTCGTGCGCGTCGACGACGAGGCCGGCTCGGCAGGGCGCCGCGACCGCGGGCTGGGGCTGGGCGTCGTCGACCGCTTCTCCTCCGGCAGGGTGCGCGACCCCAAGACGCTCTCGGGCGGGGAGACCTTCTACGTGTCCCTGGCGCTGGCCCTCGCCCTGGCCGACGTCGTCACCGCCGAGTCGGGGGGCGTCGCCATGGAGACCCTCTTCGTCGACGAGGGCTTCGGCTCCCTCGACCCCGAGACCCTTCAGGCCGTCCTGGCCGAGCTCGGGCGCCTGCAGGCGGGCGGGCGCACCGTCGGCATCGTCTCCCACGTCGAGGAGCTGCGCCGCCAGATACCCGACCGCATCGAGGTGGTCAGGGCGCCGTCGGGCTCAACGCTGCGCATCACCGCCTCCTAGCATCCCGCCTCATCAGCCGGTCTCGAGTATCTGGTGGTAGCGTCCACAGCGCACCGCCGGCCCCTGAGCGGACTCGTTCCTCCCGCCCCACCGCCCCAGCTGCTCGCGCCCCACCGCCCCAGCTGCTCGCGCCCCTCGACAGCCTCAGCCAGACCAGGTGCCGGCCCCGTATCGCCATGCCCAGAGCTCAACAGAAGCTAGAAGCTGAAGACGCGGGACACCAGACAACTGGTTCCGGGGCGGGCCTGCGGCTTCTTTCTCGGCGAGATCAGCTCGAGGCGCCCGCCTGACGCCCTGCCTGACCCCCGGAGAGCTTGGAGACCCGGCGGCGGGCCCCGAGCCCTCCTTGAACCGATCTCGAGCCGGAGAGCAACCACCTCGGCAAAGCGGGCGGCCCGGGCCGACCGGGGCCCCTACGCGAGCTCGGCGGACAGGGGCCCGCGCTCGGTGACGTCGTACCACAGCAGGTCGGCCTCGGCGGTCCGCTCGAAGGCCTCCTCGTCGCCGGCGCGCGCCGCCCGCACGTCCGCCTCCGCCGCCCGCTCGTCCACCAGCAGCGCGGCCACGGCCTCCCAGCCCACCGGCGCCTCCACCCGGACCGTGCCCGGCAGCACGTCCCCGCCCGCCGCCGGCTCGGCGACCCGGGCGTCCTCGACGTCCGCCGCAATGACGACGCGGCGATCCGCCAGGCCCTCGGCGCCGGGGGCCGCCAGGAGCACCAGGGAGGCGTCGGCAGCGCACAGGCTCGCCGAGGCCTCCAGACCCTCCTCGTCCTGATCGGGCAGGGCCCGGGCCAGGGCGGGCGTGACCGCATGAGCCGTCCGGGGGCTGATCTGCGGGGCGGACAGGTCGGCGGCCGTCGCAGGCAGGTAAACGCGCATGCCCCCAGTGTGCCCCGCCCGCCCGATGCGGAGCGCGCCCCTACCGGGCGCGTCGGCTCCGGCGCCGCCTCACGCGCGCGCCGGGCGCGGCCGGGCTCCCGCCCCCGTCCCCGGCCTGAGGCGGGGGCGGGGCCGCGAGCGGCGGGGGCTGCGGCCCCCGCCGCGGGGCTGCGCCCCTGTCCGGTGGAGGAGCGGGAGCCGGCGCGCCGGCGGAGGGCGCGGGCGCCGCCGGCCGCTGCGTCGGGGCCGGCGCCGACCGGAGCGCCCGCGCAGCGCCCCGCTTCTCGCGGCGGCGTCGCAGCCCGGGCCTGCGCCGTCGCCCGCGTCCGCCCTCGCGCCCGGAGGCGGCCGCCTGCGGGTCGACCCGGTCGGCGAGCCCGGCCAGGGCCCGCCCGAGCTCACTGTCCGGCGCCGCCTCGGTCACGGCGCGCCCCTCCATCAGGCACCGATCGGCCGTGGCCGGGTCGTCGGGCACGAGCACCGCCTCGCTGACCCTCCCGTAGCGCTCCAGGGCGTCCCTGACGGCGCGCTGCGGCGAGGGCCCCGCCACGCTGGAGCGCACCCGCGTGACGACCACCTCCATCCGCCCGGCGGGGCGCGCCTCCCCGTCGAGGTCGCCCAGCAGCTGCAGGAGCCTGCGCACCCCGACCGGATCCGCCCCGCCCACCACCAGGACGACATCGGCGCCGCCCACGAGGTCGGCCGCCACGGCTCCCCTGCCGGGCTCCAGGGTGTACTCGTCGACCGAGTCATCGACCAGTCCGCCGCTGATGTCGACAACGGTCCACGCCGCCAGGCCCCGGCAGCGCGCCCACACCTGGGACATGGCCGAGGGCGGCAGCTCGCGCCAGCGCCCGGGCCGTCCCAGACCGGACAGCAGGCGCTCCGAGGGGCCGACGGGGACCAGGAGCGCCTCGAGGGCTTCGTCATCCAGCCTGCCGTGCCCGGCCAGGCGCGCGGCGGTGGCCAGGCCTGAGGAGTCCTCCGGCAGCCCGAGGACCTGGGTCAGGCACGGCCCCTCCAGGTCGGCATCGACCAGGATCGTGCCGCCGGCCGGAGCCAGGCTGTGGGCCAGCGCCGCGGCGATCGTCGTCCTGCCCGAGGAGCCGCGCGGCCCCCAGACCACCGCGATCCTGCCGCCCGGTCCGTGGCGCCCCGGTTCCTCGGGCCTGTCCGGAGCGGTCGGGGTGGGCGGCCCCGAGGCGGTCAGCTCGGCCCACAGCCGGTCGTCGGCCCCGGGTCGGGCGGGCGAGGCGGAGGAGCCCGCCCGCGGGGGCGTGCGCGGACTCGTAGCGGGCTCGACGGCGCGGGCGAGCGCCTGCACGCGCGCTCGCACGGCCTCGGGATCCGCCTCCCGGTCCTCAACGGGCCACCCGAGTGCGGCCCAGCGCTCCGCCCGGTCCGCGGGCGCCAGGACGACGCCGCTCGCACCGACGTGCCTCAGCCGGTCCACGACCGAGGGGTCGAGGTCGTCGAAGTCCGCGTCGATGACGACGAGCGCGGCCAGGCCCGCCATGGCGGCGCTGAGCAGCTCGGCCACGTCCGCGCAGCGGCGCACCACGCGCAGCCCGGATCCGCGCGCGTCGATGGCGCGCAGCAGGTCGGCGTCGTCCCCGGAGACGGCCAGGAGGACCCCGTGCAGTCGTTCGTCCATCTCAGCTCCCGGCGCCGCCGGGGACCAGGACGAGGGCGCCGTCGCCGCCGACGGCGGTGAGCACCGCGGCCACCGAGCCGGCGGGGACGAGGACCTCGACCTCGGTGGTGTCCCCGCCCATGAGGCCCTCATCGGTCTGCCCGACCGCCGAGACGGTCAGGTGCTCGGCGACGACCTCGGCCTGGGTCCGCGGGCTCTCGGCGGCGGTCCGGGCTGCGGGCAGGACCCACAGATCGACGACGTCGCCGGTGGCGGTGCCGGCGGGGAGGCTGGAGGAGACCCTCAGGACGATCGCGCGCAGGTCCTCCGGCGTCTGGGACCCCACGGCGCCGGCGGGCAGGAGCTCGCCGGCGCTCAGGGACCGCTGGGCGACGGCGCGCTCGGGCAGCTCGCCGGCCGGGATGTAGGCGTCCGTGCCCGGGTGGGCGTCCACCAGGGACAGGACCCCGTCGGCCGTCAGGTCCTGGCCCGGGGCGACGTCGCGGGCCAGGACGTAGACCTGCTGGGTGTCCGCTGCGGTGCTCACCGCCCAGGCGCCCAGGGCGACGGCGGCCCCGATGAGGACGAGCCCGCCGGCCATGCGCGGGTCGCGCCAGGTGGACCGGCGTCTGCGAGCCGGAGGTGCAGCATCGGCGGCCGGTGCGGGGCCGCGGCGGGAAGGGGCCACGAGACTCTCCTGATCACTCATGGGGCCCTGGCACAGCCTGGAAGCATCTTTGATTATCCACAAGGCTGTTCAGGGATGGCGCGCTGTGCGCCGGAGTGTCATTATCGTGCCATGAAAGACAAGTTCCTGACCATTGCCGAGGTCGCCGAGAACCTGCAGCTGTCCGCCCAGGGCGTGCGCGCCCTCATCCAGTCCGGCGACCTGCCGGCCCTCCAGGTCGGCGCCCGCCGCCTGTGGCGGGTCCCGGAGAGCGCCTTCGACGCCTACATCGAGCGCCAGCTGGAGGCCACACGCGAGATGGTCGCCGCGGGGCGCTCCCTCGACAAGGAGTGACCCGCCCGGTGAGCGCGCCCGGTGAGCGCGCCCGGTGAGCGCGCCCCGAACGGGTGCGCTCACCGGCTGCGCAGCACATCGAGGGCGCCCAGGGCCACGGTGACGACGCCTCTGCGCGGCGCCCCTGCCGCCCGGTGCCGCTCGTCGCTGCGCGGACCGTCCACGACGACGTCCAGGTAGTCGGCCCCCACCCGTGCGATCCGGCCGATGACGTCCCCGGCGGGGGTCATCGCCCGCACCCGCGCACCGCTACGGGCCAGCTCGCGCGCGGCGGCCCGAAGGGTCGGGCGCCGGCGCCCGTCCGGCTCGGGCGCGGGCCCGGGCAGCGGAGCGAGGAACGCGAGCGAGCCGGTGGGGACGAGAGCCTGCAGGCCGTCCCCCTCGTCGATGAGCACGAAGCCGTCCTCCGCCCGCACCAGCACGCCATCGACCGGCGTGCCGCCGCGCGTGCGCAGGCGGATCGCGCGCCCCACGGCCCCGCGCAGCCGATCGGCCATCCGCACGACGGCGATCTCGGCCTCCGCCAGGTCCGCCGCCTGGGCGGCGATGTCGGCGCGGCGCTCCGCCTCGAAGCGGCTCTCCAGGTCTGCCAGCAGCGCGTCCCAGTCCATGGAGGCAGCCCACCACGGCGACCGGCGGGGCGGCAAGAGCGCACTTCCACGCGTTGCGCGCCGCTGAGCGCACCCCTGCGCGTCTTCCAGCGCCCCTGACCGGCTGCCCCTGCGCGCCCTGCGCACCTCCCCGCCCGGGCGCGCAGCGGCCGCGCCGGCCCGCTCGCGCCACGCCCCGCCGCAGAACAACTTGACTTTTCTCACATGAACGTGCAATATCAAATCACCTCAAACAGCATCTCCAATGGTGGAGGATCTTATGCGCTCTCTCATGCATCTTGTTGCGGTGGCGCTGGCCGCGGCTGTCGGCACGGCGGTCCTGGCGGCGAACGCCTGGTCGGCGGCCGCCGGCCTCGCCTCGGTGCCGGTGGCGTGGTGGAGCACGGCCCAGATCGCCCAGAGCGCCATCGCGCTCGCGTGCGGGCTCGGGGCCGCGGGCTGCCTGTGGCACCTGGCGTCCGCGGGACTCGCCCTGACCGTCCTGCTCCAGGACGCCCTCGCCGCGGCGGGTGCGCCCAGTGCGCCGGTGGGCGCCGCAGCGGGCGGCCGCGCCAACACAGCACTCCAGCGGTGGGGCGCCCCGCTCGTGCGGCGGATCACCGCAGGCGCCGTGGTCGCGGGGCTCGCAGTCACCCCCGTGGCGGCGGCCGCCCCCTCCGTCCCCGACGACCTGGGGTGGCGGGCGGGCGCCGGCGGGCCCTCCGCCCCGCAGGCCGAGCCCGCCCAGCCCGCACCCGGCGTCGAGAACGGCGACCCCGGCGTCGAGCCTCCCGCTCCCGGCGAGGCCGCCGGCGACCGGGCCGGCGCCCCGTCCGGATCCTCGTCCGCGCACGTCGTCGGGCCCGGGGAGTCCCTGTGGTCGATCACCGCCGCCGCCCTGGGGCCCGGCGCCGCCGACGAGCAGATCGTGCGGGCCTGGCCCCTGATCTATGAGACGAACGCCGAGCGCATCGGCGCCGACCCCTCCCTCATCCACCCGGGCGACGCCCTGGACCTGCCCGACTCACTTACCCGCGCCCAGGGACCCGCCGACGACGGGAGCCGGCCGTGACAGCCGTGACAGCCGTGACAGCCGCCGCGCCGCCCGCCCCGGGGGTGACGCAGCCGCTCCCCGCCGGGAAGAGCTCCGCCCCCACGCGCCCCGCGCCGGGCCGCCCGGAGCCGACCGGGCCGCAGCCGCGCGTCCCCAGGACCGCTGTCGGCGTGCCGGCGGGCGAGGTCGTCCCCCGCACGCCCATGGCGGGCGCCGAGCGCCGGCAGTGGGACCGCCTGCGCTTCCAGACCGAGCTCAGCCTCCGGCAGCAGCGCAAGCGGCGGCGCAAGAAGACCCTGTCCAGGTCCGAACCCGCGACCGCCGAGGCCCTGCCGGACTCGCGGGACCTGCCCGACCCGCGGCGCCATGCCGCCGGCATCGTCACGGCGGCCGCGGAGGCCCTCAGCGGGCACAGGCCCGTGGACCACCTGGCGCGATGGACCACCCCCGAGATGTTCCAGGCGCTGGCCCGCCGCGCGGGCCTGGCACTGCGGCTGCTGGGGACCGAGCCCGGTCGCCCCAGGCCCAGGGTGTGCTCCATCCACACCCAGATCACCCTGTCGGGCAACTGCGAGGCCGCCATCCTGCTCGACGACGGCTCGCAGGTCCGCGCCGCAGCGGCTCTCCTGGTCCCTCATCGCGGCCGGTGGGTCATGTCAACGCTCGAGATCGGCTGAGTCCGCCGTCGCGCCCGACCGGCCCCGCGTCCGAGCCGTCGTCGCGCCCGGCCTCAGCGCCGCCGCTTCCTCTTGGCGGCGCGCCGCCGCTGGGCCCGGTTGGCGGCGCGCGGGGCCCCGCCGGAGGGCGCCCCCGCCCGCTCTGCCGACCGCGGGCCCGCCGACCCCGACGCCCCTGCGCCGCCCGTCCCGCTCGGCCGCGGGCCCGGCGTCGTCGAGGTGGCCGCCCCTGTGCCGTCCTCGGCGGGGGCCGAGTAGGTCATCCGCCTGCTCATGGCCTCCCTGCCGGTCGAGCCCAGCACGCTGCCGGTCCTGGCCCCCGACCCGAGCTTGAGCCGGGCCGCGGCGGTGCCGTCGGCGGCGGCCACGGCGGCGGCCGCCTCGGCCGTGCCGTCCTCGGCCGCGCGCGCGGCGGCGGCGTCGAAGCGGCCGACATTGGCGAAGATCTGCTCGACGGTCTCCTCCCGGATGCCCTCCATCATCGCCTTGAACATGTGGGCCCCCTCGTTGGCGTACTCCACCAGCGGGTCGCGCTGGGCCATGGCTCGCAGGCCGATGCCCTCCTTGAGGTAGTCCATCTCGTAGAGGTGCTCGCGCCAGCGCTTGTCCACCACCGCGAGCAGCACGCGGCGCTCCAGGGTGCGCATGGGCTCGGCGCCGAGCTGGGCGTGGGCGAGCGCGTTGTCGTCCATGCGCTTCTCGGCGTCCTCATAGGCCACCGCCACGTCCTCGGACAGCTCGGCCGACAGCCGCTCGGAGGTCAGCAGGTCCAGCCCGCCCACGGCGTCGACGAGCTCGTCGCGGGTGAGCCCCACCGGGTAGAGGTGGGCCAGGTCGTCCCACAGGGCGTCCAGGTCCCACTCGTCGGCGCGGCCCTCGGAGGTGCGGCTGGCGACGATCGTCTCGACGGCCTGGGAGCGGAAGGCCGCGACCTGCGGCTCGAGGTCCTCGCCCTCGAGCACGCGGTGCCGCTCGTCGTAGACCTTCTCGCGCTGCTCGGTCATGACGTCGTCGTACTTCAGGACGTTCTTGCGGATCTCGTAGTTGCGCGACTCGACCTGCCGCTGGGCGCTGGCGATGGCGCGCGTGACCACCTTGGACTCCAGGGGCACGTCGTCGGGGTAGGCGCCCGAGGCCATGATCCGCTGGGCGGCGTTGGAGGCGAACATGCGCATGAGGTCGTCCTCCATGGACAGGTAGAAGCGGGACTCGCCCGGGTCGCCCTGGCGCCCGGAGCGTCCGCGCAGCTGGTTGTCGATGCGGCGCGACTCGTGGCGCTCGGTGCCCAGCACGTACAGGCCGCCGAGGGAGACGACCTCGTCGTGCTCCGCCCTGCAGGCGTCCTGGGCGGCCTTGAGCGCGGCGGGCCAGGCCCTGTCGTACTCCTCGGCGTTCTCCTCCGGGTCCAGGCCCGCCTCCTTCAGCCCGGCGACGGCGATGTGCTCGGCGTTACCGCCCAGCATAATGTCGGTGCCGCGGCCGGCCATGTTGGTGGCCACGGTGACGGCGCCCTTGCGCCCCGCCATGGCGACGATGGCGGCCTCGCGCGCGTGCTGCTTGGCGTTGAGGACCTCGTGGGGGACCCCCCGCTCGCTGAGCATCTTGGAGAGCCGCTCGGACTTCTCCACGCTCGTGGTGCCCACCAGGACCGGCTGGCCCGCCTCGTGGCGCTCGACGATGTCATCGACGACGGCGGTCAGCTTGGCCGCCTCGGTGGTGTAGACCAGGTCGGGCTGGTCGGTGCGGATCATCTTCTTGTTGGTGGGGATCGGGACGACGCCGATCTTGTAGGTCCCGTTGAACTCGGCGGCCTCGGTCTCGGCGGTGCCGGTCATGCCCGAGCGCGAGCCCTCGGGGTAGAGGCGGAAGTAGTTCTGGAGGGTGATGGTGGCCAGGGTCTGGTTCTCGGCCTTGATCTCCACGCGCTCCTTGGCCTCGATGGCCTGGTGCATGCCCTCGTTGTAGCGGCGGCCCGGCAGGACGCGGCCGGTGTGCTCGTCGACGATGAGGACCTCGCCGTCGCGCACGATGTAGTCCTTGTCGAGGTGGAAGAGCTCCTTGGCCTTGATCGCGTTGTTGAGGAAGCCGATCAGCGGCGTGTTCTCCGACTCGTACAGGTTGTCGATGCCCAGGTAGTCCTCGACGCGCTCGATGCCGGGCGCCAGCACGCCCACGGTGCGCTTCTTCTCATCGACCTCGTAGTCCTTGCCCGCGCGCAGGCGCCCGGCCATCTTGGCGAACTCCTTGTACCACTTGTTGACATCCCCGGTGGCGGGGCCGGAGATGATCAGCGGGGTGCGGGCCTCGTCGATGAGGATGGAGTCGACCTCGTCGACGATGACGAAGGCGTGGCCCCTCTGCACCAGGTCCTCGGGGCGCTGGGCCATGTTGTCGCGCAGGTAGTCGAAGCCGAACTCGTTGTTCGTGCCGTAGGTGATGTCCATCGCGTACTGCTTGCGGCGCTCGGCGGGGGTCTGGCCGGTCAGGATGCAGCCGGTGGTCAGCCCCAGGAAGCGGTGGACGCGGCCCATGAGGTCGGACTGGTACTCGGCCAGGTAGTCGTTGACGGTCACCACGTGCACGCCCTTGCCGGTCAGCGCCCGCAGGTAGGAGGGCATGGTGGCCACCAGCGTCTTGCCCTCACCGGTCTTCATCTCGGCGATGTTGCCCAGGTGGAGGGCCGCCCCGCCCATGATCTGGACGTGGAAGGGCCGCATCCCCAAGACCCGGTCGGCGGCCTCGACCACCGTGGCGAAGGCCTCGGGCAGCAGCGAGTCCAGGGTCTCCCCGTCGATGTAGCGCTCCTTGAGGTCCGCGGTGACCTCCTTGAGGTCATCGTCGGTGAAGTCCGCATAGGTGTCGGCGAGCGCCTCGACCTGGTCGGCGATGGCGCCGAGCTTCTTGAGGGTACGGCCCTCACCGATGCGAAGGATCCGGTCGACGATCGACACGCTGGCTTCTCCCTTGTTGGTGGTGGGGTGCGCGCTGCGCACGGCTGAGTCCCCGGGCACGGGCGCCCTCAACGCCCGGTCACCGGGCACAGACGCCCCCCATCGTAGTGGACGCCCCGTGGGCGGCCATCACGCTGCCGCATGATCTGCCTCATTGCGCCGCACGGTCGTGAGACCGTGGGGCATGGCCCCGTCCCCGCCCGGCGGCGCGCCCCGCGCGGCCCCGACGCCGGCCGCCTCCCGCCGCCTGGAGCGCCTGCGCGAGGCGGCTCGCCTCGTGCTGCCGGTCTCCTGCGCCGGCTGCGGGCGCTGGGACACCGCGCTGTGCCCGGACTGCCGGGACCTGCTGGCCGGGGAGCCCGCCGCCGTCGAGCACGCCGACGCCGCCGGCGCGCTGGACGTGCGGGCCGTGGCCGTCTATGCCGGACCGGTGCGCCACATGGTGCTGGGCTGGAAGAACGGCGCCCGCGAGGACCTGGCGTCCTTCATGGCCGAGACGGGCAGGCGCGCCGGCCGGCTGTGGGCGCGCTCCCTGGACGACGAGGCGCGCGCCGTCGTCGGCGCCGGCCCGCTGCTCGTCGTCCCGGCCCCCTCCGGCTGGGTCCGCCGCGCCCGGGGCCGCCTGGTGGCCGCCGCGCTCGCCGACGCCGTCGCCCAGGGCGTGGCCGCCGGGTGGCCGCAGGCCGACCCGACGCGAAGAGGCCGCCGGGCCCTGAGCGTCCTCAGCACGGACCTGCTGCGCCGCCGGCTCACCGGCGGCGCGCGCCAGGCCGGCCGCTCGGCGCGGCAGCGGCGGGCCAACCGCGCGAGCCCGCCGCGGGTCCTGGTGCCGGTGGCGGGGCTGGCGGTCCTGCTGGTCGACGACGTCGTCACCACCGGCGCGACCCTGGGGGCGTGCACCCGCGCGCTGCACGCGGAGGGGGCCCGCGTCGTCGGCGCGCTCGCCGTGGCGGCCGCCCCGCCGCCATCGCGCAGGGCGAACCCGGTCGTGCCGGGCGGACCGGTACCGGCGCCGGACGATCGGCCCGGGATCGCTCCCTGTCGGTGACATCAAAGCCCCACTGAGAGGCGCCATTATGGTGTAGTTTATGTATCACAGCGCACGGACGCGCGAGCCGCACGCAGGTGGCTGCACGGCACTCCGCCCGGACGGCGGACAGGCACTCGGGGAGGTGGTGAGCGACCATCCAGAACCCGCCGCACGGTGCGACGGGTGCTCCCCCAGCCCGATCCCCCGCAGGATCACCAGGACCCAGAAAGGTTCACCATGGACATCACCGTCGTCGGCCGCAACGCTGAGATCAGCTCTCGCCTGCGGGACTACGTCGAGGAGAAGGCCGCCAAGGTCGAGCAGCTCGACCCGCGCGTCCAGCGTGTCGAGGTCGAGGTCACCCACGAGCGCAATCCGCGCCAGGCCGACACCGCCGAGCGCGCCGAGATCACCGTGATCTCGAAGGGCCCGATCATCCGGGCCGAGGCCAGCTCCTCCGACCGCTTCGCCGCCTTCGACATCGCCATGGGCAAGCTGACCGAGCGTCTGCGCCGCGCGCGCGACCGCAAGAAGAACCACCGCCGCTACGTGGTCGAGGCCGCCAAGGACCAGGAGGCCCCCGCCGCCGCGGAGGAGGCCGTCGTCGTCCCCGACACCGGGGACGCGCCGATCGAGGACTCGCCCCAGGCCCCGACCGAGCCGGGGGTCGCCGTCGAGTCGCAGCTGGGGGACTCCCCCATCATCGTCCGTCAGAAGCTGCACCAGGCCGTGCCGATGACGGTCGACGAGGCGCTCTACCAGATGGAGCTCGTCGGGCACCCCTTCTACCTCTTCATCGAGAAGTCGTCCAAGCAGCCGTGCGCGGTCTACCACCGCCACGGGTGGACCTACGGGGTTATCCGCCTGGACGCCCAGGTCCTGTAGCCGGGGGCCCTGTCGTCCCCGCCCGCCAGTCATGACGCGACCGGGACCGGCTCACGGGCCGGCCCCGTCTTCCGCTCCCCCACCGCGCCGACTGGTCTGAAGCCGCACTCGACCGGGCGCGGCTCAGGGCAGCGGGTAGGACAGGTCCGCGACCTCCGTGGTCAGCACCCGCCAGGTGGCGCCCTTGCGCTGCCAGACCTGGCCGCGCTCATCCGTCAGCAGCGCCGCGCCGGTAACGCGGTCGGCGACGAGCGCCTTGGCGCCCTGGGTGCCGGCCACGCTCGTCTTCATCCCCCCGACCTGCACGTAGCGGATGTCGAGAGTCCCCTGACCGGCCTCACCGGGCGCCAGCACCGCCACATTGACCGGATCGCACCACGCCAGCCCGGTGACGCCCGAGCCCGCGGCCAGCGGCAGCGGCAGCGGCTCGCCGAGCCCGGTGGGCGCCCCGTCGTCCGCGCGCACGACAACCGCCACGCTCACGCGCTCGTCGCCCCCGTCGCCCCTGCTGCGGTGGCGCAGCACGAGTCTGGCGGACTCGGCCGACAGGTCCATCGCTGTCACCTCGCGCCCCTCGAGCCAGTGCGCGCCCAGCTGGGCGCGCTGCCCCAGGCTCCCCACCGAGGTCAGCGCGCCGTCGGCGGCCGTCCACACCCAGCCGTAGCGGTCCGCCACCGGAGGCAGCAGGCCGCCCGCACCCGCATCGGCTTCCCCCACCGAGGCGATGACGCTGGCGGCGCTCTCTCCCGGCCGCAGCCGCAGCAGGCTCGAGGCGCTGAGGGCGTAGACCGTCCCGTCCGGGCCGAGGGCCGGGTAGCGGGCCTGGGCGGTGCCCAGGGCCTGGACGGTGGCGAGGGTCTTGCGGGTCGAGCTGGTGCCCTGGACGACGGCGCCGGCACTCAGGCCGACGACCGCGCCGCCGTCGGCATCCGGCTCCTGAATCGAGGCCGGCTCGCCCATCGGCTCGTCCCCGGCCATGACGACGACCGACGAGACGCCTTCGATGCGGCTCAGCGTCGCACTCAGCTGCGCCACCGCCAGGGAGCGGTCCTGCTCCCCCAGGCCGGCTGTGGCCGCATCGAGAGTCACGGTCACGGTCTCGTCCTCGAGCACGACGCCGCCGTCCGCCGGCATCATGCCGTCGGACAGCGCCGAGAACGTCCCCGTGGCGAGCCAGTCCCCAGGTCCGTCCAGCAGCGCCTCGACGGCGGCGGCGGCCAGGTCCCGCCGCGGCAGCCACCGCAGCTCGGGGACGAAGCGCTTCCGGTCGGGGGCCAGGAAGTACAGGCTCGTGGCGACGAAGTTGGTTGACAGGCTCCCCGCCGGGAGCAGCACACCGGAGGGCAGATCGACGATCCGCCACTGGCCCAGCCCGTCGGTGGCCAGCGAGTAGGAGGCCGTGTAGCCGCTCGTGCCCCCGGCCGACGGGCCGGCGGCCAGGACCCCGTCCGTGTCGATCGAGCCGACGAGCTCGACCGCGACCCTCACGGCCCCCGACTCATCGCGCCCCACCACAGGCGCCGTGGTTCCGGTGTAGGCGCGGACGATGGCCGAGGGGTCCCAGGCCTCGGAGGCGACCCGGTGCAGGAAGATGCGGGCGGTGGCGAAGTCGTCGGAGAACCCGGCGATGCAGGCCCGCAGGAACCCGGAGACGACCTCCTCCGGCCCGGCGCCGTCCCGCGGCCGGGCGGCCGTCTGCACGAGCTGCCCGCTGCGGGCCGAGACCGCGTCGGAGGAGGTGACCTGGCCCGAGGTGGGCAGGTCGGCGCAGGCGGCCAGCGCGGCCAGGCCGCCCCCCGACGTCAGTGCCGCGAGCACGGCGCGCCGCGACGCGCGCGCTCTCTGTCCCCGTCCCATCACGGCCCGCCCGGATCCGTCCGCCTGCCGGCGACATCCTCCGGCGTGCGCGCCCCGGGCTCGACGTCGGCGTCTGCGGCGAGCGGCGGCACCACCTGCGTCTCGACCACGACCGGCGGGCCGCCCTCCTGGGCCCGGTCGGCGGCGCGACGGGAGGCGGGGGCGGGCACGACCACGGGCGCCGGGGCCGTCGCGGCCTTGGGCTCCGGCTCGTAGCGCGGGGCCACGCGGGCGACGGCGGGGGCGTCGTCGGGGACGACGTCGAGGGGCCCGGGCGGGGTGAAGGTGCCGGGCCCGGCGTCCGGCCCCAGGTGGCGCGGCAGGGTCAGCAGGAAGGACGCGCCCTCCTGGGGCCACCCCCAGGCGACGATCGTGCCGCCGTGCAGGGCGGCGTCCTCCAGGGCGATCGACAGGCCCAGCCCTGTCCCGCCCAGGGTCCGCGTGCGGGAGGGGTCAGCCCGGTAGAACCGGTCGAAGACCTGCCTGACGACGTCGGGGCTCATGCCGATGCCGTGGTCGCGCACGCGCACGGCCACCGCGTCGTGCGACCCGGCGATGGTGATGTCGATGCGGGAGCCGTCCGCGTGCTCGATGGCGTTGACAATGAGGTTGCGCAGGATGCGCTCCACGCGGGTGGAGTCGACCTCGGCGACCACCGGCGTCGACGGGGCGTCGAGCTCGACCTGGGAGCCCTTGGCCTCGACGTGCACGGACACCAGGTCCAGCACGCCCAGGGTCAGGGCGACCATGTCGGCGTCCTCGGCGCGCAGCTGCACGCGCCCGGAGTCGATGCGCGAGATCTCCAGCAGGTCGGTGAGCATGGACTCGAAGCGGTCGATCTCGCGCATGAGGATCTCCAGGCTGCGCGCCGCGAAGGGATCCTCGATCTCGTCGCGGGCCTCCCAGATCTGCTCACTGGCCAGGCGGATCGAGGCCAGGGGGGTGCGCAGCTCGTGCGAGACGTCGGAGACGAACAGCCTCTCGATCTTGGACAGCTTCTCCCAGGCCTCGATCTGCGCCTCCAGGGAGGCCGCCATCTCGTTGAAGGACCGCGACAGCGTGGCGATCTCGTCCTCTCCGTGGACGGGCAGGCGCTCGCTCAGGCGGCCGCCGGCCAGGCGCTGGGAGGCCAGGGACGTGCGCCGGATGGGGATCAGGACGCGCCAGGTCAGACCCCAGACCCCCAGGATGAGCATGAGGAGGAAGCCCGAGCCGGCGATGACCACGGCCCGGGAGGCCAGGTCGATGACGTTCTGCTCCGGAGCCAGGGTGTAGACCAGGAAGAGGTCGTAGTCGCCGGCCAGCGGCAGGGAGACCCGCTGCCCGACGATGAGGCCCGGACTGGAGCCGCTGCCGGAGTCCACGCTGATCGACTTCCAGTACTGCCGGTGCTCGCCGGTGCTCTCGGCGATGGCGGTGGTCAGGTCCTCGGAGACCAGCGGCATGAGCTTGACGTCGGTGGTCAGGTCGTTGATGACGTTGGCCGTGGTCTCGGTGCCGCTCCGCTTCAGGACGACGCCGACGCCGCCGGCCCCGGCGAAGGACTGGCCGACGGAGGAGATCTGCGTCTGGGCGACGGCTGCCACCTGGTCCGCCGTCGTCGCGCCGGAGGTGTCGAAGGCCGCCTGGACGGTGGCGACCCGCAGGCGGGCGTCGGTGAGGATGACGTCGCGCCGGTCGGCGAAGATGTCGTCGCGGATCCGGGCCGTGACGACCACCAGGAGGATGACGATCAGGACGATGCCGCCGACCATGGCGAACATCGCCATCCGGGTGGCCAGGCTGCGCCGGATGGCCGACAGCGACGGCATGAAGCCGTCGCGTCGGCGCAGGCCGGGGCTGCTCACCGGCGTCGGCGCGCCCCCGGGCGCCCTGCGGGGCGCCTCGGAAGAGCTCGCACGAGCGGGCCGGTGGGCGAAGGTCACGATCCGGGTGCCGGCGACCGGGTCAGGCGCTGTCGCCGGCGCGGTAGCCCACGCCGCGGACGGTCACCACGATCGCCGGGTGCTCGGGATCGTGCTCGATCTTGGCGCGCAGCCGCTGGACGTGCACGTTGACGAGCCGGGTGTCGGCCGCGTGCTGGTAGCCCCACACCTGCTCGAGGAGCTCCTCGCGGGTGAAGACCTTCCAGGGGGCGCGGGCCAGCGTGACCAGCAGGTCGAACTCGAGGGGAGTCAGGCCGATCTCGATCTCGCCGCGGCGGACCTGGTGCCCGGCGACGTCGATGTCGAGGTCGCCGGCGCGCACGTGCTCGGCGTTGACATTGTCGGAGGTGCGGCGCAGCCGGGTGCGCACGCGGGCCAGAAGCTCCTTGGACTTGAACGGCTTGGTGACGTAGTCGTCGGCCCCGGCCTCCAGCCCCGCGACGACGTCCTGGGTGTCGGTGCGCGCGGTGAGCATGATGACGGGGACATCCGACTCCTCGCGGATGTGTCGGCAGATCTCCACGCCGTCGAGGCCGGGAAGCATGAGGTCGAGGAGGACAAGGTCGGGATCGGATTTGTGGAAAACGTCGATAGTGGCGGCCCCGTCTGCGCAGTACGAAGGCTCATAGCCTTCGGCTGTGAGCATGATGCCGATCATCTCTGACAGGGCCGTGTCGTCATCGACGACCAGGATGCGGGTGCTCATAGGACGTATCTTGACATGAGGAAGCGCCGGACGAGGCATTGTTGGCGCGCCGCTCGGCACGTGTCGTCCGTGTACTGGCCCATGCACCTCTTTTGTAACACCTCCGTGACGCCTTCGTGCCATCTTCGTGATGCCGTCGTGTCGCCCCCGTTATGTCTTCCACAACGGCGCCGCCCCCCCCGGGCCCGCCCATCTCCTCCTCAGGTCGGAGGAGAACGTCCCCGCGGCGTGCCACAGTGAGGCCATGACCAGCGAGACCGACGGGCCCCCGAACCAGCCGTGGCAGCCGCCATCCGACTACCCCCGGTCCCCGGAGCAGGCTCCCGAGGCCCCGGAGCAGGCCCCGGAGCAGGCCCCGGGCAGCGGTCCGGCGTGGCAGGCGCCGAGCACACCGCCGCCGGGCGGCGGGCAGGGCGGGGCGGGCCGCTACGGGGCCGGCCAGTACGCGCGTCAGGCGGCCGCCTACGGGGCGGCGGGCCCGGACTTCATGCAGAGCCCCTTCGTCCTCGCGCCCAAGCCGGGAATCGTCCCCCTGCGGCCGCTGGGCGTCACCGAGATCATCAGCGGAGCGTTCGAGGCGCTGCGCGCCAACCCGCGCGCCATGTTCCTGCCCGCCCTGATCGTCATGAGCATCGTCGGGCTGCTGTCGGCGGCCGTGACGTTCCTGGCCACGCGCGCCCAGCTCGACGCCCTGGCGGCGCTGCCGGCCACCTCCGGGACGTCCGCCGACGACACGGAACTCGCCCTGGAGACCTTCCGGATCACCGGCGTCACGAGCCTAGTGCAGCTGGGCCCCTCCCTGCTCCTGTCGCTGGTCTCCACCATCCTGACCGGCCTGCTCATCATGACGGTCTCCCGCTCCGTGCTCGGGCGCATCGCCACGCCGGGCGAGGTCTGGGCGCGGGTCCGCCCCCGCATCTGGCCGCTCATCGGCCAGTCCATGGTCATCGGCGTGATCAGCCTCGTGGCGGCCCTGTTCTCGCTGGGCCTGTTCGTGACCATCGTCGCCGCCATCATCAGCGCCCTCGACGGGGACCCGAACCTGACGGCCATCATGGTCGGCGTCCTGGTCCTGTTCATCCTGACCCTCGTCTTCATCATCGTCGCCGTCTACCTCACGATCCGCCTGAGCTTCTCCAGCGCCGCCCTCATCCTGGAGAACGTGGGGGTGTGGGAGGGCATGCGCCGGTCGTGGCACCTGACCAAGGGCAGCTTCTGGAGAGTGCTCGGCATCCTGCTGCTCGCCCTGCTGATCACCGGCACCCTCGTCGGGATCGTCTCGGGCGCCCTGGGCCTGGTCAGCGGGCTCACGGCCGTGGGAAGACCGGGCCCCTACGCCACCGCCATGGCCGCGTCGTCCTTCCTCTCCTCCTTCCTCCAGGCGGCGGTCCTGCCCTTCACCTCGGCGGTCGTCGCGCTGACCTACATCGACCTGCGCATGCGCAAGGAGGGCCTGGACGTCGAGCTGCGCCGGGCCGCCGGCGTGTGACCCGACCGGATCCCGCAGCACCATGCTCCGCACCGCTTCGCCGATCCTGCCCGCCCTCCCGTGCGCGGGCGCTCCTTGCGCGCTGGGCGCGCCGCGCACCGGCATGAGGCCGGGCGCCGACGTCCCCGCCACGCCCGACGCCTCCCAGGCCCGCGAGGCCGCCGAGCGCGAGCTCGCGCGCCCGGAGTACCACGCGCAGGAGACCCTGTGGGAGCGGCTGTGGCGGTGGATCGTGGAGCACCTCGACCCCGGCAACGTCATGCCCGGGGCGCCGCGCTGG
Source organism: Actinomyces israelii DSM 43320 (assembly GCF_000711965.1). Lineage (GTDB taxonomy): Bacteria > Actinomycetota > Actinomycetes > Actinomycetales > Actinomycetaceae > Actinomyces > Actinomyces israelii. The sequence continues at coordinate 22,810 of NZ_JONS01000016.1, forward strand.
GTGTCCATCCTCATCGTCGTCGTCGTAGTCCTCGCCCTGGTGGCGCTCCTGCTGGCTCTGCTCAGCCGCATCACCCGGGTGCGCCGCACCCGTGCGGAGCGCGCGCTGTTCGACGACGACCGCAGCTCGACCGCGCTGACCAGGGCCGCGGACGACGCCGCCGGGCAGGGCGACTGGGCCACCGCCGTCGTCGAGCGCTTCCGGGCGATCATCCGCTCCCTCGACGAGCGCGGCGCCCTCGAGGACTACCCGGGGATGACCGCCCACGAGGCGGCGACCATCGCCGCCGCCGTGGTGGTCGACCTCGCCGACGACCTCCACCGCGCCGGGGCGCTGTTCGACGCCGTGCGCTACGGCGAGGTCGTCTCCACCCCGGAGCAGGACGCCTGGATGCGCGAGCTCGCCGAGGCCGTCCGCAGGACCCGGCCGGCCCCCCGGCCCGCGCCGGCCCCGGCGCCGGCGATCGGGGGCCCGCAGTGACGGCCGCAGCCCCCTCCCGCGGGACCCGACCGGTCGGCCCGCCGCCCGAGGACGACCAGGTCGCCGGCGAGCCCCTGACCGCCAGGCTCCGCCGGTGGCGCCCCTTCATGCTGGCGGTGGGGGCGCTGCTCCTGGTCGCCATCATCAGCTCGCTGACCCAGCCCCGGCACTCCAAGACCCCCTACGCGATCGACAACCCCCGGCCCGACGGGGCGCAGGCGCTCGCCCGGCTCCTGGACCACGAGGGCGTGTCGACCGAGACCGTCCGCTCGCCCCAGGCGGCCATCCGCGCGGCCCAGCCGGGCACGACCGTGGCGCTGCTCAACGCCGGGACCCTGACCGAGACGGAGCGGGACGCGCTGGCGCGCACCGGGGCCGACGTCGTCGTGGTCGGCGCCCTGTACCAGGAGCTGTCCGGGCTGACCCGCTCGAGCGAGCTGACCACCTCGGGCCAGTCGGCCCCCGCCGACACCGTCCTGACGGCCCAGTGCCCCGACGAGGACGCCACCGCCGCGGCGTCCGTGGCCGGTTCGCGCGGCTCCGTGCAGGTCGGCGCCGGCGCCGAGGCCACCGCCTGCTTCCCCCTCGCGCAGCCCGACCCGGACGGCTCCGTCCACGCGGCCTACGCGACCGCCACCACCCGCGGCGGCGGCGCGCTGCGGATCATCGCCGACGCCACGACCGCGACCAACTCGCACCTGACCGAGGAGGGGCACGCCTCCCTGGCCGTGCGCGCCCTGGGCCACAACCGGCGCATGGTGTGGTTCGACGCCTCCCAGCAGGAGGCCCCCACGGTGTGGGACGACGCGTCCCTGCCGCGCTGGATGCCGGTGCTCATGGCGCACGGCGCCGTCATCGTCCTCGCCCTGGCCGTGGTGAGGGGGCGGCGCTTCGGGCGGCTCGTGATCGAGGACCTGCCCGTGGTCGTGCGCGCCACCGAGACGACGCGGGGGCGCGGCCGCCTGTACCGGCGCGCGGGGGCGCGCGACCGCGCCGGCGAGGCGCTGCGCGCCGCGACCGCGCTGCGCCTGACCCGCAGGCTCGGCCTCCCGCCCGGCACCGAGCGCGCCGCCGTCGCCCGCACCGCGGCCGAGGTCGCCGGCCGGCCGCCCGGGCTCGTCCACGAGATCCTGTGCGGTCCCGCCCCATCCAACGACCGGGCCCTGGCGGACCTGGCCGTCCAGCTCGACCGACTCGAGAGCGAGGTCCTTCCACGATGAGCACCCCCACCACCTCAGACCCGGCGCCCGCCGCCCAGGACGATCCGCGCGGACGGCTCACGACCATCCGCTCCGAGGTCGCCAAGGCCATCGTCGGCCAGGACGCCGCGGTCACGGGCCTGGTCATCGCCCTCCTCGCCGAGGGGCACGTCCTCCTCGAGGGCGTGCCCGGCGTGGCCAAGACACTGCTCGTGCGCTCCCTGGCCCAGGCCCTGGACGTGGGCACCAAGCGCATCCAGTTCACCCCCGACCTCATGCCGGGCGACGTGACGGGCTCCCTGGTCTACGACGCCCGCTCCGCCGCCTTCTCCTTCCGGCAGGGACCGGTGTTCACCAACCTGCTCCTGGCCGACGAGATCAACCGCACGCCGCCCAAGACGCAGTCCGCCCTGCTGGAGGCCATGGAGGAGCGTCAGGTCTCCATCGACGGTCAGCCGCGCCCGCTGCCCGACCCCTTCATGGTCGTCGCCACGCAGAACCCCGTGGAGTACGAGGGCACCTACCCCCTGCCCGAGGCGCAGCTCGACCGCTTCCTGCTCAAGCTCGTCCTGCCCCTGCCCGAGCGCGCCCAGGAGGTCGAGGTGCTCGCGCGGCACGCCTCCGGCTTCGACCCGCGCAACCTGGCGGGCGCGGGCATGCGCTCCGTGGCCGGCCCCGGCGACCTGTCCGTCGCGCGCACCCAGGTGCGCACGGTCGGGGTCTCCGCGGAGGTCCTGGGCTACATCGTGGACCTGGTGCGGGCCACGCGCGTGTCGCCGTCGGTGTCGCTGGGCGTCTCGCCGCGCGGGGCCACCGCGCTGCTGGCCACCGCGCGGGCGTGGGCCTGGCTGTCGGGGCGCGGCTTCGTGACGCCCGACGACGTCAAGGCGCTCGCCCTGCCCACCCTGCGCCACCGCATCCAGCTGCGCGCCGAGGCAGAGATGGAGGGCGTGACGACCGAGTCCGTGATCAACGGGGTGCTGCGCACCGTCCCCGTGCCCCGCTGAGCGTCTTGAGCCGCCGCCCGGCCCACCGGCCGGGATGACCTGAGGGAGGAGGAAGCGTGTACCTCACCATGCGCACCGTCTGGCTGCTGACCGCCTGCTGCCTGCTCGTGCTCGCCGTGCCCCGACCGCTGACCGTGGTCGTGTGCGCCGCGGGCGCAACGCTCCTCGTGGCGGTCGATGTGATCGCGGCGCCCTCGCCGCGCAGCCTGCGCGCGCAGCGCCTCGTCGAGCGCTCCGTGCGCCTGGGGGGCTCGACGACCTCGACCCTGACCGTGACGAACACCGGGCGCCGGCGGGTCAGCGCCCGGGTGCGCGACGCGTGGCCCCCCTCGGCGGGGGCCACCCGCGAGCGGGCGTCGCTGTCGGTCCCCGCGGGCGAGCGCCGCCGCACCCGCACGGTGCTCACGCCGACGCGCCGCGGAGACCGTCAGGCCGACCTGGTGACGGTGCGACTGGTGGGCCCCCTGGGGCTGGCCGGCCGCCAGGCCTCGCTGCTGGCGCCGGCACGGCTGCGGGTCCTGCCCGAGTTCGCCTCGCGCCGGCACCTGCCCTCCCGGTTCGCGCGCCTGCGGGAGATGGACGGCCGCAGCGCCGTCATGACCCGCGGGGCTGGCACCGAGTTCGACTCCCTGAGGGAGTACGTCGTCGGCGACGACGTGCGCTCCATCGACTGGAGGTCCACGGCGCGACGCGGCGAGGTCGTCGTGCGCACCTGGCGGCCCGAGCGCGACCGGCGCGTGCTCATCGTGGTCGACACCGGCCGCATGGCCGCGGCCCGCCTGGGCGACGCGCCGCGGCTGGACGCCCACATCGAGGCCTGCCTGCTCATGGCGGCCCTCGCGTCACGGGCCGGGGACCGGGTCGACGTCGTCGCCCTCGACGTCGTCGTGCGCGCCCAGGTGCAGGGCCGGTCGGGACCCGCGCTCATGAGCGCCCTGGCGGACGCCCTGGCGCCGCTGGACGCCGAGCTGGTGGAGACCGACTGGACGCTGCTGGCCTCCACGGTGCGCAAGGTCCTGTCGCAGCGCGCGCTCGTCGTCGTGCTCACCGCCCTGGACGGGTCGGGCGGCGAGGCGCCGATGGTGCGCGCCCTGGGCAGCGTGGCGCACGACCATGCGGTGGTGCTCGCCTCCCCCACCGATCCCGGGCTCGCCGCGCTGCGCGCCGACCGCGCCAACAGCGAGGCCGTCTACGCGGCGGCGGCCGCCGAGCGCGACGTCGTCGAGCTGGACCGGGTGCGCGGCCGGCTGCGCCGCCGCGGGGTCGAGGTGGTCGAGGCCGAGCCCGGCGCCCTCCCCCCGGCGCTGGCGGACACCTACCTGGCCCTCAAGGCCGCGGGGCGCCTGTGATGGGCGCGCATGCCCCGAACCCGCCCTGCGGCCCGCCCCGCCCGCGGCCCGCCCGACCGCTCCCCCTCCGCCCGGGCGGGGCAGGGTCAGCCCGCCTCGGCCAGGGCGGCGCCCGCCTCCTCCTCGGCCAGATCGCCGGTGTGCCCGGCGGCCGCGGCCCGGCGCCCCAGCACGAGGGTGTAGGCCCACAGCACGGCCACGGCGAGGACCCCCACCACGAGCTTGACCGCCCACGGGATCTGGGCCGGAGTCACGAAGGCCTCGATGAGGCCTGCGACGGCGAGGGCCGCCGTCAGCGTCACCGCCACCGTGATCAGGGCCCGGCCCTCGGCGGCCAGCGCGGCGACGCGGGACCTGGGGCCGGGGGCGAGCAGCGTCCAGAACAGGCGCAGCCCCGCGCCGCCGGCGACGAAGATGCAGGTCAGCTCCAGCAGGCCGTGGGGCGTGATGAGTGCGAAGAACACGCCCAGCGCGTCGTGATCGGCCATGACGGCGGCGGCCCGGCCGAGGTTGAGGGCGTTGGCGAGCAACATGTAGGCGGGCAGCAGCCCGGTGATGCCGCCGGCCACGCAGACGGCGGCGATGCGCGCGTTGTTGGTCCACACCTGGGCGGCGAACTCGCTGGGGGCGTACCGGGTGTAGTAGGACTCGAACGCGGAGTGGGCGTAGGTGTCCCGCTCCTGGGGCGTGCCTACGGTGCTCATCGCCTCGGGGCTGCGCAGGGTCCATACGGCCACGACGACGGCGATGGCGATCTCGGCGACCATGACGCCCACCGTCCACCAGCGCACCCTGTACAGCGCGGCCGGGGCCGACTCGGCCCAGAAGCGGCTCAGGTCGCTCAGACGGGCCTCCCTGGTGCCGGTGAGCCGGCCGCGGGCGGCGGCCACGCGGGCGGAGACCTCGGCGACAAGTTCTGGGTCCGGGGCGCCGGTGCGAATGCGCGACAGGTGCCCGGCGGTGGCGCGGTAGAGGCTCACCAGCTCATCGGCCTCCGCGCCGTTGAGCCGACGTCGTCGCGTGAGCTCGTCCAACCGGTCCCACTGGTCGCGGTGCGCGGCCGCGTACGCATCAATGTCCACGGAAGGAGTCTGGCATGACCAATGAGGCCGTGGCCTCGTCCGAGCGGATGATGACGCCCGATGTGGTGATCACCGGCGAGGCCGTCGCCCTGGAGGTGCGCGCCGCCTCGGCCGGGCTGCGCATCCTGTCCGGCCTGATCGACTACACCCTGTACAGCGGCGGTCTGCTCATGACCGTGATCACCCTGTCCACGATCCCCACCACTGCGCTCCCATCGGAGGCGGTGCAGATCGTCGTGGTCTCACTCGTCCTGCTGCTGTGGATGCTGGTGGTGCCCCTGGCCGTCGAGGTCCTCTCCCGCGGGCGGTCGGCGGGCAGGCTCGTGACCGGAACGCGGGTGGTGCGCGACGACGGCGGCGCGATACGGCTGCGTCACGGCCTCGTGCGCGTCCTGGTGGCGGTGCTCGAGATCTGGCTGACCTATGGCGTGGTGGCCGCCCTGGTGTGCGTGGTGACGCGCCGGGGCAAGCGGCTGGGGGACCTGCTGGCCGGGACCTATGCGGTCCGCGAGCGCTCGGCGGCCCAGGCCGCTCCCCCGGTGCTCATGCCGCCGGAGCTGGCCGCGTGGGCCGCGCAGGCGGATCTGCGCGCCCTGCCCGGCAACCTCGCGCTGATCGGGCGGACCTTCCTCCAGCGCGGCTCGTCCATGCAGCCCGCGCCGCGAGCGCGCCTGGCGGCGCAGCTGGCGGCCGCCGTCGAGCCCTACGTGTTCCCGCCGGCACCGGTGGGCACGCACCCGGAGCGGTTCCTGGCCGCGGTGCTCGCCGAGCGCAGGGACCGCGAGTTCATGCTCGAGCTGCGCGACAGGCGGATGGACCAGGGATAGACAATCGGTTCCGACGGGGGCTCGGGCCGGGCCAGCGGGCGCCGCCCCTCTTCGTCGAGATCGGATCGGTTCACTTCCGCGTCGAGATCGGTTCAAAGAGCCCTGCGGGCGCCTGCCGGCCGCCCTCACCCGGCCGCCGGCCTGCGGCTGGGTGGGCGGGGCGCCGGAGAGGCGCCGCCTCGTGGGCCAGGAGGATGGGCACGCCGTCGTGCACGGGGTAGCTCAGGGCGCCTGCGGGGGACTCCAGGCACGCGGCGCCGTCGGGGCCGACGCCGTCGACGAGCCCGCCCCCGGTGGCGGGGCAGCGCAGGATCTGGCGGACCCAGGGCGCGATACCGGTGGGGACGGGCGAGTCGGGCACGACACTCATGTGTCAGTCCTCCTTCTCCCCGCGCAGGACGCGGAGGTGACCGCGGCGCATGATCTCGCCGTCGCCCAGGCCGACCAGGTGGTCGGGCAGGGTGTCGGGCTCGCGCGTCAGGGAATCGGGCAGGATGCCGCCCGGCCGTCCGGCGCGCTCGGCCGGCTGGGGCCTGGGGCGCGGGGCGCGCGAGGCCTCGCGCACGGCGTCGGCCAGGGCGGTGAGGTCGTCGTCCGACGGCGGGGCGGGCTCGAAGTCGGTGGCCAGGCGGATCACCTGCCAGCCGCGCGGAGCGGTGAAGGACTCCACGTGCTTGGCGCACAGGTCGTATGCCTCGGGCTGCGCCTCGGTGGCCAGTGGGCCCAGCACGATGGTGGAGTCGGCGTAGACGCTCGTCAGGGTGGCGACAGCGGGATTCTCGCAGCCGGACCTGCGGCAGCGTCGGACTCTTCTCACACGCGCAGGTTATCGCGCGCAGCCCCTCGGCCGGGTACCTGACGCACGCAATCGTGTCCCGCCGGCGGGCCCTACGCCTCCGGGTCGATCTCCTCGGGGCCGCGCCCCAGCATGAGCGCCACCTGCTCGACGACGACACGGCGCACGAGGTCGGCGAGCTCGGCGTCGCCCTGGGCGCGGGAGGCGACGGGCCGGCGGTAGATGACGATGCGGGAGGGCAGGTCGGCGCGCGGCCGGGCGGCGAAGCCCCTGCCCAGGACGACTCCGTGCTCCCAGGGGGCTGGGTCGGAGGGCGGCACGTCCTCCACGGCGAACTGGATGGAGCCGACCTGCGGCCAGCGACGGGTCAGGTCCTCGGCGGCGGAGACGACGAGCTCGTCGAAGCGCTCGGCGCGCGTGCGCCACGCCGGCAGGTGCGGGGGCAGGAGCGGGCCCCGCAGCCCGCGCCCGTGACGGTCCCGCCGGCGGGTGGACGCGGGTACGAGGGCCGGGACACGGCGGAACGAGACGGGCATGGCCCCAGGCTAGCGACCGGCCGGGCCGGACCGCCGTCCCTCGCCGAGATCGGTTCACCTCCGTGCCGAGATCGGCGGGCCTAGCGCAGTAGCAGCTCGCTCTCCGCCAGGGCCGTGGAGTCGGCCACCGCCGGCACGGAGGCGATGAGGGTCCCGGCCGCGTCCCCGCCGACCTTCGCAGTCACCACCGCGGCCGCCGTGACCTGCTGGGCCGCCGGACCCGAGATGGTCAGCGCCGTGACCTGGCCGGGCACCTCCGGTGTCACGGTGGTTCCGGCCGGCACCTCAGTCTCCTGGCTCCAGGAGCCGTCGGCCGAGGCCAGGGTCACGGTGGTCGCGCTCGACCCGGAGTTCGTCAGCACCAGCTGGGAGGCCAGGCCCTCGGCGCGGGGCAGCGCGATGGAGCCGGCCTCACCGGCGTCAGGCGTCGCCGCCTGCGACCAGGCGACGTCGTGCAGCAGCGCGCCCGAGCGCGCGGGGTACTCCCCCGCGCTGCGCACGAGCCGGACCCCGGCGGCCACCGGGGCGTCGGAGCTGACGTGCACGCCGTAGGCTCCCGCCGGCACGCCGCTGAGGGACACGTCGAAGACCGCACCCGGGTCCACGGTCACCGAGTCCGCCCCCTGGAGGACCCGAGTGCCGTCCGGGCCGATCACCGAGATCGCCGCGGTCGCGGGCGCGCTGCCCGGGTTGACCAGGCGCACCGCCGGGGCGTCCGAGGACTCCGGCGCCCCGGCGGCCGCGCCGGGGGCCTTCTCGCCCTGCTCGGCCGCCTCGACCAGGACGACGCCGGGGACGGTCAGCTCGGTGTCGGGGGCCGCGCCGCCCGTGAGCACCTCGGTGCCCGCAGCGGTCTCGCCGTCGAGGGACTCGGTGACCAGCGCGGGGACGACGGTCCCCCCGACGGCCTCCACGCTCAGCGCCAGGCGGGGATCGTTGCCGGCCGCCTCCAGCATGACCCCCATGGTCCTGCCCGGGGGCACGACCACCTGGCCGCCCGCGGGCGGCGCGATCTCCCCGACTGAGCCGTAGAGGCGGACTGTGGCCGTCACGGTCGTGGTGCCGGGGTTGGTCAGGCGCAGCTCGGCGGACGAGCCGAGCGCGGTCGACCCGCCCACGATCCAGGAGATCGCCTTCGGGGGCGTGCAGGGGGCCGCGGTGAGCCCGCGCAGGTCGCCGTCGGCGGTCAGCGTGGTCGACACGCCCGCGGCTCCGGTGGGCCTGGTCCCGTCCGGGTTGACGCTCAGCACACCCCCGGCGGCCTCGTTGAGAGTGGTGGCGGGCCCGGTCAGCGCCTCCCCCCTGTAGGTCAGGGAGGCTGCCGCGTCGAGGCTGGTCAGAGTCGTCGTGGCGGTCGTCCTGCCGACGGAGACGGCGCCCAGGGTGTTGCTGGGGGCGGCGTGGCAGGCGTAGACGGCCTCTCCGGCGGGTGCGGGGACCTGCGCGGCGGTCACGACCGCGCTCCGGTCAGCCGGGACGCGGCCGCCCGCCCAGGTCAGACCTGCCATGGCGAGGCCCAGGGCGGCGGAGGCGGCCAGGGCGACGGCTCGCCCGAGCACCCTGCGCCAGCGCGGGCGCCGGCGGGCGGAGGAGGCCGCCCCTGTCCCGTCCGCCTTGCGTGTCCTGCCTGCCTTGCCCGTCATGCGATGGCCCCCTTGCGCCGCAGGGGCAGGGCGGCCAGAGCGGTGACGGCCCAGACCGCCCAGATGAGGCGGGTGGCGATGGCGCCCGCCGTGGACCGGTGGGCCACGACCAGCTCTCCGCCTCCCGGCGGCACCGAGAAGGCCTGCCGCCAGGTCCCGGCGGCGCCCTGGACGCCGGTCGGCTCGAGCGGCTCGCCGTCCAGCTCGGCGTACCAGCCCGCGTCGGCGCGCTCGGCCAGGACGAGGGTGCGGGCCTGCCCCTCGGCGGACTCGGGGACGTGCGCGCTCACCTCGGTGGGCGCGCCCGCGGGGGTGGGCAGAATCGCGGTCGTGCCGTCGGCCGCGACCAGGGTGGCGCGGGCGGACTCGGCGGCGCCGGTCGGCCCGACGCGCCAGGAGTTGCCGGCAGCGGTCTGCGCGAGCTGGTCGAGCCCCGGCGTGGACTCCAGGCCCGCGCGGGCCAGGGCGGTGGTCTCGTCCCCGGGGGCGTCGGCCAGCAGGACGACGGCGATGCCGTGGGCGGCCAGGTCGTCGGCAACGGTCTCGTCCTGCCCGGCGGTGGCCCGGGCGACGATGTCGGCCAGCTCGGCGTCGGCGGGATCGGCGGGCGCCATGCTCAGAGCCCCCTCGGCCGGGGCGAGACCGGCCGCCGGGTCCGCGCCGCCCGGAGCCTCCAGGCGGCTACGCATCTGAGCGGCCAGGACGTCGGGCACGACGTCGGTCAGCTGGGTGCCCGGCCCGCGCCAGATTCGCACGACCAGGCCCTCGGAGGTCGAGGCCAGGGCCAGGACGCGGCCCGCGCCGGCCGAGCGCTGGGTCTCCCTAGCGATGACGGGCACCTGCTGGGTGCCCGGCTGCAGGGCCCTGACGACGGCGTCGGCGCCCCGGCCCGTGGATGTGCGGGCGGCCCAGGCCCAGCAGGCCCCCACGGCCAGCGGGACGACGAGCCCGACGACGGTGACCGCGGCGAGCACCAGGTGGGGCCACCCGGCGCCGCGGCGCACGAGGCCCGCGCGGGCGGCGTCGGCGCCGGCCAGGCCCGCCGCGAGCAGTCCCGCCGTCATCAGGGTGACGCCGGTTCCCGCCCAGCCGGTGACGGTGACCGAGCCGGTCCCGTCGGGCAGGGTGCCGATCCCCGTGGTCACGCGCACGGCCGCGAGCGCCAGGCCCATGCCTCCAACGGCGCCCAGCAGGCCGGCCCGGGCGCGGTGCCCGCGCCGGCCCGCGACGGCCAGGCCGCCGAGCGCGACCAGGGGCAGGATCGCCAGCATCCCCCTGACGACCAGCACGAGGGTGGGGCCGGGCACGAGCGCGGTCAGGTCGACGGGCACCCCCAGGAGGGTGTCGAGGGCCGAGGGCGCCGGGGCGGCCACGGGGCCGCCGGTGTCGGTGAGCAGGTAGCGCAGCCCGGCGGCGGGGCCCTCGGCCGAGGCCAGGCGCGCGGCGCGCCACCACGCGGGCGCCGCGGTGACGGCCACCGGGAGGAGGGTCAGGACCAGTCGCAGGGCCGCCCGGCGCACCGTGGTCATGAGAACCACCAGGCAGCCGACCACGACCGCCGCCGCCGCCGGGGCGGCGGCGACGACGAGCGTCAGGAAGAGCCCGGCGACGGCGGCGGCCGTCGGCGAGCCGGGGCCGTAGCGCTCGACGGCCCCGCCGCGAGCCGCACCGGCGGGCGCGGGCGCGCCGCCGGAGCCCGAGCCCTCGGAGCCGCCGTCGGGGCCGCCGGAGCCGTCAGCGGCCCCTCGGGGCTCCTCCTCGCCGTCGGCGGCGTCGCCGGAGCGCCGCGCCGGGGCCGGGGCGCCGAGCTCGGCGTCGTTCTCCTCCACGATCCGGGCCAGCGCGACGGCCCGCTTGCGCGGGGCCGCCGCGTCGCGCCCGCCCGGCTCGTCCGTGCCGGGCGCGGCGGACTCCTCGGCGCCGGCGCCCGGGTCCTCCCCGGGACCGTTCCCGCTACCGCTGCCGCCGTCGCCGTCCGGGTCGTCGGCCAGGGCCGCGAGGTCCTCGATGCGCTCCGAGGCGAAGCGGTCGAGGTCCGCCTTCTCCAGCGCGGTGGCGTGGTGGGCGTCGACCATGCCCGAGAGCACCGCGTCGCGCCGGTCGGCGCCGACCGCCCGCGCCAGCGCCAGCAGCGCCCAGGGCAGGGCGAGGTGGACCAGCACGGCCGTCAGCCGCCCCTGCCCCACGGCCAGCAGGAGGGCGGGGGCCAGCGCCCAGGTCAGCGCGCCCCAGGCCCGCAGGCTCGTGCGCCGGGTCACGGTGCCCGCGGCGAACCAGGCGCCCAGGGCGGCCAGCGGCACGGCCGCCAGGAGCAGCAGGCGGACCAGGCCGTCGCCGTCGAGCCCGACGCGGCCCGCCAGGCCGACGGGCAGCGCGAGCAGCGCCAGCAGCGGGTTGACGACGGCGGGGTAGCCGTCGCCGGAGGCGGCCCAGGTGGCCCAGGCGGCGCTCCACAGGGCGCGCCCGCCGGCGGCCAGGCCCGCCCCGGCGCCGCCCGTGACGGCGCCGGCGGCCGTCACCGCGCCCAGGCCGACCCCCGTCGCGAGAAGGGCCACCGCCAGCACGCCGGCCAGCACGAGTCGGCGACGCCGCGCCAGCGCCGCGAGCTCGCCCAGCTCCAGCTCGCTGGGGGCCTCGGCGCGCGCGATGCGCTCGCGCTCCTGACGGACCCGGTCGCGGCGCACCGAGCGGATGTCGGCGGCGTTGACGTAGAGCCGGGCCAGCACCGAGCGGCGCACGGTGGCATGGGCGGCCAGGCGTCTGCGGCCCCGCCTGATGCCGCGGCCGCGGCGGGAGACGGCCAGAGCGGCCCCGAGCTCGGCGCGGGCCAGGGACGGGGACTTGGTCAGCAGGCGCCCGGCGGCGCGAACGGCCCCCAGGATGAGGAACCAGATCAGCAGCAGGCCGACGGGCCGGGCCGAGAAGGTCGCCCAGGCGAGGAGCTGGGCGGTGCGGCGCGCGCGGAAGGAGCGGTCCGGGTCGGGATCGGCCGCGTGCGGCTGCGGGACCGCGGGCCGCCCGTCCGCGTCGGCGCGCCCGGCGGCCCCGCCCTGGGCGGGGCGCAGACCCAGGTAGGCGGCCCGCCGGTGCCGGATGACGGCCTGGGGGACGACGACGACGCGGTGCCCGGCCAGCCGGACCGCCCGCGACAGCTCGAGCCCGTCGTTGAAGACGGGGAACTCGGGCGAGGTGCCGCCCAGGTCCTCCCACACGGCGCGGTCGATGAGGGCGCCGGCGGTGCCGACCGCCAGGACGTCGGAGCGGTCGTCGTGCTGACCCTGGTCGATCTCGCCCGCCACGACGTCGTTGGCCCTGCGCGCCGACGCGGTCGTGCGCAGCCCGACCTCGAGGAGCTGCTCGGGATCGTCCCAGTCGACCTGCTTGGGCCCGACCAGCGCGGCGGAGCGCGTCTCCGCCACCGCGGTCAGGAGAGCCTCCAGGCAGTCCGCGGCCGGCGCCGAGTCGTCGTGGAGCAGCCACAGCCAGCCCTGCTCGCCCCTGTCGCCCCGGTCCTCGGAGCGCTTCCCGGCGTTCTTGCCGCGTGAGCGCCCGGATCGCGTCCCGCTGCGCCGACGGCGCGGGGAGGGCGCGTGCGGATCGGCCCCGGCGAGCTCGTCGTACAGCGCCAGGCCGCGGCTCACCGCGCCGCCGAAGCCCTTGGCGTCGGGGGCGCGCACGACGCGCACCCGGGTGCAGGCGCCGATCCCGGAGGCGGCGACGGCCTCCTCGACCGGGGTCCCGTCGCCCAGGCCGTTGTGGCGCGAGGCGACATCGACGACGATCGCGGTCCTGGGCGCCACGGTCTGCCGGGCGAGGGCTCGCAGGGTCCGGCGGAGGTAGGGCGTGACCCCGGCGGTGACGACGACGGCGAGCGCCTCGGTCCCGCCGGCGGACCAGGCGCCGGGACCCTCTGGGCTCATACGGCGCGACGCTTGAGCTTGCGACGCTCCCGCTCGGACAGGCCGCCCCAGATGCCGAACCGCTCGTCGTTGGCCAGAGCGTACTCGAGGCACTCCTCGCGAACCTCGCAGGTGGCGCACACGCGCTTGGCCTCACGCGTCGAGCCGCCCTTCTCGGGGAAGAAGGCCTCCGGGTCAGTCTGCGCGCACAGGGCGCGCTCCTGCCATGCGAGCGGCCCCTCGTCGACCTCGTCACCGCCGAAGAGGAACAGGAGGGTCTGGTCGTCAGCTTCGTCGGTACGCGCGAGCGGACCCTCGCCGAGAATGTTCCACACGTTGGCTTCCCTTCAGGTCAGGGGCAGATTAACTACCCATGAATTACACGGGTGTCAGCAAAGAGAGTCAAGCCGGCGAGGGATATGTCACCCAATCGTGACCATCGGCGTCATTCCAACAAAAAGTCCATGTAACGGAACGATAACAGGAGCCGCGGAGCCAGGATTTTGAGGGTTCCTCTACACGCCCCTCCGGCCACCCCCCGGATTGGGACCCGGCGCACGCGCCCCGGTGGGCGGGCACCGGCGGCGCCCCGTCCCGCGCCCCTCCGGCCGCCCGTCCCCGAGGCCGCCGCGCCGCCCGGGGCCGGGCCGCCGCGAGCCGGTGGCGCCCCAGAGGGCGCGCCCGCTTGAACCGCGCTCCCTTTTTGCTTGAATCGGCCCATGACCGACGCGCTGATCCGGGTCCTGCCCTCCACTTCGGACTCCTCGCGCCCCTGGCTGGTGTGGTACGCCCCCGGCGAGCGCATCGAGCTGACCGGACACGTCCTGAGCATGTGGCACGCCAAGTGCGCAGGTTTCGTCACCACCGAGGCCGGCCCCGGCGCCGACGTGCACCTGGGAATGAGCCCGCACTGGCGGGCGGTGACCTGGTGCGCAGGCGCATGGGTGGCCGGCGCCACACCTGTGCTGCTCGAAAGCAACGACATTTTTGTAGAAAACCTACTAAGTGAAGCCCCCGTCATGTCGGTCGCATTCAGGATTCGTTGGTTGTTTCCCTCAGCGGACGTTCAGGTACTTGTGACAATGGGGTCGCTCGCGACGCGCTGGCCAGGAGCCCTCCCGCCGCTGGTGCTCGACGGGATCGCCGACGTCATGCCCTTCGCGGACCGCTTCCCGGCCGCCCCGACGGGCGGCTCCGAACCCGCCCTCAGGGTCGTCGGCGACGGCGGGGCGCGCACGGTGAGCCGGGACGCGCTGGCCGAGGGCCGCCCGGACGCCGGCGCCGAGGCGGCGCTCGCGGCCGGCGCCCGGGCGCTCCTGATCAGGCAGGAGACGACCGAGCGGGCGGTGCTCGGCGTCCTGGCCGCCTGGCGGGCCGGTCTCACGGCGGTGCTCGTCTCCCCCGACGCCGACGCCGCCCTGCTCGCCGCCGCCGCGCGCCAGGAGGGGGCCGTCGGAGCCGGACCGGGGGCCTGATGGGCGGCACGGGCGGCTCCGGGGCCGGTTCCGTCCGGTCCTCGCGGCCGGACGGGGACGAGCACCCGGACCCAGTCATCGGGCCTCAGGGAACGTCGGCCTGGACGACGACGCCGTCCCCCTCGACGGCGAGCACGCGCTCGTCGGCGCCGACGAACAGGGCCTGGCCGCGCCCGAGGGCCGCCTGGCCGGCGGGAGTGGTCACCGTCGTCGTCCCCTCGACGGCCAGCACGATCCGGGGCCCGCGCCCGGGCACCTGCATCCGGCCGTCGGCGGGGACGACCGTGGTCACGAGCAGCTCGAAGTCGTCCACAGGGGCGTAGTAGGCGCGGGTGGCGCGGGAGAGGTACTCCGGCGCCGGGCGCACCGGCGGGGCGGCCACGTAGTCCACGCAGGCGAGCATCTCGGGCACGTCCACGTGCTTGGTCGTCAGCCCCGCCCGCAGCACGTTGTCGGAGGATGCCATGATCTCCACGCCGAGACCGCTGATGTAGGCGTGCACGCTGCCCGCGGGCACGAAGAGGGCCTCGCCCGGGTGGAGGGTGACGGGGTTGAGCAGCAGCGCCGCCGCCACCCCCGGGTCGCCCGGGAAGGCCCGGGCCATGGTCACGGCGTTGGTGTCCGCGCGCCGGGAGGGGGAGGACCCCCGTTCGAGGCGCGCGTCGATCTCCGCCACCAGCGCATTGATCTCCACGGCCGTGGGACGGGTCCCGGTGGAGACGAGGTCGGAGAAGACCTGGCGGATGCCGAAGCGGGTCGGGTTCAGCCGCAGGGTGCGGCGCATGCGGTGGGCCAGGGCCGAGTCGAGTCCCGAGAGGACCTCGGCGGCCCGGCGAGGGGCGCGGAAGCCCGCGACGGCCTCGTAGCGCGTCAGGGCCAGCACCATCTCGGGCTTGTGGTTGGCGTCCTTGTAGGAGCGGTCGGGGTCGTCCAGCGCCAGGCCCGCCTCGTTCTCGCGCCGGAACCCCTCGATCGCCTGGTCCAGGGAGGGGTGGACCTGCAGCGAGAGCGCCCGCTCGGGGGCGATGAGCTTGAGCAGGAAGGGCAGGTGCTCGCCGAAGCGCCGCACGACGTCCTCGCCCAGCAGCCGCTGAGGATCGGCGTCGATGAGATCGGCCAGGGTGCCGGGGCGGCCGACCAGGGCGGTGGGCCCGGAGGGGTGGGCCCCGTACCACTGCTCGGCCCAGGGACGGTCGTCGGAGAGCTCGCCGAGCAGCTCGGGGATGGCCGCCGCCGAGCCCCAGCCATAGGTCTGGCGTGCGCCAATGAGTCGTTCCACGACAGGCACGCTAGCCCATCACCCGCCGCGGGCCGAAGACGCGCCGGGGACGCGCCGCAGCCGGCCCGCGCGCCGCGGCGGCCGTCTCGACGGCGGCGGCGGCAATCGCGGCGCGCATGGGCCATACTTGGGGCCATGCGAGGCATCATTCTGGCCGGAGGCTCCGGCACGCGACTCAACCCGATCACCCTGGGCGCCTCCAAGCAGCTCATGCCGGTCTACGACAAGCCGATGATCTACTACCCGCTGAGCACCCTCATGCTCGCGGGCATCCAGGACGTCCTGGTCATCACCACCCCGCACGACGCCCCCAGCTTCCACCGCCTGCTCGGCGACGGCTCCCAGCTGGGGGTCAACCTGTCCTACACGGTCCAGGAGGTCCCCAACGGCCTGGCCCAGGCCTTCGTCCTGGGGGCCGACTTCATCGGCTCCGACAGCGCCGCCCTGGTCCTGGGCGACAACATCTTCTACGGCCCCGGCATGGGCACCCGGCTGCGCCGCCACACCAGCCCCGACGGCGGCGTCGTCTACGCCTACCAGGTCGCCGACCCCACCGCCTACGGCGTGGTGGAGTTCGACGCCGACCTCAAGGCGATCTCGATCGAGGAGAAGCCCGCCCGGCCCAAGAGCGACTACGCCGTGCCCGGGCTGTACTTCTACGACAACGACGTCGTCGGCATCGCCAGGGCCCTCAAGCCCTCGGCCCGCGGGGAGTACGAGATCACCGACGTCAACCGCGCCTACCTGGACGCCGGGCGCCTGAAGGTGGAGGTCCTCCCCCGCGGCACCGCCTGGCTGGACACCGGCACCTTCGACTCCCTGGCCGACGCCACCGGCTTCGTGCGCACCATCCAGCACCGCCAGGGTCTGACCATCGGCTGCCCGGAGGAGGCCGCCTGGCGCATGGGCTTCATCGACGACGACGGCCTGCGCGCCCGGGCCGAGCCACTGGCCAAGTCCGGCTACGGCCAGTACCTCCTGGACATCCTGGCCCGCTCCCAGCGCGGCCACGGCGCCGGCCGGTCCTGAAACACTCACCGCGCTGACCGGCATGGACGGCGACATGGTGAACGATAACCGTGCAGGGGGGGAGCAGCCACCGCCAACCTGATCCGCACGTCTGCCGAGAGGTTGCTCTACCCCGATCGAGCAGGTGTGTACGCGCAATGACCGGGACGAGAGCCAGGATCAACAGCGCAGTGACGTTAACGGCTATATTTGTCGGCGTCATGGTGGTTGTCGCCTGCGGACCCGAGTCCGCCCATTATGGCATAACGCCGTACGTACTGATCGCATCGCTAGCCGTCGTCTCATTGGCGCTGCTGATCAGAAGCAGGACCCGGAAGGCCATGGAACGACGCCGTCGGGATCAGGTGATCGCGGATGCTGTCCATCAGGAAAGACTCAGTCTCACTGAGCACCTACATCACATCATCTCGAACCGGATCGCCTCTATCGCAGTTCAGGCGAGCGCATGCCTGCTCGCGGACGAATCCGATCCGCGCGTTGCACTCAGAACGATAGAGTCGGAAAGCCGCGCCGCTGCCCGGGAGATGCGCCGGCTCCTGGCCCTGCTGCAATCCAGCACCCACGTCCCGGTACCTACCGCGCCATTGCAGCAGATCTATGCGCAGGCTAGCGCCTCCGGTGTCAGCCTGGCGGTCAAACACACAACAGCCTTTCACAGCAGGAAGGCGGAAGAAGCTGCATCGTTGGTGATACACGAGTCTCTCATGAACGTCCTGCGGCACGCCGGCGGCGCACCCACCGAGGTAAGAATTAGCAGAGAAAACGAGAACATCCGCATCATCGTACGCAACGAAGCCCCCGAGCCCGCGCCGCCCGCCTCACCCGGCGCCGGGATCGGGCTGCTCCTGCTGCAAAAGAAGTGCAACTCACTCGGGGGGAGCATCACTTCAGGCGAGACGTCGAACGGGTATATTGTCGATGCAGTTATCCCTGACCCCCAGGACGACTGATGGGAAACTGATGGGAAAAAGAATCAGAGTTCTCATCGTTGACGACCAGCTGCTGCTGCGTCGCTCGCTCACCACCATACTGGAGAGCAGCGGAGGCATCGAGGTAGTTGGCGAGTCCGGTTGCGGAGCGGATGCGATCAAGGATGCCCTCCGGCTCAAGCCCGATGTCATACTGATGGATATCCGCATGCCGGGTGAGATCGATGGGGTGGAGGCCACTAGAAGAATCCACTTGCACCCCTCTGTCACAGGGACGAAGGTGTGCATGCTCACGGTCTTCAGCGAAGACCAAAAGGTTGTCCAGGCTCTACGCAATGGTGCGGTGGGGTACATAACTAAAGATGCACCACCGGAAGAGGTCATCAATGCAGTGCGCTCCTTACACCTGGGACACTCGGTCCTCCCTTCAGAGGCACTATCCCTGGCGTTAGCACAGTCTCCCTCCATCCATGCCCCGACAAGCATCGAAGAAGAACTGACCCCTCGCCAGGCCGAGGTCCTGGCGCTCATCGCCACCGGAATGTCCAACGCGGAGATCGAAGCCACCCTGCATATCACGCACTCCACACTGAAATCTCATGTCGCAGCACTACTGAAGAACCTTGAAGCCCGCGACAGGGCGCAACTGGTAGTGGCCGCCTACGAAGGCGGCCTGGTCCAACCACGACGTTCTCAAACGAACATCAGGAAGAACCGACCATAACCCCATGGCAGAAGACCTAGGCTCCCGTCCCCTTACCCATCCCGTATCTCTCCGCATCATGGCGATGTGGCCTCACGGAGAGTACAGTGACAAACGAGGACAATGATCCAGGCTCCCCAACCGGACAGCCATCGACCTCAATCCATGCATGAGCGGCGAATGGCGAGGTGCGGAACCCGCTGCACCAGTCAGGGGACGTTCCCTGACACCGACAATAGATGAAGGCCGACACGGAGCGGAGCAGACACCCCATCCCCGAACATCTCGCACTGACAGCACAAACTGCGTACCTGGCCCTTCCAGCCTGCACCGCGTCCGCTGGGTCACTCTTTCTCCCGACCCATTCAAGAAAGTTACAGATCCTTCGCGGGCTCATACGAGCAACCAACGACCCCGCGCCTACAGCGAATAGCGCCCTCGCTCTCTCCGAAAGAGTAATTCTCACCGACGCCTCAGGCCCGACCGGGATGGCCACATCAATCACCCTCGACAAAAAACTCGCCTCTGACATCTGTGCGACTACAGAGTCGATATCATTAAGAACCTCCCCCTCGTCAACCTCCATGCTGACAGATATTCTCTTAGCTGTCTCCTCCTTCGACAGTCCAGACAACAACCTCTCCAGGACAGAGGACGCAGTGCGGTTCAAGCGGAAATAAACCCCTCTATTCGAATCCAAAACGATTGCCCCATCGTCCACGTGACTGAGAATAATACCTTCACCAAGTCGCACCTCACACCCCCAGATGCCGAGAACCCATGTTACGTAACCATCTTTCTACCTCAAGTGTGGATTGAATAGCATGGAGCTCAGCAGTATCGTTGACACCCGACAGCACCGCGCGCCTCAGCTTATCCGCATCAACAATACCGAGGTCCATCAGGTAACACTCGTCAAAATAACTGCGCAAACTCTCTCGATTCGCCTCCATCGCCCTATACAGCTCCATGCTGTAGTCGCCTTTGCTCCTTCGCGCAAACGCGGATGAAGGTACCATCCCCCTCATGGAGTCCTTGAGCAAAGACTTACCTCTGCCGGCCTCGGTCCGGTCGCCCACATCGAGCATCAGGGACGCCAGCACCACTTCACAGTCCAGAAATGGCGACTGCCATTCGACCACATCGCGTCCAAATCTGCTTGATATTTGATCTAACAACTCAGCCTCGTATGAGAGTGAAGCGAGAGCCTGATGCCGAGCCTGATCAGGCGAAAGCGGCTGTATCTCCTGATCGTAAAGAAGATGGACTGCCTCCCCAACGGCCTGGAGAGCATCACGGTGAACCCAGTCAGGAATTTCCATCGCGTTCCCCCAGGAAAGATCAACGGCAGATCTCCCTCCGCTAAACGTCCAGGACTCAAGAAGGTCTGAATGAAATGGCGTGGCGCTCCGGGCCTCAGAATACAGGTCGACAAGCTTTACTCTATTTCTCTTAGCAGCACGCCTTAAAGTCAACAGGGAACTGAAACCATATCTCTGATAGTGCGACCACAGCTGGGCCGGCATAGAGGTGAACAGCTCATCTCCACCAAAACCGGTGAAGTGACTCGTCACACCGTTATCTGTACTGGATTTCGCAACGGCCCGCAGATACATGCGTCCCGCACCCCAGAGGAAGGGGCCCCCAGTCTCTGGCTCCTCAACCTCTACATCTGAGCGAAAGAAAATAT
Source organism: Actinomyces israelii DSM 43320 (assembly GCF_000711965.1). Taxonomy (GTDB): domain Bacteria; phylum Actinomycetota; class Actinomycetes; order Actinomycetales; family Actinomycetaceae; genus Actinomyces; species Actinomyces israelii. The sequence goes on from NZ_JONS01000016.1 coordinate 42,733, forward strand.
TCGCGATCTCATTGCCGATGAGACGAGGCTTAATGGCGATGTCGCTTAGAACCCGGGAGGCCCACACATGGTCCTCGTTGCTCGGATCAGATGCAACATAATGATAGGCATCGATATTACACGCGCAGTGATGCAGCATATATACAACCGCTGTTGAATCGAGACCCCCGGAACAATCGACTCCCACGCGATCATCGCTCCCTACCAAGGTGGAAACGACGGCCGGAAGCAGGCTCGACAAGTCGTGCACCACCTGATCGCGATCGGCGTACGCCTCAGGGAGGCGCCAAACCCGCGTTACTTTAACACCGCTACCCCGAATTTCCAGCCTCTCTCCGACCGATACTCTATTCACTCCGTTCCCGATGGTGGTTCTATTGAATGGCCAGGGAGCGCCCAGAGGCGTCACACTAAGTGCCAGTGAAACAGTATTCAGATCCGAGGTGCCACACCCCTGAACGAGACGACCAAGATCAGTTGACGCGATCCTCCCCCGCCCACGCACACTCCAGAACATGGGATCCCTGGTCAAGAAAGGCTGATGGCAGTAGATCACTTTTTCATGATGTGTAACAGCGACCCAACGACCACCGATCTCACAGACCTCTCGACTGAAGACCTCGATATCGGCCGCGGAGCGGAACAACGTCTTGATGCGCTCCCGCACACCATAATCCCCGAAAACGACTAGCATCCCAATCCGCTCATCTGCAACTGAGTAGTCGCTCGCTTGACTAAAAGCAGTCACGCACGGGCGTCCCGAGCTGTAACGAGACAACGCGATGAATCCATCAGGAATACATGGGTCACTGCTATCGCCATCCTCCAGGATCAGGATACCGTACCGTGCCACCAATCTCTCCTAGCCTCCGCTCGGTGGGGGTGCGCATATGACTACATCATACGCACCCCCACCGAACACTATCAGGTTCTCCTCATGTCAGATGCAGATGGGAACGAGTCCGCAGCCGAGAAAATCCCGACAATCCCCCCACCACAGGCACCGAGTGACGTCGGAGAAGTCTCCGAGCACCACCATCCTAGGCGCCGTGTATGAAATGTGTGACAACGCTCTCACCTCCTTCCCAGGACAGGAACACCGCTGATCATCTGCTCAGATCAGCAGAAGAATGACCGACGAGGTCCTCTCCCCCTTTCTTGAACCCCGCCCGCTCATGAATCACCATAGACGAAACGCCCGACGCCGGCACACCCGATACCCATGATCCAGGATGTAAGCACAGCGACAGAAGAAGCCTCATAGGAGAGATCACTCTTCAGGAACAGATCCGCACTAACCTGCGACGGCAGCCACTCGACCCAGTCCGTCAACGGCATTAACACCGGGGGAGCCACCACCAGCAACACCAGACTTACACTGAGTGTCGGCACAACGGCTCTTACCAGGAACGCCAGCAGCGCCGGAAGCATGCCCATAACTGCAAGATGGATGCTGCTATAGCACACAATACGTACAGCCTCCCCGCTGACCTTTTCCAGGATTACGGCAGAGGCAGCCGACATTGAGGCCAGCCCCAGCAGAAAAAGCACCACCGAGAATAGCGCAATTTTGGCCGTCACCAGGATCGATCGTTGCGGTACCGCAGAAATAGTGGTATATATCTGCCCTCCTTGGTACTCCTGACCACTGAGAACAGTCCCGAGCACAACAAAGCCGATCGCGATATAGTCAGGAATCGTTTTCAGAATATCCAGGTCTACCATCCGCCCCTGATCTCCAAACCGAGACTCGAACACCAGCGAGACTGTTACAGAAAATACGACAGTACACACGAAGACCGCCCATGTCACCGGCACGGAGACGATCTTCTTGAACTCGGAAGCTACAGTACTCATGACTGCGCATCCCTCGTCACCCAACTCACGACAATAATCACTACCGCCAGTAGAGCCCATGCCGCACATAAATAGAAACCGGTTGCCGCGTCCACGGCGTTCGTTACAGGAGACTCCACCAAGAACGTACTGAGCGCCGCCGTGTCCGGTAGATACCTAGCCGAATCGGTAACCAGCGAGAGAAGACGACTGAATGAGAGGACCGTGCTGTTCGCGAGAAGAACAGCTAACGGCAGCACACCACTCCGGGTCACCGCCGTGAAGGCGCAGGAAATCAATGCCATCATCACCCAGAACACTGACACTCCAGCGACGCGCCGCCAGCATGTCCCATCCAGTGGGCTAGCGTACTCTCCGAGTATGCGCCGTGACGTAATAATCGTTACTGCCGTCGCCACAACGGAAGTCACAATCACCCACATGCACAGCACGACGATCTTCGAAGTCACTGCTCGAAATCGCCGAGGCACTGCAACCATGGTAGTCGTCAATTGCCTCGATCGCCCGACTTTCTGAGCATTTCTTGCGTACTCGCTCGACATGATAATCACGCCGATCACCACCACACCGATAGTGCCAAAAATCAGATGCCCGAATCCTGCATCGACGGTAGACGTGCTCAGCAGCCCTCTTTGCCCCCCGGTACTGAGAGCACGATGCGCCGCGCGCGCACTGAGCGCGGCCAGACCAACAGGAACCAGAATGCAGCTCACGGTTGCCACCCAGATCGACGTCAGAGTGCACAACTTCTTTAGCTCAGCCCCTACCAGCATCATACTGAAGCACCGCTCTTCGTGTAGGCGAAGAAGGCGGACTCCAGATCGGAGTACCCCCTGGTGATATCTGCAAGTGCTCCAGCCGCGGTGATGCGGCCCTGCGATATGACCACGATATCATCTGCAATCTCAGCCAGCTCAGACATCAGGTGACTCGAGAGCAAAACTGTTCCACCCATATCGACATGCTCTCTCAGCAAACCCCTCATCCAGCGCACCCCCTCGGGATCCAACCCATTCACGGGCTCATCCAGGACGAGGTACTCAGGACTGCCCAACAAGGCAGTGGCAAGTCCTAGGCGCTGCCCCATTCCCAACGAGTATGTTCCGATGCGCTGATTCTCCGCGCCGCTCAGCCCCACCTGCTCAAGAACCTCAGGCACTCGCCTAACGGGTATCTTATTGCTGGTCGCGACCCAACTAAGATGAGCTCGAGCCGAGCGCATCGGGTGGGCACCAGGACCGTCCAGCATCGAACCCACGATGCGCAACGGGTACCGATACGCCCGATAATTCATCCCACCGATGCTCGTTGTCCCGGAGCTAGGCCTATCCAGCCCCAGTAGGATACGCAACGTCGAGGACTTCCCTGAGCCGTTGGGACCCACGAAGCCCGTCACCCTGCCCGACGCCGCCGTGAAGGACACGTGATGAAGGACAGTCCGCCTCCCATGTCTTTTCACGACGTCATTGATCACAACCATGATCACAGTCTCGCAAACAACATGGCAGGTGTACATCGGACGTCAGGATGATTCACTTCGACGCATGGGCCTACGGGCCCACGGGTGGAGCCCGTCAATGTGCCTTGTCAGCAGACTATTGGCGAGCCCAAGACGGAGATGCCCGGGTCGGTGGGGAAGGTGCGGGCGCCAGCCACGGCGTTGGCGTCCGCCCGCCGTGAGGGCGAGGCCCCGGCCTCATGGCGGGCGGCGATCTGCGCCACCAGCTCCCTGGTCTCCTGGCCGCTGGGGCGGGCCTGGGCGTCGACCGGGTCGGTGAAGAAAGACCTGTCGGATGCCGAATCGGGTGGGGTTCAGCCGCAGGGTGCGGCGCATGCGGTGGGCCGGCGCCGAGTCGAGGCCCGACAGGACCTCCACGGCGCGGCGCGGAGCCCGGAATCCGGCCACCGCCTCGAAGCGGGTGAGGGCCAGGACCGTCTCGGGCTTGTGGCTGGCGTCCCTGTGGCTGCGCTCGGGGTCCTCCAGGGCCGGGCCGGCCTCGTTCTCGCGGGCGTATCCGTCGGCGGCCTGATCCAGGCCGGGGTGTACCTGGGGGGACAGCGTCCGCTGGGGGGCGATGATCGTGAGCAGGTAGGGCAGCCGGGCGCCGAAGCGCCGCACGACGTCCTCGCCCAGGAGGCGCTGGGGGGGGACCGGAGTCGATGAGTGCGGCCGGGCTTGCGCCGTCGGCCAGGCGGGTGCGCCCCGCCGGGTGGGTGCTGTACCGGGCCTCGGCCCAGGGATCGTCGTCGGGCTGGCTCCTCAGCAGCTCGGGGGTCGCCGTGCTCGACCCCCAGTCATGGCGCTGGCGGGCGGGCCCAGGGGATTCCAAGGGATTCCATAGGCGCACACCGCACAGCCCGCAGCCCCTCCAGGAGCGCAGGAAGGGGTCACAGCTGGGTACAGGTGGGCATGGCCGAGGCGGCGAGAAGGTGCCCGCATGGGTATTCATAGGACCATAGGACACAGAGGCCGCCTGGCGCATGGGCTTCATCGCCGACGACGGCCTGTGTGCCCGGGCCGAGCCGCTGGCCAAGTCCGGCTACGGGACCTACCTGCTGGGGCTGCTGGACCGCGGACGGGGGTGACCGGGCCGCCCGAGCAGGCCGTCCCGGCCGGGGCGCCGACGGGCCGTGTACGGCCGCGGGTGACACCCCCCACTTTCTGTTCACTTTCCTCGATTCATTATCTACATTTGAACGCACCCGAATCGGAACGAAAGATGAACGGACACGGTGACGCCCATGACAGGCACGCTCTCGCAGCCCCAGTTCGACGTCCTCAACGCCCTCCTGCGCGCGGACGCCCCGCTGACGCAGCGGCAGATCCACGAGTCGACCCGGACGTCGCTGGGCACGGTCAACAGCGCCGTGCGCGCGTGCGAGGCCGCCGGGTACATCGCCGAGCGGCGGATCACGCCGGCCGGCAGGCAGGCGCTGGAGCCCTACCGGGTCGACAACGCGGTCATTATGGCCGCGGGCCTGGCCCAGCGCTTCGCCCCGATCTCCTACGAGCGCCCCAAGGGCATGCTGCGCGTGCGCGGCGAGGTCCTCATCGAGCGGCAGATCGAGCAGCTGCACGCCGCCGGCATCACCGACATCACCGTGGTGGTGGGCTACAAGAAGGAGTACTTCTTCCACCTGGCGGACCGGTTCGGGGTCACGATCGTCGTCAACGACGACTACGTGAACCGCAACAACAACGGCTCGCTGTGGGTGGTGCGCGAGCGCCTGGGCAACACCTACGTGTGCTCCTCGGACGACTACTTCACCTCCAACCCCTTCGAGTCCCACGTCTACCAGGCGTACTACGCGGCCCAGTACGTCGAGGGCCCCACCCGGGAGTGGTGCATCTCCACCGGCCCCGGCGGGCGGATCACCGCGGTGACGGTCGGCGGCCGTGACGCCTGGACGATGATGGGCCACGTCTACTTCGACCGCGCCTTCTCAACCGGCTTCCGACGCATCCTGGAGGAGGTCTACGAGCTGCCGGAGACGGCGCCCAAGCTGTGGGAGCAGATCTACATCGAGCACATCAAGGACCTCGACATGGTCCTCCGGCGCTACCCGGCCGGGGTGGTCAACGAGTTCGACTCGCTCGACGAGGTCCGCGGCTTCGACCCCATGTTCATGAACAACCTCGACTCCGAGATCTTCGAGAACATCGCCCAGACCCTGGGATGCGGCAAGAACGACGTGCACGACTTCTACCCGCTCAAGCAGGGCATCACGAACCTGTCGTGCCACTTCGCCGTGGGCGAGGAGCAGTACGTCTACCGGCACCCGGGCATCGGCACGGACAAGATCGTCGACCGCAGCGCCGAGTTCGAGGCGCTGAACCTGGCCCGGGACCTGGGCATCGACCGCACCTTCATCACCGGGGACCCCGACAAGGGCTGGAAGATCTCCCGGTTCATCCCCGACTCGCGCAACCTGGACGCCTCCCGCCCCGCCGAGCTGGAGCAGGCCATGCGCATGGACCGGGACCTGCACGACTCCGGCAGGACCCTGGCCCGGAGCTTCGACTTCGTCAGCGAGGGCGTGAGGTACGAGCAGATCCTCAAGGGCTACGGCCCCATCGACGTCCCCAGGTACTTCGAGCTGCGCGGCAAGGTCATGCGGCTCAAGGAGCTCGCCGACGCCGACGCCTTCCCCCAGGCCCCCAGCCACAACGACTTCTTCCCCCTGAACTTCCTGGTCGACCCCACCGGCCGCCTCGACCTCATCGACTGGGAGTACGCCGGCATGTCCGACGTCGCCAGCGACTTCGGCACCATGGTGGTGTGCGCCCAGCTGTCGATCGACCAGGGCGACCGGGCCCTGGAGTTCTACTTCGGCCGCACGCCCACCGAGCGCGAGCGGCGCCACTTCTGGTCCTACGTGGTCTTCGCCGGCTGGTGCTGGTACGTGTGGGCGCTCGCCAAGGAGGCTGAGGGCGACGACGTCGGCGAGTGGCTCCTCATCTACTACCGTCACGCCGTCGACCACGTCGACCGGCTCCTGGCCGACTACGAGACGGCCTGTCCCACCACCCCGTCGCACTCCCCCTCGAAGTGAGGTTCCCGTTATGAAGTACGGAGTTCTCAGTGGCATGCTCTGGGGCCTGGACACCGTGGTCCTGGCCATGGCCCTCGCGCTCATCCCGTTCGCCGGCTCGCCCGACGCCCCCCTGACCGGAGCGTTCCTCCACGACGCGGCCAGCGCCATCATCCTGCTGGTCTACATGGCGGTGCGCGGGCGCCTGCGGGACACGCTGGCGGCCGTCCGCACGCGCAGCGGCAAGGCCGTCATGCTGGCGGCCCTGCTGGGCGGGCCGGTCGGTATGAGCGGCTACCTCATCGCCATCAACAACATCGGGCCGGGCTACACGGCGATCATCTCCACCTTCTACCCCGCCTTCGGCACGCTGCTCGCCTTCCTCCTGCTCAAGGAGCGCATGCGGCCCGGCCAGATCATCGCCCTCCTGGTCGCCCTGGCGGCCGTGGCGGTCAGCGGCTGGTCCAGCGACGCGCCCACCGGCTCGGCCCTGCTCGGGGTGCTCGGGGCGCTCGGGTGCGTGATCGGCTGGGGCTCCGAGGCCGTCCTGCTGGCCTGGGGCATGCGGGACGACGCCGTCGACAACGAGACGGCGCTCCACATCCGCCAGACCACCTCGGGCCTGACCTACCTGCTCGTCGTCATCCCCGTCTCGGGCTCGTTCCACTTCGCCGTCCGCCAGGCCGCCGTCTCGACGGCGACCGGAGTCGTCGCCCTGGCGGCCCTGACGGGGGCGGCCTCCTACCTCTTCTACTACAAGGCCATCGACACCATCGGCGCCTCGCGCGGCATGGCGCTGAACATCTCCTACTCCGCGTGGGCCGTCGTCTTCGCGCTGGTCCTGCAGAGAACCATGCCGTCCGCCCTGCAGATCGTCTGCTGCGTCGTCACCCTCGTGGGCACCGTGCTCGCGGCGACCCCCGACTGGCGCGAGCTGCGACTCACCCGGCGCTCGGTGCGCGCGCCCGCGGAAGAGCCCGACACGGGCCGGGAGGACCCCGAGCCCGGTCGGCGGCAGGACGCCGTGCTGGAGGCCCCGCGCCCGTGACGCGGCGGCGCCCGCCGCGCCGGCCCCGCGCCCGTGACACCGGCCACCCGCATCCTCCCTAGGACTCTGTGAGGGCCCTGTGAGAGGATTCGGGCCGGCGCCCCGGAGCCGGGGCCGGTCGATCGTGATGGGAGCCGTGGATGACGACGGATGAGTGGGCCGACCCGCAGATGCTGCACAGGGTCCACCTGCTGCTGACCAGGATGCTCGCGGAGCTCGACCGCGTGTGCAGACAGCTGGACGTCTCCTACGCCGTCTACGGCGGGACGGCCATCGGCGCCGTGCGCCACAAGGGCTTCATCCCCTGGGACGACGACGTCGACGTCATGATGACGCGCAGCGACTACGAGCGCTTCCTGGCTGAGGCGCCGGACCTGCTCGGCGAGGAGTTCCGGGTGGACAACACCCGCACCGTGCGCGACTACCCGTTCATGTTCTCCAAGCTGGTCCTCAAGGGCACCCTGCTCATCCCCGAGTTCGCCAAGGACTCGGCCTACCGCATGCCGATCTCCCTGGACATCCTCCCGGTGGACAATGTGCCCGACTCCCCGCGCGCCTTCCGCGCCATGAGCAGGCGCACCTGGCTGTGGGGGCGCCTGCTGTTCCTGCGGGGGACGCCCCGGCCCTACCTCATCGGGATCACCGGGGCGCGGCGGGCCGCGATCTACTCGGTGACCACGGCCGTCCACTGGGCCATGCGCTGCCTGGGCCTGACCCCGCGCCTCCTCCAGTCCCGCTGGGAGAAGGCGGCCCGGCGCTACGAGCACGCCCGCACCAGACGCATGGCGGACTTCTCCATGCGCGACCCGGAGAACTGGGCGCTGACGCGCGAGGAACTCTTCCCCCTCCGCGAGGTGCCCTTCGAGGACATCACGGTCATGCTGCCCCACGAGTACGACACGCTGCTGCGGCGCGGCTACGGCGACTACATGGAGCTGCCGCCGCAGGACCAGCGGCGCAACCACAAGCCGCACGTTGTCGACTTCGGTCCTTATGAGAGTACCCTCCCCTGAGGGTCCTGGGAGCACCCGCCGCGATGGGGTCCCGTGGCGGCCCCGGGCTTGCAGGATGCCCGGGGCCGCGCGCACAGATTCCCACGGCCCATCCGCCTCAGGAGGCACGAGCATGTCCGCACCGGAGACGTCGCAGACCCGCGACTACTTCTGGAACACCGCCGCGTCCCTCATGCTGTCCCTGACGACGGCGGTCCTGCTCCTCGTCGTCCAGCGCAGCGCCGGCCTGTGGGCGGCGGGCGTGTTCTCGCTGGCCAACTCCGTCGGGCAGCAGTTCCAGTCCCTGGGCATGTACGAGGTGCGCACCTACCACGTCACCGACGCGCGCCACCGCTTCTCCTTCGGCACCTACCTGGCCACCCGCCTGGTGACCGTGGGGGCCATGATCGCCGGCATCATCGGGTACGCGGTGGTCTCCGGAGCCGACCTGGCCGGCGCGCTCCTGATCGCCATGATCGCCTGCCTAAGGGTCTTCGACGCCTTCGAGGACGTCTTCTACTGCGAGTTCCAGCGGGAGGGGCGGCTGGATGTCGCGGGGCGGGCCTGCTTCTTCCGCACCCTGGCCACCATCGTGGTCTTCTCCGGGGTGCTCGTGGTCAGCGGGAGCATGCTCGTGGCCGCCGCCGCCACCCTGATCGTCTCAACGGTCGTGCTGCTGGGCGCCTACCTGCCGCCCGCCAGGGGCATGTTCGACCTGCGGCCGCGCTGGGAGCTGCGGCCCATCGGGCAGGTCCTGGTCGAGTGCCTGCCGCTGTTCCTCGCCTCGTTCATCGCCCTGTACCTCGCCAACGCGCCCAGGTTCGCCATCGACCGCTACCTCGATCCCGAGCGGCAGGGCTACTTCGCGATCATCTTCATGCCGGCCTTCACCATCAACCTGCTCTCCTTCGTCATCTTCCGCCCCCTGCTCACCCAGATGGCCAACCGCTGGGTGGGCGCGGACCGGGCCGGGTTCGCGGCGATCGTCAGGAAGGGCCTGCTGGGGACCCTGGCCGCCTTCGCGGCAGTCGCCCTGGCCACCTACACGATCGGCGCCCCCGCCCTCCGCCTCGTCTACGGCACGGACGTCTCCGGCTCCATGCTCGAGCTCATGGTGCTGGTGACCGGAGGCGCGCTGAACGCGGCGGGGGTGGTCCTCTACTACGCGCTGACGACCATGCGGCTGCAGCGGCTCGTCTTCGCGGGGTACGCCGCCGCGGCGGTGGCGATCACCCTCCTGTGCGCCGCGCTCGTCCCCGCCCACGCCCTCCTGGGCGCCTCCGCGGCCTACGCCGGGGCGATGGCGGTCCTCGTGGCCTTCTTCCTGGCGAGCCTGCTCCTGGCGCTGCGCAGGACCGCCTCCAGGGCCCCCGCGGCCTGAGCGGCCGACGTCGTCGGACTGCCGGGGCCCCGGCGGGCCCAGCCCGGCGGCCTCGGCCCGGGCCCGCTCACAGGGTCGGCACGTAGGCCGCCAGGCGCTCCATGGAGTCGCCCGGGGTGAAGCCGGCGGCCTCGATCTTGGACAGGTCCAGGACGGAGCTGAGGGGGCGCGGGGCGATGCCCTCCCGGCCGGCGTAGTACTCGGCCGTCGTCACCGGCGTGACCTCGGCGGGATCGTGGCCGACGAGCTCGTAGACGCGCCTGGCGACGTCGCACCAGGAGACGACCGGGCCCTCCCCCGACAGGTTGTAGGTGCCGGGATCGGCGCCGGTGGACAGCAGGTGGATGATGCCCGCGGCGAGGTCGGCGGTGAAGGTCAGGCGGCCGGTCTGGTCCGCCACGACCCTCGGGGCGATGCCGCGCCCGGCCAGGGCGGCCATGGTGCGCGCGAAGTTCCTGCCGTCACCGACCACCCAGGAGGTGCGCACGAGGTAGTGGCGGGGGACGGTCTGGACGGCGGCGTCGCCCCCGGCCTTGGACTGGCCGTAGACGCCGAGCGGGCTGGGCGGCTCGTCCTCGGTGTGGATCCCGGCGGTGCCGTCGAAGGTGTACTCGCTCGAGATGTGCACGAGGGTCAGGCCGCGCGCGGCGCACTCGCGGGCAAGGTTGGCCGGGCCGGTGGCGTTGGCCCTCCATGACAGGCGGCGCCCGTCGGGGGTCTCGGCGCCGTCGACGTCGGTCCAGGCGGCGGCATTGACGACGACGTCGTAGGCGGCCCAGTCCCACGCGGCCACCTGGGCGGCGTCGGAGATGTCCGCCTCGGGCAGGTCGACGCCGGTGGCGGCGTAGCCGGCCGCGGGGAGCCGGGCCATGAGCTCGCGGCCCAGCTGGCCGCGGGCGCCGGTGACCAGCACGCGTCGGCCGCGCCCGGCCCCCGCCGCGAAGGGGACGACGTCCGCCAGGCGCGGGTGGGCCCGGTCCTTGTCGGACAGGATCGCCCGCTCCAGGGGGATGGGCCAGGGCACCGCGGCGGTCTCGTCGGCGAGGTTGAGAAAGGTGTAGGCCGCCTCGGGCGACCAGTGGTCGTTGACCAGGTAGGTGTAGGCGGTGCCCGGCTCCAGGGTCTGGTAGGCGTTGCCGACGCCCCGCGGCACGAGCACGGCCACCGACGGGTCGATCTCGCAGGTGTAGACCGCCCCGAAGCTCGGCCCCTCGCGCAGGTCCACCCAGGCCCCGAAGACGCGCCCGGTGGCCACCGAGACGAACTTGTCCCACGGCTCGGCGTGGATGCCGCGGGTGACGCCGGCCTCCTGGTTGTAGGAGATGTTGTTCTGCACCGGGGAGAGGTCCGGCATCCCGAGGCCGAGCATCTTCTCGCGCTGCCAGTTCTCCTTGAACCATCCGCGGTTGTCCCCGTGGACGGTCAGGTCGAGGCGCAGAAGGCCGGGGATCGGCGTGCGGTCGATGGCCAGGGGCTTGCCCGTTTCCGTCATGTCAGCTCTTCCCGACTCGTGCGGCTCATGCCACGACGTGGCGGCCCAGGTTCCTCACCCCGGCCCAGTTCCTGGCGAGCGCGGCCCTGGGGAGGAGGGAGCCGGCGTGCAGGCGCGAGGAGATGTGGAGCCGGGCCACGCGCGCGGCGCGGTTCCAGCCGAGCCGCCCCATCTCGTCGGCCATCTGGAGGAAGAAGCGGCGCTCCTCGCCGAACCTGGTGCCCTCCAGGGCGCGCCAGGAGGAGTCGGATCCCGAGTGGCGGCGGTAGAGGAAGGCCGCGGTCGGGTCGTAGAGCAGGCCGCCGCCCTGCATGGCGACGTCGCACACCAGGGCCACGTCCTGGACGACGTCGTAGCCCTCGCGGAAGCCGATGCCGAGGATCGTCTCCGCCCGCCAGGCCAGCGACGGGAAGTAGAGCCAGTCGCCGCGCAGGATCGAGACCGCCAGGGCCTCGCCGCGCAGGACCTGGGGGATCCTCGGGGGCATGTAGAAGCCCTTGACCCTCTCGACCATGGTGCGGGAGGGCGCGCCGTGCTCGTCGATCACGAAGACGCCCGGCTGGAAGATGCTCGCCTCCGGGCAGCGCCGGGCCGCCCGCACGAGCCACTGGACGTAGTTGGGGAGCATGACGTCGTCGGCCCCCATGACCTGCACGAGCGGGTTCTCGACGAAGGTCAGGCACTTGCGGTAGTTGCCGTTGGCCCCGAGGTTGGTCTCATTGCGCATATAGGTGACCCTGGAGTCCCCCAGGGAGCCGAACCAGCCGGGGATCGAGTCGTCCGGGTAGCCGTCGTCGACGACGATCAGCCGCCAGTCGGGATCCGTCTGGCGCAGGACCGACCTGACAGCCTCCTTCATCATGGCCACATCGCCGTAGAAGGGGAAGAGGATGTCAACAGTCATGTAGGGGCCTTCCACGAAGCAAACGGTGCTGCGGCAAGGTTAGCATCGCGTGCCGCCGCGCCTCGCGGCCCGCCGGCAGGCGCCGTTCGCACAGTACTTTCATAGAGCATCACAGCACGCGTTCACCCGTCCCGCCCCACCGGCACCTACTCTGAGGTCGTGACGGTTCACCACGGCTCCTCGGGCACGGCCGAGGACACGGAGTCCCGGACCAGGGTCACCGCGGGGCGCGCCACGGGAATCATGGCGGCATCGATCACCGCCGCAGCGTCGAGCCTGCTCATCACGGTGGTCTCCGCCCGGACGCTCACGGTCGCGCAGAACAAGGAGTTCCTGGTCTTCTGGGGGTTCATGTTCGGCATCTTCGGGGTGATCTCGGGCATCCAGACCGAGTCCACCCGGGCCGCCCTGGCCGGCTCGAAGGCGGCGGTCGGCTCCCCCGAGCCCTCCGGGCCCGCAGGCCGCCCGGGGCCCGCCGCGGCTCCCGGGCCCGCAGAGCCGGCTCGCCGTCGTGCCCGCATCCTGGTGACCGCCCTGCTGCTCGGCCTGGTCATCGCCGCCCTCGCGCTCGCCACGGCCCCGGCGTGGGTGCCGAGGCTGACCCCGTCGACCGGCCCGCTGACGGCGGCGCTCATTGCCGCGGGCGTGTGGGGGTACGCCGGTCAGGCCTCGCTGTCCGGGGTGCTGGCCGGGACCCGGCGCTGGAACCTCTACTCGGCCCTCATGGCGGCCGAGGCGCTGCTGCGTCTGCTGCTCGTGCTGCTTGTCGCCGTCGTCGTCTCGAGCCTCATCGGCCTGGAGGCCGCCGCCGCGGCGCCCGCCCTGGTGTGGCTCCTCTTCCTCCTCATCCCGGCCGCCCGGGCGACGGCGGGCTCGCGCGCCGACGTCGGGGCGGCCCGCCTGACGTCCTTCAGCCTCCAGGCCATGCTCAGCTCGGCCTCCTGGGCGGTGCTGGTCACCGGGTTCCCCACGCTGCTGGAGATCACCTCCCCCGGGGCGGACGCCGCCGAGGTGGCGATCGTCATCCTGGCCGTCAGCCTGACGCGCTCGCCGATCATGATCCCCCTGCAGGCCTTCCAGGGCGTGCTCATCACCACCATCGCCGACGCCGATCCGTCCCGGCGCCTGGCCGGCGTGACCAGGATCCTCGGCATCCTCCTGGCCGGCGGCACCGCGCTGGCCGCGGCCGCGGCTCTGGCCGGCCCATGGCTCGTCCGGTCCGTCTACGGGCCCCAGTACGACCCCTCGCCCTGGCTGCTCGGGCTCCTCACGCTGGCCGCCGTGAGTATGGCCTCCCTCGTGCTCACGGGCGCCTCGACCATCGCGCTCAACAACCACCGCGCCTACACGCTCGGGTGGGTCCTGGCGGCGCTCACGGCCATCCTCCTCCTGCGGCTCCTGCCGCTGAGCGTGAGCCCCCGCGCGGTGCTCGCCCTGGGGCTGGCGCCCCTGAGCGGGGCCTGCGTCCACCTGCGCGCGATCGCGGGCTCCAGCGGCAGGCGGTGACATCCGGCGCCCTCGGCGGACCTCGACCAGCAACAGACAGCCTCATGTTCGACATCGCTCCTGGGAGGGCTCATGGCGCACACGCCTCGAACACCTAGAACCTCGGTCATTATGCCCGTCTACAACACCGGCGAACGGGTCGTCGACTCGATCCGCTCCGTCCTGGCCCAGACCGACGGGGACTTCGAGCTCCTCGTCATGATCGACGGCTCCCCCGATGACGCCTCCGACCGCGTCGCCCGGTTCCTGGCGCGCAGCCCGGACGCCCGCGTGCGGGTCTTCGACAACGCCGTCAACCGCGGGGTCTCGGCGGTGCGCAACCAGGGGCTCGAGGCCGCCCGCGGCAGGTGGATCGCCTTCATCGACTCCGACGACGCCTACCGGCCGGAGTTCCTCGCCTCCATGCACCGGGCCGCGGCGGGCACCGGCTCAGACGCCCCGGAGGCGGACGTGGCGCTGTGCGCCCACCGGATCAGGGCCGTCGGCGAGGAGACGCACCGCACACGAGCCCGCGTCGCCCCGGGGCGCATGACGGGTCGCGAGGCGGCGCTACGGCTGCTCGCCGACACCCTGACCCCCTACGTGTGGGACAAGCTGTTCAGGGCCACGCTGTTCGACGACGTCCGCTTCGCCACGGACATCAGGCGGGCGGAGGATGCCCTGGTCGTCCTGGAGGCGCTGACCCGCGCACGGTCCGTCGTCGTCATCAAGGACCCGCTGTACGACTACACGGTGGACAGCGGCGGCCTGACCTGGGGGCACCTCACGCCCATCGAGGAGAGCGACCGGCTGGTCTCGGCGATGACGCGGGCCTCGCGGAAGATGCCGGGGGATGCCCGGGCGCGCCGCGCTCTGGCCAGCTCGACGACCCTGACCTACCTCAACAATGCGCAGCAGGCCATGATGATCGACGGAGCGCGGGCGCCCCGCGACCTCGAGGAGTACAGGAGCCGGATCGGGTGGGGGGACATCGTGCGCACCCTGCGGATCAGACCGGCTCTCGGCGCCGCGGCGCTCGCGTTCAAGGCGAGCCCCGGAGCCTACCGGGGCGTGTACCGCAGATACGTCAGGCGGGTGTACGGGATCGCCGGGCCCTCGCAGCCCGCAGCCTCCCCGCAGCCCGCGCCCCCACTTCGCCGAGATCGGTAGATCTCCGGCTCGAGATCGGTCTGGTTCCGCGCCGAGATCGGTGCGGAACCGGAGCGATCTCGGCGAAGGGGCGGGCGGCGCAAGCGACGCGGCTCCCGGAACCCGCCGGCCCGGGCGGGCCTCACGACCCGTCCGGGCCGGCCTCACGATCCGTGCGGCCCGTCTGAGGGTCGGCCCGCACGTCCGCCTCGAGCTCCTCGAGGCGCAGGTTCAGGATGGCGATCTCCTCGACGAGCCGGCGCCGCTCCTCGTCCGCCCGCGAGGCGTCGACGCTGAGCTGCAGCGAGACGAGCATCATGACGATGCCCGCGACGAAGAACGCCAGGTTCAGCGGGACTCTGACGCCCAGCACGCCCGCCAGGAGGCTGAGCAGCGCGGGGAACAGCGACACAATGGTCGTGCCCACCACGATGACGACCCACCAGGTCGCGTAGCGCTCCTTCATGCCCGCGTTGCGCATCCGGAAGAACACTGCGAGCAGGACGATCAGGGCGAAGACGAGGCCGATCCAGTATGTGCGTTCCATGAGGTCACTTCTTCTGCGTGGGACGGGTCAGGGAGATGCCGAGCGCCACGAAGGCCCTCCCGAGGAACCGTGCGGCCTTGATCGGATTCTGCGACGGCTTGCCGCCGGCCCGGGGCCTCATGGCCACGGGGACCTGCCGCACCACCAGATTCGCCCTCGCCGCGATGACGAGGGCCTCGATGGTGTCGCCGAGGTACTCCGCCGGGTACTCCCTGGCGAACAGGGCGATGGCCCTGCGGCCGGCGAGCTTGAAGCCGGAGGTCGTGTCCGTCAGGCGCGTCCCGCACACCCTGGACAGGATGAAGGACAGAACCTTCATGGCCCACCAGCGCGGGCCGCGCACCGAGTACTCCCCCTTGCCGGCGAAGCGCGCCCCGATGACGAGGTCCGCCCGGTCCTCCTCGGCGCAGCGAAGAAGGCTCGTGATCTCCCCGGGCGCGTGCTGGCCGTCGGCGTCGAGCTGGACGGTGTACCTGTATCCGTGGCGCTGGGCGTACAGGTAGCCCGCCCGCATGGCGCCGCCGACACCCAGGTTGATCGACAGGTCCAGCACCGGCACCCCGGCGGCCCGGGCGATGTCGGCGGTGGCGTCCGTCGATCCGTCCGAGACGACCACCAGGTCGGCGAGGGAGCCGACCGTGTCCAGCACCTCCTGAAGAACGCCGCCCAGCACGTCCGCCTCATTCCAGGCGGGGATGATGACCAGCGTGTCATGCGTTGGTGACGCCATGACTCTCCTTGACTCTCCTTCACGACGGCGATGGACCGGCAGGAGTCTACCGGGTGGCGCAGCCCCGGGCGTGGAGCCGGACATGGCATGATGCGCGCAGAGCGACGCGAGCCGGCGTCCCCCGTTCCCCCGAGTCTCGGAGCCGTTATGTCCATGAGCATTCTCGTCACCGGCGGCGCCGGTTTCATCGGCGCCAACTTCGTCCACCAGACCCTCGTACGCCACCCCGACGCGAGGGTCACGGTGCTCGACAAGCTCACCTACGCCGGCAACAGGGGCTCCCTGGCCGGCCTGGGCGACCGGGTGAGCCTCATCGTCGGGGACGTCGCCAACGCCAGCGCGGTGGACCCGCTGGTGGCGGCCGCCGACGTCGTCGTCCACTTCGCCGCCGAGTCCCACAACGACAACTCCCTGCGGGACCCCTCCCCCTTCATCCGCACCAACCTGGTGGGAACCTTCACCCTCCTGGAGTCGGTGCGCCGCCACAAGGTGCGCTTCCACCACGTCTCCACCGACGAGGTCTACGGCGACCTCGAGCTCGACGACCCGGCCAGGTTCACCCCGACCACCCCGTACAACCCGTCGTCGCCCTACTCCTCCTCCAAGGCCGGCTCGGACCTGCTGGTGCGGGCCTGGGTGCGGTCCTTCGGGGTGGAGGCCACGATCTCCAACTGCTCGAACAACTACGGGCCCTACCAGCACGTCGAGAAGTTCATCCCCCGTCAGGTCACCAACCTCATCGACGGGGTGCGGCCCAGGCTCTACGGCGCCGGGGCCAATGTGCGTGACTGGATTCACGTGCGCGACCACAATGACGCCGTGTGGGACATTATCGAGCGGGGCCGCATCGGCGAGACCTATCTCATCGGCGCCGACGGGGAGAAGAGCAACAAGGAGGTCGTCGAGCTCATCTGCGAGCTCATGGGCCGCGACCCGGACGACTACGACCACGTGGCCGACCGCCCCGGCCACGACATGCGCTACGCCATCGACAGCTCCAAGCTCGTCGAGGAGCTCGGCTGGTCCCCCCGGTACACCGACTTCCGCTCGGGCCTGCGGGCCACCATCGACTGGTACCGGGACAACGAGGCCTGGTGGCGCCCCCTCAAGGCCGGGGTCGAGGCCGCGTACGCCGCCCGGGGGCAGTAGACGGATCTGCGGGGGCCCGCTGTCACCCCGGTTGCTCGATGCCCATGGCCTGCTTGATGCGCGAGGCGAGCTCGGGAGCCATGGTGCGCGAGTAGGTGGCCGAGACGTGGTTGTCGTCCATGTAGACGAACACGTCGCCGATGATCGTGCCGCACACGTCGCCGGGGCACAGCATGTCGCCGGCGTCGATCTGGTGGAAGAGCGGCATCTCCTCCAAGAGCTTCGCCGGGTCCTCGGCGGCCATGACGTCCTCCTTCGGGAAGACGCAGCCGCCGACCATCGTCTCGGGGCCGACCGTGCTGGCGCACTCGTACAGGCTCTTGTCCGAGCGCGGGTTGTCGCGGAAGCCGATGACGGCGATGCCCTCACCGGTGAGCTGCTCCACGAGCCTCTTGATCCCGGGCCGCAGCACCTCCGAGGACGAGTCCTTGGCGGTCTCCGTGGTCTGGAGCACGACGACGTCGGGGGGATCGGCCTCGATCTGCTCCAGGGCGACGCTGTTGCGGTCCCGGCAGCTGCCCTTGTAGTACTCGGGCAGGCCGAAGGAGCAGGCGCCCTTGAGGTAGGCCGTGATGTCCCAGTCCTCGGTGTCGTGCAGCAGGCGCAGGGTGGGAACGATGTTCTGGGCCGCGTGCGAGTCCCCGACGACGACGGCCCTGACCGGGCCGTCGGAGGACGACGGCAGGCGCCGGCACGAGGAGTTCTCGCTGTCGACGCGCTCGGTCACGTCCTCGTCGCACTCGGTGCCCGACAGGGACACCCACTCGGCGGTCACGGCCAGGGGGCCGGGAACCGGAGACTTCGTCCACTCGCTCGCCTGGCCCTTGCCGAGCGCGAGGGCGCCCGGGTGGTCCGGGTCCACGCCCACCTCAATCTGCTGGGCGATCTCCTGCTCGCGCTGGTAGGCGATGGCGCCCCCGGCCACGCCGAGCGGGATCCCTCCCACCACCAGGCTGGTGACCACCATGGCGGCCTGAATGCCCAGCCTGCGGCCCGAGCGGGGGAAGGTCTGGGCGGGACGGTCCACGCCCCACGTCATGATCGTGGCCGCCACCAGCACGATGGCGATGAGGGTGGCGCCGGTGCGCAGGTCGAAGGTCTCCTGATCCGTCGCCGTCAGGTACAGGACGAACAGCGGCCAGTGCACCAGGTAGACGGCGTAGGAGCAGTCGCCGAGGGCGACCAGCGGACGCCACGACAGGAGGTGGGACACCGTGCCGCCCCTGGGCCCGGTGTCGCACAGGAGGATGGCCGCGACCGCCGTCATGGGCACCGCCGCCATGGGACCGGGGTAGGTCCCGATGCTCACCAGGCAGAAGAGCACGAGGGCGCCCAGACCGAGCCACGACGCCAGCCACCGCGCCCAGGCGCGGCGGGGTCGCAGCCGCGGCGCCGCCGCGGCGATCGCGGAGCCCAGGGCGAACTCCCAGATGCGGGCCCGGGTGTCGAAGTAGACCGAGCCGTCGGCGGGCGCCGCCGTGATCAGCCACGTCAGGGAGACCGCCGCCAGCGCGGCGAAGGCCACCGCCACGACGCGACGCACCGACAGGCGCATGAGCGAGGCGAATCCGGCGCACACGGCCATGAGGACCGGCCACAGCAGGAAGACCTGCCCCTGCATGGACATGGACCACAGGTGCTGCAATGGCGAGGAGACGGCGTGGTTGTCGGCGAAGTAGTCGGCGCTGACGGCGGCCAGCCGCCAGTTCTGCCAGTAGGTCACCGAGGCGGCGCCCTGCACGAGCACCTCGATCCACCGGTTGCGGGGCAGGACGAGCAGCGAGGCCGCAACGGTGATCAGGACGGTGACGACCAGCGGGGGCATGAGCCGCTTGAACGTGTGCAGCCAGCGCTCGACGACCCAGGGCGTGCGGCCGGCCTCGGCACGGCGGACGAATGCCCCGGTCATGAGGTAGGCCGAGATCATGATGAAGGCGTCCACGCCGATCGGCGAGCCGATCCGCCAGGCGTGGAAGCCGAGCACCTGGATCATGCACACGGCCCGCAGCCCCTGGATGTCGAGGCGCCGACCGGGCTTCGCGGGCCGCCGCCGGAAGACCCTCCTGCAGATCCTGACCGGGGCGCGCCCGCGGGCCGCGGTGGGCCGCGGGGACTCGCTCGCCTCGGTCGCCTCGCTCGTCTCAATGTCCTGCGACTTGGGACGCTGCGCCACGACGGAGCTCATGATCCCAGGGCCCCGCTTGCGACAGGGCCGCTCTGCGGCAGGTCGTCATCGACGGCGGCCGGGTTGGCTCTCACTGGCTCTCACTCCCCGCGCATGCGGCGCACGACGTCCTTGGAGGGCCCGTCAGCGACCTTGACGCCCTTCTCCAGCAGGACCCCGCGCTCGCACAGGTCGGAGACCATATTGAGGTCGTGGCTGACGATGACCAGCGTCTTGCCCTGGTCGGACAGCCCGCGGATCTCGTCCAGGCACTTGCGCTGGAAGGGCTCGTCCCCCACCGCGAGGATCTCGTCGATGAGGAAGACCTCCGGGTCGGAGTGCACGGCGACGGCGAAGGCGAGACGCAGGAACATGCCCGAGGAGTAGAACTTGACCTCGGTGTCCATGAAGTCGGGGATCTCCGAGAAGTCCACGATCGAGTCGTAGGCGTCCTCGATCTGCTTCTTGGTCATGCCCAGGATCGCGCCGTTGAGGAAGACGTTCTCGCGGCCGGTCAGGTCGGGGTGGAACCCGGCCCCGACCTCGATGAGGCCCGCGACCCGCCCGCGGGTGCGGACCCGGCCGCCGTCGGGGCGCAGCACCCCGGAGATGAGCTTGAGCAGGGTGGACTTGCCCGAGCCGTTGAAGCCCAGCAGGGCCACGGTCTCGCCCTGGTGGACGTCGAAGGTGACGCCGTCGAGGGCCTTGAAGGTGTTGATGCCCAGGTCCTGCCTGCGCACGGCGGCGACGACGAGCTCCTTGAGCGAGCGGCGGTGCCGCAGGGTGAACTCCTTGGTCACCCCGGCGATCTCAATGCGTGTGTCCATCACAGCTCCTGCGCGAACTTGCCCTCGGTGCGCTTGAAGGCGAGCTGCCCCAGGCCCAGGACGATGAGCGAGCCGACCAGGCCGATGAGGGTGAGCACGAGGAAGGAGCCGATCCCGGGGACGGACTGGCCAGTGGCGGTGGACCAGAACCCGTAGTGGAACAGCTCGACGGCCACGGTCACCGGGTTCGCCTGGTAGACGTGCCATATCCATTCCGGGACGGCGTCCTTGACCTTGTCCGCCGGGTAGAGGACCGGCGAGACCCAGGTGGCGATCATGAGGATGAGGTCGACCAGGTTCTCGGAGTCCCGGAAGAAGACGTTGAGGCAGCCGAAGATGAGCCCCAGGCCCAGGGCCGCGAAGGTGACGATGAAGAACCCGACGGCAATGGCCGCCAGCCCCAGGAGCGTGGGCCTCCAGCCGTAGTAGAGGGATCCCGCCAGCAGCACGACCAGCTGGGGGACGAAGTGCACGACGGCCACGTAGGCGCTCGCCACCGGGAACATCTCGCGCGGCAGGAAGATCTTCTTGATCAGGGCCGCGTTCCAGATGAGCGTGCGCGTCGCATTGCCCATCACCTCCGAGAAGTAGGTGATGACGACCATCCCGGAGAACAGGTAGATCGGGTATGCGTACAGCGACTTGTTGAGAGCCAGGAAGACCCCCATCGCCAGGAAGTAGACGACGAACTGGACGGCCGGCTTGATATAGGACCAGGCCATGCCCAGCACGGACCCGTGGTAGCGGATCCGCAGCTCCTTCTTGACGATCAGTGACAGCAGGTAGCGCTGGCGGAAGACGTCGAGCAGACCCTTGGAGTGGCCGGGGACGATGAGCTCATCGTCCCCGACCGCAACAGCCTGAGTCACCGGGACTCCTCCGTGGCCGCGACCACGTCGGGGCGCGCCTCGTTCCCGGCGATACCGAAGGTCCGGGCCCATGCCTCGGGGCTGACGACCTCGCCGACGCTCGCCTGGTACTCGGCGTGAAGCTCCTCCCACTCTCGGCGCAGGCGCCGGTGCAGGACGATCGAGCGCGCCAGCAGCTCGCGGAAACGAGCGGGATCACGGTGGTACCAGGAGGCGCCCGAGCCCTCGGAGTTGGACACGATCGCGGAGTCGAACTGGGAGAGCATCCACCAGCGGGCCTGGGACCACGGCACGCGCGCCTCGGGATGGTCCAGGGACATCGTCTTGACCGGCAGGATCTGCTTGACGGAGCCCTTGGCGGCCATGGCGATGCGGCCCACAACGGTCTTGGGGTAGCCGAGGTCCTCGCCCCTGCGGGGCAGCTTCTCGCGGCGCACCTCGGGGAAGGCGTCGGGATCCTTCTCGACGATGGCGTCGTCGAAGTCCGAGCGCAGGGCGCGCACCTTGGGCACGATCGTGGAGATCCCCGCCTGGAGGTGCCCGGGGCCGGTGAGGATGTCCTCAATGGCCCTCAGGCGCAGCTCGACCACCGAGTACTGGGAGGACAGCAGGTGCTTGATCTGGCCCTGCATGGACTCGGTGACGACGTGCCCGCCGTGCTTGTACTGGGAGTGGATGAGGGCCGCCACCAGGCGGTTGCGCTCGTGGAAGTAGGCCTGCCAGTCCAGCGAGTCGTCTTTGTCCGTCCACGGCACGTGCCACACGGCGGCACCGGGGAAGGAGACTGTGGGCACTCCGGCGCCCCGGGCGCGCAGGCCGTACTCCGAGTCGTCCCACTTGATGAAGAAGGGCAGGCTCAGGCCGATCCTCCGGACCACGGATGTCGGGATCAGGCACATCCACCAGCCGTTGTAGTCGGCGTCGGCGCGCTGGTGCAGCCAGGCCGTGGTGCGCAGCGGCGCGGTGGCCAGGTCGTGGTCCGGCCGCGTGCCCTTGACCGCCCCCCACCAGAAGCGCCACGGCTGGACGTGCTCGGCGTAGGCGTGCAGCATGGTGCGCTCATACATGGAGAACATGTGCCCGCCCACGATCGTGGGCACGCGGGCCAGGTCCGCGAAGGCCACGGCCCGCACAATGCCCTCGGGATCGACGCGCACGTCGTCGTCGAGCAGGAGGACGTAGTCGGCGCCGCCCTCCATGGCCTCGTACATGCCGCGCGAGAAGCCGCCGGAGCCGCCGAGGTTGGGCTGGTTGATCACGCGCAGGCCCGCCCCTAGGGACTCGCGGGCGGCCGGGAAGCGGTCGTCGTCGACGACCTTCTTATTGCCCTGGTCGACGACGACGACCTCCTTGAGCACCTCCGGGAGGGTGTCGGAGGCGCCCAGCTGGCCGAGCACAGTGGCGCAGTCGGTGGGGCGGTTGTAGGTGGTGATACCGATCGTCGCCCTGCCCCGGGGGGTCTCGGCGGGCACCTGCGCCTCCCACCGGGCGGCCTCGACGACGGCGTCCTCGGAGTCGGCCGCGACGTCGAACCAGTACCAGCCGCCGTCGCCGAAGGTGTTGAGCGAGAGCTCGAAGACCAGCTCGGAGGGCTCGGGGGCGATGCGGGCGGAGTCGACGCGGTGCGAGGCGCCGCGGGCATTGGACTTGTAGACGATCACGGAGCCTGAGCCGGAGACGGTCACCCGCAGAATCACCCGCTCCACGATCGTCCAGCGCCGCCAGTAGGCCGCGGGGAAGGCGTTGAAGTAGGTGCCGAAGGAGGAGCGGCTCTGGGCCGGGATCCGGTAGCTGTAGCGCGAGACGATCTGGCCGGGGCTCTGGTGCGTGGTCTCCGCAATGCCGATCTGGGCGGTCTCGTCATCGCGGTCCTCCTTGGTGACGGGAGCCACGGAGATGATCTCGCCCTCGGCGTACAGCGGCAGGATGTCGGAGTCGCCGTCGGCGGGCAGGACGAACCTCTGCAGAACGCGTGTGGTGGTGCTCATGCCTCGATCCCCTCTCCGTTCAGAGCGGCGCCGTCCCGGAAGTGCGGGGCGATCCTGTTGTCGAACACCGACAGGGCCGAGCCGATGGCCATGTGCATGTCCAGGTACTTGTAGGTGCCCAGGCGTCCGCCGAAGACGACGCCCTGCTCCCCCGCGGCGAGCTCGCGGTAGGCGAGCAGCTTCTCGCGGTCCTCCGGGGTGTTGACCGGGTAGTAGGGCTCGTCGCCCTCCTCGGCGAAGCGCGAGTACTCCTTCATAATGACGGTCTTGTCCGCGGGGTAGTCGCGCTCGGGGTGGAAGTGGCGCGGCTCGATAATGCGGGTGTACTCGCGGTCGGCGTCCGGGTAGTTCATGACGCTCGTGCCCTGGAAGTCCCCGGTGTCGGGGTACTCGGTGGCCAGGTCGATGGTGCGCCAGCTCAGCGCGCCCGCCGAGTAGTCGAAGTACCGGTCCAGGGGCCCGGTGTAGACGATCGGGACCCTCCCCCTGAGCGCCGCCCTGTTGTAGGGCTGGGACTCGTCGAAGAAGTCCGCTCCGAGGGCGACCTCGATATCGGGGTGGTCGACCATCTTCTCCAGCCAGGCGGTGTAGCCGTCGGTCGGCAGGCCCTCATGGGTGTCGTTGAAGTAGCGGTTGTCGTAGGTGTAGCGCACGGGCAGGCGCGAGATGATGGAGGCGGGCAGGTCCTTGGGGTCCGTCTGCCACTGCTTGCCGGTGTAGTCCTTGATGAAGGCCTCGTACAGCGGGCGCCCGATGAGGCTGATGCCCTTGTCATTGAGGTTCTCCGGGTCCTTGCCCGCCAGCTCGCCGGCCTGCTCGGCGATCAGGGCGCGGGCCTCGTCCGGGGAGTAGGCGGCGGAGAAGAACTGGTTGATCGTGCCGAGGTTGATCGGCATGGGGTACACCACGCCGTCGTGGGTGGTGTAGACGTGGTGCACGTAGGGGGTGAAGGACGTGAAGCGGTTCACGTACTCCCACACGCGCTCATTGGACGTGTGGAACAGGTGGGCGCCGTACCTGTGGACCTCGATGCCGGTTCTCGGATCCGGCTCGGAGTAGGCGTTGCCGCCGATGTGGTCACGCTTGTCGATGACGAGCACCTTGAGGCCCAGCTCGTTGGCGCATCGCTCCGCGACCGTCAGGCCGAACAGGCCCGAGCCGACGATGACGATGTCGTGGTTCACCGTGATTGTCCCTCCGTAGCGTAGGCAGTAGCCCGATCGTAGCCGATCGGGCACCGGCCCCCGCGCGATCGGTCCAATCTCACCCCGACCGCCCGGCGCCGCGGGCGCGGCGCCGGGCGCCGGCCGACGTCCCGGTCTGCATCCTTCCCTGGGGGCCGCGGCCCTGATCACGACCTGGCTCGTGGCGCGCGAGCCCAACACGCCCGACGCCATCTCGCAGACCTTCGACGTCGTGCTCCGCCCCAATGCCGTGGAGTGGGTCATGGGGGCCCAGCGCCGCCCTGGTCCCCGTCGTCATCGGGCTCTGGGTCGCGCTGCGGCCTCCACGGAGGGCCGCCTCATGGAGCCCGACAGTGCCATGAGCGCCGTCATCGGGGAAAGCTCCGTTATTGGGAAGGTCGTCGCCTCAACGCCACAGTGGCAGCCCATTGTCCGGATCATGGCGGTCCCCGCGGTCGTCGGCGCCGTCGCCGACTGGGCGGCGCGGCAGCACCCCGCCCTTCGACTCCGGGAGGCGAGCAGTCGGCGGCGAGTGACCCACGGCGCTCTCGTGGCTGTCCTGGTCCTTTTCGGTCCCGCCAACTAGTCGCCTTCCCAGGCCCTGCGCAGGCTCGAGTCCGCACACATTATGAATGCGGACTCCCCGCTCCCAGCATCTGACGAGATGGCGCTCATCAAGAGACTTCCTGATCTCGTGGGCGAGGGCGAGGCCGTCGCGGTGGACCCGCACAGCATAGTCGGCGCAAGGCTCCGCCTCGCTGCGATCGATCCGCGAGCGGGCGACGCCCTGAGCAGCCCCGGCGCCCACTACGTCCTCCACTTCCCGGGAAAGGCGATCGGCCCCGGGACGGTTTCGAAGGATTTACGAGCCCGCCAGCCGTCGACGGCTTCGCACCCGTCTCCGGGCGGGGAAGGGCGGCCCTCTACCGCATCACAACCCGCGAATAGGGGCGACCCGGCCGGCCTTGCAAGCATGTCCCTGATGTGAGCGTAAACTCTGCTTCCGTGTGGCCCTCACTCATTCCTGTTTTCACCGCAGCCGCTGCGCTGCTGTTCATTCCCGGCGTTCTCGTCGGCGCAGCCGCGAGGCTGCGAGCATCCCTCGTCGTCGCCATGGCGCCGGCGATCTCCATCGCCATCATCGCCGGGACCGGCGTGGTGGCGCCCGTGGTGGGACTGGCCTGGGGCCCGGGGCCGATCGCGGCGGTCAC
Source organism: Actinomyces israelii DSM 43320 (assembly GCF_000711965.1). GTDB lineage: Bacteria > Actinomycetota > Actinomycetes > Actinomycetales > Actinomycetaceae > Actinomyces > Actinomyces israelii. Next base: position 68,243 of record NZ_JONS01000016.1, read on the forward strand.
TGCGCTGACGAGCCTCGCCCTCCTGGCGGCCAGGCTCTGGATCTCCAGGCGGCGCCCCGAGCGCCCAACGGCGGGCCCCCACCAGCAGTCCGCCCCCGTCGCCACCTGGTGTGTGGCGTGGCCGCTGTCGGCCGCCCTCACCGGATACACCGTGGGCCGCGTCCTGAACACCCCCGACGCCATCTCCCAGACCTATGACGCGGTGTTCCACCTCAATGCCGTGGAGTGGATCCTCAAGACGGACAACGCCTCGTCGCTCCGCTTTCTCATGGAGGCCCCCGAGGGGAGCGTCTACCCACTCGGCTGGCACACGCTCATCGCCGCGGCCATGAAGCTGTGCGGTGCGACGGACATCCCCCTGGCAACCAATGCGATGGTGCTGGCCGTGGCGGGCCTGGTGTGGACCTCCGGCTGCCTGACGCTGACGCACATCCTCTTCCGCGGGCGCCCCCTGGCCCTGCTCACCGCCGCGGTCATGACCGGCAGCTTCGCCGCCTTCCCCTTCCTCCTGCTGAACTGGGGCGTGCTCTACCCGAACTTCCTGTCCGTCGCCCTGCTCCCCGCGCTGCTGGCCGCCGCCCGCGACCTGGTGCCCATCGGCGCTCAGCCCGGTAGCCGATCGAACGGCCTTCTCCTGCCGGTGGGTGTTCTCGGCGTGGGGGGTCTCGGACTGACCCAGCCCAACACCGTCGCCACGCTCCTGATCGCCCTCGTCATCCTGACCATGGCAAGGCTGGCCGCCACCCTGCGCACCCCACCCGGCGAGCGCCCCGCGGGCGCGCTCCGCCGCCAGGGGCTCGCCGCCGGCGGCCTGGCGACCGCCCTGGTCCTCACCTGGATCGTCATGCGGCCGCCCCAGGGGGCGGCGATCTGGGGCCCGAGCTATGCGGCGAGCGGCTCCATCGGCGAGGCCGTGACCGCCACACCCGCACAGCTATGGGTGATCTGGGTGCCCGCCGTACTGACCCTCGTCGGCTTCGTCGCGGCGCTGCGAACCGATGGGTACAGGTGGCTGGCCGCCCTCCACGCCACCACGAGCGTCCTGTACGTCATCGCTCGATCCACTCCGGAAGCGAACCAGCGCTTCTTCCTGGTGGGCATCTGGTACAACGACTCCAATCGCCTGGCGGCTCTGATCCCGGTCACCGCCGTGCCCCTGGCGGCACTGGGCATGCTCATCGCCGCGCGCTGGGCGCTCGGGATGGGCCGACGTCTCATCCCTGCGAAGCGTGTTGCCAGGCGTGTCCGCGTCCTGTCGTGGTGGCGATGGGCCGCCTACCCCGCAGTGGTCACCGCCCTGGCGCTGACCGGGCCGCTGTCGAGCGCAATGTCGAATACGGTGTGGCTGTTCGAGCAGACCTACACGTTCTCACCGGGCTCCTCCTCGCTCACCCCCGACGAGCGCGCCCTGATCGACGAGCTCCCGGGCCTGGTCGACAAGAACGCCGTGGTCGCCGTCGACCCCAGGTCGGGCGCCGCCCTCGCCTACGCCCTCGCCGGCGTCGACACCAGCGTGAAGCACCTGCTCCACCGGCACGACCCCGAGCTCTACATCGTCCAGGACAAGCTCAACAAGGCCGCCACGGACCCCACCGTCTGCCCGGCGGTCAACAAGATCGGCGCCACCTACGCGCTCTACTTCCCCGGCAAGACGATCTCGAACCAGAAGCCCTTCCCCGGATTCGCCCGCCTCGACACCGCCCCGGGCTTCGAGCTCGTCGCCAAACAGGGCGACGCGGCCCTCTACCGCATCACCGCCTGCGAGTAGCCCACGACGTGCAGGGCGCCCGAGCAGGTTCAGGGACAGCAGGAGGAGAGACTCAGACGGCACAGCCCCGCGGCACTACAATCACATCTGCACGGTGAGACAGCAGTGATGCTCACCGCGGCAATGAGCAAGAATCACGAACAGTTTCACGTCTACCCCACCTGTCCCATCCCCACCCGCCTCGGCGGGGTCTGAGGCGCTTCCGCGCCTTCAGTGAGCGGCTACACCCGCCAGCCCGAAAGGATCCTCATGGCCAGCTGGAGCGATCTTCTGCTTCCCCTGTTCGTCGCAGCGGTTCTGCTGTACCTACCCGGCGGCCTCATCACTGCCGCGGCCCGCCTCCCCGTCCGAGTAGCGGTGGCAGTGGCGCCGCCCCTGTCTGTGGCGATCATTGCCGGAACCGGGATCATCGCCCCCATGGTGGGGCTGGCCTGGGGCCCTGGCCCGGTGGCGGGCGTGAGCGTCATCGCAGTTCTGGCGGCTCTGGCCGTGCACCACGCGAGCACGCTCCTGGCCTCCCGCCGGGGTGGGGGCATCCCCGCTGCCGGGCCCGGAGCGAGGGCCTCGTCCGAGCCCGGCAAGGCCGCCTCGGATGAGCCCGCCGCCCCGGCCGACGGGCCCTCCGCGAGAACAAAGGCCGCCGCCAAGGAGTCCGCGGCGCCCGCCCCCTCTCCTGGGCGCATGGGCGCGTGGACTGCCCGATGCCGGAGCGCCGCCTCCGACCTGCTCGGCGACCTCGGCCTGTGGGTGCTCTCGGCCGCCCTCATGACGATGGTCTGCGTTCGGCTCATCAAGGCGCCGGACGCCTTCTCCCAGACCTATGACGCGGTCTTCCACCTCAACGCCGTGCGCTGGATCCTCGACACCGGCAACGCCTCGACCCTGAGCTTCGACATGGTCGTCTCCAACGGAGCGATCTACCCCCTGGCCTGGCATACTCTTGTGGCGCTCACCATGCGCATATCGGGTACCACGAGTATCCCCCTGGCCACCAACGCCGTCATGTTCGCGGTCGCCGGCCTCGTGTGGACCTCCGGGATCATCGCGCTGACGAGCGCCCTCACGGCAGGTCGCCGAGCCGGGCGGATCGCATCCGCCGTCCTCGCCTCCGCGGCGCCGGCGTTCCCGCTGCTCGTCCTGTCCTGGGGCATCCTGTACCCGGTGTTCCTGGCGACCGCAGTGCTTCCGGGCATCCTCCTGACCGCGGTGGCCGCCGTCGACCCACGGATGCCGCTGTCACGCCGGGCGGTCCCGTGGCTCATGGCGGCAGGCGGATGCGCGGGGATGGTGCTGGCGCATCCCTCGCTCCTCGTCGTCGCGATCCTGGCCGCGGTGATTGCGGCTGCGGCCCGCACCGTGTCCATGACCGTCTCCGCCAGGACGCGCCATGACGCGCTCCGAGCTGTCCGGACGTGCGTCCTGACGGTGGTCTTGGCCGCGGGATCGTGGTTCCTCGCCGCTCCTTCGCTGCGCGCCTCCAGAGGCGTCTCGTACTGGGCACCGCACACCTCCGTGTCCGGGGGTATCGGCGAGGCGGTGACGAGCGCGCCGGACACCACCGCTATCGTCTGGCTGCTGGCGTTCCTGGTCGCCGTCGGCTTCTTCGCGGCCTGGCGCCGCCCGAGCCTGTGGTGGGTGGCGGCGCTGCACGCCGTGCTCTGCGGGCTGTATGTCATGAACGTCTCCCAGCCGTTCAGTGAGCTGCGGTACAACCTGACAGGATTCTGGTACTCCGACCCTAATCGCCTGATCTCGCTCATGATGGTCACGGCGCTGCCGCTGGCGGGCGTCGGCACGTGCGCCCTCGCCGACGCCATCATCCCTGCGCTGCCCCGCGCGGCGCACGCCGTCAGAACGGTGACCGGCATCCGGGCAACGCTGACCGTCGTCGCCATCGTCGTGCTCGCCTGGCAGGGGCCCTGCAGCGCCGCGATGTCCCACAACATCAAGAGTCTGGGGCAAACGTTCCGTCTGACTGACAAGTCGCTCCTGCTGACAACCGACGAGCTCGCCGTCGTAAACCAGCTGCCTGACCTGCTCGGCCCGGACGACGTCGTCCTGGCCGACCCGTGGAGAGGCGGCTCACTCGCCTACGCGCTCACCGGCGTCAACACGCTGCCCAGGCACATGACCTCCTACAGCGCCACGAGCCCGGCCCTGCAAGTCCTGGAGGACAGCCTCGACGAGGTGCGTCTCAACCCCGAGATCTGCCCCGCGATCAAGGAGCTCGGCGTGGACTACGTCCTGGACTTCAAGGGCCGCGCCATCCTGAACCACCCGATGGAGCCGGGCCTGTCCGGCATCCGGCCCGGCAACGGCTTCGAGCCGGTCCTGAAGATCGGGAACGCGACCTTGTACCGCATTACCGCGTGCGCCTGAGCAGCACCCTCTGGGCGGCGCGGTAGGCCGCCTGGCGCGCCGCGGTCGGCACCAGGCGGTAGCCCGCGCGCACCGCGAGGTTGCGCGCGTACTGGGGCGCCGTGGTGATGCCGGTGCGGCGCATCCTCGACTGGATCTCCAGCTCGCTGCGCAGCAGGCGCAGGCCCCCGCGCCGCGCGTAGGCGCCCGCCCCCACCCGGTAGCGCACCAGGACCTGCGGCACGTTGGTGGCGCGCACGCCGTCGTGAATCATGCGGGCGAACAGCCAGTAGTCCTCCATGAGGTCGAGGGGCTGGTAGCCGCCGGCGGCGCGCACCGCGGCCGCCCGGTAGACGACCGAGGGGTGGTTGAAGGGGTCGCGCAGGGCCAGGACGCGGCGGATCTGGGCAGGATCCGAGGGCTGGCGGCGGATGACGCCGCCGGCGTCGGCCTCGTCGTCGAACTCCTGGATGGCCGAGCCCACCAGGTCGTACCCGGCCGCGATGAGCGGCAGCTGGGTGGCGAAGCGCTCGGGGACGGAGATGTCGTCGGCGTCCTGGCGGGCGACCACATCATGGGTCGCCTCGGCCAGTCCGGCCTCCAGGGCGAGCGCCAGGCCCGCGTTGTCGGCCAGCTCGAGCACCCGCACCGGCACGGCGCCGCTCAGCTCGCCCCGGCGCGCGCGGGCGAGCACGTCCTCCAGCTCATCGGGCACGGGCCCGTCGCGCACGATGAGGACCTCGTCGGGGCGCAGGGTCTGCTCGACGGTGACCGAGGCCAGGCTGCGGCGCAGGAAGTCTGCGCGGTCTCCCCGGTAGACCGGCAGCAGCACGCTGAACGGCGGGGCGGGCGCATCGGGGTCGGAGTCGGCACCGGGACCTGCATCGGTGTCCGCAGCGCCCGCGTGTTCCGGCGGGCTCGATGCGGCCTGCGCCCCGTCGTCCGCCTCGGCGGCGCTCCGGCGCCGACCGGCGCCGCCGGCCTCTCCGGCGGCCCGGGCCGCGGCCTCGACGGCGGCGACGTCGGCCTGGACGGGCGTGCCCAGGAAGACCTCCGCGTTGCCCGCGGGCCGCGCCAGCCCCTCGAGCAGGCCCTGGCGGCCCGCCCGCCACAGCGCGCCGCGGTCGGCCGAGCTCACCGTCGCGCGCAGCCAGCGGCGGGCCGTGGCCGCCTCATAGGCCGCCCGCTCCAGGGCCCCGAGCCCCTCGGAGTCGCGGAAGGTCCAGATCTTGTTGCGGACCTCGAAGCGGAACCGCTCCCCCGGGTCGGCGTCCGAGGAGCCCAGCGCCCTGGTGAGGTGGTGCACGACCGATGCCGGCACGTACAGGCCGATCCGCCCCCGCAGGATCCGGGAGGTGTACTCGAAGTCGTCGTTCCACAGGAAGTAGGAGGCGCGCGGCAGGCCGACCTCGCGCACGGCGCGCGCGTCGAGCAGGATCGACACGAAGGAGGCGGTGCGGATCTGCCGGGCGCCGACCAGCGCGGCGTGGCGGTGGAGCGCAGGCGGAAGCGCGGGACGGGTGCGCGGGCGGTTCATGGGGTGCTCGGTGCCGTCGGTCCACACGGCCCTGGAGGCCAGCAGCGCCGGGGCCCCCGGGTAGGCCTCGGCGGCCCGGACGAGGGCCTCCAGGGCGGTCGCGGTGGGGACGGTGTCGTCGTCCATGATCCAGATCCAGTCGGCCCGCGGGAAGCGCGTGAGGGCGCGCGCGATGCCGGCGGCGAATCCGCCCGCGCCCCCGGTGTTGGTGGGGAGCTCGACGACGTGTGCGCCCAGCGGGTGGGTCGAGGCGACCTCGCGGGAGTCATCGGTGGAGGCGTTGTCCACCACGACCGTGCCCGTCGGCGCCACGGTCTGCTCCGACAGGCCGTCGAGGCACCGGCGCAGCAGCTCCTGACGGTTGTAGGCGACGACGACGGCGACGACGTTCGTGCGGCTCACTGGGGATCCTTCCGTATCCTTCCGCGGACTGGGCCAAGTGTGCCCCATCCGGGACCTGCCGGGCGCGCTCGGGGCGCTCGCCGCGCTCGAACGAGCCGGCCCGCCGCCGCGCGCAGGAGCGACGGGGCCCGGCCGGAGCCGCAGCAATCCGGGGAGCGCTCGTCTACGGCAGGTCGCTGAACGCGTCGGCCTCGGCCTCGACGTCGCCTCTGACGTGCTGCGCCGCGGCCCGCTCCAGCGCGTCCGCGGGCAGGTCCACCACCGCCCGCCCCGTCCCGATCGGGACCACGGCGCCCGGCGCGGATGCGGCCGAGCTGTGACCGGCGCCCGCCGTTGTGGGCGTGTCGATACGCCGTTCGGCCTCCTGGACGACCTCCCACGCGACCAGACCGAGAGCGTGGCTGATCTGCTCGACCTCGCCGGTGGTCATCGACTTGCCGCGTCTGAGGACGTCCCCGAGCCTGGTCAGCCTCACCCCTGAGGCGCGAGACAGCGCCCGAAGACTGTAGTCCGAGGTGCTCAGCGCCTCGTCGAGGATCTGCGCAAGAGCCCTGTCGATCGGGTGCGAGTCGAGCGGCTTCTGTCCCATCGCAGAATGATCTCATATGCGAGCACCCAAGAGCAACGACTTGACAACGTGCGTGAATACGAGCAATCTTGAGGCATCGGTGTTCGTGAAAGCGAACAGACCGTTCGAGAGGAGGCTCCCGCATGGATGTCGAGGCCGAGATCCGGGCCGAGATGGCGCGCCAGGGCGTCAGCATCACCGACCTCGCCCGGCGCATAGGCGTGAAGCGCGCCTACCTCGGCCGCCATCTCAAGGCCGGCGACCTCAGGACCAGCCACGTGACGGCCATCGGCGAGGTGCTCGGCGTGCCCGCATCCGAGTTCTTCCGGCGCGCCGAGCCGCTCGCGGCCCCACGGAGGAGGCCTGACGGACGCGCAACGCCGATGCCCTCTCAGTCCGTGAGCCGAGCCGTCGAGGCGCCGCGCCCCTGATCCCCCACCCCAGAAGAGACGTCCTCACCCGTGGCGACAGATGAGGGCGAGACCCAGAAGAAAGGTCCAAACCATGGCCGGTACTACTACGAGCCCCACTACTGCGAGCCCCCTGGTCGGGGCGATTGACGCGATGCGAACGGAGGTCGAGCGTCTGGAGACGCTCGGGCTCCGGGTCAGCAACCCCACGGCCGCCGTCATGCCCGGCAGAAGGCCCGCATGGACGCTGCACCTGTCTGTCGGCGACAGGAGCGCAGACCAGGACCAGGCGCTCCGCCTGGCGCTGGGGGCGGGCTATGTCGAGGCCTTCCGCTATGTCAGCCACGGGCGCCTGTGCGTCTGCCTCAGCATGGACGGGCGGCATGACCGCCGGACCGCAGTCGTCGCCCTGCGCCGGGCCTCGGAGGCGGAGGTCATCGCCGCCGCCGGGAACGACGAGGGAGGCGCGGCATGAGCGTCGCCGTCTCCCCGGCCGCCACCGAGACCGCCCCGCCCGGGCCGGACTGCGCCACCCGTCTGGCCGCCATCCTGAGGGAGGAGCGCGCCCGGCGCGAGCGGGTCGAGGCCGAGAACAGGGCTCTCGTCCCGAAGGCCCGCAGCTTCGACCACTTCCTGTCCTCGGGCGACGACTACTCCGTGGCAACGGTCGCTCAAACCCTGGTGCGCGCCGGCGCCAGGACCGGCCGGAACCGCCTCTTCACCGTCATGGAATCCATGGGGTGGGTCTACAAGCCCAAGGGCCACCGCCGGTGGCGCGCCTACCAGAGGGCCGTCGAGGCCGGACTCGTGCGGGTGCGCCTGGGCAAGTACGAGGACCAGGGCACCGGTGACGTCCACGCCACCCACACGGTCCGCGTCACCCCGAAGGGTCTGGTCCGCCTCGCCGCCCGCTTCGGCGTGAACCTCGACCACAACGACGACTGCGCGCACGAGGAAGGGGCGCAGGCATGAGCGGGGTCGTGCTGATCACCGCCGCCCGGGTGGAGGACCGCCGGCACCTGGTGGGACGGATCGCCCTCCAGGACGGAGGCATGCTGGCCGTGAACGGTCACGGGAGCAGGACGTTCGACGTCGTGAGGAAGCGCGACGTCGATACCGTCACCATCCTGGACGAGGAGGGTCTGGACTCGCTCACGGCCTGGCTGAGCACAGACCCGGACATCGACCCTGTCCGACGGCAGGATGCAGCCGACGACGTCCTGGACCACCTGGTGGATGGCCAGCCGGCAGTCGAGTCCACCGACCACCTGCGCGCCGGGCACTGGCTCCGCCACCTGGCCGAGCAGGCCGTCGAACGGCTCGAGGACGACGCCCCGTGCCGCACCGGCCGCGGCAGCCCAAAGGCGGCGTCATGAGTATCGGAGCCCTCACTGAGGGCTCACGGAGCCTCACCGAGGACTCGGTGAGCCCCGACAGCAGCCTCAGCAGGGACGTAGAGCAGGGAGCAGCACGATGAGAATCCGGACGATCAAGCCAGACTTCTGGCGCAGCGACGACGTCGCCGCCCTCAGCATCGAGAACCGGCTCCTCTTCATCGGCCTGTGGTCCTACGTCGACGACAACGGCGTGGGCCGCGATTCCGTGCAGCTGATCCAGTGCGACCTGTTCCCTCTCGACCCCCTCGCCGAGGGCTCACTGAGGGTTCAAGCGGGACTCGAGCAGCTTGCGGAACGGGGACTGATCATCCGTTTTGAGGGCCCCGACGGGCGTCGATACCTGCAAGTCGTCTCGTGGGCCCGGCACCAGCGGATCAATCGCCCTTCAAAGCCAAGATATCCGCACTACGACGCCGAGACCTGCACCCTCACGGACGTCTCGCCACGTCCTCACGACAGGCTCACTGAGGGCTCACCCCCGGAGCAAGGAGCAGGGACCAGGGAAGCAGGATCAGGGAAGCAGGAGCCGCTCGCCGACGGGAGCAACGTGCTGCGGATTCCCGACGGCCAGTCCCGGCCCGAGGCCGGCCCTGAGGCGGACCAGCCCGGTGCCGACGACGCCGACGCGGACATCATTGACGCGGACCCCGCCGACGCCCACCAGTCCCGCCCGGCGGAGCCGACCAGGTCGGCCGAGCCGGTACGCGACGACGTCGAGCAGGTGTGTAAGCACATGGCCGGCTCCGTCCAGGAGCGCACCGGCCGCCGCCCCGCCGTGACCAGGGCCTGGAGAACCGCGGCCCGGCTCATGCTCGACCGTGACGGCCGCACCGTCGCCGACTGCGTCGCCGCCATCGACTGGGCGGCCCGTGACGACTTCTGGTCCGCCAACATCCTGAGCCTGCCCAAGCTCCGCAAGCACTACGACCAGCTCAGCCTTCAAGCCCGGCGCCGCCGACGACCATGCGCCGTCTCGCCGCTGGGCAACACCGGCAACCTGACCGAGGCCGACTGGAGGGCCGTGGTCAACGACCTGTGGACGCCCGCCGACTACCGCCGCGTCGTCGAGGAGGAGGCATCGTGACCGTCACCGCAGCCGCCTGCGAGCAGGCCATCCGCCTCCTGCGCGGAGCCGGCGTGGCCGGCCTGGCCGACGCCAGCCCCGACGTGTGGGCGGCCGTCCTGAACGCCGCCCCGCTCACCACCATCGGCGCCGGCGGGCGACGCACCCCGGTGACCCGCCCCGACGGCACCACGGCCGTGCTCGGCCCCGAGGACCGGGAGGTGCTCCCGGCCGCCACCCGGATCGCCTCCGTCGGCGGCCGGTTCGTGCAGGCCGCCGACCTGGCCGCCGCCATCCAGGACCGCCGCCACGGCGACCGCCAGACCCGCGTCGCCCGCATCCGCGCCGACGCCGCCGCCCACGGGCCGCTCATCCCCGACGGCCTCGGAGGCGACGTCGCCGCCGAGCTCGCCTGGCGCCGGGCCGCCACCGCCGCCATCGGCGCCGGGGCCGACCGCCCCCGGGCCGAGGCACGCGCCTGGGCGGCCATCGGCCGCGCCCCGGCCGCCCTCGCCCCCGGCGCCGACCGGTCCGGAGACGTCCGCAGGCTCATCACCGCCGGGGCGCCGGAACCGTCCCGCGACTCGCCGGTGACGGCCGGCAGCCGCCGGACAGGTGGGGAGCGCCTCCGGCGCGTCCCAGCAGGAACATCTCCGACTCAACCGCACGAACACACCAGGGAGACACGCCCGTGACCCGCCACCCCGCACCCGCAGCCATGTGCGTCGATATCCATCGGTGGATGACGCACCTCGACGACGCCGCCACCGCCACCGCCGGAGGCCCGCCACGCGCCGTCCGGCGTTCCAGCGCCCCGGCCGAGCGGCTCCCCTTCGGACTCGCCGCACGCCTCGATGAGCTGGACGAGGGCATGGCCGGCGCCAGGAGCGCTCAGGGAATCACCGTCATTCTCGCCGGGTGGGCTGATGCCGTCGCCTCGCTCAGGGGCGAGACTCGCACGCTCCCGCCCGCCGTCTACCTCGCCGCCACCGTCCACTGGTGGACCGCCGAGTACGGGGACGCCGACGCGCTGCTGGACGACCTCACCACCTGCTGGGACAGGCTCGCCCGTCTCACCGGCCATACCGACCAGGCCGACCCCGGCCACCGGTGCCCGGCCTGCGGCGGCGCACTCTTCCAGGCCGCTACCGATCGCGGCCTGACCGACTGGCGCACCTGCGCCGCCTGCGACACCTGGTGGCCCGATGGACGCACCATCGACGCAGCCCGCCACCACACCATCACGACCACCACGACCGGTACCCACTGGGTCACCAGGCAGCACGCCCTCACCATCCACCCGAGCCTCACCGCCGCTACCCTGAGGCAGTGGGTCCGCCGTGGCCACGTGGCAGCGCGCGGCAGCCTCGTCAACCTCGTCGACATCAATCAGCGCCTCGCTGGTGAGGAAGCCCGAGCATGATCGCCACGCCGCCTCGTACCCATCTTGCAGGTGCGCACTCGATGTGCTAACTTGGGTGTCACGCTTCGAGGGCACCACTGTGCCCAGGTGAGTATCAGTCTCCAGCGCCCCAGGCAGCATTGCAGCAGCCTGGGGCGGACGTGTATCGCGACGACGCGAAGAAGCAGCCCTGGAACGACGCCGCACGCCGCAGACAGGCCGTCCCCGTCGAGCCGCCCCTCTCCCACGCGCAAGAAGCCGATCGAAGCACCGCAGGCGCGGAAAGCGAGGCGGAGATCTCTTTCCCGCGCGCGAGAAGCCGATCGCCCAGCAAGTCTTCGCCCGCACTGCGGGCCTCCCCATGACCATCCTCAAATCCCTCAAATCACCGCACGGAAAGGAGAACGCAATGCCGCACAGGGCCAAGACCGGCCTCGACCACTACGGAGGTGAATGTGTATGACTGCCGTGAATGAGTACGCGGCCAACGAGATGCGGTACTGGTGCCGGACGAACGACTTCGGCGGCGTCGGCTACTCCCAGCCGAGGCGCTGGTCGGCGTACGACAACAGCAACTGGGAGGGGTGGTTGACCGGCCCGGGCGAGGCGGACTGCTCCGCCGCGGTGGCCGGCGCCTACAACATCGCTTTCCACCAGTGCGGAGCCAAGTACCCGTACTTCCCCCGCAGCACCTGGACCGGGTCCCTCGCCGCAGAGGCCGCCTCTCGCGGCTTCTCCAATATCGGCAGCACCTGGACCGGCAACGTGCCGGACGGCGGTTTCCGCGTCGGCGACCTCCTGCTGCGCACCGCCGGCGACAGCGGTCACGTAGCCATGGCCGTCCGTGACTCGGGCGACGACTCGTTCGATCCGTACAACCCGACCATTGCAGAGCTGTGGATCGACTCGGCGGGCAGTATCTACGGCAGCGCCGGCGGCGACGGCAGCAGCGCCGATGACAATGGCGGCGAGTCCCGCCTGTCGAAGTACTCCTCCCACCCGCTGACACGGGGCGCCAAGTGGTCCACGTGCCTGCGCTACACCGGCACCGGCGGCAGCGGTTCGGGCGGGGCGTCCGACTACCAGCTCTCCAGCATCCAGGCCGCCGTCCTGAGGGCCGCCGACACCGTCGGCTGCCCCTGGTGGGCAGCGCTCGCCTGCCTCCAGATGGAGACGGGCGAGAAGGGCGCCAACATATACGGCCACGACGCCGGCGGCGCCATGAGCGGAGCGGGCGAGGTCACGGAGGAGAACTTCCGACAGTTCTACGCCCTGATCTCCAACGGTCACACCTCCAACGGTGTCGGCCCTCTGCAGATCACCTATCCGGGCTACTTCCTCAACGACCCGGACAGGCACTGGTGGGACCCGGAGAAGAGCTCCGAAGTCGGCTGCTCCATCCTCCGCGATCTCATCAAGTCGGAAGGCGACTCCTACGAGGCTCTTCGCCGCGTGGGCAGCCGCTACAACTCGGGCAACGCCCAGAGTGCATATCAATCATACGGCGTTCCTTTCAGCAACGCCTGCCGATCCTGGTACAACTACGGCCGCCCCGCAGGGGGCGGAGAAGGAGATGAACTCATGGCTTCCGAAGCCGTCAACCTGCTCACCGAGATCCGCAACGCTCTGCGCTACGGCAAGGCCAACGATCACCCCGCCGGCGACGTCATCTGGGCGCTGGATGACATCCGGCTCGATCAGAAGAAGCTGCGTGACGACGTCGTCGCCATGCGCGCCGACCTCTCCCGCCTCGCCGCAGCGGCTCCGGCCCCCTCTCCCAAGCCCAAGGCGGCGGCCTCCGCCCCTGCGGCTGCGAGTGAGGCGGCGGGCACCGAGACCGCCTGATCCGGGACGACGCGCATGGATGCAGTCACCGCGTTGGCGACCGCGCCCGCCGTCGTCGCCATGGTGACCCTGGCCAGGGACCTCGGCCTGCCCAGCAGGCTGGCGTCCCTGGCCGCCGTCGTCCTGGGCGTAGCCCTGTCCGTGGCCGACTACGCCCTGGCGGGTACCGGTATCTACGCCTCCGTCAGCTCCGGCCTGGTCCTGGGCCTGGGCGCAGCGGGCCTGTACGACACCGCCCGTATTATCGGCCGCCCGGTCGCCGGCGGGGTCGAGCAGTCTGCCGCGACGGCGGAGCCTGCTGCCGCATGACGCCGGCGCCGCACCCCGTGGTGCAGGTGCTCACCGCCCCGGAGGTGGTCACCGCCTCCACGGTCGCGGTCGCCGCGATCCTGGGGCTGCTGGGCGCGCTTATCCGCGCCCAGACCCGCCGCGTCGAGCAGGGCCTGTCCAGGCTCTGGGCTCGCGTCGAGGCCGCCCGGACCGCTGCCGACGCGGCCCGGGACGGCGTGACCAACCAGCACGGCACCCACCTGCGCGAGGACCTGGACGAGGTGCGCGCTCAGCTCTCGACGGTCCTGGCCCGGCTCGACACCGCTGAGACGGCCAGACAGACCGACGTCGAGCGGCAGGACGCCACCTTGAGCGCAATCTCCACCAGGGTTGCCCGCGTCGAGACGCAGGCCGATGGCCTGCGCGCCGACATCCGCGCCCTCGATGGCAGAGTCACCCGCCAGGACCAGGCCCTGCAGGACCGGCTCACCGAGAACTGATCCGCACCACGAGCGCGCACGACAAGGCCCCTCCACCGGATACTCCGGTGGAGGGGCCCTACTCGCGTCCGCTGCTACAGGACGGTGGTCGGGGAGCTCATATCGTGAGTCGCCTTTCTCACCTCGCGGCCACGACGCTCGCGCCATGCGCCACTATGCGCCGTAGAGACCGCTGAAAGGCCTCCACCACCCAGGTGGGGACCTCGAGCTCCATGGCGAGCACCCCGATGCTGGAGCCGACCAGGGCCTCAGCCTCCATGTACTCGGCGACACCCACCAACCGGCAGGCGACGCTCATGTCTATGCGGGTCTCGACGGCGATCGGCTGCGGCCCCTCGTCCCCGCGGCGAGCATGCTCCATCTCGTGCATCAGAGTCGGCACCGCCATCCAGTCGGGCAGACTCGCATGCAGGTAGATCGTCCGGGTAGGAAGCATGTACAGGCCCCTGCAGCCGTTGGGAATCGTGGCCCAGGAGACGGTGATGCCTTCAGCGAGGCACTGGTCAACGAGGATGTCCAGGGAGGGTCTCATGGTCGGGGACGCTACCCTGCGGGTGCGACACGATCGGCGACGCCTTAAACCGTCCGGACTGCGCGGCGCTGCCGCCCGGCGACCGCAGCGATCGGCACGGCTGGTGCGCGCGCCGGCTGCCGGCCGTCATCGGCCCCGCACTGGACCGAGCCGGCCCCGAGCCGGAAGCGAACCGATCTCGGCGCGGGGCTCAGCCCTCGCAGGAGGTGATGCGCCACAGGCTGAGCGTGCTCGTGGACGCCACCGGCTCCATGCCGTCCGTGGGCCAGTCCGCCAGGGCCCTGTCCCAGCGCAGAGGCGCCTGCCGATCCTCCCACATGGTCCCGCTCCGGTCGGTCCGCAGGTAGTACTCGGCTCCGACCTCGTGCAGAAGCCGGCAGGTCGTCGAGCCCGGCCGCAGGTCCGGGGCGACGGCGGCGAGCCTGTCCGCAGCCGATCCGACCGTCGGCCTCGACCGCAGCGGGTAGAGGACATCGACGCCCCCGAGCGACCACAGGTAGCTCTCTCCTCTGGCAGGAGCCCCCAGGACCACGGCGTCCTCGGGAAGGAGATCACCCAGACCCGAGATGAACTCCACGTCCTCGGGCGTGAGCATCATGCCGTAGGCGATCCGGTCGGCGTCGTGAACCGAGCGCACCAGCTTCGCGTGCAGTGGCAGGCGCCCCACGGCCGTGGCGCACACGAGCGCGAGAAGAAGGGCGACCATCTTGCGCCCAGGGCGCTTGTCGAGCAGATGGCGCAGCCCCATGGCGGCGAGGACGAGGCCGGGGATAATGACCAGCGGCTGGATGCGCGCCTTCTGCAGGTACCACAGGGCCCCGATCCGGCGCCCCCACCACTGCGGTCCGCCGACGAGCGTGAGGAGCAACAGCGCCAGCGCGGCCGTCACCAGCCACGGGCGCGCCCGGGGCACGCGCACGGCAGCCAGCACGGCCAGGCCGCACACCACGATGCCCAGCGGCACCCCGATGCTCATCGGCATCCCCTTGAAGGCGAACGGCCCGTACTGCGGCAGGTCGAGCAGAGACTGACCAAGGGCCCCCAGCAGGTTTCCCCCGGAGCGGGGATACTTCCAGACCCATGCCAGGGACTCGCGCATCTTCCACGCCCCCAGCAGGGCGAAGACGGCGAGCACGGCCAGGGCGCGCAGCGTCAGCGTCCTGCGCCGGCCGCCGGCGCGCACCAGGCGGACGACGAGGACGGCCGCCAGCGGCCCGAGGAGCACCATGGTGTTGAAGGTCCCCGCGCCGTGGGCCAGGACCACTCCGGCCCCTCCGCCCACGAACAGCAGACCGTTCATGAGCAGACCGGAGAACGGCGTTGATGGTGCTGTGGGCTCTGCGGGCTCTGTGGGCTCCGCTGATGCTGCAGGCTCCGCCGACACAGACGGCGCTGCCGGTGCTGCCGGTGCTGCCGGTGCTGCGGACTCCGCCAACTCAGCCAACTCTGCCGACGCCTCGGACTCCGCGGGCGCTGCCGGCGCCGTCCGGGAGTCCCGCGCGAAGGCGTCCTCGAAAGCGCCCTCGCAGGGCAGGGAGCGCAGCAGGCGCAGGCCCAGGACGACAACCCCGGGCAGGCAGACCACGCTCAGGCTGTAGGCCCACACCGCCAGGGTGCCCAGCAGCATGGTCGGGGCGCCGACCGTGGCGGCGCTCAGGACGGCGCCCAGCGCGATCGCGGTGCGGCTGCGGGACTGCGCGCCGTCGTCGAGAACCTCGACGAGCAGACCGGTGATGCCGAGCGGCCAGGCCAGGGCCCCCACGACGAGCACCATCGAGTTCGAGGCGACAGCCACATCAGCGGGCAGCAGTGCGACCACCCCGTGCCACACGGTGGGGTAGTAGGTGGGCGCGCCCTGGTAGAGCGCCGCCATGCTGCCGAAGCTGGAGGCGTTGCCCAGCTGCCGGATCGCCTGGACGGCGTTGAAGTGGAAGACAATGTCGAAGGACTGGGCCGGGGTGGACATCGACCCCATGCCGGCCAGTATCCCGACGGCGAGGATGAGGCACGCCGCCACCACTGCGGCCGGCACCCGCAGGTCGGGGCGCCGGGGACCGGACCCGCCCCGGGACGGGCCGGCGGGCAGCGGCCAGCGCCCGGACCAGACGCGGCGGGCGATGACGAGGATGCCGGCGGCCAGCGCCGTCACTCCGGCGATCACGCCCCAGCCCCAGGGGACCCAGGCCCACCCGGCGAGCGCGGCCAGGATCTCGGACGTGCCGATGACGGCGCAGCTCAGCGGCAGCGCGGCGCTGGCAGCGGCCCAGCCGCGCACGCCCCCCACCCGGGCCAGAAGCAGCCCGGGGGAGACCAGGAGCGCAGCCGCCAGCAGGACGCCTGCGACGACGTGGATCATTCGCCACCGCCAATGGTCAGGCGGGGCACGCCCGCCCACCTGCCCGCCTCGGTGACGCGGCGGCCGTCGAGCAGCAGCCTGACTCCGGGGATGTCGGCGGGGGCGAGGTCGCGGTACTCGGGGTGGTCGGCCTGGACAATGGCGACGTCTGCCCGCTCCCCCAGGTGGTAGGGGGCCCAGCCGAAGGCGGCGAGCTCGTCGTCGGTGTACATGGGGTCGTGGACGAGCACCTCGGCGCCGGCCTCGCGCAGGGCGGCCACGGTGGGGAAGACGCCGGAGAAGGCCGTCTCCTTGACGCCCCCGCGGTAGGAGGCTCCCAGCACCACCGTCCGCAGGCCTGTGAGGTCCCCGAGGACATCCTTGGCGCGGCCCACGACGTAGGCGGGCATGGTGGCGTTGAACTGGCGCGCCGTGCGCACCACGGAGGCGTCGGGGTCGGTGGACAGGTACAGGCGCGGGTAGACGGGGATGCAGTGGCCGCCCACGGCGATGCCGGGGCGGTGGATGTGGGAGTAGGGCTGGGAGTTGCAGGCGTCGATGACGCGCTCGATGTCGAATCCGGCCCTGTCGGCGTAGACGGCGAACTGGTTCGCCAGGCCGATGTTGACGTCCCGGTAGGTGGTCTCGGCGAGCTTGGCCATCTCGGCGGCCTCGGCGGTACCCATGTCCCACACGCCGTTGGGGCGGGGCAGGTCGGGACGGGGGTCGAAGTCGAGGACGTCCTCGTAGAAGGCGATGCCGGCGGCCGTGCCCGCCTCATCCAGACCGCCCACGAGCTTGGGGTAGCGGCGCAGGTCGGCGAAGACGCGGCCCGTCAGCACCCGCTCGGGGCTGAAGACGAGGTGGAAGTCGGCGCCCTCGACCAGCCCGCTGACCTCCTCGATGAGCGGCTTCCAGCGGCCGCGGGTGGTGCCGACCGGCAGAGTCGTCTCGTAGGAGATGAGCGTGCCCGGCGTCAGGTGCTCGGCCAGGGAGCGCGTGGCGGCGTCCATGAGCGTGAAGTCCGGCTCCCAGGTGGCGTCATCGACGAACAGGGGCACCACCAGGACGATCGCGTCCGCGCCCGGAACCGCTTCGGCGTAGTCGGTGGTGGCCCGCAGGGCGCCGCTGCCCGTGGCCGGGCTCAGGGCCGCGAGCTTGTCTGCGAGATGCGCCTCGCCCGGGAAGGGCTCGCGACCCGCGTTGACGGCCTCCACCGTGACGGGGTTGACGTCCACGCCGACGACCTCATGTCCTTTCTCGGCGTACTGGACCGCTAGAGGCAGCCCGATCTTGCCAAGGGCGACAACGGAAATGCGCATGGCTCCTCCGGTAGGGGTAGTTGGGGTGGACACAGTCTATGTCCGTCTTCACCGGTCCCCGGTCGCAGGACTGTCATGGGGGCTTACGAGGGCGCCTGCCGCCGGTACCGGGACTGGACGAGAGGCGCAGCCGTGCTGGCACGCCGCCGAGAGAGGGAGGCATCACATCCCGGATGCCGGCGGGATCAGGGACACAGCACCGCCCGCAGGGTCCGGGCCACGGCCTCACCGGTGGCCTTCAGCGAGCGGTTGTCCAGCACCCAGCACGATAGGCGAGCGGCCCGCCCGGGATCGTCAGGCGCCTCGAGCGCGGCGACCATGGCCCGGGCGACGGCGTCCACGTCATAGCTCGCGGCCCAGCCCAGGTGCTCACGCTCGACATCGGCCACAACCGGTCCGGTCCCGGCATAGACGACCGGCACGCCACAGCCCAGGGCTGCCAGGACCTTGGTGGGGTAGGCGAAGTCATAGCCCTGCCCCGGGATGATGGACACGAGGCTGGCCACGGCACCGCGCTGCCAGCGGGCGGCCTCCTGGGCGGGAAGAAGACCGTGCATAACGACGCCGGGCAGACCGTCTGGTCCGACGGGCAGCCGGCGAGCCAGATCGCCGATTCGTTCCCAGTCCGAGCCCTGCCCCAGGTAGAGGATCTGGGCCGTGGGGTGCGTGCGGCGGGCCTTCTCCAGAGCCTGGACGAAGACACCGGCGCCCTGCCATTCCGAGGCGGTGCCCGCATAGACGAAGTAGGGACCGGTCAGCCCCATGGCAACACGCTCCTCAGAACCGGGCCGCGCACCATCGGGGGTGAAGGTGGAGGTGTCCACGCCGTTGGGCACGATGACGACGTCCCGGGCCCCCATGGCGCGGGCCCGCTCGGCGACGCCCTCGTTGACGGCAATGACGCGAACGGCGCCGCGCACGGCCCAGGACTCTATGGCCCGCACGACGCGAACCACAATGTCCGAGGCGCCGGTAGAGGCGGTGGCGTCGGACCACACATCGGGCGCGTACCAGACATAGGGCAAACGGCGCAGGGCGCACACGGCCCGGACGACGACGCCGGTGGTGGGCGGAGGCTCGACGAGAACGATGTCGGGCCGACTGGCCGTCCCCAGACGCAGGGCCACAGGCAGGTCGTAGGACATGTAGGGCAGGTAACCGCGCAAGTAGCCCGAGGCATCCCGTAGAGCGGGCCAGCGCGAGACGCGCACGCCCTCGGGGTCGTCGGGCACGGGCGCGGGCGCACCTTCGCGCCCGGGAGTGGTCGTGGTCAGGACGCGCACGGGCACTCCGTGACGCGCCAGTGCACGCTCAACGCCGTCCAGGCGGAAGGAGGCGGCTGCGGCTTCGGGCAGGTGGATGCGAGTAACCAAGAGGGCGCCGCCACCGCAGCGCCGCGGCCTGCGGGACTTGTCCAGATTAGCTCCAGCGCTCACGCGGCTCACGCGTCCTCCCTCGTGCCAGTGACTGCGCCCATGATCTTAATAGGACGAGCGACTGCCAGGTGCAGGACCGGACGCGTGGGTAGGATTGCGTTCAGCCATGCCCGTTGGAGGTGCCCGCGCAGCAAGGAGAGCGTAGTGCAAATCGATCTCAGGCTCACGGCTCCCGGCTGGGCGGAGAGCTCCGGCTCCACCGACCCCGGCGGCGCCGATAGCGCCGTCGTCGTGGTGCGCGCGGACCGTCCCTGCGCCGACCCCGTCTCCCCCGCCGTCCTGCGCGACCACCCGGGCCGCCTGGCGGCCGTGCGCGTGGAGGAGGAGCGCGTCGTCCTGGCCGTTGACCGCCTGCGCTCCTGGCCCCTGTTCTGGACGGTGACGGGGCGGGGCGACGACCGCCGCCTGCTCGTGGCCGACTCGGCGGAGGCGGTTCTGGGCGCCCTGGAGGATCCGGCGGCCTGCCCCGCCGCGCTCGAGGAGCTTCAGGACGCGGGTTTCGTGACGGGTCCGCGCACCTTCCTGGAGGGCGTCCACCAGGTGGAGCAGGGCGCCGTGGTCGCGGTGGACCGGTCCACGGGCCGCCCCGCCCAGGACGACTACGCCTTCTTCCGCTACGCCGACGACGAGGTCGACGACCCCGAGGCCTTCGGCGGCCTCTTCCTGGAGGCCCTGGACGCGGCCATGGGCCGCCTGCTGGAGCGCGCCGCCGGACGACGCCTTGCCATCCCCCTGTCGGGGGGCCTGGACTCGCGCCTGCTCGTGGCCTGGCTGCGCCTGCACGGGGTGGAGGACGTGATGGCCTTCACCTACGGGCTGCCCGGCTCGCGGGAGATGGCGGTCTCGCAGTCGGTGGCGCGCTCGGCCGGCTACCCGTGGCACGGGGTGGAGATCGAGCGCACCGCCCTGCTGGAGGTGTGGAACTCCGAGCGCACGGCGTCCTTCCTGCGCCAGGCCAGCGCCCTGTCCGCCCTGCCGCACGTGCAGGACTGGTACGCCCTGTGCCGGCTCGTGGACGACGGCGTGCTGCGGCCGGGCGACGTCATCCTGCCCGGGCACACGATCGTGGGCAATATGCACGACGAGAAGCTCCTCGAGGAGGTGCCCGTCTCCCGCGCGGCGATCGCCCGGGCGCTGCTGCGCCACCACCACTCCCTGCGCGGGCGCGCCCGCCGGGCCGAGCGCAGCGCCTGGACGGCGCCGCCTGTGCGCCGCGCCCTGACGCTCGGCGGCATGACCGCCCCGACGACGCAGCCGGCGGCCACCGCGGCGGCCCAGGGGCGGGTCGTGCGCAGCGTCATCGAGGGCTACAACATCCGCGAGCGCCAGACGAAGTACATCAACAACTCGATGCGGGCCTACGAGCAGCTGGGCCTGGAGTGGGCCCTGCCCATGCTCGACGTCGAGATGTGGCGGGCCTGGGCGCGGGGCAGCGCGGCCCTGACCGCGACGCGGTCCTTCTACCGATCGGTCATCGACGACCTGTGGGCGCGGGTGACGGGACGGGAGCCGACCGGCTACTTCCAGGCGACGAGGGTGTCGGCCGCCACTCGCTCGCGCCTGCGCGCCGGCCTTGAGGCCATGCACCTGCTGGGCGCGGCCGAGCGGGGTTTCTCCACCTGGGCGTCCCTGCACTCCCCCATGGGCTTCGACGCCCTCGTGACGGACATGCCCCGCCCGCTCCTGACGACCCGGCTCCTGGGGGGCTGGACGGTGCCGGGGGCGTGGGCCCGGGCCTTCACGCGCGACACCTGGTGCGAGCCGGCGCACCTGTTCGGCGACCTGGGCCGGCCCGCCTGAGCCGGGCCCGGTTCCCGGCCCCGCAGCACCGAGGGAACGACGACGGCGCCTGGCATAGGGTGTGCGCATGCGCGTCATGTCCGTCGTGGGAGCCCGGCCCCAGTTCGTCAAGCTCGCTCCCGTCGACCACGCCTTGCACGAGGCCGAAGTCGAGCACGCAATCGTCCACACGGGTCAGCACTACGACCCCATGCTCTCCGACGTCTTCTTCCAGGACCTGGGCATCAGCGCCCCGGACCTCCACCTGGGGGTGGGCTCGGGGTCCCACGGCCACCAGACTGGCGCCATGCTCGGCGCCATGGATGACGCCCTGGGGCGCCTGGCGCCCGACTGGGTCCTCGTCTACGGGGACACGAACTCCACGCTGGCCGGGGCGCTCAGCGCGGTCAAGCTCCACGTGCCGGTGGCGCACCTGGAGGCCGGCCTGCGCTCCTTCAACCGGGCCATGCCAGAGGAGATCAACCGCGTCCTGACCGACCACGCCGCCGACCTGCTCCTGGCGCCCACGGCCGTGGCCGCAGCCCACCTCGAGCACGAGGGCCTGGCGGGGCGCACGCGCGTCGTCGGGGACGTCATGACCGACGTCCTGCTCAGCGTGCGCGACCGGGTCGCGGACTCCCCCTGCCCCGTGACCGCCAGGCTGGGGCTGGAGACCGGCTCCTACTCCCTGGCGACGATCCACCGGGCGGAGAACACCGACGACGCCGCGCGCCTGAGCGACATCCTCGACTCCCTGGCCGAGGTGGACCACCCCGTCGTCCTCCTGGCCCACCCGCGCCTGGTCGCCAAGTGCGGGCAGCACTGCCTGAGCCTGACCGACCGGGGGGCGCTGCGCGTCCTGCCGCCCCTGGCCTACCCCGACCTCATCGCCTCGGCCCTCCACGCGCGCGGCGTGATCACGGACTCCGGCGGCCTGCAGAAGGAGGCCTTCCTGCTGCGAGTGCCCTGCACCACCGTGCGCCCCCAGACGGAGTGGGTGGAGACGGTCGAGCTGGGCTGGAACACGCTCGTCGAGCCCGGCCCGGCCCTGCGGCGGGCGGCCTCCCGGCCGCGCCCGGCCGAGCCGGCCCCGGAGCGGGCCCATCCCTACGGCGACGGGCGCGCCGCCGGGCGCGTAGCCCAGGTGCTCCTGGCCGAGGCCCGCTGAGGGACCCCGAGCCCACCGAGGGGGCTCAGCTGCGCCGCACGGCGCCCAGGACGTCCACGACCCGCTGGGCGCGGGCCTCCCAGGTGTGGTCGGCGCGGACCTCATGGGTGCGCGCCCGGGCCCGCTCGACGCGGGCGGAGTCGGCGACCAGGGCGGTGAGCCGGGAGCCGATGGCGTCGGCGTCGTAGGGCAGGGTCCATCCGCAGCCCTGAGAGGCCACCAGGTCCCCGGCGAGCGTCCCGGCGGTGGCCAGGACGGGCAGCCCGTGACCGAGGTACTCGAAGAGCTTGACGGGGGCCGCGAACGCCCAGTACTCGTCGGCATCAACAAGCAGAACGCCGGCGTCGGCCTCCCGGTAGAGGGCCTCCAGCCCCTCTCCGGAGCGGTGCACCACCCGCACCCGATCGTTCATGAGCGGCTCGTAGTCGGCGCGCGCGGCCTCCCACTGGGACTCGTGGGTGCAGATCGTCAGGGTCACGTCCCGGGGCGCGGAGACAACCGCGCGCACGCACTCCTGGAGGCGGTAGTGGTAGCCCAAGCCGCCCACATAGAGCAGGCGCAGGCCCTCACCCGGCACATGGTTGTCGACGATCACGCCGCCGGGGGGCAGCGGCTCCATGCGGTCGGGGGGGAAGGCGGGGACGTAGTGGCCCATCTGCGCCGAGGGCAGGAAGAGGACATCGACGAGGCGCCGGTACCAGGCCAGGTCGTAGCGGTAGACGGCGCGCATGAGGGCGGCCAGGGGGCGGCCCACCGAGGCCTCGTAGTCAGCAAAGGCCCAGTACATGTCGCGGTAGAACAGGCCCGTGGGGACTCCGTGGCGGCGCACCAGGGAGAACAGCGCGGGGTCGAGGACGGGGTGGGGCGGCAGGTGGCGCGCCCCGGCGAGCATGGTGGGAATGGTGGCGCACTCGGAGTAGAGGAGGTCGATCCTCTGGCCCTCGCGCAGGCGGCCGGCCAGGGCGCGCACGCGCCTGCGGCGCTCGGCGGGGGCGCCGGTGACGTCGAGGACCTCGTACCCCAGGGCGGCGAAGGCGTCCATCATCCGCCAGGGCCGGATCCCCGAGGCCGAGCGCGCCTGGCGGTCGATGGGGAAGGGCGTGTGGAAGACCATTGTGGGCATGCTCGTCTCCAGTTCCTCCGGCGGCCCGCGCCACCGTCGAGCCACTATCCTAGAGCAGCGGCCGCAGGCCGCCGGGGCGTCTGCCCCGGATCGCGCAGACGGGAGACGAGCATGGAGCGCAGCCCCCTGGATCTCAGGGTCGCCCATGTGGGCGATGTCGCCGGTGTCGGCTCGGCCCTTGTGACCCAGGCGCGCGCCACGGGTCACCGCTGGATGCTCTACACCCTGCCGGCCGTACGCGGTCCGCTGGTGGCGGCCGCGGCCAGGCGGGCGGTGGACGCCGTGCGCTGGCTGCGCACGCGCCCGGGGGCCGACGTCGTGCACGTCCACTACGGCCCCAACGGCTACTACGGCTGGGGGACGCGCACCCCCTACGTGCTGCACCTGCACGGCTCGGACGTGCGCATGGACCTGCACCGCCCGGTGGCCAGGGAGCTGACGCTGCTCGGCCTGAAGAAGGCGGCCGCGGTCCTGTACTCCACCCAGGACCTGGCCGAGGCGGTGACCGCGCTGCGCCCGGACGCCCAGTGGCTGCCCAATCCCCTGTCGCTGGAGGCGATGGAGGGCGAGCGGCCCGGGCCCGTGCCCGGCCGCGTGGTCTTCTCCTCGCGCTGGGATGACACGAAGGGCGGCGAGGCGCTCGTCGACGCCGTGGCGGCCCTCGTGGCCGACGGCGTGGAGGTCCACGGCGTGAGCTGGGGCGTCCTGGCCCCCCGGGCGGAGGCGGCGGGTGCGCGGCTGCACCCGCTCATGGCACGTCCGGCGTTCCTGGACCTCATGGCCGGCGCGGAGGTGGTCGTGGGCCAGCACTCCTTCGGGGTGCCGGGCATGACCGAGCTGCAGGCGATGGCCCTGGGCCGGCCGGTGGTCATGCAGGCGCCGGGCGCGCCGGTGATCGCCTCCACCGCAGACACCCTGCCCGAACGGGTGCGCTGGGCGCTGAACCACCCCGATCAGGCGGAGCAGACGGCGGAGCGGGCCCGGGCCTGGTGCCTGGCCGCGCACGCGCCGTCCGCCGTCGTGGAGCGCCTCGACGCCCTCTACGCGCGCCTGGCGGGCTGATCTCAGACCATATGGGGGTGGGGTCTGATGGCTTGCGGGCCGGGGCCTGGCGTGTGCGACCTCGTGGGTCGTTGGCGGCTGTGAGGGGGTCGGGGTGCCGACATGCATAGGAGGCCCCGGTGCTTGCCGGGTGCAGGAGTCTGAGACTGGGTGCTCGTGCCCGTTCCATCAAGGCTGCGGCGGTCGATGCGCTGACGGGTGAGCTGATTGGCAGGACGGTGCCCGGTGGTGCCGGCGAGGTCATGGCGCTGGTCACGCGGCCTGCGGGCGGGGTGCGGGGGTGTCAGGGCGACGCTGTGAGGCCGGTCCGACCGGTCTCGGGCGGGCCCGGGGCCCTGGCCGAGGAGCGGGGTCGCCCGCAGGGTGGCGGCGCCCTCCAGGCTGCTGCGCCCTAGCGGCGAGCGGGCCCGGGACCGATCGCACGGTGCGCGATCCTGCTGGCCCGCCTGGCGCACCGCGACGATATCGCCCGTGGTGCGAGTCCCCACCCGCTTGCCAGGAGGGGCCCGTGACCTGGTGCGCTCGCGCCCCGGGTGCCCGCGGCAACCTGATTGAGGGCCCGCCACCGCCTGCCCCAGGACGCTGCTGCGCCGCGGGATCGTCTATGACGGCGCCAGGGGCGCGGAACCCGGACCCCGCGGGCGCCCTGGCTGCGGGACGTGCTGTGACATTGATATTGGCCCGGGCGGCCGGACCCCGCGGGCGCCCTGGCTGCGGCGTGTCCGCCGCGACCACGTGTGGGCTGCTGGGTGTGTCTCGGGCTGTGGTTGATTGTGTTGGTCGGGCGGCTTTGTTACTGCTTACCGGATCGTGTTCGGCCTCGCTCTGCGTCCGGTACCCGAGCGCCGAGTGAAGACGCGTCTGACTTGTGTACCGGGCTCGATCCGGGAGGCAGTGTCGTTGATGGCCTTGCGTCTGGTGGGGTGCACCATTGGCGTGGGCTCTTTCGTTCCTTCAGGGTCGCACCCGCCGACCTCCGCCCGGGCGCCCGCCCAGCACGCCCCGCGGTCCTGCCCACCGAAGGAGGAGTGCCGTAGCCTTTCAGGTGCCTGGCGAGCCGGGCGGAGGCGTGCCGGGCTGCCGCGGCCCGGGGCGGGGCGGAAGATCGTCTTGTCCCTCCTCGTCGGGCACCTGCGGGCCGCCATATCGATCGCCTCGCACACCAGGGGCCGGTGCCGCGCGTGGTCGCCCCAGTGGCGTACCCGACCGCTTTCTGGGTGCAGCAGCCCGGGGACGGTCGCCAGACAGATCGGGTCCCTCCCCGGGTTCTGATACAGGTGGATGCCGCCCACCCACCTCACTCCCGGGCCTGCTGGCGGCGGGAGCCCCGCTTGACCAGGCCGGGACGCGAGACTCCGGGCCCGGCGGCCCGGGCGGTGGCGCCGGGTCCCTCTCGGCGGGGCCGCGGCCTGGCGGGCCCTGGGAACGCACGGGCGGGTGCGCACCGCCTCGCGGCCCTGCGCCCGCGCCCCCGCGGCCGCAGGGCCGCGGTGACGCGCCGGTACCCGCAGGGCTCCGTCCGAGGCACCGAGCTCAGTCCTGATGAAAAGGACCAGTCCGCGTCGTCTGGTGGCAGCCGCCGACACCCGGCCCGCCGGCTCGCGGTAGCCCGACCCCCGGGCACCCCGGCCCCGCCGGCACACCAGCACAGGCCGGGCAGCCGTGCCCCTGGCGACCAGTGGCCTCCTACCCCGGGAGCCGCTTCCGCACCCCCACCCTTCGCGAAGTACGCCGCTGCTTCTTCCAGACAGCCCGCACCACCACTCCCGGCGCTGCGGACTGCCAGGCGCGCAGCCCCCCGGGCCCCAGCCGACCCGCCGCGGAAACCCTCCTCACCCCCGGACGGCGGAATGACCCCTGCACTACCCGCCCACCCAGCCCACCACTCCTCTGCGCCGGCAGACCACTGACAAGCAGACACCAACACGATCCTCCGACCCCTTCACCCACGCTCTCACGCACAACCCGCAACCCCGAGCCCATCCGAGCACCACGCTCCCGACACAACCCCACCCTGTCCCGCCACCAGAACACCGGGCCCCCACTGTCCAAGAAAAACCACTCACTCCA
>NZ_JONS01000017.1 GCF_000711965.1 Actinomyces israelii DSM 43320
AGATCACCCTCATGATGGGTCGCCTGGCGCGCGAGACCGATGAGAAAAAGAAGATCGCGGTCGTCCTGGACAACGCCAGGTTCCACCACGCCAAGGCTTTGAACGATCTTTATGCCCCCGGCCAGGCTCTGGAGCGCATCATGCCTATCTACATGCCCCCGTACGCCCCCGATCACAATCCCACAGAACACGTGTGGAACGCCGCCAAGAACAATATCGCCAACCTCCACCCCCACACCCCGGAGAACACCTTCGCGGCCTTCACCGCCTACATCACCAACCGCACCTTCGACTACGACTTCGAGCACCTCCCAGTCACACCGCCACACACCGATCTTGTTTAATTCCAGCCATATCTACGGGGTCGCGCTCCTGTTCGGCCTGGCCATTCTGAGCGACCCGCCGGCATGGACGCCCGTCCAGGGCATGAACGCGGGCCAGACGGCCGTCTTCGCTCTGTGCTACGCGCCGATGCTCCTGTGGCCGGTGGCCCTGACGGCCGCCCTGGTGGGCTACTGGCGCACACGGATGCCGCGCATTTCCTGATGAGGGCCTCCCTGAGGAAGTCGGACTGCGGTGGTCGACGACGTCGGGGACCCTCAGCGGGCTGCGCCGTACCGTTATGCGGGTATCTGCGGACCGCCGTGCATGTCTTTGAAAACTGCGACCGCGGCAGCGCATGATTCGTAAACCTTCCCGCCGCGCATGGCGGGGTCCCGGTAGCACATGCGAATCGGCTCGACCAGAAAGCAGGGATTAGATACCCCCGGGGTGGCGGATACGCCGACGCCTGCTCCACTCCAGCCCGAGGCTCCAGGCGGCATATCCGACAATGATGAGCAGGAGGCCCGCTATGATCTCCGCGGGCGCATCGCTCTCGTCGAGGAGCGCGAAGATGGTGAATCCTGCCAAGACCATGATGATTCCCGTGCTCTTGAGCACGGGCGGGAGCAGTATATCCGGGCCCTCCACCGCCCGAGGAGCTACTCCGCGGCCCGCTTCTGCGCCGTCTCGCCATCGGGGGCATCGGCCGCACTGGATGTCCAGGGCCTGCAGCCCCGGGGCCCAGTTCTTCCAGGGCGCTCGCCGGCGATAAACGAAACGAGGAGCCCTCGGCCTCGCAGCGACCGCCCCCGGACGCGCGACTACCGTCACGCGCTGGGGGCACTGTTGCCACTCCCCAGACGAACTGAGCAACACAATATCATTCCGCTTCGCAGAGAAGCGCCTTCCGTATATGGACCAGCCGAACCCTCCGGCGTCGAAGAAGATGGGCCCAACGGTATGCCGCCTCCGCAACACGAAGAAGGCAGAAGCAGGAGACCGACGAAGATGGGCACACCCGGGAAGAAGCGCATGATTGGGAAGAATGAGACCAAGAACGTGATGGCGGAAAATGAGCCCACCGCACTTGAGACGAGACGAACGGTAGACGCTCGATGCGGCGATCATGACCCCGAACACCGGGAGAACAACGGTCCCGACAATACCGGTCGGCGTGCCTTCCGGATTTTTCGCGATCACGCCAGCCCGCACCCACCAGGGTCTTCGACGCCCCCGGAAAGCGCTGCTGAACAATGCATAGACATTGCCCACGTCTTGGGCGGCGATCCTGTCGTCGTCCCGGACACCGTCAGACCTTCGTACTCAGCGGTAGCACCCTGCCACTCGGACCCGATCAACGACCTCACATGGCGAAGGCATACCCGCACCCGACACAGCATCCCCCGGAGCGGAGCCGAGCCACGACCCCAGAGAGATAAGTCCCGATGCGTCACCGGGGATATCGGTCTCGATCGTCATCGTTCAGTCCCCTCCGGTGTCGCCTCGGCTACCGCAGCGTCGTGCGCCCCGAAGTTGGAACCCGCCCAGTCCATCAGGGCCCAGGGCACATGGCCCGCGCACCGGTGAAGTACGAGTTGCGCTCACGCAGCTGAGTAGCATTGTGGGGGAGCGCCCGCCAGAGGTGCTCCCCCACGACTCGATCGCCCGCCGCTCAGGCTCGGCGCGACTGCGCCGGCGGCTCCGGCTCGGCGTCGACGCCGGCCTCCTTGCGCTGCTCCGGGGTGATCGGCGCGGGCGCGTCGGTCAGCGGGTCCCAGCCCGCTCCGATCTTCGGGAAGGCGATGACGTCGCGGATGGATTCCGCCCCGGTCAGCAGGGACACAATGCGGTCCCAGCCGAAGGCGATGCCGCCGTGCGGCGGGGCGCCGAAGGCGAAGGCGTCCAGCAGGAAGCCGAACTTCTCCCGGGCCTGCGCCTCGTCGACGCCCATGACCTTAAAGACGCGCTCCTGGACGTCCGCCCGGTGGATGCGGATGGATCCCCCGCCGATCTCGTTGCCGTTGCACACAATGTCGTAGGCGTAGGCCAGGGCGCTGCCGGGGTCGGCGTCGAAGGTGTCCAGGCACTCGGGCTTGGGCGAGGTGAAGGCGTGGTGCACCGCGGTCCAGGCGGACTCGCCCAGGGCGACGTCCCCATCGGCCCTGGCCTCGGCCGAGGGCTTGAACAGGGGGGCGTCCACCACCCACACGAAGGCCCAGTCGCCGTCGTCGACAAGGCCGCAGCGCCTGCCGATCTCCAGGCGCGCGGCCCCCAGCAGGGCGCGCGAGGCATCCGCGTCGCCGGCGGCGAAGAAGATGCAGTCCCCCGGCTTCGCCCCGGCGGCCTCGGCCAGGCCCGTGCGCTCGGCATCGGTGATGTTCTTCGCCACCGGTCCGCCCAGCGCGCCGTCCTCGGCGAGGGTGACGTAGGCCAGTCCCCTGGCGCCGCGCTGCTTGGCCCAGTCCTGCCAGGCGTCGAAGGTGCGGCGGGACTGGGAGGCGCCGCCGGGCATGACGATGGCGCCCACGTACGGCTTCTGGAAGACGCGGAAGGTCGTGTCCCTGAAATAGCCGGTCAGGTCCACCAGCTCGCAGCCGAAGCGCAGGTCCGGCTTGTCCGAACCGTACCGCTCCATGGCGTCGGCGTAGGTCATGCGCGGGATCGGGGTGGGCAGCTCGTAGCCGATGAGGGCCCAGATCTCCTTGAGGACGTCCTCGGCCACCGCAATGACGTCGTCCTGCTCGACGAAGCTCATCTCCACGTCCAGCTGGGTGAACTCGGGCTGGCGGTCGGCCCGGAAGTCCTCATCGCGGTAGCAGCGGGCGATCTGGTAGTAGCGCTCCATCCCGGCCGCCATGAGCAGCTGCTTGAACAGCTGGGGGCTCTGCGGCAGGGCGTACCAGGAGCCCGGCGCCAGGCGGGCCGGCACCAGGAAGTCGCGGGCGCCCTCGGGGGTGGAGCGGGTGAGGGTCGGGGTCTCGATCTCGACGAAGTCGTGGGAGTCCAGCACCCGGCGGGCGGCCTGGTTGACCCTGGCGCGCAGGCGGATGGCGTGCTGCATGGGGCTGCGCCGCAGGTCGAGATAGCGGTACCTCAGCCGCGCCTCCTCCCCCGCCCGACCAGCGTCCTCGGCGTGGTCGGAGACCTGGAAGGGCAGCGGGGCCGCGGGATTGAGGATCTCGACGTCGGAGACGACGACCTCGATCTGGCCGGTGGGCAGGTTCGGGTTCGCGTTCCCCTCGGGGCGCTGAGTCACCTCGCCGGTGACCGCCAGGACGTACTCGGCGCGCAGGTCGTGGGCGATCTCCTCGCGGATGACGACCTGGGCGATTCCCGAGGCGTCGCGCAGGTCGATGAAGGCGACGCCGCCGTGGTCCCGGCGCCGGTCCACCCAGCCGGCGAGGGTGACGGTGTCGCCGATGTCGGCGGGTCGCAGGGATCCGGCGTAGCGGGTTCGCAGCACGGTGCTGATCTCCTTAAACCATTGGGGGCGCGTCCCCGGCGCCCGGCGGTGCGCACCGCGAGATGAGCGGGCGCCGCCTGCGATCCTATGCCGACCCCGGTCCTCCGCTCACCAGGCGCCGCCAAGGTGATCAGGCCGACACGCCCCGCCTCGCGAGGAGGATGGTACGACCGCGAGGACCGGAGTGGACCAGCGCCCCCGGAATCACTCTCCAGACATCTCCCTGGCGGCGCGCCGACGGCGGTTCAGCACGACGGCGGCGGCCAGCAGCACCAGCAGGAGTGCGAGCAGGAAGAGGGACGCGCCCACATAGGGGAAGGTGCTGTCCCTGATCTCGACCGCGGGCTGCGTCTCCCTTCCGCCGGAGACGATCTCGACCTGGGTCGTGCGGGAGTCGCCCGTCTCGGCGCCCGCCGTCTCGGCGCCCGCCGTCGCGGAGTCCGCGGCCCCCGAGTCGAAGGGCGTCGAGTCGGCGGCCGGCGCCGACTCGCTCGCGGTCGCAGAGGTCGTGGCGGAGCCGCCGATAATCGTCACGTCGCCGACGGTGAAGTAGGGACTCTTGTTCGTGTAGTCCAGGGTACGGACCTCATTGGTCGGAATATCCGGACCGGCGGAGACGTCGAACCGAAGCCAGTGGGAGCCCTTGGCGACATAGCCGGGCAGCTCGACGGCCCCGGAGGTGACTCCGTCCTTGTTGATCGTCGCGGCGCCGATGGCCTCCTGGGCGCTGAGCATGCCGTCGTCAACCGAGATCTGGATGGTGGCCCCAGGGGGGAACCCGGACAGCGTGTAGGTCAGGGTACCGCCCACAGCCACTGTCGAGGGGCTGACCGTCGACGCCGTGCCGGTGGTCGAGTCGCCGGATTCCGCGGCCGACGCCAGGGGATGCGCCATGCGCGTCATGCCAAGAGCCAGCACGGACACCACGACCAGCGCGCACACCGCCACGGCCGCACGGCACCCGAGAAAGATGCGGCACCGCCAGGCCCCTCTTCCGGGGGACCTGCGCGCCGATCGCGATTCCGTCTGCGTCCTCTTCACTGACTCGTTGCTGTCTCGTACGCTCTTACCGCCTACGACCGGTCAGCGTCGGGCTCGCGAGGATCAGGAAGGACGCCGCGCCCACCAGAAGGAGACCTCCGGCGGAGACGAGCATCCAGTCGTCCCGCCCCAGCACGCCGGGTTGAGGAACGGACGCGGTACCGACCGTCATCCTCGCCGGCTCGGAGGTGTCCGCGGCGGCTGTCGTGATCTCCAGCTGGGCCCATCCAAGCAGGTGGGAGTCCCTATCGCCAACGGCGAGCTGGTAGGTGCCGGCCTCAAGGTTGGACACGTCGATCGACACGGAGTTACTGGCATCGACCTGCGTCCACCCCGGAGTCGACTCGTCGGGGAAGAGGAAGACCGCGACCCAGTCGTCCTTCTTGGCCTTGTCCGAGGGGAGGATCAGCGACACGGTGTTGCCGCGCCGAGTCCCCGACAGGGAGCCGGCGTTGGAGGCGTCGAGCTGGCTCGCGTCGGCGACGGGAGCCGCGGGCTTCGTCGTCGGGCGGCCCCTGCCCGCCCCCGTGTCCGCCGTGGGCTCGGTCCCGGGCTCCGGAGCGGGCCCGGTCCCCGGATCCGCAGGGGCGCCGCTCGGCCCGCCCGGGACGTCTTGGGAACCCGGCGGCACGGGCCGCTCGCCGTCGGAGCCTCCGCCGCCGGGCTGAGATGTCGATCCCGAGGGCCCGGCGGGAGTCGGCTCTGAGCGCGGCGGATCGGGAGGCGCGGCGGGCCCACCCGGGGCGTCGGGCGCCGGCGGAGAAGCAGGCGTCTCTGCGGGGCCGGGCGACGGCGTCGGCTCCGGGGTCGGCTCCGGATCGGGCTGTGGGGAGGGCTCGACGTCGTCGACCGGCTCGGGGGCAGTCGTCGGCTCTGAGGCGGACTGGTCGGCAGACCGCGGAACGGGTTCACCATCCGGCTCCGAGGCGGGCCCGGGGGCCGCCATGGCCTCCTGGGCCGATTCCGGAGCGGGTTCCGCCCCATCCGCCGCGTCCGCCTGGCCCGCGGGCTCGGGGGCAGTCGTCGGCTCTGAGGCGGACTGGTCGGCAGACCGCGACGCGGACTCGGCGATCTGGAACTGGCCGGTGCCGACGTACTGCCGGGAGTCCACGGTGACGGAGAGGTAGTAGCTGCCGGGCCCCTGGCCCGACAGGGCGTAGAGACCGCCGAGCTGCACAGTGGCGTCGAAAGCGCCGTCGACGAACGTGACGGGCACCACGATCTCCTCCTGCGAGGCGTAGCCGCCCACGGCGACAAGGCGCACGCGCACACTCCGCTCTCCCTGCAGAAGGCGGCCGTTGGCGCACCAGCCGCTGCCGGTGAGACGAACCGACTCCTCCGGGCCGTAGGAGGCCCCGGCACCATCGGCCGCCCCGGTGACGACCTGCGCAGCGTCCTCCTCGCACCTGCCCTCCGCAGGACCACCCGCGTCGGCAGCCGCGAGAACCGAGGGGGAGCCGGGGGCGACGGCGTCGGCCCCGACCGCCGCGGCACCGCCTGCGCCCGTCGTCAGTGCCGCTGTCGCCACCGCGGGCAGCACGAACGCGGCGCGCGCAGAGAACCCGACCCTGCGGCGCGAGGCCGTGCAGCGCTGTGGACGTGTCATACGGTGGCTCTCGTCGATGGTTCACTGGATACGGGTCTGTCGCGAGAGCTCGAGAGCTGCTGCGGCGATGGAGGCCGTTCCCGCCGGGTACGAGGACCGTGACCGAACGGTGACCGGCGAAGAAGATCGTATCGCCACCACAGGCGGCACCGAAACCGCAGGCGGGCCGATCGCCCGGTCCGGGTCACCGCACCGGGCGCACGGCCCGCCCGTCGCCGCCGCCCGCTCCCGCCCGGGCCACCCGCCATCACAGTGATATGACGCCCTTCACAACTCAGTTCCCGGGGTTCGGAAGGGCCTCCACCGGGCTCCCCGCCGCGAAGGTCTCATCTCTGTAACAACTGCGTGGCGAGGGCCGAGCAGACGAGCCGCGACTCCTCCGAGCGGGCCCACCGGCTCCGGCCGTGACCCACACCGCGGCGCCGCGGCTCGTGCCGCCCGCGCCGAGGAGCGCAGTGTCCCGCCCATGGCACGCATGTCGATGACTCGCCGCGCGCGCGGCGCACCGGTGCCCGCCGCCATGTGCGAGCCCCGAATGTGTCGCCGCTGTCAGACGCTCTGACCCCTGCCGTCCGCAAGACGCGGGCGATCGGCGAGCCCCCTTGAGGACGCGGCCCTGAGAGTCGGCGCCCGTCCCCCGTGCCCGCTCCGGGAGCGCACCGGTCCTTCCGACCCGAGTTGCGGGCCATGGGCCGGCCGGATCCGATCATGCCCGCGCACGCGCCTGACAGCTCTTCTCTCCTCACCGGACGAAGCCCCCGCATCCACCGACAGGAGACGCCCATGCCCGCCACCGCCCGCGCCCTCGCGCACCGCCTGCCGTGGATCGCCGCCAGCGGCGGATGGTTCCTCATATGGCAGCCGTCGACCAGGAAGTCCGGCCTGCTCGCCCCGCCCTACTTCGCGGCCCCCGAGGTGCTCATCGCGGCCTTCGCCGACGACTGGACCCTGCCGGCCAAGTGCATGACCTCCTCCGGGCTGCTGCTCCTCGTGGGCTACCTCGTCGGCTCGGCCGTCGGCCTCGTCACCGGACTGCTCATGGGCTGGCCCCCGCGGGCCGACTACTGGCTGCACCCGCTGCTGGAGACGGTCGGTCCGGTCCCAGCCAGCGCCCTGCCGCCCCTGGCCGTGCTCGTCCTGCCGACGACGTACCTGCCGGCCTCCTTCATCATGGCCCTCGGCGCCTGGTTCCCCATGGCGACGATGACGCGGGCGGGCACCCGGTGCCCCGACCCCTCATCGACGTGACGCGCACGCTGGGCGCGCGCGACGGCTTCCTCGTCGCGCGCGTGGCGATCCCCTCGGCCCCGCCCGACATCCTCACTGGCCTGTTCACCGGGCTGGGCACGAGCCTGGCCGCGCTCATGACGGCCGAGCTCGTCGGCAGGGCAGAGCGCTCCACCGGGAGCAGCGGGCGCGCAGTCCTCCGGCCCCCCCACTCCCCGCGGCGCCCGGGTCCGCCTCGAGGGCGTGACGTACCTCTACCCGCTCTCCCACGACCCCGACCGCGGCTGGATCCCCGCGCGGGCGCGCACGGTCTCCCCCGCCGCCCGCGCCCGCCACCAGGCGGAGACGGTCAAGCCCGCCGAGCTGCGGGTGCTCAACGCCAGGCACCGGCGTCGTGGAGGCCGACGGGCGCCGCATCACCGCCGCGCTCGAGCTCGTGGGCCTGCGCGACTTCGCGGAGGCCTATCCCGCGACCCTGTCCGGCGGGATGGCGCAGCGGGCGGCGCCGGCCAGGGCCCTGGTCAACCGCCCCCGCCTGTTCCTCCTGGACGAGCCCTTCGGCAAACTCGACGCAGTTCCAGGACCTGCGCGCCAGGATCCTGCGCCTGCTGGGCCGATAAGCACGCGCAGAGACGGGCCTCACGTGTGACATTGCGCGTCACGTGGGTCGGAGGGCCCCTGGCGCCGAACTCCTCCCCTAGGCTTTGGTGCAGGAGCGATCCGCATTTGCGAGCCCCGTTCGGAGCCTGCCAGGTCGCCCGCGCTCGCGGGCGCGACCGGCGGAAGTCCGTGAGTCTGTGCGTGAAGCCCGTCAGCCGCCGTCGTCCCCTTGGGGCGCCACGGCGCAGGGCGAGTGTGGTGGGCGCGGTGCGGCAAGAGCGGAGGGCAAGCGGCCCTCCCCCACACTCCGCAACAGGCCCCACCATGGGCCGGATACGGGAAGAACTTCATGACTGCCACCAGCACTGGTCCCTCCGCGTCCTCCGACGAGGCGGGCGGCCCGCTCGGTCTCGACGACCTCTTCAACGCCGAGCTCGCGGCCACCGCCGAGGGGGTCGCTGCACCCCATACGGTCGAGACCTCCTCGACCGCCTCCCCCGACTTCTTCGCGACGCCCGCCTCCTCGGACTCGCCGGAGGACCCCGAGGACGTCGAGCACGCCGAGGAGGCCGACGACGTCGACCGGGGCCTGCCCGAGGCCGATCCCGAGGGCGAGGACGACTCCGACGACGGCGAGGAGGACACCGGGGAGGACATCGACGAGGACGACGTCGACGGCCACGCCCCCTTCATCGACACCGGCACTACTGAGGACGGCGCCCCCGAGGAGGCCGGGGGGGCCGGGCCGGACGCCGAGGCCCCCGAGGAGGTCACCTTCGACGACCTCGGCCTGCCGGCCGACCTGCTCAAGGCCGTGACCGACATGGGCTACAAGACGCCCACGGACATCCAGCGCGAGGCCATCCCGGTGCTCATGTCCGGCCGCGACGTCGTCGGCGTCGCCCAGACCGGCACGGGCAAGACCGCGGCCTTCGGCCTGCCCCTGCTGGACGCCGTCGACGCCCGCGAGCCCGCCGTCCAGGCCCTGGTCCTGGCGCCCACCCGCGAGCTGGCCCTCCAGAGCGCCGACGCCATCACCGACATGGCGCACCGCTCGCGCGGCCTGGACGTCGTCGCCGTCTACGGCGGCGCCCCCTACGGCCCGCAGATCGGTGCGCTCAGAGACGGCGCGCAGGTCGTCGTCGGCACCCCCGGGCGCATTATCGACCTCATCGACAAGGGCGCCCTCGTCCTGGACGACGTGAGCTACTTCGTGCTCGACGAGGCCGATGAGATGCTGCGCATGGGCTTCGCCGAGGACGTCGAGACCATCGCCGCCTCCCTGCCCGAGCAGCGGCGCACCTCCCTGTTCTCCGCGACCATGCCGCCCGCCATCCAGGCCGTGGCCCGCCAGCACCTGGTCGACCCCGTCCAGATCGAGGTCTCCCCCCAGGCCTCCACCGTCGACACCGTCCACCAGACCTACGCGGTCGTGCCCTTCCGCCACAAGATCGGCGCGGTTTCCCGCGTCCTGGCCGTCACCGAGGCCGAGGCCGCCATTGTCTTCGTGCGCACCAAGTCCACCGCCGAGGACGTGGCGATCGAGCTGGCGGGCCGCGGCATCCAGGCCGCCGCCATCTCCGGCGACGTCCCCCAGCGGGAGCGCGAGCGCCTGGTGGAGCGCCTGCGCACCGGCACCCTCGACGTGCTCGTCGCCACCGACGTGGCCGCCCGCGGTCTGGACGTGGACCGCATCGGGCTGGTGGTCAACTTCGACGTGCCCCGCGAGGCGGAGGCGTATGTGCACCGCATCGGCCGCACCGGGCGCGCCGGCCGCCACGGCGAGGCCGTCACCTTCCTGACCCCCAAGGAGAAGCGCAAGCTCCGCCAGATCGAGCGCCTGACCGGCACGAGGCTGGAGGAGATCACTCTGCCGTCCCCGGCCGACGTCTCCTCCCACCGGGCCCGCAAGCTTCTCGACAGGGCCGCCGCCCGCCACGGGCGCGGGCGCCTGTCCATGTACCGGGACCTGGTCGAGGCCAGGACCGAGGAGCTGGGCATCGACGCCGCCGAGCTCGCCTCCACCCTGCTGGCCCTGGCCGTGGGCGACGACGGCCCGCGCCGCCGGGAGGACGACGACCGCCCCCGCCAGCGCGGCCGCCGCGAGGAGCACCTCGACGCCGAGGGCGCCTTCGTGTCCGCCTCCTTCGAGGGCGGGCGGGACCGGGAGGATCGTCGCCCGCGCCGGGGGGACCGCGCCGAGGGCAGGTTCGGGGGCCGCGGCGGTCGTCGCCACGAGGACGGCACCGGCACCGTCTACCGCATCGAGGTCGGGCACCGCGACGGCGTCCTGCCCGGCGCGATCGTGGGGGCCCTGGCCAATGAGGGCGGCATCAGCGGCTCCGACATCGGCAAGATCGACATCCTCCAGTCCTTCTCCCTGGTGACCATTCACGCCGACCTCAGCTCCGAGCAGCTCAAGACGATGGGTCGGGCGACCTTCGGCGGCCGCGAGCTGCGTATTCGCCCGGACCAGGGGCCGGGCCACGGCTGGTCCGGCCCGGGCGGGGACGACAGGCGCGCGCGCCGGCGCGACTGGGAGGACCGGGGCGAGCGTCCCGAACGCGGTTTCCGTCCGCGGCGCGAGGACGGCGACAGGCACTGGACGGATCGCGATGGTCAGGACGGCCGCCGCGGCTTCCGCGACCGCGACGGCCGCCGCGACGATCAGGGCGGCAGGCGCTGGGAGGACCGGGGCGGGCACCGCGGTGGCCGTCGCTGGGAGGACCGGCGCGGGGGCCGCGACGGGTTCCGGTCCCGGCGCGAGGACCGCGGCCAGGGCCGTTTCGGCGGCAACCGGGGCTTCCGCGGCCGCGGAGACCGCTGAGCCCCCGCGGGCCGGGCCTCACACGCGCCGCACGCGAACGGCGCCCATGGAGGTGCGGGCGTGCAGCTCCAGGCGCCTGTCGAAGTCCTCGGGGCGGTCGTGGCGCAGGAGGTCAGTGGTGACCCGTCCGATCTCCGACCGGCAGTCGGCCAGGACGGCCGTGCCCTCGGGCACTCCGACATTGACTGTGCCCATCTCGGTGACCAGGTCCAGGGAGCCCTCGCGGGCCTCCATGACCTTCACCGAGCCGGCCTCGGTCCGGGCGGACACCGGACCGGTGGTGGTGCCGATGCGCACCGACCCGGCCTGGGCGCTCACGCTGCCGTCGTGAAGCGAGGCGACGGTGACGGAGCCGGCGTCGGCATGCACCCGGGCGCTGTCGCAGGGCCCCAGGCGCACCGACCCGGCCCTCGTGTGCACCTGGACCCGGGTCCAGGGGTGGGCGGCGGTCAAAGAGCCGGCGTCGAGGCGGGCCTCCAGCCTGGTTCCCTGCGGCACGGTAATGCGCAGGCGCGGTGCGTACGAGCCCCAGCCCCACGGCCAGATGCCGCCGAGCCCGTCCCGCCCCAGGAGAGCGGTCTGACGGACGCTCACAATGGCGCCATCGGCGGTGACGTCCAGGAGAGGCTCCAGGCGCGCCTCGGCCTCCACGGCAATGGTTCCGCCGACGCCCGGGGAGGTCACCACGCTCAATGAGGACAGATCCAGGCAGAGGACGGGCTCAGCGTCCTCGGGCAGCTCGAAGGTCCAGATGGACATGGGCTCTCTCTCCTTCTGCGTCGGGTGCGTCAGGGCGGGACTGGTGCAGCGCGGCTCCGGTTCGCCGATGAGGCGGGGTCATCCCAGCCACCCCCTCAACGTCGATCCGGATATGCCGGTGCCGCCGGCTCCCGGGTCCCGACGACGGGCGCCCCGGGACGCCCCGTCGGGCCCGGCTGCGCCCGGACGCGTCAGGGCGTCGCGGGCGGCCTCGATCATCCAGGCGTTCAGGGACCGGCCCTGCGCCTGGGCCGCGGCGTCGATATCCCGCTTGAGGGATCCCGGCAGGCGCAGAGTGGTACGGACCTCCTGGTCCTCCTGGTCCTCCTGGTCCCCGGGGCGCCCGGACGCGGCCCGCCCCTGCTGATCGGGCCGGGCCTCCCAAGGCGCCGCCTGGGTCACCATGAAGCGCGCCGCCGGACCGTCCATGACCACGGTGACGCGCTCGCCGTCGAGCTCATCGTTCAGCTCCTCGGCGGCATCGGTCAGCATCTGGAGCGCAACGAGCCGCAGCGCGGGATCCAGCGCCGCCATCAGCGAGCGGGCCACCTCCTGCGTGCGCTCGTCGCCCAGGGAGGAGGTCTCCAGCAGCGTTCGGCTCAGGATCTCGGCATAACCGTTCACATGCATGGCGCCATGCTGACACTATTCTGACGTCGAGTCAAGTCTGTCTGACGTCACATTGAGTCATTCTACTGTCATGCCATATGCGGTGGGCCCTCCCGCGCGCCGACACGGCGGAATAGTCCGCCCGTCCGCGCGGTTAGCAGCGATTGACGAGGAGTTTCAGCGACGCCGAGCCCGGCATGAAAAAAGAGGCGCATGTGGTTCCAGCCATCTACCTGCTCGCCGTCGTCGTCCTCGACTTCGCGGCCACCCTGCTGCGCCTCCCGCCGCTGGTCGGCTTCCTGGCAGCCGGCTTCGTCCTGAGCGCCTCCGATCTGCCCACCCTCGACTTCGTCCAGACCCTGGGCGACCTGGGCGTCGCGGTGCTACTGTTCACCATCGGTCTCAAGCTCGACCTCAGGGTCCTCGCCCGCCGCGAGGTGGCCGGAACCGCGGCCGCCACCCTAGTGCTGCTGACGGCACTGAGTGCCGCCCTTGTCGGCCCTCTGCTCCTGGTCGGCCTACGGGTCGACACCGTCACCCCCGCCGGCGCGGTGGCGCTGTGCTTCTCCCTGTCCTTCTCCTCCACCGTCGTGGTGGTCAAGCTCCTGGAGGACCGCGACGACGCCGCCTCCCTGTACGGGCGGATCGCCATCGGCGTCCTGGTCGCCCAGGACATCGCCGCTGTCGCCCACATAACCTTCAGCGCCGAGGAGCCGCCGAGCCCGTGGACGCTCGCCCTGGTCGCCCTGTGGCCCGCCTCCAGGCTCTTCGGCAAGGTCCTCAACCGCATCGACCACCGGGAGATGCGCACCCTGTTCGGCATGTCCATGGCGCTGCTGCCCGGATACCTCCTGTTCGACATCCTCGGCCTGGACGGCGACCTCGGCGCGCTCATTATGGGCGCCCTGCTCGCCTCCCACCCCGCCGCCAAGGAGCTCTCCAGCGCCCTGTTCACCATTAAGGAGCTCCTCCTGGTGGGCTTCTTCCTGGCGATCGGCATGGACGGGATCCCCGGCGCCGGCGCCCTCGTCCTGGCCGCGGCGCTGCTCGTGCTGCTGCCGGTGCGAGCCGTCGTCTACGCCGTCGTCGTGCGCCTCATGCGCATGCGCAGGCGCACCTCGGTGATGACGGGGCTGGCGATGACGGCCTACAGCGAGTTCGTGCTCATCGTGGTCAGCGTCGCCGTGCGCCAGAACCTGCTCGGCGGGGGCTGGACGGCGGCCGTCTCGCTCGCCCTGGCGCTGTCCTTCATCGTGTCCTCCATCGTCAACCGCAAGCCCGCAGGGCTTGTGCGCTGGATGGCCGGGCGCCTTCCTCACCGGCCCTCCAGCACGCTGCACCCCGAGGAGCGCCCGCTCAACCTGCTGGGCGTGCGCACGGTCGTCTTCGGCATGGGGCGCGTCGGCCGCGCCACCTACACCCGCCTGTACGCCGACGGCGAGGCCGGTGTCCTGGGGATCGACAACGACGCCTCCAAGGTCGAGACGCTCGCTGAGCAGGGCTACAACATTCTCGAGGCCGATGCCACCGACCAGGAGTTCTGGGACCGTCTCGACGCCGTCCACGTCACCAGGGCCGTGCTGGCCATGCCCGAGCCCGGCGCCAATGTTCACGTCCTGGAGTGGCTCAACCGCTCCAGCTTCGAGGGCCGCGTCATCGCCGTGGCGACCTTCGACGACGAGGCCGACACCATGCGCCGCGCCGGCGTGGATGCCGTCATCAACATGTACGACGGACTCGGGGACGCCCTCGCCCGGGCCGTCGAGGCGCTGCCCGCCGGCGCCGCCCCGCCCGTCGTTCCGGCCGCCAACGACGTCGTCGCCTCCTCGCAGCCGGAGCCCGCCGCCGACTGACGGGCGCCACCGCCCGTACGAGCCCCGGGTCCGGCCGCGGTCGCGGCGGCTCAGGCGCCGAGGCCGCCGGAGGGCACCAGGAGCCGGGGGGCGAGGTCGGCCCGGTCGGCCGGCGTCCACGTCGCGGCGTCGGCGTCGACCTGCTCGCCGGAGCGTATGTCCTTCACCGAGTCGGGGGCGCCGCCCGCCCCGGTGAACCAGACGAAGGGGATGCCGCGCCTGTCGGCGAACCTGATCTGCTTGCCGAACTTGGCGGCCGTGGGGGCCACGTCGGCGGCGATGCCGCGCGCGCGCAGGGCGTCGGCCACCGCGTCGGAGGCGGCGCGGTGGTCCTCGTCGGTCACGGCGACGAGGACGGCGGTGGGCACCGCCCGGCTCACCTCGACCAGCCCGGCGCCCACGACACGGGAGAGCAGGCGGGACAGGCCGATTGAGATGCCCACGCCCGGGAAGGTGCGCCTGCCGGTGGAGGCCAGGGAGTCGTAGCGGCCTCCCGAGCACACCGAGCCGAGGTCCTCGTGACCGGCCATGAAGGACTCATAGACGGTGCCGGTGTAGTAGTCCAGGCCGCGGGCGATCTTCAGGTCGGCGACAACGGCGCCCGGACGGCGGCGCGCAGCGGTCCGCAGCAGCGCCTCCAACTCGTCCAGGCCCGCCGTGAGGAGCTCGCCGGGCTCGGCGCCGTCCAGGGCGTCCAGCACGCGGACGCGCAGATCATCGGGCTCGGTGCCGGTGACGGTGGCGAGCCTCAGTGCGGCCTCGGCCTGGGCGCGCGTGGCGCCGACGGCCCCGACGAGCTCGGCGGCGACGCGATCGGGGCCGATCTTGTCG
This sequence comes from Actinomyces israelii DSM 43320, assembly GCF_000711965.1. Taxonomy (GTDB): domain Bacteria; phylum Actinomycetota; class Actinomycetes; order Actinomycetales; family Actinomycetaceae; genus Actinomyces; species Actinomyces israelii. The sequence continues at coordinate 15,141 of NZ_JONS01000017.1, forward strand.
ATCTTGTCAACCACACGCAGGACCTCGACGAGCCTGTCGTCGCCGATGCCCACGGACTGGTAGAAGCCCTGGGCGACCTTGCGGTTGGAGACGTGGATGGTGATGGCCGGGATCGGGAGGGCGGACAGGGCCTCGTGCATGATCAGCGGGATCTCGACGTCGTAGTGCAGCGGGAGCACACCGTCGCCGACGACGTCGATATCGACCTGGTAGAACTCGCGGAAGCGGCCCTCCTGAGGCCGCTCGCCGCGCCAGACCTTCTGGATCTGGTAGCGCTTGAAGGGGAAGTGGAGAATGCCGGCGTTGTCGACGACGTAGCGGGCGAAGGGGACCGTGAGGTCGAAGTGCAGGCCGAGCTGCTTGGAGGGATCGGCGGTGTCGGCCGCCCGCCCGGGCTCGGCCTGCAGGCGGGAGAGGAGATAGACCTCCTTGGAGGTCTCCCCCTTCCTGGTCAGCTCGCTGAGCGGCTCGACGGCGCGGGTCTCGATGCCGCTGAACCCGTGGAGCTCGAAGGTGCGGCGCAGGGCGTCGATGAAGTGCTGCTCGACCACGCGGCCCGCGGGGAGCCACTCGGGGAAGCCGGAGAGCGAGGAGAGTGCCTGTCGTGCCTGTGCGGATTGCGCCATGGGCGCATCCTCTCATGATGGCGGAGTCGCCGGGCCACCGCCCAGGCTCACACGTGGCGGTCTCCCCCGCGCACCTTCGCCTCGGCCAGGTAGGGGTTGGCGTGGTGCTCGTGGGCCATGGTGGTCGCCGCGCCGTGCCCGGGCAGCAGAACCGTCTCGGAGTTGACTGCCGAGGCGAGAAATCGCAGCGTGGCCCACATCTGGACCTGGTCGCCGCCGGGCAGGTCGGTGCGGCCCACCGAGCCCTTGAAGATGACGTCGCCGTCCAGGGCGACCAGGTAGTCGTGCTCCTCCTCGGCCACGGACGGGTCGTCCTCGACGGCCTCCGCCTCGTACAGCAGCGCGTTGTCCGCCAGGGCGGCGTTGAGGAAGAACAGCGTCGAGCCCTCCGAGTGGCCCGGCGCCGCCACCGCCCGGACGGGGAGGCCGGGGACCAGCTCGACGGGTCCGCTGAAGGCCTCGGCGGGGACGGCGCGGATGTCGCCCGGTCTGCGCCAGGGGGTTCCGGCCAGGTCGGCGAAGGTCATGCCCCCGGCGCTGACGCCCGTGGTGGCGTCCGGGTCCTCCAGGCGGTAGCGGTCGGGCTCGGGGATGTGGACCGGCACGGACGCGGCGGGGTCGGCGGGGTCCTCGACGGCCAGCAGGCCCTCGGTGCGGGCGGTCTCAATGAGGGCGGCGGTGTCCCACACGTGGTCGGCGTGGCCGTGGGTGAGCAGGACCGCTCCCAGAGTCAGGCGGTTCGAGCGCAGCAGGGCCAGTGCACCGCGCACTGCTCCGGCCCCGGGGTCGACGACCAGGGCGGGGCGGTCCGGCCCGGGCGCCAGGACGTAACAGTTCGCGGCGAAGACGGGGGCGATCGTGCGTTCGAGGATCATGGTGCCAGCCTACCGGGGCCTCCCGCCTTCACGACGTCCCTGGCACGGCGGTGCCTCGGAGCCGTAGCATCCGCCTCATGGCCGCCGACGCATCTTCCGGTCCCCGCACGCCCTCGGACTTCGAGCGCCCCTCCTCGTCGCTGAGCGGCCGGCTCACGCTCAGGATGATGAACGTCGGGCACAGCCGTCTGCACCGGTGGGGCCTGGAGGCCGCCGGCATCGGGCACAGCTCGCGCGTCCTGGACGTGGGCTGCGGGGGCGGAGCGGCCGTGCGCCGCATTCTGCGCCTGACGTGCGCCGAGGTGGGCGCCGTCGACCACTCCCCCGCCGCGGTGGAGAGCACGCGCCGCCTCAACGCCGCCGCCGCGGCCTCCGGCCGCCTGCGGGTGGTGGAGGGATCGGTCGAGGCGCTGCCGTTCCGCTCGGGGTGCTTCGACGTCGTCACCGCCTTCGAGACCGTGTACTTCTGGCCCGACCTCGTGGCCGGGCTGCGCGAGACGGCGCGAGTCCTGGCCCCCGGCGGCCGCCTGGTCGTCGCCGATGAGTGCGCCGACCGCCAGGCGGCCGGGGCCTGGGCCGACCGGCTGGCCATGAACGTGCCCGACGGCGAGGAGCTGGTCTCCGCCTGCCGGGCGGCCGGCTTCGCCCGCGCCTCCGCGCAGCGCCACCCGCGCCGGCCCTGGCTGCGCGTGGTCGCCGAGGTCTGAGCCGCCGGGCCGGCCACAGGCCGGTCGCGGGGCCGCCAGCGCCTCAGCCGACCGGCCGGGGGCCGTCCGCCGCGCCCGCCAGGCGCAGCCGGGGGCCGTCCCAGTGGTCAATGAGCCAGCGGTCGTGGCTGGCCACGAGCAGGGTGCCGCCCCAGGCGACCAGCGCCGCCTCCAGCGCCTCCATGGTGTCCAGGTCCAGGTAGTTGGTGGGCTCGTCAATGATGAGGATCTCGGGGGCGGCCGCGGCCGCCACGGCGAGCTGGACACGGCGCTGGTTACCCGCGGAGAGGTCCCCCACCCGCCGGGACCAGTAGGCGGGGTGCAGGACGCCCGCACCGGCCCCGCCTATGCCCGACTCCCACGTCTTCTCCCCCAGGCCGGGGTCGCCGGGGCGCGGCAGCCGCTGGGGGACGACGGCGATGCGGCCGGAGGCGGTCAGCACGCCGGTGGAGTCGGCGGTGGGAGGCGCGCCGGTGGCCGCCCAGCGCAGCAGGGTGGTCTTGCCGCAGCCGTTGGGGCCGGTGACCAGCAGGTGCTCCCCGGCGCGCAGGTCGAAGGCGACCGGGGCCAGGCGTCCCGGGACATGGGCCTCGCGGGCTAGGACCGCCAGGCCGCCGCGAGCGGCGACCCGCGGCAGATCCAGGCTCAGGCGGTAGGAACGGGGTCGGCGGACCTCGACGGCGGCCAGGGCGGCGAGCTGACGGTCGTCGTTACGCTGACGCCGCGTCGAGGTCGAGGCGGCGCGGTCGGCGTAGAACTTCTTGGCCATCCTGACCTCGGTGCGCTCGCCGTGGTGGCGTGCGGTGCCGTAGTGGCCGACGGTCTCGGACTCGCGGCGGTGGCGGGCCAGGGCGCGCTTGTCCTCCTGCTGGGAGGCGTGGATGCGCTCGTGGGAGGCGCGGGCGCGGGCCTTGTTCTCCAGGTAGTCGGTGTAGGTGCCGGCGCAGCGCTGGACGCCGGGCAGGTTCCCGCCCCCGGAGGCGGTCAGGAGCGCCTGCCAGGGGGCGGTGTCCAGGTCCAGGACGCAGGTGGCGACGTCGTCAATGAAGGCGCGGTCGTGGCTGGCCAGCAGGACGGGGCCCTGCCAGCCGCGCAGGACGGCGGCGAGGTGGGCGATGGCGGTGTCGTCGAGGTGGTTGGTCGGCTCGTCCAGGACCAGGGCGGCGGGACGGGCGAGCAGGGTGACCGCCAGCGCGAGGCGGCCGCGCTGGCCCGGCGAGAGCGCCGCCAGCTCGCGGGCGCGCCCAGGGCCCCCGGCCAGGGCCCCGAGCCCCAGGCCCGCAAGCGTCTCCTCGGTGCGGGTCTCCAGGCCCCACGCGTCGGCGGCAGTGGCGGCGGCCAGCAGGTCGTCGTAGTCGCGGGCCAGGGCGTCGTCGGGAGCGGCGGCCAGGGCGCTGGCGGCGGCCTCGAAGCGGGCGGTGAGCGCGCGGACCGGCGCGGTGGCGGCGTCGAGGTAGTCGCCGACGCTCCCGGCCGCGGTGGCGGCGGGGACGGGCGCAAGGGGCGGGGCCTGGACGGTGCCGGAGTCGGGGGTGAGGTCGCCGGCGACCAGGCGCAGCAGGGTGGTCTTGCCGCAGCCGTTGGGGCCGACGAGGCAGGCCCGCTCGCCGTCGGCGACGGTGAGGGTGACGCCGTCGAGGAGCGGCTCGGCGGTGAAGGAGAAGCTGAGGTCGGTCAGGGTGATCGCGGGCACGGGGCATCCTTGGGGCTGTGCGAGAAGGTGGTTCGGACAGGATGCTCAGGCGGCCATGGGTCCAATTGTAGACGCAGTGATGCGGGGGGTCTCGGCCAGGCGGCCCGCAGGTCAGTCGCGGTGCAGCCGGGTCACCGTCGCCCGAGCGCCCGTCCCCTCCTCGGCGGTGGCGGTGCCCGCGATGTTCCAGCGCGGTATGAAGGGGTCGGTGAGAGGATCGAACCAGTGGTCGATGTGGATCGCGGCGTCCGGCGGCGGCACGAGGATGGTGCTCAGGAGCAGGTGCGCCGGCTCGTGCGGGCCGCTGAGCTCGTTGACCCACCCCTCCCACTCCTCGTCGTCGAACTCCTTGCCCAGCGAGGACGCGGTCATTCCGCCCAGGGTGAAGATGTCGTGGACGACCACCGCCTCGGCGAGAGTGCGCACCAGAGGCTCATCGGGAGCGACGATCTCCTCGACCAGCCGGTGGGTGGTGACCTGCCCCAGGCCCCTGAGCTGGAAGAGGAACTCGTAGTCGTAGCGCGTCATCCACAGAGCGGGCAGCGTCCCGCTGATGTGGGAGATGTCGAGCTCGCCGACGTGGGTGCCGCGGGGCATCTCGGTCAGGGTCTCGAGGTCCTCGCTCAAGAGCCGGTCGTACAGGTGGGCGCCCAGGGCGTAGCAGCGGGCGGCGTCCTCTCCGAGCGTGCGCTCCACGAGCAAGGAGTAGGAGTCGAGGGCGTCGGGGATCTCGTCCCAGTCGGGCAGTCCCAGCCCTTCAAGGGCGGCCTCGGCCGACCGCGGCTCGGATCCGTCCGCCCACGGGTAGTCGAAGGGGCTCATGGCGCTCTGCGGGCCCCCGCCCTGCCCGTCGGCCAGGATGCCGAGAGCGTTCTCGAGCACGGTGACGGGGGCCCAGTGCCGGGGCGGCTCCCAGTCCAGGGCCTCCCACACCCCGAGCTGCTTGTCACCGCGCGCCTGGGTGCGTCCGCGTTCGTAGTTGCGCCAGGTCTGCTCCGATACGCCGGCCCGCTCAGCGATCTCCTGCACGGTCAGACCGAGCTCGATCCGCCGGTCGCGCATGGCCTCGGCGATATCCGGGTCCGTGGGCTCATGCCGCGGACGGTCGGCATCCCGATTGTTCGTACGGCTCATTGTCACTCCTCGGACGCTATCGGGCGGGGCGACGGCCGATTAACCCGTCTCCCACTGATCCACCGTAACGCCCTTTGCCGTCCCCGATGCGCGCAGAAGACGGTCGTCATCCTCCGGCCCGCCGAGGCGCTCCACCCGCGCCGGCGCCCACGGATCCGGTCGCCGGCAGGGCTGGTGTGGTCCCGCGTAACGCCTTGAGCACGTAGAGTGGTGGCCATTGCTGTCATCCCGCAGCAGGACACTCCCGGCACCGCCGGGCGCGAACGGAAATGGCCGGAGGCTCCTCCGGATCCACCCCGTCAATTCATGAAGGAGCACACGTGACCGAGAACACGCAGCCCGACACCGCCCTGGATCCTACCACCACGTCCGCGGAGGGGACCTCCTCCGCCATCGCCGCCACCACCGCCGAGGCCGAGCCGTCCTCGGACGAGTCGGCCGCCGTCGGCGGCACTGACAGTGCCGCCGACGCCGCCGGTGCTGACAATGCCGACAGCGCTGACAGTGCTGACGGTGCTGACGGTGCTGATTGTGCTGACAATGCCGGGCCCGAGCCGGCAGCGCCGGTCGAGGCCACCGAGCCTGACGAGTCCGCCCAGCCCCAGCCCCCCGCCGAGACCGCGAAGCACGTTCCACAGCCCTCGGGCTCGCAGGGCGATCCCGATCCGAAGCAGAAGGGCGGTCGGGATGCGCCCGCCAAGAACCCGGCCTCCGATTCGGCGATCGACCCCCAGGAGGCCATGGATGCCGCCAAGTGGGGGCGTGTCGACGGCGAGGGCAGGGTCTACGTCCAGGACAACGGGACCGAGCGCGAGGTCGGGCAGTTCCCCGACGCGCCCATTGCCGAGGCCATGGCCTTCTATGTGCGCCGCTTCCTGGACCTCAAGGCCACGGTCGACCTGTTCGCCACTCGCCTGCCGCAGCTCAGCGTCCGCGAGATCGACTCGACCCTGAAGTCGATCGAGCAGTCCCTGGCCGAGCCCGCCGCCGTCGGCGACCTGGACGGCCTGCGCGCCCGCTTCACCGCCCTGAAGTCCGTCGCCGCCGAGCGCCGGGCGGCGGTTGCGGCCGAGCGCGCCGCCGCCAAGGAGCAGGCCCTGAAGGACCGCACCGCGATCGTCGAGCGCGCCGAGGCGATCAGCGCCCAGGACCCCGCCCGCACCCAGTGGAAGAGCTCGGGCGCCGAGCTGCGCGAGCTGCTGGAGAAGTGGAAGGAGGCCCAGCGCCGCGGTCCGCGCCTGGACCGCCCCACCGAGGACGGCCTGTGGAAGCGCTTCAGCCACGCCCGCACCGCCTTCGACCGCCACCGCCGTCAGTTCTTCAGCGAGCTCGACGCCAAGCAGGCGAAGGTCAAGGCCGCCAAGGAGGCGCTCATCAAGCGCGCCGAGGAGCTGTCCGGCTCGACGGACTGGGCGGGGACCTCTGCCAAGTACCGGGGCCTGATGGAGGAGTGGAAGAAGGCGGGCCGCGCCTCCCGCAAGGAGGACGACGCCCTGTGGGCCCGGTTCCGCGCGGCCCAGCAGGTGTTCTTCGACGCCCGCCGGGCCAAGGACGCGGCCACCGACGCCGAGTACGCCGAGAACCTCAAGGTCAAGGAGGCGCTGGTCGCCAAGGCCGAGGCGCTCCTGCCGGTCAAGAACGTCAAGGCCGCCAGGAGGGCGCTGCGCCCCATCCAGGACGCCTGGGAGGAGGCGGGCCGCGTCCCGCGCTCCGCCCTGCGCCGCATCGAGGGCCGCATGCGCGCCGTCGAGGACGCCATCCGCGAGGCGGAGAACGCCGAGTGGCGCCGCACCGACCCGGAGACCAAGGCGCGCGCCGAGGGCCTGGCCGGCCAGCTCGAGAGCTCGATCGCCGCGCTGGAGAAGGACCTGGCGGCGGCCACGGCCGCCGGCGACGCGAAGAAGATCGCCGAGGCCGAGGCGGCGCTCACCGCACGGCGAGCCTGGTTGGAGCAGGTGCGCCGCTCCGCCCGCGCCTGACACGGGCCCCCACCGGCCTCCTCGAGGCCGCCACACGTATCGACTCCCTGAGACCACCGGGCTCCGGTGGTCTCAGGGAGTCCCCGGCCGCGCCGACCCGCGGACTTTTCCACAGGTACGCACCGCCCTGGTGCTCAGCGGACGGGCCGCGCCACCATGGGGTCATGTCTGAGGTCATGCCCGTACCCTCCGCTTCCCGTGCGCTCCGTCCCCCGGGCTCCTCGCGCGATGTGAGCGCGCGCACCATACTCGCCCGCCTTCAGCCGCGCGGCTTCGAGCCCGCGCTGGGCCCGCTGGGGCCCCGGGAACTGGCGGTGCTGCGCTGCCGCGGGCTCGACGAACGGCTCCTGGAGCGCGTCGGCGCTCTCGCGATACCGCGCGACCTGCTGGGCACCCCCGGCGCGCGCGCCCGCGCCCTGGCCGCCGTCATGCCCGACGGCGGCGTCGTCATCAGGGACACGGCCGTATGGGTGCACCTGGGCGGACAGCCGCCCGCCACCATCCAGGTCGCCCACCCCGACCGCCGCGGCCGGACCCGGACGCTGTCCTACTCCCGCATGGTGATCCCGACCGAGGAGATCGAGGCCGTCGGCGGCGTGCCCTGCGCCACGCTCGCCCGGGCGGTGGTCGATGTGGCCAGGGTCGCGCCGCCGGTGTGCGCGGTCGAGGCGGTGATCCGGGCCCGCGACGCGGGACTGACCAGGAACCGCCTGGAGGTCGCCCTGCTGACCTGTCGGGGCGCGGCGCGCAGAGGCGGCCCCCGCGCCCGGCACATTATCGACGCGGTGATCCCGCCGTGCTGCGAGGGGACGGCGCCCCGCGCAGCCGGGGCTCAGGCCTATTGACGTCGCGCGGCCGCAGAGGTGGACCGACGCGCCTCGAAGACGCCGTCGATGCGGCGCAGGGACGACAGCGTGTAGTCCAGGTGCCCCGCCTCGGCCAGCTCGACGACGAAGCGGGCGGTGACGACGCGGTCGCGGGAGGTGCCTATGGTGGCGCTGATGAGGTTGACGTGGTTGTCGGCCAGGACCCGGGTGATGTCCGCCAGCAGCCCTCCGCGGTCCAGGGCCTCCACCTCGAGCTGGACGAGGTAGGCGCTCTGGGCGTGATCCGCCCAGTGCACTGACAGCAGGCGCTCGGGCTCGTGCTTGAGCTGGTCGACGTTCTGGCAGTCGCTGCGGTGCACCGAGATGCCCGAGCCACGGGTGACGAATCCGATGATCGGGTCCCCCGGCAGGGGGGTGCAGCACCGGGCGAGCTTGACGTAGACGTCGCCCTCATCCATGCCGTCGACAATGACACCCGTGTCGGCCGTTCGGGTGCGGTGGTGGGCCGTGGTCGCCTTGGTCGGCAGGACGCCCTCCGCCAGGGTCTCCTCCGCGCCGGCCTCCCCGCCCATGGCGGCCACCAGCGTGTTGACCACGTGCTGGGCGGAGACGTGCCCCTCGCCGACGGCGGCGTACAGGCCGTCGATGTCGCCCTTGTCGAGGGTCTGGGCCACGTTCATGAGCGAGTCGTGGCTCATGAGCCGCTGGATCGGCAGGTCCTTCTTGCGCATGGCGCGAGCGATCGCGTTCTTGCCCGCCTCGATGGCCTCTTCGCGGCGCTCCTTGGAGAACCAGGAGCGTATCTTGTTGCGGGCGCGCGTGGAGCCCACGAAGGTCAGCCAGTCCCGGCTGGGGCCGGCGCCCTGGGCCTTGGAGGTGAAGACCTCCACGGTGTCGCCGTTCTCCAGCTTGGTGTCCAGCGGCACCAGGCGCCCGTTGACGCGCGCCCCCACGGTGCGGTGGCCGACCTCGGTGTGCACGGCGTAGGCGAAGTCCACCGGGGTGGAGGCGCTGGGCAGGGCCAGGACGTCGCCCTTGGGGGTGAAGACGTAGACCTGGGTGCCGGCCATCTCGTAGCGCAGCGAGTCCAGGAACTCGGTGGGGTCCTGCGTCTCCTTCTGCCAGTCGACGAGCTGGCGCAACCAGCCCATCTCCCCCGCGTCGGAGTCCCCGGGGGCGCCGCCCAGCGGGCTGGGGCCGGTGGCGTTGGGGTCCTCCTTGTACTTCCAGTGGGCGGCCACCCCGTACTCGGCCATGCGGTGCATCTCGCGGGTGCGGATCTGGATCTCCACCGGCTTGCCGCCCGGACCGACGACGGTGGTGTGCAGCGACTGGTAGAGGTTGAACTTGGGCACCGCGATGTAGTCCTTGAAGCGCCCGCTCATGGGCGTCCACCGCGAGTGCAGGGAGCCCAGCACGGCGTAGCAGTCCTGGACGGAGTCCACGATGACACGCACCGCCACCAGGTCGTAGATGTCGTCGAACTCCTTACCCCGCACGATCATCTTCTGGTAGACCGAGTAGTAGTGCTTGGGGCGGCCGGTCACGACGCCCTTGATCTTGCTGACGCGCAGGTCCTCCTCAATCTGGAGGCGGACCTGGCGCAGGTACTCCTCGCGGGCGGGGGCCCGCTCGGCGACCATGTGCTCGATCTCGTCGTACACGCCCGGGTAGAGCGTCTTGAAGGAGCGGTCCTCCAGCTCCCACTTGATGGCGTTCATGCCCAGCCTGTGCGCGAGCGGGGCGTAGATCTCCAGGGTCTCCTTGGCCTTGCGGGCGGCGTTGTCCGCGGGGACGTACTTCCATGTGCGGGCGTTGTGCAGGCGGTCGCCGAGCTTGATGACCAGGACGCGGATGTCCTTGGACATGGCGACGATCATCTTGCGCACCGTCTCGGCCTGGGCGGCGTCCCCGTACTGGAGCTTGTCGAGCTTGGTGACGCCGTCCACCAGCAGGGCGATCTCGTCGCCGAAGTCCCCGCGCAGCCGCTCCAGGGAGTAGTCGGTGTCCTCCACGGTGTCGTGGAGCAGGGCGGCGGCCAGGGTCTGAGGAGTCATGCCGAGCTCGGCCAGGATGGTCGCCACCGCGACCGGGTGGGTGATGTACGGCTCGCCGGACCTGCGCGTCTGCCCGGCGTGGGCCTTCTCGGCCACCTCGTAGGCGCGCACAATGAGACCGGTGTCGGCCTTGGGGTGGTTGGCGCGCAGCGCCCGCATGAGGGGCTCGATGGCCGCGGGCGTCGAGTGCCCCCGCGAGCCGAACCAGGCCAGACGGCTGCGGACGCGCGACCCCGGGACGACGGTCTGCCCGCCTGCCTCGCTGCTCTTGGTCTCCGTCATGACCGGATCATAGCCACGAGGCGGTCCCGCCCCGACATGCTTCCACCTTGCGAGTCGTTCAGCGGCCGGTCGGGCCCGGCCTCAGGTGGTGGCGAAGGTGACGACGGAGTCGATCGGACGGCCCGCGAGCTTCTCACGTCCGCCCAGGCCGGTGAGCTCCAGGAGCATGCAGATCGCCTCGACGGTGGCGCCGGCCTGCTCGAGCAGCGCGATCGACGCCGAGGCGGTCCCGCCGGTGGCCAGGACGTCGTCGATGACCAGGACGCGCTGGCCGGCCACCACCGTGTCCGGGCGGACCTCCATGCGGGCGGTGCCGTACTCGAGCGCGTAGTCGACGCCGATCACGGGTCCGGGCAGCTTGCCCCCCTTGCGGACGGTGATCATGCCGGTGCCCAGGCGCACGGCCAGGGGCGCGGCGAGGATGAAGCCGCGGGACTCCAGGCCGGCCACGGCGTCGACCCGGTCCGCGTAATGGTCCGCCAGGCCCTCGATGAAGGCGGCGAAGGCCGGCCCGTTGGCCAGCAGCGGGGTGATGTCGCGGAACAGGACCCCGGGCTGAGGGAAGTCCGGCACCTCGCGGAGGTTGTCCAGAACGAGCCGGGTGAGCTCGGGCGGCAGGGCGGAGGGGGTCGTCATGAGCGCCTCTTCTTCCTCTTGGGCTGCGCGGATACTCCCAGGTGGTGGCCCGGGACGAGGGGGGATGCCACCGGTTCGGCGCCGAGGGCGGCCAGGACCTCCTCGTCGCCGTCCGCCTGGGCGACGCGTTCGGCGCGGGCCGCCGCGACGCGCCCCGCCTGCTCGACGACGCCCTTCTCGCGGCTGCGCAGGTCGACCAGCAGCGGCGTGGCCAGGAAGATCGAGGACAGCGTCCCCGCGATCATGCCGATGAACAGGGTCAGCGCGATGTCCCGCAGGGTGCCCGCGCCCAGGATGAAGGCGCCCACCACCAGCAGGGAGGCGACGGGCAGAACGCCCACCACCGAGGTGTTGATCGACCGGATGAAGGTCTGGTTGACCGCGAGATTGGCCAGCTCGGCGTAGGTGGAGCGCGTCTGCGCCTCGTAGTGCGAGGTGTTCTCGCGGATCTTGTCGAAGACGACGACCGTGTCGTACAGGGAGTACCCCAGAATGGTCAGCACGCCGATAATGGTGGCAGGGGTGACCTCGAAGCCCGAGGCCGCGTAGACGCCGACGGTGACGATGATGTCGTGGCTCAGGGCGAGCAGGGCCGCCACGGCCATCTTCCAGGTGCGGAAATAGGCCCAGATGAGGCCGCCCACGAGCAGGAAGAAGAGCACCAGGCCGCGGATCGCCTTGTTGGTCACGTCCGCGGACCAGGTCGGGCCGATGGTGGTGGCCGACACGCCGGCCGGGTCGACGCCGTAAGCGGATGCCAGAGCCGAGGCCAGGTCGTCGAGCTGGGCCTTGTCCAGCTCATTGGCCTGAACCCGCACGGAGGACGCTCCCATGGTCGTCACGCTCGAGCCCGAGGACAGGCCCTTGTCGGCCAGGACGTCGTTGGCCGGGCTCTCGGAGGGGTCGGTCACCCCGGTGATCGTGATCTCCGAGCCGCCCTTGAAGTCGATGCCGGGGTTGAGCCCGGGCTTGACCACCAGCACGGCCGAGACGGCGACGACGAGGACGGCGATGGTGTACCACAGACGTCGTCTGGCGATGAAGGGCAGAGAGGTCCTGCCCGAGTAGAGATCGTTGCCCAGCGCGGCGAGGGAGGTCACTTCGTCTCACCGTCCTTTCCTTTCCGGTGGCGTCCTGCGAGGCGACGGCATCATCGTCCCCGTCGTTCTCAGCACTCGCCCTTCTGCGGGCCTCGGCCTTGCGGCGGGCCAGGGTGCCGACGGCGGAGTCGATGACGGCCTGGCGGCCCTTGCCGTAGGCGGCCAGCGAGCGCGCCCCGAGGTGCTCGGGATCCAGGCCCGACAGGCGGTGGCCCCTGCCGAAGAACGCGAAGCGCAGGATCCACACCATCATCGGGTGGGTGAACAGGATGATGACCACCAGGTCGACCACCGTGGTCACGCCCAGGGTGAAGGCGAACCCCTGCACGCCGCCCACGGCCAGGAAGTACAGCACGACGGCGGCCAGCAGGTTGACGGTGTCGGAGACGATGATCGTCCGGCGGGCGTGCTTCCACCCCTCGTCCACGGCGGCCACCAGGGTGCGGCCGTGGCGGACCTCGTCGCGCACGCGCTCGAAGTAGATGATGAAGGAGTCCATCGTGATGCCGATGGAGATAATGAGTCCTGCCACACCCGCCAGGGACAGGCGGTAGCCCATTGCCCAGCTCAGCAGCGCGATCGCCAGGTAGGTGGTGGCCGCCGCAATCATGAGGGAGGCGACCGCGACCACGCTCAGTCCGCGGTACTGCCAGGCGAGATAGACGATAATGAGGGCGAAGCCGATGAGCCCGGCGATCAGGCCGTTGCGCAGCTGCTCGGTTCCCAGGGTGGCGGAGATCTGCTGCTCGGACTGGACGGTGAAGCTCAGCGGCAGGGACCCGAAGGACAGCTGGTTGGCCAGCGTGTTGGCCTGCGCCTGGGTGAAGCCTCCGGTGATCTGGACCCGGCCGTCGGTGATGGATGTGGTGACGTCCGGGTTGAACCCCGAGGCCATAATGGTCAGCCCGTCCAGCACGATGGCGAACTGGGCCTTCTCGGAGTCGTGGGACTGCGCGTTGGCCTGGCCGCCGGTGGCCGACGCCTTGTCCCGGTAGGCGATGAGGCGCTCCGAGACCGCGGCGAACTCCTCGGTGCCCTCGTCGTTGAACTCCAGGGACACGACCCACTTGTTGGTGGTCGTGCCCTGGCTGGTGGTCTCCAGGCCGGAGGCGGCGTTGGCGATGTTGGTGCCCGCGATGTCCGCGGGGCCCAGGATGTAGGCCCTGCCCGTGCCGTCCTTGGCGCAGGAGATGACGGCCTTGGTCGGGTCCTGCGTCTCGCCGGTGAGGTTGTCCGGTGCCGTGCAGTCCAGCATGTAGGCGTCGTAGATCATCTTCTCGCTGATCCACGAGTCCGAGGAGCTGTCCTCCGACGTCGCCGGCAGCGGGTCCTCGCTAATGGTCCCGTCTTGGTTGACGTCAGCGACCTGGGTGGCCACCTGCTCGGCGGTGACGGGGGTCGGCTGGGCGCTGGGCGTGGCGGCATCGGTGGGCGCCTGGCTCGCCCCCTCCTCGGCGGGGGCCTCGCTGGCCGCCTCGGTCGGCTCCTCCGCCGCGTCGCTCGGCGCGTCAGTGGGAGCCTGGCTGGCCGCGTCGGTCGGGGCCGATGAGGCGGAGGCCTGGGCGAGCCGCTGGTTGTAGCTGTCGGCGAACGCGCTCGCACTGCCCTGGATGATCCGGATGACCGGGCGGAAGTAGAGCACCGCGGAGGTGCGCACCAGCTCGAGGGTGTCCTGGCTGGGAGATCCCGGCAGCGAGACCACGATGTTCTGCCCGCCCTGGCGCGAGATCTGCGCCTCGGCGACGCCGGAGGCGTCCACGCGCTGCCGGATGATCTCAATGGCCTGGTCGACGTCCTCATCGGTGATCTCGGAGCCGTCCGACGTCGTGGGCGTCAGAATGATCTGGGTCCCGCCCTCCAGGTCCAGCGCCAGGCCCGGAGTCATGGACGTGCGGCCGGTGGCGGCGCCGGCGTAGAGGCCGGCGAAGCCGATCACAATGATGAGAAGCAGCATCACGAGGCGGCGCCCCGGATGCTTCGTCTGCTTGGTGGACACGCGGTCCCTTCCTCAGGAGATGGTGCGGCTGGCGCCGCTCAGTCAGATGTGTCTGGACGTCTCAGGCCCGGGAGCGCTCGTCGTCGGCGTCCGCCGCGCCGTCGGCCGCGGGGGCTGCGCCAGTTGAGCCGGCTGCTCCGTCCCCGCCCTCCTCGTCGGCCCGGGTGCCGGCCCCGTCGTCGGGCGCCTCGCCGTCCTCGGCCTCGGAGCCCTCGGGATCGGTGGCGAAGGGCGGCTCCTCCGCGCCGACGATCGAGGCCTTGGCCCACAGGGACTCATCGCCCAGTGGCGTGGCAAGAGTCACGACGTCGCCGCTGACCTCGACCACGGTGCCGTAGAAGCCGGCGCGCGTGCGCACCCAGTTCCCGGGTACAAGCGCCTCGTTGGTGCGGCGCTCCTGCTCGGCGAGCATCTTCTTCTGCTGCGAGCGCGAGAAACGCGACAGGCCCCAGAAGGCGAGCACCATAACGGCGAGCATGATAAGCATCTGTGGATTCATGGAGGCGACTTCCGTTCAAGAGATCCTCTGGCGAAGAGGAACGACCGTGCAGAGTCTAGGCCACCTGCCGACACCTGTGCGTGTGAGACGTGACCGCCGCGATGATCACGGGTCGGTTCCGCCATACGGCACCGGCGCGCCCGGCTCAGGTGAACAGGAGCCCGGCATCGGGGGTGCTCATGCCCAGGTGCTTGTAGGCGGCCGGCGTGGCCATGCGGCCCCGGGGCGTGCGCACGATCAGTCCCTCGCGGAAGAGGAAGGGCTCGGCCACCGTCTCGATGGTCTCGGGCTCCTCCCCCACGCTGACCGCCAGCGTCGTCAGGCCCACCGGGTTGCCGGAGAAGCGGGAGCACAGGGCGTGAAGCACCGAGCGGTCCAGGCGGTCCAGGCCCAGGGCGTCCACCTCGAAGACCTTCAGGGCGCCGCGGGCCGCCCGCAGGTCCAGGCGCCCGGGCGTGCCGTGCACCTCCGCCCAGTCCTGGACGCGGCGCAGCAGGCGGTTGGCGATGCGGGGCGTGCCGCGCGAGCGGCGGGCCAGCTCCTGGGCCGCCTCGTCCTCGATGGCCACGCCCAGCAGCCCGGCGGAGCGCAGGATGATGCGGACCAGGTCGGCCGGGTCGTAGTACTCCAGGTGGCCGGTGAAGCCGAAGCGGTCGCGCAGCGGCGCCGGCAGCAGACCCGCGCGGGTGGTCGCGCCGACGACCGTGAAGACGGGCAGTGTCAGCGGGATGGAGGTCGCGCCCGGCCCCTTGCCCACGACGATATCGACCCGGTAGTCCTCCATGGCCAGGTAGAGCATCTCCTCGGCGGTGCGGGCCAGGCGGTGGATCTCGTCGATGAACAGCACGTCGCCCTTCTCCAGGGATGACAGGATGGCGGCCAGGTCGCCGGCGTGCTGGATGGCGGGGCCGGAGGTCAGGCGCAGGGAGCCCGCGACCTCGGCGGCGATGATCATGGCCAGGGTCGTCTTGCCCAGGCCGGGCGGCCCCGACAGCAGGACGTGGTCGGGAGGGTCGCCGCGCGCCAGGGCGGCGCGCAGCACGACCGAGAGCTGGTCGCGCACGACCTGCTGGCCCACGAAGTCCTCCAGGCGCTTGGGGCGCAGGGCCGCCTCGGCGGCGCGCTCGACGTCGTCGGCGCCGCCCGTCACGAGCCGGTTCGGGCCCTTCCCCGGCGCGGACGCCCCGGACGACGCAGAAGACTCAGAAGACTCAGCCACGGCCGCCTCCCAGTCGGCGCAGGGAGGCGCGCAGCAGCTCGGGCACGCTCGGTTCGGCCCCCTGCTCCGAGCGCTCCAGCTCGACGGCGGCCACGGCCCGGGCCGCGATCGCCTCGTTCCACCCGAGCTGGACCAGGGCGCCGACGACGTCCGGGTTCGGCTGCTTCGCGCCGGCCGCCGGGACGGTCGCGGGCGCGGGCTCCTCGCCGGCGGGGGCGCCGAGCTTGTCGCCGACGTCGATCATGACGCGCTGCGCCCCCTTGGGCCCCAGGCCCGGCACGCGCGTGAGCGCGGCGACGTCCTGGTCGGCGATGGCCCTGCGCAGGGCGTCTGGGGTGTGGACCGCGAGCACGGCCAGGGCCAGCTTGGCGCCCACGCCCTTGGCCCCCAGCAGCACGCGGAAGCAGCGGCGCTCGTCGGCGTCGGCGAAGCCGAACAGGGTCAGTGAGTCCTCGCGGACGACGAGCTCGGTGTGGACGGAGCCCTCCTGGCCGGTGCGCAGCCCGGCCAGGGTGGCGGGCGTGGCCTGGAAGGCCATGCCGACGCCGCCGACCTCGATGACCGCCCCGGTCAGGGAGACCTCGAGGACGGTTCCGCGCAGTGAGGCGATCATGCGGGTGAGCTCCTTGGGTAGCGGTGGATCGAACGCCTGTTCACAGGATAGCAGTGGGCGGGCGGCCAGTCCGCGGGCGCCGGTGCGCACGCAGTCCGCCGTGTCACGCACGCAGTCCGCCGTGTCACGTCGGTCTCCGCCGGTACCGGGGGTCGACGGCGCCGGTGCGCCGGGCGGCGGCCTGCGCGGACGCCCACTTCTGCTGGGCGGGTGTGCGCGCCGAGGCCCGCACCGAGCCGCCGGCCGAGACCATCTCGGTCGCCCCGTCCACGCCCGTGCCTCCCCCGCGCCAGCCGTGGCAGATCGCCTGGGCGACGGCGTCGGCGGTGTCGGCCGGCCTGGGGGCCTCGGCCAGCCCCAGGATCCGCTGGACCATCGCCTGGACCTGCGACTTGGAGGCGGTGCCCGAGCCGGTGACCGCGGCCTTGGCCTCGCTGGGCGTGTGCTGGGCGACCTCCAGGCCCGCCCGGGCCCCGGCCACCATGACCACGCCCATGACCTGGGCGACCGTGATGACCGAGCGCAGGTTGTCCTGGGCGAAGACGCGCTCGACGGACACGGCCGTCGGGCCGAGGCGGGCGATCCAGTCCTCGATCGCCTCTCCGATCGCGAGCAGGCGCAGCTCGGGGCTCTGCGAGGTCGGTGTGCGCACGACCCCCGCCTCCACGAGCCGTGCTCGACGACGGGGGTCGATGTCCACGCAGCCCAGGCCGCAGCGGGTCAGGCCGGGGTCCACCCCGAGCACCCGTTGCTGGGCGACGGCGGCATGCGCGGAGGCGGGGCGGGTGGCGGGGCTCACTCGTCGTCGAGCTGGGCGGCGACCCCGGCGGGGATGTCCACCGAGGTGAAGACGTTCTGGACGTCGTCGAGGTCCTCCAGGGCGTCGACGAGCCGCAGGACCCTGCGGGCGCCCTCGAGGTCGACCTCCACCTTGGTGGCGGCGATGAACTGGGACTCGGCGGAGTCGTACTCCATGCCCGCCTCGGTCACGGCGCTGCGCACGGCGACGAGGTCGGAGGGGTCGCTGATGACCTCGAAGGACTCCGGGCCCTCGAGGACCTCCTCGGCACCGGCGTCCAGGACGGCCATGAGGATCGTGTCCTCGTCAACGCCGTCGGCCTTGGCGATCTCGACCACGCCCTTGCGGGAGAAGTTGTAGGCCACGGACCCGGGGTCGGCCAGGCTGCCGCCGGTGCGGGTGAAGGCGACGCGGACGTCGGAGGCGGCGCGGTTGCGGTTGTCGGTGAGGCACTCCACCAGGAAGGCCACGCCGGCCGGCCCGTAGCCCTCGTACATAATGGTCTGCCAGTCGGCGCCGCCAGCCTCTTCGCCGCTGCCGCGCTTGACGGCGCGGGTGATGTTGTCGGCGGGCACGGAGTTCTTCCTGGCCTTCTGGATGGCGTCGAAGAGCGTCGGGTTACCGGCGGGGTCGGCGCCGCCGGTGCGCGCGGCGACCTCGATGTTCTTGATCAGGCGGGCGAACAGCTTGCCGCGCTTGGCGTCGATGGCGGCCTTCTTGTGCTTGGTGGTGGCCCACTTGGAGTGTCCCGACATGTGTTCTCCTGGGTGTCGATCCGTGTACGCGTCCCGGGCGGGGACGCCACGCTGCGGCCGCGGGCCGACACGGCCCGCGGCAGAACCTCGGACATCCTAACGCCGTCCGCTCCCGCGCTCAGGCATCGCCCTCCTCGCGGATGGTGAGCACCGTCCCGTCCCACCCGGGCAGCAGCCGCCGGGCCAGCTCCGGCAGGGCCTGCGGGTAGACGGTCAGACCCGCCCCGACGGCGGCGTCGAGCTCATCGAGGGGCCACCAGCGCAGCGAGTCGAGGACGTCGCGCTCCAGCGGGGTCCACCCGCTGCGGTCCATCTGGCCGTCCCGGCCGCGTGCGGCATCGGCGCGCGCGGCCGCCTCGGCGTCAAGCCTGACGAGGTAGAACAGCTCCTCCTGACGGCAGGTGACCAGGTTGAAGGCGAAGTGCGCGCTCCGCTCGACCACAGGCCCCTCCAGGGCGGCGGCGCTCAGGCGGATGCCGGTCTCCTCGGCCAGCTCGCGCAGCGCCCCCTGCACCGGGCTCTCGCCCGGCCTGAGGCCGCCTCCGGGCGTGAAGGCCCAGGAGCGCCCGGCGTCGGCGAAGTCGTGCCCGACCGCGAGCAGCACCGCCGGGGCGGGGTCCTCCCGCAGGGCGATGACGCGGGCGGCGCGGCGAGCCGGCAGGCCCTCGTCGTTGAGGGCCCACTCGTCGGGGTCGATGAGCTCGCGCCAGTTCTCCGGGACGCGGCGCCGGTCCCGGCCGTCGGCGGCCGGGACCGGCGCAGGGCCCTCTGCCGGGATCGGGGTCATGGTCGGGGCGGCGCTCAGGCCTGACCGGTGAAGATGCGCCGTGATGACGACATCGTCTCCAGCAGGGACGCCTCCTGGGCTGCGAAGTCGGCCTCGGCGTGCCCGTCGAGCGCCTGCTGGCGCAGCTGCGCCAGGGCGGCGGACGCCTTCAGGAATCCCCTCATGGCGTCGAGCGCCCGCGGCCCCTGGCTCCTGGCCCACCGTCTGGCCGCCGCGCGCCCCGAGCCGGTGGTGAGCATGGTGATCTCGGCGGGGCTGTACCACCCGGCCCGGTGGTAGTCGTACAGGCGGGCGCGCATGGTCATGCGCTCGCTCCACCGCAGCCAGACGACCACGCCGACCCAGGCCATGAACAGGGGCACCTCGACGAGGAAGTAGAGGATGAAGGCCTGGCTGACGATCCCGTTCCAGAAGGCGTGCAGCACGATCGCGCACGCCAGGCCGATCGGCGTCATCCAGATCCAGGCCAGTGAGGAGCGCATGCGCGCGCTCGCACCGATGGCGAGCCCCGTGCAGGCGGTGAAGGTCACGTGCACGAACGGCGACAGGATGCCGCGCATCAGGAAGGTGGCGGCAATCTGGTCC
This sequence comes from Actinomyces israelii DSM 43320, assembly GCF_000711965.1. Lineage (GTDB taxonomy): Bacteria > Actinomycetota > Actinomycetes > Actinomycetales > Actinomycetaceae > Actinomyces > Actinomyces israelii. The sequence goes on from NZ_JONS01000017.1 coordinate 34,310, forward strand.
CAGTACCTCACGAAGTACGAGATGTTCTCGGCGAAGGCGAAGCCCGCTGCAACGACGCACGCGTAGACGACGCCGTCCACGGGCCCGTTGAAGGTGCGTCGCCAGATCAGGAAGATGATGAGCACGCCCAGGGCCTTGGTGGACTCCTCGACAATGGGCGCCGAGACGACCGCGGAGAAGAGCTCCGTCCCCGAACGGCTGCCGGTGGAGGATGCCACCAGGAGGGACGCCGACGTGTTGACCACCAGCGAGACCACCGCGGCCACGCCCGATCCCCACAGGAAGGCGGCGACCAGGACGCCCGGCGGCTCGGGCTCCCACCTGTCGATCCACCAGACCGTTCCCAGGACGATGAGCAGCGGAACGAGCGCCAGCGCCACGGCGACCCACGTCCTCTGGGTCGCGAGCTGCGACGACTTCATGGCCGAGAGGTAGACGACACCGAGCATGGCGAGCAGGCCCACGCCTCCGAGCGCGCTGAGCACGATGGTGGCGATGCGGCCGCGGCGGCGCGCCGAGGCGACCTGCGGGGTCCACTCGACCGACAGCGGCCTGCTCCCCGCGCTCAGCGCCACCTCCGGGTAGGCCGAGCGTCGGTAGCCGGCGCGCGGGGACCAGCCGTTGGCGGGGGACGTGGGCATGCTCATGCTGAGTCTCCGTCCGTGGGATCGTCTGCTGCGGCGGTGACGGGACCCGCCACGGGAGCGGCGTCGTCGTCGATGTCGAAGGTCTGGGGCATGGGCGCGCGACCGGCCAGGTGCAGGCGGCGCACGAGGAGGCCGGAGCGCAGGCGCCGCGCCTCGGCCACGTGGGTGTTGTGGAACCGCCGGGCCAGGACGAGCCGGTAGCAGGCCTTGTCCAGGCGCGTCAGCGCGTCGGCGGCCAGGGGGCGGGCGCCCAGGGCCGCACGCGCCTGCACGTTGAGCACCACCCGGATGACCCGCGAAAGGTCGGACTCGACCAGGGCCCGGCTCCGCCGGCCGGACGCCGCCCGGTCATCGGGGTCCAGGCCGTCCTCGACGATCGGGCCCTCGCAGTCCAGGGCGTCGTGCGCCGCGCGGGACAGCAGGGCGGCGGAGGCCGGGTCGAGGGCGCCGGTGGCCGCGAGGTCGATGACCGCCTGGCCGCGGTGGACGAGCTGGGCCTCCAGGGTGGCCCGCGAGCCCAGCACCTGCCGGTGGAGCCGGTCCACCCGCAGCGCCCTGGCGTACAGGCCCCATCCCAGGGCCAGCAGGACGAGCGCTGAGGCGAGCACGGTCAGCAGGACATCGGCCACGGCTCAGTCCTCCAGGGCGTCGCGCAGGCGCCCCACCATGGTGCGCGAGCCCGGTGCGACGGTCACTCGGGTGTGGGCGGTGGACAGCGCCATGTCGTAGACGTCGAGCACGGAGTCGGTGACGGCCGACCAGTCGTAGCGGCCCACGACGGCGGCGGCGGCCTCGCGCCTGGCGTCCGCGGCGCGCGTGTCGGTGAGCGTGTCCACGATGGCGCGGGCCAGGTCCGCTCCGTCCCCGTTGCGGAACAGCGCCCCGTAGGCGCCCGCGCCCAGGACGTCGGAGAAGGCCGCCAGGTCCGAGGCGACGACCCGGGTGCCGGCGGCCATGGCCTCCACCAGTACGATTCCGAAGGACTCGCGACCGGTCTGGGGGGCCACATAGCATGAGGACGAGGCGAGCAGGCTCGCCTTGTCCTCATCCGAGACTTCGCCGAGGAAGGTCACGGCATCGCCGTATCGGGCCAGGGCGGCGCGCTGGGGCCCGGCCTCGCCGCGGCCGGCGATGAGGAAGCGGGCCCCGGGGACGCGCTCCAGGACGGCGGGAATGGCCGCGGCCAGTACCTGCAGCCCTTTGCGGGGCTCGTCCAGGCGTCCCAGGAAGGAGATCGTCGGAGCCTGGGGACTGCCGGCGAAGCGCGGGTCCCTCTTGGCGGCGGTGAAAGGAGCGACGTACACGCCGTTGGGGATCACCACGGCGTCACCGCCGTGGTACTGGATGAGGGTGCGACGCGCCTCCTCCGACACGGCGATGCGCGCAGTGATCCTCTCCATGAGCGGGACCGCGGCCGGGGAGAGCAGCTTGCGAGCCAGGGATCGCGGCATGGCGGCGTGGAAGGTCCCCACCACGGGACAGGAGGCCGCCTGGAGGGCGATCGTACCGACGCTGGGCATGCTCGGCTCATGGATGTGGAGCAGGTCGAAGTCGTAGGCGTCCAGCCAGCGGCGCGCCCGCCGGGCCACGGCCGCACCGAAGTTGAGGCGGGCGACCGAGCCGTTGTACGGGATGGCGATCGAGTCGCCCGCCGAGGTGACCCACTCGGGCAGGTCGGAGTCGGCTGCGGCCGGCGCCAGGACCCGCACATCGTGGCGCCGCCCGCGCAGCTCGGCGGCCAGGTCCATGACATGGGCCTGCACCCCTCCGGGCGCGTCCAGGGAGTACGGGCACACAAGACCGATCCTCATGCGCGCCCCTCCTGCTTCGCGTGGCTGCGCGCGAGCCGCTCGTGGTCGAGATCGGCGTCGAAGACCGGCTGGAGCATGTGCCAGTCGACGGCGTGCTCGGCGAGCAGCGGACCCATGGCGGCCGCCCAGGCGCGCGTGTGCGCCACGACCAGCTCAGGGCCGCCCGGGCCCGGGGGGCGGGGCACCTCCCGCAGGGTCAGCACCAGGCCCCACCGCGACCCCGCGGCCCGACGGCGCTCGCCCGCCAGGGCCTCGTAGTGCATGCCGGCGACGTACAGGGGCAGGTCCAGGCGCTGCGCCAGGGCGGCGGGCCCGGCGGCGAAGCGCGCGGTGTGGCCGCACAGGTCCACCTCCAGGCCGGAGGCCGACAGGTCCCGGTCGGCCAGCAGCGGGATGACGTAGGGCCCCCCGTCCTGCGCGGCGGCGACGAGCCGGTCGAAGACCCTCTCGCCGCGGCCCTGGCCGAGGATCCTCATGCCGAGCCGCTCGCGGAAGGCGACGAACTGGTCGAACAGGTCGGCCGGCTCGAGTCGCTCGGCCACAGTCAGAACGGTCGCCAGCCGCCGGCACGCCCAGGCGCCCACCAGGTCCCAGTTGCCCATATGGCCCACGGCCAGCACGATCGAGCCCCGCCGCAGGTCGGCATGCACCCGCGGGGGCATGTCGGCGCGCACGCGCGCCAGGATCTGCTCCTCGCTCATGCCGGCCAGGGCGAAGGCCTCGTAGAAGTAGCGCATATAGGAGCGCATCGCCCGCCGGGAGGCCCGCCGCACCTGCCGCGGACTCGTGGGCGCGGGCAGGACGCGCGCCAGGTTCCTCTCCAGCTGCCCGACGCCGGCGGCCCCGGCGCCCAGGCGGTGCAGCCCCCACGCGGCGTCGGCCCCGGCGCGGAACAGCCCGTAGCCCACCGGCGCCGGCAGTGCGGGCACGTGCCGCCAGGCGAAACGGTACAGGTCGTTGACCGCCATGCTCACGCGCCCTCCTCCGGTCCTCCGCCACCGGCCGCGGGAGCCGCTCGGCCCACCGCCTGACGGCGGACCGCGACAATGCGCTGGATGACGGTGATGAAGGAGGCCAGCGCCACGTAGCCGAGCGCCGCGGACAGCACCCACTGGGGCGCCCCGAGACCGACCGCGAAGGCCGCCACGAGGGCCACCACCAGGCGGTCGGTGCGCTCGGCGATCCCCACCGAGGCGGCGGCTCCGATGGACTCGGCGCGGGCCCGGGCGTAGGGCACGGCCGCGGCCAGCACGATGCAGGCCAGGGCGAGACCGACCGTGACCGTGCGCAGCGCGACGCTGTCGGTCCTCATGGTCAGGGCCGCCCAGGCGGCCAGGGAGGCGAAGACGGCACCGTCGGCGAGCCGGTCGAGCGTGGAGTCGAGGAAGGCACCGAAGACCGAGCTGCGCCCTGTGGCCCGGGCGAGGATGCCGTCGAGGGAGTCCCCCGCCAGGGCGAGTCCCAGCAGGGGCGGGCCGGCGAGGAAGCGGCCCTGCGGAAGGGTCGCCACGGCCACGCCCACCGTCAGGACCGTGCCGGCCACGGTGAGCATGTCAGGAGTGATCCCCGCCCGGGCCATGGCGAGCGCGGGACGGGTGAGCAGTGCCTTGGTCAGGCCTCGGCCGTGCTGTCCGAGCATGGAGTCCTTACGGGGTCGACTGGGTCATCGGGGTTGTACGGAGTCGTCGGGGCCGGCTAGGTGGGCAGGAGCGCCGTCCCAGGCGGCGGCGAGCTGGTCGCGCTGGACGCCCAGGAGCTGGGGGACGGGCTTCGTCTTGCCGATGATGGGCATGAAGTTGGCGTCGCCGGTCCAGCGCGGAACGATGTGCTGGTGGAGGTGGGCGGCGATACCGGCCCCGGCGACCTCGCCCTGGTTCATGCCCAGGTTGAAGCCGTGGGGGTGGGACACGGAGCGGACGACCTCCATGGCGCGGGCGGTCAGCCTACCGATCTCGATGCGCTCGTCCTCCGATGCCTCGGTCCAGTCCGAGATGTGCCGGTAGGGGCACACCAGGAGGTGGCCGGTGTTGTACGGGTAGAGGTTCATCAGCACGTAGGCGCTCTCGCCCCGGTGGACGATCAGCGCCTGCCGGTCCTCCCGCCCGGGCGCCGCGCAGAAGGGGCACTGGCCGGGCGAGGAGTCCTCGGGCCTGTCCTGCCCGCCGATGTAGACCATGCGGTGGGGCGTCCACAGCCGCCCGAAGGGGTCGGGGGCGTCGGCGTGCTGGAAGGGCGTCTCGATGCGCACGCCGTCCACGACGGCGCCCTCCAGGCCCGCCAGGGCGTCGGCCTCGGTCTCGGGGTGCTCAGCCACGGGTGAGCCTCTCCCCCGCCGGGTCGTTGACGCGGGCCCCGATGACGCCGGCGATGTGCGCCACGGCCTGGTCGACCGGCACCCCGTTGCACTGCTCGCCGTCGCGGAAGCGGAAGGAGACGGCGCCGGCCTCCACGTCGTCGCCCCCGGCGATGAGGATGAAGGGCACCTTCTCCTTGGCGGCGTTGCGGATCTTCTTGCTGAAGCGATCGTCCGACAGGTCGGTCTCCGCCCGCACGCCCGCGGCGCGCAGGCGTGCGGCGATGCCCTTGACGTAGTCGTCGAAGACCTCGGCCACGGGCACGAGCCGCGCCTGGACGGGTGCCAGCCAGGCGGGGAAGGCCCCGGCGTAGTGCTCGGTGAGCACGCCGATGAACCGCTCGACGCTGCCCAGCTTGGCGGAGTGGATCATGACGGGGCGCCGGTGGGTCCCGTCGGCCGCCGTGTACTCCAGGTCGAAGCGCTCGGGCTGGTTGAAGTCGTACTGGATGGTGGACATCTGCCAGGTGCGGCCGATGGCGTCCTTGACCTGGACGGAGACCTTGGGGCCGTAGAAGGCGGCGCCGCCGGGGTCGGGGACGACCTCCAGGCCGGAGGCGTCGCAGGCCTCCCGGAGGGCGGCGGTGGCGGCGGCCCAGTCCGCCTCGGAGCCGATGAACTTGTCCTTCCTGGCGCCGTCGTCGCGGGTGGACAGCTCCAGGTAGAAGTCGGTCAGCCCGAAGTCGGACAGGATGGACAGGAAGAAGTCGATCTGGGCGCGGATCTCCTCACCGGCCTGCTCGGGGGTGCAGTAGGTGTGGGAGTCGTCCTGGGTGAAGCCGCGCATGCGGGTCAGCCCGTGGACGACGCCAGACTTCTCGTACCGGTAGTCGCGGCCCATCTCGAAGAAGCGCAGCGGCAGCTCGCGGTAGGAGCGGCCCCGGGAGCGGAAGATGAGGTTGTGCATGGGGCAGTTCATGGCCTTGAGGTAGTACTCCTGCCCGGCCCTGGTGATGGCGCCCGCCGCGTCGCGCTCCTCGTCGGCGAGCATGGGCGGGAACATGGTGTCGGCGTAGTAGGGCAGGTGGCCCGAGGTGTGGAAGAGGCCGCCCTTGGAGATCTCGGGGGTGTGGACGAAGTCGAAGCCGGCCTCCTCGTGCCGTCGGATCACATGGCTCTCGATCTGGTGACGGAGCATGCCGCCCCTGGGGTGGAAGACCACCAGGCCGGGGCCGATCTCCTCGGGGAAGGAGAAGAGGTCGAGCTCGGCCCCCAGCCTGCGGTGGTCGCGGCGCTCGGCCTCCCTGAGGCGCTCCTGGTAGGCCCGCAGGTCCTCCTTGGAGGCCCAGGCGGTGCCGTAGATGCGCTGGAGGGAGTCCCCGTGCTGGTCGCCCCTCCAGTAGGCGGAGGATGACTTGGTCAGGGCGAAGCCCTGGCCGATGAGCCGGGTGGAGGGCAGGTGGGGGCCGCGGCACAGGTCCTTCCAGGCCACGGTCCCGTCGCGGCGCACGTTGTCGTACACGGTGAGGCCGCCCCTGCCCACCTCCACCGAGGCGCCTTCGGCGCCGGCGCCCTTGGTGGTGATGAGCTCGAGCTTGTAGGGCTGGTCGGCGAGCTCGGCGCGCCCCTCGGCCTCGGTAATGTCCCGGCGTCGGAAGGTCTGGCCCTCCTTGACGATGCGCTTCATGCGCTTCTCGATGTCGCGCAGGAGCTCGGGGGTGACGGCGTCGATGCCACCGAAGTCGTAGTAGAAGCCGTCGGTGATGAAGGGGCCGATGCCGAGGTCGACGTCGGGGAAGATCTCCTGGACGGCCTGGGCCATGACGTGGGTGACGGAGTGGCGCAGGATGTTCAGGCCGTCCTCGGAGCCGAGGGTGATGGGCTCCACGCTCGCGCCCGCGGGAACGGTCCTGTCCAGGTCCCACGGCTCGCCATCGACCCGCATGGCGACGACCGCGCGATCCTGTCCGAAGAGCGCGGTCCCGGTGGTGCCCGCCTCGACGCTGCGCACGGCGCCGTCGAGGGTGATGTCGATGGTGGGCTGGGCTGGCACGAGTCTGCTCCTGGTGAGTTGTGGACCGGGCGCTGCACTGGTGCACCCGCTGACGGCCGGGAGTCTACTCGTCGGCCAGCGCCTGCTCAGACGCCCAGGCGGTCGCGCACCAGGTGGCGCACGCGGCGGGCGCGGACCAGGGCGGCGTAGACGGCCCTGTGAATCGGGATGTCCCAGGCGCCGTCGACCTCGGTGGCGTGGTGGGCGAAGCGCTTCTTGTAACGGCCCACCCCGTAGAGCTCGGGCACACGGGCGGAGTCGGCCCCCATGAGGTCGAAGGAGTCCTTGCCCTCAGCGGCCAGGGTGCGGGCCACGAACCAGTCGAGGGCCTCGGCGCCGCGGAACCCCCGCGACTCGTCCGAGGAGGCCCCGTAGTAGGCGACGGCAGCCTTGCCGGAGACGGTGACGAGGTCCCAGCAGTGGGGCGCGCCGTCGCGGCGCAGGACGAAGAGCCTGGCGTGCTCCGGGCCCAGGGTGCGCAGCATGTCCCAGTAGACCTCGGCGGGGTGGGGGCGGAAGCCGTCGCGCTCGGCCGTGGTGACCATCACCTGGTAGACCTCGTCGAAGGCCCGGCGGTCGAGCCCGGTCTCCTCGGCCATGACGCAGCCCGCCTCGGTCGCGACCCGGTCGGCCCGCCTGACGCCGCGGCGGCCGTCCTTGGGCATGGCGGCCGCGATGGCATCGGGGGTGCGCGGCCGCAGGTCGATGACGAAGGTCCGGTCGTAGGTGATGGTCGAGAGCAGCTCGCGGGTGTCCGCCGCCCGGTAGCGAGCGTGCATGCGCACGAACACCACGCGGGAGTCCTTCAGCCTGACCTCCCGCACGAGCAGCTCGCGCAGGTGCGCTTCGCGCTCGGGGCTCTGCTCCTTGAGCCAGATGGGCCCGTGCTTGGCCCACAGGAAGCGCTGCCCTCCGATCTCGTAGCGGTACAGGGCGAGGACGGCGACGGGCCTGCCGTCGTCCTCGTAGACGTAGCGCCCGAACAGGGGGTGCCCCTGGCTGGCCTCGTAGTCCTCCCAGGGCTCGAGCTGCTCGATGGGCGCCGGGGTGCAGCCGATGGCCACGCGCATGTCCTTGGGGGAGATGGGGCGGAGGGTCTCGGGGCGCCGGGTGGTGCGGGGGGCGTGAGTCATGGGATCTCCAGATCGGTGGGCGGGTCCGCTCGGCGCAGCCGCAGGCGCAGGGGCCGCGGGTGGTAGCGGTGGAACTTGCGGTCGTGGTTGAGCTTCTGGGCGGTGATGAGCAGACGACGGCGCACGGAGCGCTCCGCGGGGTCGAGCAGCGGGTCGACCGCGCGCGCCGCGAGCCGCAGGACGCGCCGCCGCAGAAGGGGGTCGTCGACCTGGTGGAGCACGAGGTGGCGCGGCAGGAGGCTGTAGAGCACCTCGTCGGCGGCCTCCCGGCGCGGCCCCGGGCTGCCGTCGACCAGGTCGCGGATCATGACGACCATGGGGTTGACGCCCGCGGCGCTCATGTAGAAGGAGTTCCGCCCAATGCGGGGGTTGAGCTCGAAGTAGACCGGGGCTCCGCCCCGCGGGTCGATCTTGACGTCGAAGTTCGCGAATCCCCGGTACCCGGCGGACGTCAGCAGCTTCTCGACGCCCTCCCACAGGTCGGGGAAGGGCTCGGTGATCATGGCGACGGGGTTGCCGATGAGGGTGGGCGTGTGGTCCTCCAGAAGCACGTGCGCCGAGCCGATCATGGTCATCCGTCCGTCGGAGGCCATGTACGCGGTCACCGAGCGCATGGCGTCGTCCCCGCCCGGGATCCGCTCCTGGATGAGGAAGGTGGACCGGTAGCCGGCGCCCCGCAGGTCGGACCACAGCGAGGCGAGGTCCGCGGGGGTGTCGAGGAAGTAGATCTTGCGCTGGCCGGGGAACTCGACGGCGTCCCAGTCCGCGCCGACGGCGGCCTTGCCGACCAGGGGGAAGGGGATATCGATCTCGGGGTCGGCGTCCGCGAGCGCGGAGCAGTCCACGACGACCTGCCGCGGGGTGCGCAGCCCCTGCTCGGCGCAGGCCGCGGCGAAGGCGACCTTGTCGCTCAGGGCGCTCATCGCCTCGGCGCTCGGGAAGGGCACGACGTACTCCGGCTCCAGCTCTGCGCGGTGGGCGATGAGGAGCTGGGCGGTCGCGTCGCGGTTGGCGATGACCACGGCGCTGCGCGGCGCCCGGCCCTCGACGAGCTCGCGCAGGCGGGCGACCATGGCTGTCTCGTCGCGCGAGTCCTGGTGGACGACGTCGATATAGCTCGACAGGGCGATCGCCTCGATGGGGCTGGGCGACAGCAGGGTCACCCGCTGCCCGGTGGCGTCGTGGAGCTGGCGGGCCAGCGCGTAGCCCCCGATGTCACCGCCGATCACCACGGGAAGCAGGTCTGGGCGCGAGGGCCTGCGCGCTGAGAGGGCCACATGTTCTCCTAGGTCCGGCCGAGCCCGCGTGCGGGCCCCGGCAGCATGGTCGAGATGATCGGTGGTGAACGGGTGCTGGGAAGGGCCGACGGACGGAGCGGCCGCGGGAGGGGCGGCCGCGATGAAGGCCCGGAACACGATGTTCCGGGCCGGGTGGCTGAGTGGGCGATACTGGGATCGAACCAGTGACCTCTTCCGTGTCAGGGAAGCGCGCTACCGCTGCGCCAATCGCCCGAGCGGATGACGGGACTCGAACCCGCGACCCTCACCTTGGCAAGGTGATGCTCTACCAACTGAGCCACATCCGCGCGCCGCCGGCGAGGAGCCGGTAACCGGTGCGGGAGGAAAAGTAGCAGAGCACGGGCGCCAGACCAAATCGGCCCCGGTGCGCGACCTCGATCCGTGATGCTGCGGCGTCGGAGCCGCGCACGTGGCAAAGTGTCCCTATGCCGTCTGACATGCCCACCACGCCCGACCGCCCAGGGCCCGTAGCCACCGACACCGCCGCCGCCCCGACACCCGACCAGGCCGCCACCACGCCCGCTGACACCGCCCCCGAGCCCGCCGTCGTCACTGCCAGCGCCGCCAGCGCCGCCGATAATGCGCCCGTCATCGCCCCGGCCTCGGCGACCGGCGTCGGCGCCCTCGCGCCGATAACCGCCCCCACGCCCGATCGGCCGCAGACGGCGGCCCCCGTCAGCACTCCGACCGCAGCGCCCGTCCCGACTCTCACGACCTGGCCGGGGCAGCCCTACCCGCTGGGCGCGACCTATAACGGCTCGGGCACCAACTTCGCGGTCTTCTCATCCGTGGCCGAGCGGGTCGAGCTGTGCCTGTTCGACGAGTCCGGCGCCGAGACCCGGGTCGACCTGACGGAGGTGGATGCGGACGTGTGGCACGCCTACCTGCCCACGGTCCGCCCCGGCCAGTACTACGGCTACCGCGTGCACGGGCCCTACGACCCCGCCCGCGGCCTGCGCTGCGACGCCTCCAAGCTGCTGCTGGACCCGTACGCCAAGGCGATCTCCGGGCACGTCAGGGCCTCGCAGTCCCTGTACTCCTACGACTTCAACGACGCCTCGGTGCGCAACGAGGAGGACTCCGCCGGCGCCACCATGCGGTCGGTCGTCATCTCCCCGTACTTCGACTGGGGCCACGACCGCCCGCCGGCGCACGAGTACCACAACACGATCATCTACGAGGCCCATGTCAAGGGCATGACCAAGCTCAACCCGCTCGTGCCCGAGGAGCTGCGCGGCACCTATGCGGGCCTGGCCCAGCCGGCCGTCATCGACCATCTCAAGAAGCTCGGCATCACCGCCATCGAGCTCATGCCGGTCCACCAGTACGTCAACGACACCTACCTGCAGGACAAGGGCCTGTCGAACTACTGGGGGTACAACACGATCGGCTTCTTCGCCCCGCACAACGGCTACGCCGCCTACAGCGCCGGCGGCCAGCAGGTCCAGGAGTTCAAGTCGATGGTCAAGGCCTTCCACGAGGCCGACATCGAGGTCATCCTCGACGTCGTCTACAACCACACCGCCGAGGGCAACCACATGGGCCCCACCCTGTCCTTCCGCGGTCTGGACAATGTCGCCTACTACCGGCTCGTGGACGGCGACCAGGCCCACTACTTCGACACCACGGGCACAGGCAACTCCCTGCTCATGCGCTCCCCCGCGGTCCTCCAGCTCATTATGGACTCCCTGCGCTACTGGGTCACCGAGATGCACGTGGACGGCTTCCGCTTCGACCTGGCCTCGACCCTGGCGCGCCAGTTCCACGAGGTCGACAAGCTCAGCGCCTTCTTCGACATCATCCACCAGGACCCGATCCTGTCGCAGACCAAGCTCATCGCCGAGCCCTGGGACGTGGGCGAGGGCGGCTACAACGTCGGCGGCTTCCCTCCCCTGTGGAGCGAGTGGAACGGCACCTACCGCGACACGGTGCGCGACTTCTGGCGCGGGGAGCCCTCCACCCTGGGCGAGTTCGCCTCCCGCATCACCGGGTCCTCCGACCTGTACCAGCACTCCGGGCGCACGCCCGTGGCCAGCATCAACTTCGTCACCGCCCACGACGGGTTCACCATGGCCGACCTGGTGTCCTACAACGAGAAGCACAATGAGGCCAACCTGGAGGACAACCGGGACGGCGCCAACGACAACCGCTCGTGGAACTGCGGGGTCGAGGGCCCCACCGACGATCCCGCGGTGATCTCCCTGCGCAAGCGCCAGACGCGCAACTTCCTGGCCACCATCCTGTTCAGCCAGGGCGTTCCCATGATCTGCCACGGAGACGAGATGGGGCGCACCCAGGACGGCAACAACAACGCCTACTGCCAGGACAACGAAATCTCCTGGATCGACTGGGACCTGGACGAGAAGGACCGCGACCTGCTGAGCTTCACGCGGACCATGGTGTGGCTGCGCCGCAACCACCCCGTGCTGCGCCGACGCCGCTTCTTCTCCGGCGCCGCCTCCCACGGCGGCGAGTCCGACCTGGGCGAGATCGAGTGGCTGCGGCCCTCCGGCGAGCGCATGACCGATCAGGACTGGGGCGCCTGGTACGCCCGCGCCATGATGGTCTTCCTCAATGGCGACGCCATCGCCGAGCCCGACGAGCAGGGACGCCGCGTTGCCGACGACTCCTTCCTCGTGCTGATCAACGCCAGCGAGAAGGACATCACCTTCACCCTGCCGGGCCTGGGTCACTCCGAGGGCTGGGTCGTGGCCCTCGACACCGCCCCGGCCGTGGACAGCGAGCCCCACGATTCGCTCGACGCCGGCGAGCAGGTCGTCGTCGAGGCCCGTTCTATGCTGTTCCTGACATCGGCCCCGGAGACGACCTGACCGACACCCGCGAGGGGGAAGGACACGATGACCGAGCCAGCTCAGGAGGCGGCCCACGAACCGGCTCAGCAGGAGACCACGACAGCAACCGAGGCGGCGGGCGTCCCCGAGGGGTACGCGCCCTGGTCGGGGCACGTGCCCGCCGACGGGCGCCGCACCCCGGTGACGACCTACCGGCTCCAGATGGGCAGCGCACTCACTTTCGACGACGCCCGCCGCCTGGTGCCCTACCTGCGCGACCTGGGCGTCACCGACGTCTACCTCTCCCCCGTGCTCGCCGCGGCTCCGGGATCGACGCACGGCTACGACGTCGTCGACCACACCCGCATCAGCGAGGTCATGGGCGGGCGCGCCGGGCTGGAGCGCCTGGCCGACGACGTCCACGCGGCGGGGATGGGCCTGGTCCTGGACATCGTGCCCAACCACATGGCCGTGCCCACCCCCGCGTGGCACAACCTGCCCTTGTGGTCCGTGCTGCGCGACGGTCCGGGCTCCCCCTTCGCCTCGTGGTTCGACGTGCCCGTCGATGCGCCCATCCTCATGCCGGTGCTCGGCGCGCGCATCGGCAAGGTGCTCGCCGACGAGCAGCTCGTGCTGGAGCGCATGGTCGTGCCCACCGAGCCCGAGCGCGGCGAGCAGTGGGTGCTGCGCTACTTCGACCACGTCTTCCCCGTCGCCGAGGGCACCCAGTCCCTGCCCATGCACGTGCTGGTCGGGCGCCAGCACTACCGGCTGGCCTACTGGAAGGTCGGCGACGCGGAGACGAACTACCGGCGCTTCTTCGATGTCGGCACCCTCGCCGCGATCCGGGTGGAGGACCCGGAGGTCTTCGCCGGCTCCCACGAGCTCGTCCTCGACCTGCTGCGCCGGGGGACGGTGGACGCCCTGCGGGTCGACCACCCCGACGGCCTGGCGGACCCCACCGGCTACCTCAACCACCTGTGGGAGGCCACCGGCGGGGCCTGGATCGCCGCCGAGAAGATCCTCGCCCCCGACGAGCCCCTGCCGGTGGGCTGGCACGTGGCCGGCACGACGGGGTACGACGCCTCCTGGCGCATCGACCAGCTGCAGGTCGACCCCGGCGGGGCGGCGCGGCTGGGCGCCCTCATGCACGAGATGACCGGGCGGGGGCCCATCGAGTACGAGCAGGTCGTCGAGCAGGCCAAGCGGGAGGTCATCAACGGCTCGCTGGCCGCGGAGGTCAATCGCCTGGCGCGGCTGCTGGACAAGCTGACCGTCCAGGACGTGCGCCTGCGCGACCACACGCTGCACGACCTGCGCGCCTGCGTCGTCGAGCTGCTCGTCGCCGCGCGGCGCTACCGCGCCTACGTCCGGCCTGGGCAGGCCGCCGACCCCGACCAGGAGGCGGTGCTGCACGCCGACGCCGAGCGCGCCCGCTCCCGCCTGGAGGCCGACCAGGGCGAGACCCTCGACATGGTGGTCGCGCTCCTGCTCGGCGAGCCGGTCGGCTCGGAGGGCCTGGCGGCCTCTCCGCTGCGCGCCGAGGCCGTGATCCGCTTCCAGCAGGTCTGCGGGGCGGTGACCGCCAAGGGGGTGGAGGACACGGCCTTCTACCGGTGGACCCACCTGACCAGCCTGACCGAGGTGGGCGGCAACCCGAGCGGCTTCGCCCTGGGAGCGGATGAGGCGCACGCCTGGGCGGACCGGGTCCAGGACGTGTGGCCGTGCACCATGGTGACCACCACCACTCACGACACCAAGCGCGGGGAGGACGTGCGCGCGCGTCTCGACGTGCTGGCCTCCTACGCCGAGGAGTGGACGGACCTGGTCCACCGGCTGCGGGCCGCCACCGAGGACGTGCGCCCCACCGACCTGGACGGGCGCACCGAGAACCTCCTGTGGCAGACCCTGTGGGGCACGTGGGCGCCGGACTCCGGCGATCCCATGACCGCCGAGCGTCTCGCCGCCTACCTCATCAAGGCCTCGCGCGAGCAGAAGAGCTGGACCACCTGGTCCGCCCCCGACGCCGACCGCGAGCAGGGCCTGACCGACTACGCCTCCTACCTGCTCGCCGACCCGGGCACGGCCGAGGAGCTCAACGCCTTCGCCGCGCTGACCGCCCGGGACGTGTCCGCGATCATCCTGGCGAACAAGGCCATGACGCTGACCTGGCTGGGCGTGGCGGATGTCTACCAGGGCAGCGAGCTGACGCGCACGAGCCTGGTCGACCCCGACAACCGCAGGCCGGTGGACTACGACGGCCAGGGGGGCCTGCGCGAGCTGCTGGCCCAGGTCTCCGCCGGCTCGCCGCACACGCTCGACCAGGACAAGCTGCGGCTGACCCAGCGTCTGGCCCGGTTGCGCGCCGAGCGGCGGGACACCTTCGTCGGGCCGCGCTCGGGCTACCGCGCGGTGCCGGTGACGACCTCCCACGCCTTCGCCTACGCCCGTCTGCTCGACGAGGAGCCCGACGTCGTGGTCATCGTGCGCCGCCTGGGCCGCCGGCTGCGGCGGCTGGGGGGCTGGCGCGAGGAGAGCGTCGTCCTTCCCGACGGCCCCTGGACCGAGGTCCTGACGGACCGCCCCGTCGACGGCGGGGCCCAGCGCCTGGCGGACGTGGTCGGGGACCTTCCCGTCGTCGTGCTGGCCCTGGACCGGAAGGACGACCGAGAGGACAACGAAGACAGCAGAGACGACGGAGACGACGCATGAGCACATCTTCCTGGCACTCCCCCGCCCTGCCGGCGGGCCCGCGCGTACCGGTGTGGGCCCCGCAGGCCGGCCGCGTCGGCCTCCACCTGCCCGCCACGGGCGAGGTGACGGCCATGGAGCCGCGCGAGGGCGGCTGGTGGGTGAGTCCCCGCCCCCTGCCCGCCGGCACCGACTACGCCTACCGGCTGGACGACGGCGAGGACCTGCCCGACCCGCGCAGCGCCTGGCAGCCCGACGGCGTCCACGGCCCCTCCCGCGTCTTCGACGCCTCGCACCTGACGTGGACCGACGACGGCTGGCGGGGGCGGGATCTGCTCGGCGCCGTCATCTACGAGCTCCACGTGGGCACCTTCACCCCCGAGGGCACCCTGGACGCCGCCGCGCGGCGACTCGACCACCTGACCGGCCTCGGGGTGGACATGGTCGAGCTCATGCCGGTGGCGGGCTTCCCGGGCCGGGCGGGCTGGGGCTACGACGGCGTCGACCTGTGGGCCGTCCACGAGGCCTACGGCGGGCCCGCGGCCCTGGCCCGCTTCGTCGACGCCGCGCACGCCGCCGGCATCGGCGTGTGCCTCGATGTCGTCTACAACCACCTGGGCCCCTCCGGCAACTACCTGGGGCGCTTCGGCCCGTACTTCACCGCGGTGCACGAGACGCCGTGGGGCTCGGCTGTCAACTACGACCAGCCCGGCTGCGAGCAGGTGCGCGCCTTCGTCATCGACTCGGCCCTGCGCTGGCTGACGGACTTCCACGTCGATGCGCTGCGGCTGGACGCCATCCACGAGATCCGCGACGACGCCGAGCGCTCCAGCGCCGTCGAGCCCCACCCGCACCTGCTGGCCGAGATGTCCGACGCCGTCGCCTCCCTGTCCGAGCGGCTGGGTCGCCCCCTGTCGCTCGTGGCCGAGTCGGACCTCAACGACGCCGGCGTGATCACGCCCACGCACGACGACCCCCCGTTCCGCATGCCCTCCCTCGGCATGACCGCCCAGTGGACCGACGACGTCCACCACGCGCTGCACGCGCGAATCACCGGGGAGTCCCAGGGATACTACGCGGACTTCGCCGCGCCGCACGCCCTCAGCCACGTCTACGAGCACGCCTTCCTCCACGACGGGGGCTGGTCCTCCTTCCGCGGCCGCAGCTGGGGCGCGCCCGTGCCGGCCGGAACGGACCCGCGGCGCTTCGTCGTCTTCGACTCCGACCACGACCAGGTCGGCAACCGCGCCACAGGGGACCGTCCGGCCGCCTCGCTGAGCGACGACCTGCTGGCGGCGGAGGCCGCCCTCATCATCCTGTCGCCGTTCACGCCCATGCTGTTCATGGGCGAGGAGTGGGGCACCCGCCGCCCCTTCCAGTTCTTCACCGACCACACGGAGTCCGAGCTGGCGCAGGCGGTCACGCAGGGGCGCCGCGACGAGTTCGCCTCCTTCGGCTGGGGAGCGGACGAGGTGCCCGACCCCCAGGACCGCTCCACCGTGGAGGCCTCGGTGCTCGACTGGGCCGCACTGAGCAGCCCGGCCCACGCCCGCATGCTCGCCTGGTACCGCGACCTCATCGCCCTGCGGCGCAGGCTCCGCCTGGCCGAACGCGCCCGGTGGCCCCGACTGCAGGAGGCCGACGACGCCATCGTCCTCACCGTTCCTCCGCGCCCCGATCACGACGACGTCGAGCTGGTGGTCGCCGTCAGCCTGAAGCCGGCCGACGGCTCCGGGGGCACCGGCCTCGCCGCGCTCGTTCCGGACGCCGCCGAGCTCGACCTCGCCCTGTCCTGGATGGGGGCCCCGCTCGCGGGCCCGGTCCTGGGCGCGGGAGACACTCTCGCCCTGACGCGCAGCGGACGGTAACCTCGGTAACGAATCATCCGGGTGCGCCCGGATCGTGTCCGTCATCATGGAGAATCATTCTTTCGGCGTGTTAGCGACCATCATCCGTCTACGCCGGTAGCCTGGCGAGGTGACCGAATCTTCCCCCACGGGTTCCCCGCATGTCCCCAAGCCCGCTGTTCCCGACCGCTTCGCCGAGGCGCTGCTGTCAATGCGTCACGCATTCAGGCCCCGAGGCCTCGTCCTGGACGAGGCGCCCGCACCGCGCAAGCTGGCCCCCTACTCGGCGGCGCTGTCCGCCGAGACAGTCGAGACCTGCTCCGGAGCCCCCCTGGCCTCCGGCAAGTTCGTGGTTCTGCACGACCCCGCCGGCCAGGAGGCCTGGGACGGCGACTTCCGGCTGGTCGTCATGGCCCGCTCCCGCCTCGACGAGGAGGTCGGCACCGACCCCCTGCTCGGATCGGCGGCGTGGTCCTGGCTCACCGACGCCCTGGACGGCGCGGGTGCCGGGTACCGCGCCCTGGTCGGGACCGTCACCCGGGTGCTGTCCGAGACCTTCGGCGGCCTCGAGCTGTCCGACTCGTGCGCGCACGCCGAGATCCGCGCCTCATGGAGCCCCACCACCCCGGACCTCACGCCGCACCTGGAGGCCTGGTACGAGCTGATCCACGTCGCCGCGGGACACGAGCCCGAGATCGCCACGCCCATTGAGCTGGCGAGCGTGGTGCGGTGACGGTGGGTCCGCGGCCACCGCGCGCGGCCCCCGTCCCTGGGACGACCGACTCCCCGATCCCGCAGAGCAGCGTCGTGGCCTACACTCGTCCACGCGACGGCCTGCCTCCCGTCACCGACTCCCCCGCGGCGCTACGGTGCGCCGTCCAGGCCCTGGCCGCAGGCTCGGGCCCCGTTGCCGTGGACGCCGAACGCGCCTCGGGCTTCCGTTACGGGCAGGACGCCTATCTCATCCAGCTGCGGCGCGCGGGCAGTGGCACCATTCTCATCGACCCGCTCACGGCCGGCCCCCTGGACCGGCTGGCCCGCGCGCTCGACGGCCCGGAGTGGATCCTGCACGCGGCGGATCAGGATCTGCCGTGCCTGGCCGACCTCGGGCTGACGCCGCGCTCGCTGTTCGACACCGAGCTGGCGGCCCGGCTCCTGGGCCGGACCCACGTCGGCCTCGGCGCCGTTGCCGAGGAGACCCTGGGGCTGCGGCTGGCCAAGGACCATGCGGCCGCGGACTGGTCGATCCGCCCCCTGCCCGCCTCCTGGCTGGTCTACGCGGCACTCGACGTCGAGCTGCTCGCCGAGCTGCGCACGGCCCTGAGCGCCGAGCTCACGGCCGCGGGAAAGGCGCAGTGGGCGGCCCAGGAGTTCGAGTTCGAGCGCACCCGGCCACCGAGACCGGCGAAGGTCGATCCGTGGCGCAAGACCCCGCGCGCGGGCCGGGCGGTGCGCAGCAGGCGGTCGCTCGCCGTGCTGCGCGAGCTGTGGATCGCGCGCGAGGAGCTCGCCTCCGACCTGGATCGCACGCCGTCCAAGGTCCTGTCCCACCATGCGCTGATCGCGGCGGCGTTGACCCGGCCGACATCGCGACGCAAGCTCGCCGCGCTCAAGGAGTTCTCCTCCCGTCAGGCCCGTCAGCACCAGGAGCGGTGGTGGAAGGCCATCGACCGCGCCATGAGTCTGCCCGAGGACGAGCTGCCGCCCACTCACGCGCCCCTCGCCTCCGGCGAGCTGCCGCAGCCGCGCTCGTGGGGACGCCACCACGCCGAGGCGGCGCGAGTGCTCGAGGTCGTGCGCGCCACGGTCCGCTCGCGCGCGGACGACCTGCGGCTGCCCCAGGAGCTGCTCGTGCTTCCCGACACTCAGCGCCGCCTCGCCTGGGACCTCGGCCAGGCGCACCAGTCCGGAATGCGGGTGGACACCGCCCCGGCGGCCGTGGCCGCGCGACTGAGCGCGCTGGAGGCGCGCCCGTGGCAGATCGAGCAGGTGTGCCCGGCTCTCAGCCAGGCGCTCACCGCCGCTCTGGCCTGAAGCCGTGCCCGCCGGTCGGCTGCGCGCCGATTCAGCGGCGGCTCAGTGGACGGTGAATCCGTGGGAGCGGAAGATCGCCCGGGTGGACTCGACGAGCTCGGGGTCGGGGGGCGTGGTGTCGCGCAGGCGATAGTCCAGGCCCAGGGCGCTCCACTTGTCGGCGCCCATCTGGTGGAAGGGCAGGACCTCCACGCGAGTGACGGCACTGCCCCAGCGCTCGACGATGCGGGCGACGTTCTCGACGTTGGCCGGGTCGTCGGTCAGATCAGGGACGAGTACGAAGCGCACCCACATCTCGATGCCCCTGGCCGCCAGCCGGTCCCCGAAGGCGATGGTGGGGGCGAGCTCACGACCGGTGACCTTCTTGTAGGTCTCCTCGTCGCCGCTCTTGACGTCGAGGAGGACCAGGTCGATGTTGTCAAGCATCTCCTCGGTGCACCTGGCGCCCAGGTAGCCGGAGGTGTCGATGCAGGTGTGGATCCCCATCGCCTTGGCCCCCGCCAGCAGCCGCGCGGCGAAGGCGGGCTGCATGAGGACCTCGCCGCCGGACAGGGTGACGCCCCCGCCCGAGGCGCGGAACACGCCGCGGTAGCGCTTCATGCGCCGCAGCAGCTCGTCGGCAGTCACCGGCTCCCCGTCCTTCATGAGGAAGGTGTCGGGATTGTGGCAGTACAGGCAGCGCAGCGGGCAGCCGTTGAGGAAGATGGTCATCCTGGTGCCCGGCCCGTCCACTGCGGTGACGAGCTCCCAGGAGTGGATGGACCCGAGCGACCCTTCGCGCATGCGCGCCAGACGCTCCGAGCGCTGCAGGTCGGTCAGCTCCTCGAGCCCGCCGATCCCGGCCCCCCGAAGCCGGGCGGCCGGGGCCAGGAAGTCCTGGTCCCGGCCGCCCGGCGCCACAGGGGCGATGGTCTCAGTCATCTGAGCCGGCACCGTCCCGGCTCAGGCGCCGGCGTGGAAGGTGCGGTTGAGGACGTCGAGCTGCTGCTCGCGCGTGAGCTTGACGAAGTTGACGGCGTAGCCGGAGACGCGGACCGTGAGGTTCGGGTAGTTCTCCGGGTGCTCCATCGCGTCCTCGAGGGTGTTGCGGTCCAGGACGTTGATGTTGGCGTGGTACAGGCCCTTGACGCCCCCATTGTCCTGGCGCTGCGCCTTCATCGAGGCGAGGCGCTCTTCGTACGTGGCCATGATCGGCCCCTTTCTGGTGATGAGAGATGTGTTTTCGACAGAGAGTCGGTGGAGACCGTCGATCAGCCCCGATCAGACCTCGGCGCAGTCGTCCGGCACGAAACCGGCGTCGAGAATGCCCACGAGGTTGGCCACGCGCTCCTCGAGCGTGCGCCCCAGGCCCTGCGGGGTGATCGTGTTGGTCAGCGAGATGCCGTCGAGGGCGTCGTTGTAGTCGAGCTTGCCGACGGACAGCATGGAGGCGACCATGCCGTGGGTGTCCATGCCGTTCTCCGGGTTGGCGCCCGGGGAGAAGGGCATCCCCTTGGCGTGGCCGGAGGGGAAGGAGCCGGTGGCCTTGCCGTAGACGACGTTCGAGGTGATCGTCAGGACCGACTGGGTCGGGATCGCGTCGCGGTAGAAGGGCTGCTCCTTGATCTTGGACATGATCGTGTGGACCACGGTGGCGGCGATGTCGTCGGCGCGGTCGTCGTCGTTGCCGTAGATGGGGAAGTCGCCCTCGGTGACGTAGTCGACCACGAGGCCGGTCTCGTCGCGCACCGGGGTGACCCTGGCGTACTTGATGGCGCTCAGCGAGTCGGCGACGATCGACAGCCCGGCGATGCCGCAGCCCATGGTGCGCACGATCTCGGAGTCGTGCAGCGCCATCTCGATCGCCTCGTAGGCGTAGCGGTCGTGGCAGTAGTGGATGATGTTGAGGGCCTCGACGTAGGTGGCCACCACCCAGTCGAGCATCTTCTCGTACTTGTCCCAGACCTCGTCGAAGTCGAGCGGGCCGTCGCCCTCGATGCCGGGCAGGCCGGTGACGACCTGCTTGCCGGTCATCTCGTCGCGGCCGCCGTTGATCGCGTAGAGCAGGCCCTTGGCCGCGTTGACGCGGGCGCCGAAGAACTGCATCTGCTTGCCCACGCGCATGGGGGACACGCAGCAGGCGATGGCGGCGTCGTCCCCCCAGTGCTCGCGGATCTGCTCGTCGGCCTCGTACTGGATGGAGGAGGTGGTGATGGAGATCAGTGCGCAGAAGTCCTTGTAGCCCTGAGGCAGGTCCTCGTTCCAGAAGATCGTGATGTTCGGCTCCGGGGCCGGCCCGAGGTTGCGCAGCGTCTGGAGCAGGCGGAAAGAGGTCTTGGTGACCAGCGACCGGCCGTCCTCGCCGAAGCCCGCGTCCGACCAGGTGGCCCAGTAGGGGTCGCCGGAGAAGATCTGGTCGTAGTCGGTGGTGCGCAGGAAGCGGGTGATGCGCAGCTTCATGACGATGTTGTCGATGAGCTCCTGGGCGCGGGACTCGTCGATGACGCCCTCGCGCAGGTCGCGCTCGAAGTAGATGTCGAGGAAGGCCGACAGGCGGCCGATGCTCATGGCGGCGCCGTCCTGGGACTTCACCGAGGCCAGGTAGGCGAAGTACGTCCACTGGACGGCCTCGTGGGCGTTGCGCGCGGGGCCGGAGATGTCGAAGCCGTAGGAGGCCGCCATGTTCTTGAGCTTCTTGAGCGCCTTGATCTGCTCGGAGTGCTCCTCGCGGTAGCGGGCCCAGTGCTCGGAGAAGGGCTGGTCCGCGACGGAGTCCTTGGCCTTCTGCTTGAGCTCGATGAGCCGGTCGACCCCGTAGAGGGCGACGCGGCGGTAGTCGCCGATAATGCGGCCGCGACCGTAGGCGTCGGGCAGCCCGGTGATGATGTGGCTGGAGCGGGCCGCGCGGATGCGCGGGGTGTAGATGTCGAAGACCGCGTCGTTGTGGGTCTTGCGGTACTTGGTAAAGATCTTCTGGACCTGGGGGTCGATCTCCTTGCCGGCCTCCTTGATCGCCTGGGCGACCATGCGCCACCCGCCGTTGGGCATCATGGCGCGCTTGAGCGGGGAGTCGGTCTGCAGGCCGACGATGACGTCGTCGCGCTCGGAGATGTAGCCGGGGGCGAAGGCGTCGATGTCCGACGGGGTGTGGGTATCGACGTCGAGGATGCGGACCTTGCGCTCCTCCTTGAGGTACTTGTCCTCAAGGGTCTCCCACAGGCTGAGCGTCTTGTCGGTCGCGCCTGCGAGGAAGGAGGCGTCCCCGTCGTAGGGTGTGTAGTTGCGCTGGATGAAGTCTCGGACGTCTATGTCCCGAGCCCACGGGCCCGTGGCGAAGCCCTCCCACGCATCGCGGCTGGTGCTGTCCTCCGCTGTGGCGGATGCTGTGACCTCGGTGGTCATCCGTGCCCTCCTGTAGGTGGGTGTATGCGCCCTTGTGAGGCGTGGCGGTACATCGTTGCGCCGTCCACCTCCAGGGTAGGCCGGTCCCCGACGGCAGCGGGGGCCGCCCGCCCACAAGACCGGTGGGATCACTCACAAGAGCCAGTCGTGCACCCTATATTTGGGACTAAAGTCCCGTCTCATTGTCAGGTGCTTCCACGGTCCGCGCATGGGCATTACCGGCCTGTGCCCACGTTTTTGCGTCTTCGCGCAGACGCGGACGATCGCGACAATAGGACAGGCGTCCCACAGCCGCGGACGGGTCGGGGGCCAGTCGGAGGGCGCCCAGAAGGTGTCTGGCGGTGGCCGCTATCCCCGCCGGGTCCATGCCGAAGTCGGCCAGGAGCTGCTCGCGGGTGGCGGTGCCCAGGAACCGGCGGGGCACCCCCACGCGCGCCACGAGCGGGCCGCGCCCGGCGCCGGCGGCCGCCTCGTCCTCGATGGCGTCCCGCAGCCGTGAGCCGACGCCGCCGTCGACCAGCCCGTCCTCCACGACGACGACCCCCGCGAAGGACCGCGCCGCCTCCACCAGGGTCCGCGGCACCGGCACCACCCAGCGGGGGGCCATCACCGTCACGGCGCACCCCCCGGCGGCCAGCTCGCGCCCCGCGGCCAGCACCGCGGGCGTCATGGCGCCGACGGCCACCAGGAGCAGGCCCTGCCGGGGCCCGCCCGCCGGCGCCCCGTCGTCCGGCTCGGCCAGCACATCGACCGCCTCGAAGGGATCGTCCGGGGGCCCCAGGATCCGGCCCGCGGGCGCGCGCTCGGGCAGGGCGCCCTTGGGGTAGCGCACCACGGTGGGCGCGTCGGGGGTGGCGACGGCGGTGCGCAGGTCCTCGCGCAGGGTCGCCTCGTCGCGCGGAGCGGCCAGGCGCAGCCCGGGCACGTGCGCCAGCAGCGCCATGTCCCACATGCCGTTGTGGCTGGCGCCGTCGGTGCCGGTCAGCCCGGCGCGGTCGAGCACGATGGTGACCCCGGCGCGGTGCAGGCCGACGTCCATGAGGACCTGGTCGAAGGCCCGGTTGAGGAAGGTCGCGTACAGGGCCACCACAGGGTGGAGGCCCGCGAAGGCCATGCCCGCGCTGACGGTCAGCGCGTGCTGCTCGGCGATGCCGACGTCGATGACCCGCTCAGGGAAGGCGTCGGCCATCGGCTGCAGCCCGACCGGCTGCTGCATGGCGGCGGTGACGGCGACGATGCGCTGATCGCCGCGCGCCAGCGCCAGGACCTCCTCGGCGAAGACGGAGGTCCACCCGAAGCGCGAGGGCACGATCGGCAGCCCCGTCTCGGGGTGGATGCGGCCGACGGCGTGGAAGCGGTCGGCGACGTCCTTCTCGGCGGGGGTGTAGCCCCTGCCCTTCTGGGTGATGACGTGGACGATGACCGGGTCGGCGTACTCGCGGGCCCGCGTGAGGGCGAACTCCAGGGCCGTCTCGTCGTGCCCGTCGACAGGTCCGGTGTACTTGATGCCCAGGTCCTCGAAGAAGGCCGAGGGGACCAGGACGTCCTTCAGGCCCCGTTTGAGGCCGTGCAGCGCGTCAAAGGCGGCCCGCCCGGGCGCCCCCTGGGTGAGCAGGATGCGCTTGACGCCGGCCAGCATGCGCTCGTAGCCGGGGTTGGTGCGCAGCGCGTCCAGGTGGTGGGCGAGCCCTCCGATGGTGGGGGCGTAGGAGCGCCCGTTGTCGTTGACGACGATGACCAGGTGCTTGTCGGAGGAGTCGGCGATGTTGTCCAGGGCCTCCCAGGCCATGCCGCCGGTCAGCGCCCCGTCCCCGATGACGGCGACCACGTGACGGTCCTCGTGGCCCTGAAGGAGGTTGGCCCGGGCGATGCCGTCGGCCCATGACAGGGAGGTGGAGGCGTGGGAGTTCTCCACGACGTCGTGGACCGACTCGCTGCGGGCCGGGTACCCGGACAGGCCGCCGCGCTCGCGCAGGTGGGTGAAGTCCTGCCGGCCGGTGAGCAGCTTGTGGACGTAGGCCTGGTGGCCGGTGTCGAAGACGATGGTGTCGCGCGGGGAGCGGAAGGTGCGGTGCAGCGCGAGGGTCAGCTCGACGACCCCGAGGTTGGGGCCGAGGTGCCCCCCGGTGCGGGCGACCGTGGCCACGAGGTAGCGGCGGATCTCCCCGGCGAGGGCGACCAGGTCCTCGCTGGTGAGCCGGTCCAGGTCGCTGGGCCGTGCGATCGAGGACAGCAGCGGCGTCCGTGGCAGCGCGACGCCGGCCTCACCAGGGCTCGCGGGTCCCGCGAGCACTGTCTTCTCACTCATCAGGGCTCTTCCTCCCGGTCCTGGTCCTGCCGCGCCCGCGCCCCGGCCCGCGCCCGTGCGACGCCGCGGGCCAGCCGCGTGTGATGGCATCACAGCATAGGCGCTCAGCGCCCGCGGGGAGGCCTCACTGCTATCGCGCACGAGCACGTAGGGTTGGAGCCGCGCAGCCCGCCGCCGCGCCCCGCCGTACCGCACTCAGGAGGAACCATGAGCACCACGGCTCCGTTCGGGACCTGGCCCTCCCCCATCACGCCCGGAACCATCACCACTCGGACGGTGCGCCTGTCGCAGGTGCGCGTGGACGGCGCGGACACCTACTGGGTGGAGCAGCGCGCCTCGCAGGCCGGCCGCAGCGTCCTGCTGCGCCGGGGCGGGGACGGCTCGGTCGGCGAGGTCCTCCCCCTCACGCCCTCCGACGAGCTCGTCGATACGCGCACCCGCGTGCACGAGTACGGCGGGCGCGCCTACGCCGTCGACTCCGGGACCGTCGTCGTGTCCCACGCCGGCGACGGGCGCCTGTACCGCTACGACGTCGCCCACCCCATGCGCGGTCTGGTGCCGCTGACGATCTACGGCGACGTGCGCCACGGAGACCTGGAGATCGACACCGCGCGCGGCCTGGTCTACGCGGTGCGCGAGGACCACCGCGCAGGCGGCGAGGCCGTCAACTCGCTGGTGGCGGTCCCGCTGGACGGCTCCGCGGCGCGCGAGGACGCTCCGGTGACCACGGTCGTGGCCGGGACGGACTTTGTGGCCTCCCCGACCCTGTCCCCCGACGGCGAGCACCTGGCCTGGATCACCTGGGACCACCCGAGCATGCCGTGGGACAGCACGACCCTGCACGTGGGCGACCTTCTGCCCGACGGGCGCATCGGCGACCAGACGGTCGTGGGCGGCGACGGCGAGGCCGCCTCCGAGCCCCGCTGGACCGAGGAGTGCGACCTGGTGCACGTCTCCAACGCCTCGGGCTTCTCCAACCTGTACCGCACCGAGGGGTTCCCGCGCCGCGGCACCAACCGGGAGGGCTGGACGACGGGGCTGCGCACCCGCCCCCTGCATCCCGCCGAGGCGACCTTCACCTCGCCCGCCTGGGCGCTGGGCCCCCACCACTACGACGTCCTGGACGGCGAGCACCTCATCGCCTCCTGGGCGAGCGACGGCGTGTGGCACCTGGGCACGATAAGGCTCTCCAACGGGCAGATGGAGGAGTGGAACATCGGCTGGCAGCCGCTGGGCAACGTCGCCTCGTCCGCGGGACGGGTCGTCATGCTGGCGGACAACGAGATGGAGCCGCCCGCGATCATCGAGGTGCGCGACGGCCGCGTCGAGGTCCTGCGGGGGTCCGGCGAGCTCGCGGCGGAGACCATCGGCGTCTCCCTGCCCACGCCCGTGACCTGGCCCACCACCGCGCAGGCCACCGCCCACGGCTTCTTCTACCCGCCGGCGTCGGCCTCCCGCAACGGCCCCGACGACGAGCTGCCCCCGCTGATCGTCAACGTCCACGGCGGCCCGACGGCGGCGGCCCGGCCCGGTTACAACCTGAGCATCCAGTACTGGACCACTCGCGGCTTCGCCTACCTGGATGTCAACTACCGGGGCTCGACCGGCTACGGCACCCGCTACCGGCACGCCCTCAACGGCCACTGGGGCGTCTACGACGTCGACGACGTCATCGCCGGCGCCGAGCTCCTCGCCGCCTCGGGCAGGGTCGACCCCGCTCGCATCGCAGTGCGCGGGGCCTCTGCCGGCGGCTTCACCGTCCTGTCGGCGCTGACCCGCTCGACCGTGTTCAGCGCCGCCACGTCCCTGTACGGCGTGGCGGACCTGGCCCGGCTGACCCGCACCACCCACAAGTTCGAGTCCCGGTACATCGGCACGCTCGTGGGCGCCGCCGGCGCCGACGACCCGGTGCTGGCCGAGCGCTCCCCGCTGCACCACATTGACAGCATTCACGCCCCGCTGCTGCTTCTCCAGGGCAGCGAGGACCCGATCGTGCCGGCCGACCAGGCGACCGCCATGTACGAGGCCGTCAGGGACAGGGGTCTGCCCGTGGCGCTCGAGGTCTTCCAGGGCGAGGGCCACGGCCTGCGGATGGCGTCGAGTATTCACCGCGCGCTGCGCGTCGAGCTGAGCTTCTACGCCCAGGTGTGGGGCCTGGAGTCCCCGGAGGAGGACCCCATCATGGCGCATGTGGAGAACCTGAGCCGCTGATCCCACCGCCCCATGGCAGGCGCTCTCGCCGCAGACCCCATAGACCCGCACCCAGACCCGCACCCATGACCGCACGACCCGTCCACGCGCACTGCCGCGACGTCCTCCTGGGACTGCTGCGCTACCACCGCAGCGGCCTGTTCATGCTGGCGATCGGAGTCGGCCTGGTCTCGGGAGCGGGCGCCGTCCTGTTCCGCGTGGGAATCGACGCCTGGACCAGGCTCCTGACCGGTGCGCAGGACTACACCGCCTCCCTGGGGCCCAGCGTCGGCGCCCTGGCGGGGCTGGGCAGGTGGTTCCTCGTGGTCGCGCCGGTCATCTCGGGGCTCATGATCGGGCCGATCATGTCCTGGCTGGGCAGCACCCCGACGGGCCACGGGGTGGCGGGCGTCCTGTGGTCCTCCCGGCGCTCCGACGGCGCCATGGCCCCGGTCCCCGCCGCGGCGACGGTGGTCTCGGCGGCGCTGGCCATTGGCGGCGGGGGCTCGGTGGGGCCTGAGGGACCCATCGCCGAGCTCGGCGCAAGCACCGCGAGCCTGTTCGGACGGCGCCTGGGCCTCCCCCGACGAGCGATGCGGCTGCTGGCGGCGGCCGGGACGGCCGCCGGCATCGCCGCGGCCTTCAACGCCCCGCTCGCGGGCGCCTTCTTCGCGATGGAGGTGGTGCTGGTCGACTTCACCGTCGACGCCTTCACCTTCGTCGTGCTCGCCTGCGTGTCCTCCACGGTGCTCTCCCACCACCTGCTGGGCACCTCGCTGTCGCTGTCCCTGCCGACCCTGAACCTCACCGGCGACGCCCAGCTCGGGTGGGTCGCCGTGCTCGGCGTCCTGGGGGGCCTGATCGGTGTGGGCTTCTCGCGCGCCCGGTACCTGAGCGCCGACGCCGCCGCAGCCGGGGCCGACCGGCTCCGGCTCCCCCGCTGGGCGCGGCCGGCGGTCGGGGGCCTGCTGGTCGGAGGCATCCTGCTGACGGCGCCCGAGATGTACGGCGAGTCCTCGGCGGTGCTCGGCCGCGCCCTGGACGGGCGCTACACGGCGCTGGCGCTAAGCGCCCTGGTCCTGGCCAAGATCGTGGCGACCTCGGTGACCCTGGCGTCGGGAATGCCCGGGGGCGTCTTCGCCCCGTCGCTGTTCATCGGCGGCGTGCTCGGGGCGTGCTTCGGCACGCTCGTGGCGCCCGACCGCCCGCAGGCCGCCGCCGTCTTCGGGGTGCTGGGCATGGGCGCCGTGTTCTCGGGAGCGGCCCGGGCGCCGATCACCAGCGTCGTCCTCATTATCGAGATGACGGGGCAGTACAACCTGCTGACCCCTCTCATGCTCGCGGTCGCGCTGTCCACCGTGACGGGGCGGTTCCTGACCCGCTCGACCATCTACACCGAGGAGCTGCGCCGCCGCGGCATGATCATCAAGGACCCCCAGGCGCCCACCTCCGTCGGCGCCCGCTTCCAGGAGCGCTGGAGGCATACCCGCCGCCCCGCGAGTCACAGGGACCGGAGCGCCGCGGCGGAGCCCGGGGAACCGCGGCCCGGGGAGGACGACGACTCGGCCGGCCGGTGAGCGGTCGTCCCACGGCATCGTCTCAGCAGCTCTCAGCGGCCGTCGGGACGCTGGTCCCGCCCCGACTGCGCCGTCCTGGCCCGCTCCACGAGAGTCGCCCCCAGCTCGTCCATCCGCTCGGCGTTGACCACGATGCGACGCGGGTTGCTCAGCCACATCCAGCCCGCGGCCACGAGCGGCAGCACGAGCGGCAGATAGCCGAGACGGCGGCCGCCGTCGGCCCACACGCTGGCCTCCAGGCCCTCGACCGCGTCGGTCCATGTCAGCACGCCGATGATCACCGCGCCGGTCAGCAGCGCGCTCAGGCTCATCCACCCGATGATCCGCATGCGGCGCCCGTTGTGCGCCACGCACACGGCCAGCAGGACGAACAGGACTCCGACGGCGACGTTGATCGATCCGAGGGCCGGGGCGGCGGCCGGCTCGCGCACCAGCGAGACCGCGGCGGGGGCCAGGACCGCCAGCCCGAAGACGGCGAAGACGACGACGAGAAGGCGCCCCCACCCGTGGGCGGGACGACGCCGGTCCTCAACGCCGCGGACCGGAGGGCGGTCGTCCGCTGGTGCAGGCATCGCAGAATCTCCTCAGAGCATCATGTCTCCACGGGCCGACCGGGGCAACGGCACCGAGCAGCCCTGGGCACACTACCATCGGAGGCTGTGACCACTCTTGAGATGATTCCCTCCAGCCCTGCCCGCAACGAGGTCGAGGCGCTCGTCCTGGCGGCCGCGGACACCGACAAGACGCCCGCCCTCGTGACCGACGGCGCCTCGACCGAGGGCCTCGACCTCCAGGCCCTCGCCGCGGCGCTGCCCGCCGTCGGCTTCACCGGGGCGCTCGACGCGGTCGTGCGCCTGCCCGCCGACGTCCTGGGCCCCGATGCGGCCGCCGACTGCGTGCTGGTCGTCGGCACCGGCCCCGGCCTGGACGCCGGACCGGGCGACGCCGCCGCGCTCGGGGCCGCCCGGCCCGGGGTGCTCAGGCGGGCCGCCGGATGCGCCGCGCGCGAGCTGGCCGGCGTGGGCTCGGCCGCCTTCCTCCTTCCGGCCGACAGCCCCGACGACCTCCGTGCGGTGGCCGAGGGCGCGCTCGTCGGCGCCTACGCCTGGTCGGGGCGCGTACCCGCGCCGACGGCGCCGCTGGAGCGCGTCGTCGTCGCCACCCCCCTGGCGGGCTCCGAGGAGGCCGGCACCGCCCGGGCGCGCGCCACCGCCCTGGCCGAGTCGACGGCGCTCGTGCGCGACCTGGTCAACGAGCCGCCGAACCGGCTGACCCCCAAGGTCCTCGCCGAGCGGGCCCGCGCGCTCGCCGACGACGCGGGCCTGGATGTCGAGGTCCTCGACGAGACGCTCCTGCGCCGACGGGGCTTCGGCGGCATCGTCGGCGTCGGCCAGGGCTCGGCGCACCCGCCCTTCCTCGTGCGCGTCTCCTGGGTGCCGGAGCGGCCTGCTCAGCGCGTTGCGCTGATCGGCAAGGGCATCACTTTCGACTCCGGCGGCCTGTCGCTCAAGCCGGCGGCCTCCATGCCGGAGATGAAGTCGGACATGGCCGGTGCGGCCACCGCGCTCGGCGCCGTGGCCGCGGCGGCGCGCCTGAGGCTGGGGGTGCGGGTGGACGCGTGGCTGGCGCTGGCCGAGAACATGCCCGCCGCGGACGCCCAGCGCCCCAGCGACATTGTCACGATGTACAACGGCACCACCGTGGAGGTCACCAACACCGACGCCGAGGGGCGCCTGGTCATGGCCGACGCCCTGGCGCGCGCCGTCGAGGACAGGCCCGACTGCGTGCTCGACGTCGCCACCCTCACCGGGGCCCAGATCATCGCGCTGGGCGACCGGGTGTCGGGCGTCATGGGCACGCCCTCGGTGCGGGACGAGGTCGCCGCCTGCGCCGCGGGTGCCGGCGAGGCGTTCTGGCCCATGCCGCTGCCCGAGCACCTGCGCGCCGCCCTGGAGTCCCCGTTTGCGGCGCTGCGCAACACCGACATGAGCAGCCGCGCCGGGGGCATGCTCGTGGCGGGCCTCTTCCTGCGCGAGTTCGTGGGGGACGTGCCGTGGGCCCATCTCGACATCGCCGGGCCGGCCTACAACGAGAAGTCCGCGTGGGGCGCCACGCCCGTCGGCGGCACGGGCGCCGGCCTGGCCACGCTCGTGGCGCTTCTCAGCGGCCGCGCCTGAGCCGGGGCCCTGCCCGCTCCCTGGTCCCCTCGGGTCCCCTCGGCCGCAGGCGGGCCCGCGCATGCGCTCAGCGCGGACACGCGCCCGAGGCGCACGCACGGGCAGCGCCCCGATCATCTCCCCGGCAGGTGACAGGTCTCACTGCCCCGGCAGGACTCAGGTCCCCGGAGCAAGCGATTTCAGAGCCTGCGAGCAGCAGCCAGATGCAACAATGGCCAGCGTGCCGAGCCGCTCCCGAGGGGCGGGTGACATCAACGAGGAGTTTTCGTGACAGACACCGTGTACGACATGGTCATCCTGGGCGCCGGCTCGGGCGGCTACGCCGCCGCGCTGCGCGGCACCCAGCTGGGCCTGAGAGTCGCGCTCATCGAGGCGGACAAGATCGGCGGCACCTGCCTCCACCGCGGCTGCGTTCCGACCAAGGCCATCCTGCACTCGGCCGAGACCGCCGAGGCCGTGCGCGAGGCGGCCGCCGTCGGCGTCAGAGCGGTGTACCAGGGCCTCGACATGCCCGCGGTCCAGAAGTACAAGAACGGCGTGATCTCCCGGATGTACAAGGGCCTGCAGGGCCTTGTCTCCTCCAGGGGCATCGAGGTCGTGAGCGGCTGGGGCCGCCTGGTCGCCAGGGACACCGTCGAGGTGGGCGGCAGGCGGTACCGGGGGCGGAACGTCGTGCTGGCCTCGGGCTCGCTGTCCAAGACCATGGGCCAGGAGATCTCCGGGCCGGTCATGACCAGCGACCAGGCGCTCGAGCTCGATCGAGTGCCCGCCTCGGCCGTCGTCCTGGGCGGCGGGGTCATCGGTGTCGAGCTCGCCTCCGCCTGGGCCTCCATGGGCTCGCGGGTGACGATTATCGAGGCGCTGCCCCACCTGGTGCCGAACGAGGACGAGGCCATCTCCAAGCAGCTCGAGCGGGCCTTCCGCAAGCGCAGGATCGCCTTCAGGACCGGCACCATGTTCGACTCCGTCGAACGCACCGCCGCGGGCGTGAGGGTCCGCACAGCCGACGGCAGGACCTACGACGCCGAGGTCCTCCTGATTGCCGTCGGCCGCGGCCCGGCCACGGCGAACCTCGGCTACGAGGAGGCGGGCGTCGCCATGGACCGCGGCTTCGTCCTGACCGACGGCTACGGTCGCACGAACGTGGAGGGCGTGTGGGCCGTGGGGGACATCGTCCCCGGCGTCCAGCTCGCCCACCGCGGCTTCGCCCAGGGCATCGCGGTGGCCGAGAAGATCGCCGGGCTGGATCCCCGGCCTGTCGACGACATCCTGGTCCCCAAGGTGACCTTCTGCGAGCCCGAGATCGCCTCCGTGGGCCTGAGCGAGGCCAGGGCCGCCGAGGTCCACGGCGCCGAGAACGTCACGACGGCGGAGTTCAACGTGGCCGGCAACGCCAGGAGCCAGATCCTGGGCACCCAGGGCTTCGTCAAGCTGGTCTCGCTCAAGGACGGGCCCATTGTCGGCTTCCACGCCATCGGCGCCCGCATGGGCGAGCAGGTAGGCGAGGGGCAGCTGATCGTCTCGTGGGAGGCCGACGCCCACGACGTCGCCTCGCTCGTGCACGCGCACCCCACGCAGAACGAGACCATCGGTGAGGCCGCCATGGTTCTCGCCGGCAAGCCACTGCACAACCACGGCTGATCTCGAAGAGATAGAGAGTTTTCCATCATGTCCGAGTCCGTAAAGATGCCCGCTCTGGGCGAGTCCGTCACCGAGGGCACCGTCTCGTCGTGGCTCAAGGCCGTCGGCGACACCGTTGAGGTGGATGAGCCGCTCCTCGAGGTCGCCACCGACAAGGTCGACACCGAGGTCCCCTCCCCCGTCGCCGGCACGATCCTGGAGATCCGCGTGCCCGAGGACGAGACCGTCGAGGTCGGCACCGTCCTGGCGGTGATCGGGGACCCGTCCGAGGCGGCCGCCCCCGCCCCGTCGGCGCCCGCACCGGCGGCCGCTCCCGCGCCCGCGGCCCCGACAGCCCCGGCTCGAGTCGCCTCGACGCCCGCAGCGCCGTCGGCGCCCACACCCGCGACGGTCTCCGCTCCGGCGGCCCCGTCGCCCGCTCGCGTCGCCCCGACGCCCGGCGCGCCGTCGGCGCCCTCATACGGGCCGAGACACGCGGCGCCGGCTCCGACCGAGCCGCGGACCGAGCCGTCCGCGGGCCCAGCGCCGTCCGCCGCGGCCGTCGCCTCCGCCGCCTACGTCACCCCGATCGTGCGCAGGCTCGCCCGGGACAAGGGAATCGACCTGACCACCGTCACCGGCACCGGTGTGGGCGGGCGCATCCGCAAGCAGGACGTCGAGGAGGCCGCCAGGGCCGCCGAGGCTGCTGCGGCCGCAGAGGCGGCCAGGGCCGCTGCGGCGCCTGCGCCCGCCGCCGCTCCGGCCCAGCCCGCCCGGACCGCCCAGCCCGTCCGGCCGGCCCCCGGGTCCGCCGTCGACACCGACCTGCGCGGCACCACGCAGAAGATGAGCCGCCTGCGCCAGGTCATCGCCGAGCGCATGATGGGCTCGCTGCAGACCTCCGCCCAGCTGACCACCGTCGTCGAGGTCGACGTCACCCGCGTGGCCTCCCTGCGCGCCCGGGCCAAGGACGACTTCCTGGCCAGGAACGGCACGAAGCTGACCTTCCTGCCCTTCTTCGTGGCGGCCGCGACCGAGGCCCTCAAGGCCCACCCGAAGCTCAACGCCACGATCGACGGCAGGCAGGTGACCTACCACGACGTCGAGCACATCGGCGTCGCGGTCGACACCCCGCGCGGCCTGCTCGTGCCGGTGGTCAAGAACGCCGGCGACCTCAGCATCCCGGGCCTGGCCAAGCACATCAACGACCTGGCGGCCCGCACCCGGGAGAACCGGGTCAACCCCGACGAGCTGAGCGGCTCGACCTTCACCATCACGAACACCGGAAGCGGCGGCGCCCTGTTCGACACCCCGATCATCAACCAGCCCGAGGTCGCGATCCTCGGCCTGGGCGCGATCGTCAAGCGGCCCCGCGTGACCACCGACTCCGACGGGGGCGAGGCGATCGCCGTCCGCTCGGTGTGCCACCTGGCGCTGTCCTACGACCACCGGCTGGTCGATGGCGCGGACGCCGCCCGCTACCTCATGACCGTCAAGAGGCGCCTGGAGGACGGCGACTTCGCCGGCGAGCTGGGGCTGTGAGCCCCGTCCCGCGGCCCCTGTGACCCTTCCTCTGCGCGCGAGGCCCCGCGCCCTCGGGTGCGGGGCCTCGCGCGCTCCTGGCGGCGGGTGCTGCCCGCGCCCTCACGGCAGCTCGGCCCCCGCTCGGGCGATGCCGGTGAGCGTCTGTCCCGCACCCAGGCGGATCCACCGCCAGGACGCCCAGTAGACGACGGGGCCGAACCGTCCCCAGGTCCGGTGCGCCAGGGTCAGGCGGACCCGGGTGCCTCCGGGCGCCCGGGTCAGCGCCAGGTCTCGTACAAGGCAGACCTCGCCGTCGCGGGGTCCCGAGGCGGCCGTGCACGACCACACGATCCTCCCCGGGGCGGCCTCCTCCAGCCGCCAGCGCATACGGCCCGTCCGGCAGCGCCCGGCGGCCTGCTGCACGGCGCCGTCCGCGCGCAGCTCGACGAGCTCCTCACGCGGCACGGCCCACCGGGTCAGCCCGGCGGGGTCCGACAGCAGTGCGGCCAGGTCCGCCGCCGGCACCGAGACGAAGCGCTCCTGGCTCAGCTCGCGATCCAGGCCGTATGACGCGTACTCGTCGGTCAGCCGGTAGCGACCGGGAGCAGGCTCGGGCCGTGCGCGAGCCTCCTCCGCCTGCGTGCGCACAGCGGTGACGTCAACATCGCAGTGGGTCAGGAGCCTGGCGGCCGGCGACTGCGTGCGGGCGGTGAGGGCCAGCAGCACCCGGATGCCCGGATCACCGGCCGGCCCCCTGCCGGCGGTGTCAAGAGCCTCCGTGGCGGCCCGCGACACGGGGATCTCCCCCGCGCCAGGTCCCGCGATGAGGTCGCCCGCGACCAGGGGCTCGGGGCGCAGGCCCTCGGGCAGGCGGATGCCGACGCGTGCGAGGTCGGCGTCGGCGAGCTCATCGACGGCGGCCCGCGCTCGGGCCAGGGTCACGCCGTGCGCCCCGAGGATGGCGGCGGCCCGGCCGCCCTGGGCGATCAGGCCCAGCAGCAGGTGCTCGGGCTCGATCTGCCGGTGGCGCAGCCTGACGGCCTCCGACGACGTGGCGTTGACCCAGGTCAGGTAGTGGTTGATGTGCGGCATGCTCATCTCCTTCGCGCGGGGGCCAGGCCCGGGGGCACGCGCTTGGCGTACTTCTTGTGGACGGCCTGGCGGGAGACGCCGAGATGATCGGCGATCTGCGTCCATCCCATGCCTGAGCGCAAGGCGGCTTCGACCTGCGCCAGCTCGAGGGTGTCGGTGAGGCGTCTCAGGGCCGCGACGGCCCGCAGCCCCGCCTCCGGACAAGTGGTGTCGGCGGCCCCGGCGGCCGCGGTCAGAGCATCCATGTAAGCAACTTAGGTTGACAACCTTCCATATGTCAACTTTGGTTGCTCACCTCGCCGTCCGCAAGCACGAGGAGCGGCCCGAGGCTCGCACGAGTCACCCTGCGGGCGAAGTCGAGGCGCTCCTGAAGAGAGCCGAGCTCCGCCCCCAGCGACCCGTCGAGGAGCAACGACGCGAGTCCGTGGACTCCGGCCCAGATCAGCGCCTCGACCTCGGGCGGCGCCTGCTGCCCCGCCACCATGCGCGCCAGGCGCGCGAGCTCACAGCGCGCGCGCTCGCCGGCGCGCCCCGCCTCGGGGAAGCGCTCCGGATCGCACACGTCGGGGCGGAACATGACGCGGAAGGCCCCGGGGTTGCACAGCGCGAACTCGACATAGGCGTTCGCCGAGGCCTTCAGCGTCGCAGGCAGCCCCCGCGCCTCGAGCCCGTCGTGCACCTCGTGCAGCCGCTGCGCGAGCTCCTCGAAGCCCTCGCGCACCAGCGCGGCGAGGATCGCCTCCCGGTTGGCGAAGTAGTGGTAGGGGGCCTGGTGGGTGCAGCCGGAGCGGCGGGCGACCTCGCGCATGCTCAGCGCGCCCGGGCCGCCCTCGTCGAGGAGCTCGCGGCTGGTCCGCAGGAGCCGGGCACGCAGGTCGCGGCCGCCGCTCCCGGCCGGCCGATCTACTGCTTCAGTCGCCACGGGAGCAGTCTAGGTCCGGATCCCGCACGCCGCTAGACAGTGTCAAGTTTCCTGCTACGCTACCACTTGACACTGTCTAGCAGCAAGGTGCGACATGACATACGACGCCATCGTCATCGGCTCCGGCATCGGGGGACTGACCACCGCGGGACTGCTCGCCCGCGTGGCGGGCAAGCGGGTCCTCGTCCTGGAGCAGCACACGGAGCCCGGCGGCCTGACTCACGCCTTCCGGCGCGACGGCGCCTCCTGGGACGTGGGCGTGCACTACATCGGGCAGCTCGACCCCGGCTCGCAGATCCGCACCTACTTCGACTACCTCTCCGGCGGCGAGCTGGAGTGGAACCGCATGCCCGAGGACTACGACCGCTTCGTCTACCCGGGCCTCGACCTGCGGGCCAGCTCCGACCCCGAGCACTACGAGCGCAGCCTCATCGAGGCCTTCCCCCGCCGAGGCGCGGGCGATCCGGCGCTACTTCAAGGACGTCCGCCGCACCGCGGCCTGGACGACGCTCGGCTTCGCCCAGCAGATGGTGCCCCGGCCCGCGGCCCCGCTCCTCGGACTTCTTCAGCGCCTGACCGGGCGCACCGCCACCGGCACGACGAAGGCCTACCTGGACGCCCGTGTTCGCTCCCCCGCCCTCAGGGCCGTCCTGGCCAGCCAGTGGGGCGACTACGGCCTGCCGCCCTCGCGCTCGGCCTTCGCCGCGCACGCGATGATCGTCTCCCACTACCTCGGCGGCGGCTGGTTCCCCGAGGGCGGCAGCGCCCGCATCGCGCGCACCTTCGAGAAGGGGATCGAGCAGGCGGGAGGGGCCGTCCGCGTCGCCCAGGAGGTCACGCAGATCCTCATCGAGGACGGCGCCGCCGCCGGAGTGCGGGTGCTGGACCGCCGGGGCCCGGATGCGCGCGAGCGGACCTACCGCGCCCCCGTCGTCGTCTCCGCCGCGGGCGCGGCCGCCACGCTGTCCCGCCTGCTGCCCGTCGACGGCGCCATCGGACGCGCCACGGCCCCGGCGCGGCGAGCCATTGCGCGCCTGGGCACCGGGATGTCGGCCGTGACCGTGTTCCTGCGCCTGCGCGAGGACCCGCGCAGTATCGGCGTGGACGGCGGCAACGTCTGGGTCAGCCGGGACCTCGACCACGAGGCCGGCGGCGACGGCCAGCCCGATCCGGATGCGCGCGCGGCCGCCCTGCTGGCCGGACGGCCGGACAGCGTCTTCGTCTCCTTCCCCTCCATCAAGTCCGGGCGGGGGCCGCACACGGCCGAGATCATCGCCTTCAGCGGCGCCGGGGCCTTCCGCCCGTGGGCGGACCGCCCGCAGGGGGGCCGCGGCGCCGAGTACTCCGCGCTCAAGGAGCGCATCGCCTCCGGCATGCTGGCGCTCGCGGAGACCGCCGTGCCCGGCCTGAGCGAGCTGGTGGAGTACACGGAGGTCTCCACGCCCCTGACCTTCGAGCACTACACGGCGCACCCGGCCGGAGCATTCTACGGGATGCCCGCCACGCCGCAGCGCTACAAATCCCGGCCGCTGGGCCCGCGCACGGCGGTGCCCGGCCTGCTCCTGTCCGGTCAGGACGCCGGGAGCCTGGGCATTGCCGGCGCCATGATGGGCGGGGTGGCTGCCGCCTGCCAGGCGCTCGGCCCCCGGGGCTTGCCCATGATCGCCTCCGCCGTGCGCACCGGGCCCTCCGCCCGGCCCGCCGCCCGGCCCCGCGTGCTGCCCGAGGGCAAGCACCGCGCCGCCGTCGTCTCCAAGCGGCGCCTGACGCCCAGCGTCTGGGAGGTGACGCTGGAGCTGGAGGGGCCGGTCGGCACGTGGGCGCCCGGCCAGTTCGCCCGCCTTCACGTGGGCGACGACGCCTGGCGCGACTACTCCATCGCCGGGCTCGAGAACGGGGCGCTCCGGCTGCTGGTCTCGACGCGCACGGGCGGGGCGGGGTCGCGCTTCATCGAGCGGGCCGAGACGGGCGCGCGCACCGTCGTCGAGCTGCCCCTGGGACGCTACCGGCTCAAGGAGACCGGGCGACGCCACGTGTTCGTCGCCACCGGTACCGGGCTCGCCCCCCTTCCTGGCCATGTTCCGCCACGCCGGGGGGCTGGAGGACGACACGCTCCTGTTCGGCTGCCGCAGCCGCGAGGAGGACCTCACCTCCCTGGTCGAGGCGGCCCTGCCCGGTCGCGTGGTGCGCTGCGCGAGCCGCGAGACGGCGCCCGGCCTCTTCCACGGGAGGGTGACGGACGCGCTGAGGGAAGCCGACGTCGAGCTGTCGGGCGCGGACGTCTACCTGTGCGGCTCGGCCGCCATGGTGGCGGGCTGCCGGGAGGTCCTCGACCACGCGGGCGTCGCGGAGGTGCTCACCGAGCCCTACTGAGCGGCGCCGGCGGAGCGCCGGAGCAGTACGCTCAGCCCGTCTGGAGGACCTCGGCCACCCTCCACGGGTCGGGGACCAGCACGAGCACGACCTCCCGCCTCGCCTGGGCGGGTACATCCCTTCTCGTCCCGTCGGCCCCGATGCGCACCGAGGGCTCCTGCGACTGCGACACGCGCACGGCGGTGGCGCCCGTCCAGCTCTCGGCGGTCTCCTGGCTGACCGGCACGCCGGTCGCGGAGTGCACCGTGGTGCTCAGCCCCTCGATCTGCTCGCCCGAGTCGATGATCGCCGCCATCAGCGCCTCGTCGGCCAGGGCGGCGGGTGAGCCCGGGACGGTCGTGGACGCCAGGGCGGCGGCGTCGCCCTCGTTGAGGGCGGAGTCCCGGGCCAGTGAGAGCTCGACGACGACCGGCAGCATGTCGTCGGCCGCCTCCGCGTCCGCAGCCTCCCCGGTCGGCGTCGCCTCGGTCTGGGGCCCTGTCGTCCCGCCGGGGGACTCGCCCGCCCCCGTCAGGGTCGGGGCCTCCGAGGACGGCGGGGCCGCCGTGGCCGGCACGGCGGCCCCGCCGTGCCTCCAGCCCGGCAGCCTCCCCCGGACCAGTGCGCTGACGCCCACCGCGAGGACGATCACCAGCAGCACCAGACCCAGGCGCCTGGCGCGCCGTCGACGGCCGGCCGGGTGGCCTCCCGGGCCCCAGGGCCGGACCGGGCGCCGGGCCCCACGGCCGCGGCCCCGCCGCGAGGAGACGTCTCTCGTGGGCTGCGCGGTGGCGGCCCGCAGGGCCCCTGCGGCCAGCCTGGCCCCGTCGGGCAGCTCGATGGTCCCCGGCCGGCCGATCTCGGGGGCCCGGGCCGCCAGGTCGCGCGCACTGGGCCTGCCCTCCGGGTCGGGATCCAGGGCGTCGGGAAGCACCCGGTCCAGCCGCTCGGCCAGGGCCGGCGATCCCGCTGCGCACTGGCGCAGGAGGGCGGCCAGGGAGTAGACGTCCGCCGCGGCGCTCGCCGGCGCCCCGGCCCCGCGCTCGGGGGCCGCGCTCGCCCCGGTGCCGGCCTCCAGGGCGCCTCCCAGCAGGTCGATGAGGACCGGCCGCCCGTCGGTGCTCACAATGACGTTGGCGGCCGCCACGTCGCCGTGGGCCATGCCCCGCTCGTGCAGGTGCGCCAGCGCGCCCCCGAGGTCGTCGAGCAGACGCGCGGCCTCGTCGCGGGTCAGGCCGCCGCGGGCGCCCAGCACCACGGCCAGGTCGGCGCCCACTATGAGCTCGCTGACCACCGCCACTCGCCCCTCCGGCAGCGAGACGACCTGCTGCACCGGAGCGATCGATCCGTTGCGCACCAGCCGCAGGTCGGCCAGGCGGCGCAGGGCGCGTGCGCCGCCGGCGCCCTCGGGCACGTCGACGACCTGCACCACGACGTCGTTGCCGGCAAAGTCCAGGGCCCGCCGCGGGGCGAGACGGCCCGGGCGGTCGCGCCCCATCGGCTCGCCGACGGCCAGGCCCGCGGCCACGAGCTCGTCGCGGATGTTCTCGGGGAGATCGGTGTCCCGGGCGGGCGAGAGGCCGTCGTCATGCGGCGGCTCCGGGCGGCGCTGCTTCGGAGTTCTCATAGCAGTCATGGTCCCCGTCCGCCCGGCCGCACCGCCAGGTCTGGGGCACCCTGTGGATAACTTTCGGCCGTCCGGCGCGCAGCGTGCCGTCCCATGGCGGCCATCGACCCTACGGCGGCTATGGTGGTGGCGTGCACCGTGTGGACCTCGATCTCGGCTCCCGCCTGGTCCCCTTCGACGAGGGCTGGGAGCTCCAGCGGCGGATCCACCGGGAGGTCGCCGACGGCCGCCGCGCCTCGACGCTCCTCATGGTGGAGCACGAGGCCGTCTACACGGTGGGCCGCAGGGCGCACTCCTGGGAGCGGCCCGACGGCGACTTCGTCGAGCCGGGCCATGTGCCGGTCGTCCGTGTGGACCGGGGCGGGAAGACCACCTGGCACGGCCCCGGCCAGCTCACGGTCTACCCGATCGTGCGCCTGGCCTCCCCCATCGACGTGATCCGGTACGTGCGCGCCCTGGAACAGGCCGCTATCGAGGTGTGCGCCGGGCACGGCCTGGCCACCATCCGGGTCGAGGGGCGCTCCGGCGTGTGGGTGGCGGCCGAGCCTGGGTCGCCCCGGCCGGCCCGCCGCCTGGAGCGCAAGGTGTGCGCCCTGGGGGTGCGGGTGGCCCGCGGCGCGACGATGCACGGCATCGGCCTGAACGTGGATCCGGATCTGGCCGCCTTCGACCTGGGGCGGATCGTGCCGTGCGGCATTGACGACGCCGGCGTGACCTCGCTGGCGGCGGAGACCGGGGAGCGCCTGCGCGCGGCCGACCTGGCCGACGCCGTCGCCGCGGCTCTCGCCGAGCACCTGGCACCGCTGGTGGCGCATGACACGCCGACTCGCAGCGCCCGAGTGGGCCCTCAGTCCTAGATCGAGGGCCCGCTGGCATACACTGAGGGCGCAGCCGCCGTGTGAAGCCACCGTGAAGCCACCGTGTGAGGAGGGTTCGTGACCACTACCGTCGCCCCCGAGGGTCGTCGGCTCCTGCGCGTCGAGGCGCGCAACGCCGAGACGCCGATCGAGCGCAAGCCCGAGTGGCTCAAGACCCGCGCCGTGGTGTCGCAGACCTACCAGGAGGTCCGCGGCCTGGTGCGTCAGCGCAAGCTGCACACCGTGTGCGCGGAGGCCAACTGCCCCAACATCTACGAGTGCTGGAACGAGCGCGAGGCCTCCTTCCTCATCGGCGGCGAGCTGTGCACGCGCCGCTGCGACTTCTGCGACATCGCCACCGGCCGTCCCACCGAGTACGACGAGGACGAGCCCGCCCGGGTGGCCGCCTCGGTGGCGCAGATGGAGCTGCGCTACGCCACGGTCACCGGTGTCTCGCGCGACGACCTTCCCGACGGCGGCGCCTGGCTGTACGCCGAGACGGCCCGGCAGATCCACGCGATGCTGCCCGGCTGCGGCGTCGAGCTCCTGGTCCCCGACTTCAAGGGCCGGGCCGAGCCCCTGGAGGAGGTCTTCTCCGCCGTCCCGGAGGTGTTCGCCCACAACCTGGAGACCGTGCCGCGGATCTTCCGCCGCATCCGCCCCGCCTTCTCCTACGAGGGCAGCCTGGCGGTGCTGCGGCAGGCCTCCGAGGCAGGGATGCTGACCAAGTCGAACCTCATCCTGGGCATGGGAGAGACCCGCGCCGAGATCGAGGACGCCATTGGCGACCTTGTCGAGGCCAAGGTGGATATCCTCACCATCACCCAGTACATGCGCCCCTCCAAGCTGCACCACCCCATCGACCGGTGGGTCAAGCCCCAGGAGTTCGTGGCCCTGGCGAAGCTCGCCGAGCAGATGGGCATCGCCGCCGTCATGAGTGGCCCGATGGTGCGCTCGTCCTACCGCTCGGGCACGCTGTGGGGCAGGGCCATGCGCGCCAAGGGCCGTCCCATACCGGAGAACATGGTCGAGCTGGCCGCGCCGGTCACCGCCCGGCAGGAGGCGAGCGCCCTGGTCGCACGGATGGGCGACGCCGCCTCCTGACCCGCCTCTGGCTCACCAGGGCCCCGGAGGGTCGCAAACCCGTCTGATCGACCGTGGCCGTGCGGGAAGGGCGGGGCCGTCGGCTATGGTGGGGACTGTGAGCAACGCCCCCAGCGCCCGGCCGAAGAAGAAGCGCTTCCGCGAGCGCATCCTGAACGCCCTCCAGAACATCAAGGACTCCTACACGATCTCGCGCAGGACCTACCCGTGGATCGGGTGGGCCCTGCTGGGGACGGCCGTCCTGCTCGTCGCCCTGGCCGTGGCGCTCGCCCTGGCCACCGATCAGGCGGTCTGGTACTGGGTCCTCATAGCGCTGCTGCTGGCCCTCGTCGCGGACATGGCGCTCCTGTCGTGGACGGTGCGGCGCGCCTCCTACTCCCAGATCGAGGGCAAGCCGGGCGCCGCCAAGCTCGTGCTCGACCAGGTGCTCGGCCGCGGCTGGTACCTGGAGTCCGAGCCCGTGTACATCAACCCCAAGACGGAGGACGTCATCTGGCGCCTGGTGGGCCGTCCCGGGGTGGTGCTGGTGGCCGAGGGCCCCGGCGGCCGGCTGCAGCGGCCGATCGCCGACGAGCAGAGGGTCCTGCGCCGCATTCTGTCCACCGTGCCGGCGCACGTCATCAACGTCGGCATCGACGAGGGGCAGACGCGCCTGATCGACCTGTGGCCCACCATCCGCAAGCTGCCGACCAAGCCCACCAAGCTGACCGACACCGAGATCAGCCAGGTCTCCAAGCGCCTGTCCTCCCTGTCGTCCAAGGGCCTGCCCATCCCCAAGGGCATCGACCCGACCAAGATCCGCCCGGACCGGCGGGCCATGCGGGGCCGCTGAGCCGCCGTCGCCCGAAGCGGGCCGGCCCCGGCGCCGGAGCAGCGAAACAACCGGGACACACACGCGGCACGCCCGCGTCACGGCGCCCCCATAGGCTGCTGCCAGCCGCACACCGCGTCGCCGTCGTGCCCGAGCCGGCGCCCGAGGCGGACACCACCGATGAAGGAACACACATGTTCAAGGACGCGTCCGAGGCCCTCGCCTACATTGAGAAGGAGGGCGTCGCGCTCGTTGATGTCCGCTTCTGCGACCTGCCGGGCGTCATGCAGCACTTCACGATCCCGGCGGCCGCTTTCAAGGAGGACGCCCTGGCCGACGGCCTGATGTTCGACGGCTCCTCGATCCGCGGCTTCACCGCGATCCACGAGTCCGACATGAAGCTCGTGCCAGACGTGACGACCGCCTACCTCGACCCCTTCCGCGAGGAGAGGACCCTGATCGTCAACTTCTCGATCGTGGACCCGTTCACCGACGAGCGGTTCTCCCGCGACCCCCGCTCGATCGCGGCCAAGGCCGAGGACCACCTGCGGTCCACCGGCATCGCCGACACCTGCTACATCGGCGCCGAGGCCGAGTTCTACCTCTTCGACTCCATCGAGTACGAGACCACGCCCGGCTCCACCCGCTACGCCATCGACTCCGACGAGGCGGCCTGGAACACCGCCCGCAGCGAGGAGGGCGGCAACAAGGGCTACAAGACCGCCTTCAAGGGCGGCTACTTCCCCGTCCCCCCCTCCGACCAGATGGTCGACACCCGCAACGCCATGGTGCGCACCTGCCTGGAGGCCGGACTCGAGATCGAGCGGGCCCACCACGAGGTCGGCACCGCCGGGCAGCAGGAGATCAACTACCGCTTCGCCTCGCTGCTGGCCGCCGGCGACGACATGATGAAGTTCAAGTACATTGTGAAGAACGAGGCCTGGAGGGCGGGCAGGACCGCCACCTTCATGCCCAAGCCGATCTTCGGCGACAACGGCTCGGGCATGCACTGCCACCACTCGCTGTGGAAGGACGGCAGGCCGCTGTTCTTCGACGAGCGCGGCTACGGCCAGCTCTCCGACTGCGCCCGCTGGTACATCGGCGGCATCCTGGCGCACGCGCCCAGCCTGCTGGCCTTCACCAACCCGTCGGTGAACTCATTCCGCCGCCTGGTGCCGGGCTTCGAGGCCCCCGTCAACCTCGTCTACTCGGCCCGTAACCGCTCGGCCTGCATCCGTATCCCGGTCACCGGCACCTCACCGAGGGCCAAGCGCATCGAGTACCGCGTGCCCGACCCCTCGGCCAACCCGTACCTGTGCTTCTCGGCCGTCCTCATGGCGGGCATCGACGGCATCAGGGGGCGCATCGAGCCCCGCGAGCCCATCGACAAGGACCTCTACGAGCTGGCCCCTGAGGAGTACTACGACATCGATAAGCTGCCCTACTCCCTGGACCAGGCGCTCGACGCCCTGGAGGCCGACCACGACTACCTTACCGAGGGCGACGTCTTCACCCCCGACCTCATCGACACCTGGATCGACTACAAGCGGGACAACGAGATCGTCCCCATGCGGATGCGCCCGCACCCCTACGAGTTCGAGCTCTACTACGACCTGTGACGGGCTGACGGCGGCGGCGCACCGGCACCTGCGCCGAGGGCCCGTACGGTCGCCTCGACTGTCGGGACCCGTGCCGGCGCCGTCGTGCGAACCGCATGCGAGCACAACGTGCGCGATACCACCCCCCCGATGCGCATATCTATACTCATTCACGTATACCCTGTCGGTGCACCGGGACCGGCACCGCCGGCTCGCACATCCCGCCCACCCCCGAGGAGCCCCCATGAGGATCACCCGCGCACTGACCGCCGGCACCGCCGTCGGCCTGTGCCTCGCCCTGTCCGGCGCCCTGACCGGCTGCACCCACGCCGAGGACTGGAAGGCCATGCGCAACGACGGTGCATCCGCACCCGCCAAGGGCTACGACACCTCCGGGATCCAGCCGCAGGAGGACATCATCGCCATGCTCCCCGAGGGGGCGCTGGCCGACGGGGTCCTCGACATCGCCGCCGCCACCGACTACCCGCCGGCCGAGTTCCTCGACACCGGCGGCACCGCGATCGGCTACGACGTCGATCTGGCCAAGGCCATCGCGGCCGTCCTGGGGGTCACCTCCACCACCCACACCGCCGAGTTCGACTCGATCCTGGCGGCGGTGGGCACCAAGTACGACGCGGGCATCTCCTCCTTCACGGTCTCCGCCGAGCGCGAGGCCGCGATGGACATGATCGCCTACATCAATGTCGGCTCGCGCTTCGACGTGGTGTCCGGCAACCCCAAGGGTGTGGATCCCTCCGACCATCTCAACCTGTGCGGCCTGACAATCGGCGTCCAGACCGGCACGAGCCAGGAGGACGCCGTGCGGGAGGACTCCCGGGGGTGCACCAACGCCGGCCGGCCCGCCATCGCCGTGCGCTCCTACTCCACCCAGTCCGAGGCCACC
The DNA here is from genome assembly GCF_000711965.1 of Actinomyces israelii DSM 43320. Classification (GTDB taxonomy): domain Bacteria; phylum Actinomycetota; class Actinomycetes; order Actinomycetales; family Actinomycetaceae; genus Actinomyces; species Actinomyces israelii. The sequence goes on from NZ_JONS01000017.1 coordinate 78,953, forward strand.
ACGGGCCTGGTGGGCGACGTCATCGACGCCGTCTACTCCGACTCGACCGTGGCCGGCTACTCCGTCGAGAACACCGGCGGGGCGGTGGAGACGGTCGGCGAGATCGAGGACGCCCTGCCCCAGGCCGTCGTCATGTCCAAGAGCAGCCCCGACCTCAACAGGGCGGTCCAGGCGGCTATCCAGTACCTCATGGACTCCGGCATCTGGAAAGACATCCTGGACGCCTGGGGGATTCAGGACGCAGCCCTGACCACCGCCGAGATGAACCCGAAAGTGGAGGAGTGAATCGTGCCCCCAGCACCCGCAGCCGACGACGCGCCCGTCCAGCTCAACCGCCTCAAGCCGGTCCCGCGCCCCGGGACCTGGATCAGCGCCACGATCGTCGCCGTCCTGGGCGCCATGCTCATCCACGCGCTGGTGACCAATGACAAGTTCCACTGGGACACGGTGTGGTTCTTCTTCCGCGAGGTCCGCGTCGTCCGCGCCGTCGGCTGGACCCTGCTGCTGACCTTCCTGGCCATGGCCATCGGCATCATCCTGGCTGTGACCACCGCCATTATGCGCCAGTCCTCCAACCCCGTCCTGCGCTGGGTGGCGGTGGGATACCTGTGGTTCTTCCGCGGCACGCCGATCTACACCCAGCTGGTGTTCTGGGGCGCCCTGTCCGCGCTCTACCAGTACCTGAGCCTGGGCGTGCCCTTCGGCCCCGAGCTGCTGACCTTCAAGACGACGTCGGTGTTCACGCCCTTCGTGGCCGCGACGCTCGGACTGGGCATCAACGAGGGCGCCTACCTGTCGGAGATCGTCCGCTCGGGCCTGGCCAGCGTCGATGCCGGCCAGGCGGAGGCCGCCGGGGCCCTGGGCATGAGCAAGGGCCAGATCCTGCGCCGCATCGTGCTGCCCCAGGCGATGCGGGTCATTGTCCCGCCCACCGGCAACGAGACGATCTCCATGCTCAAGACGACGTCCCTGGTCCTGGCGGTGCCTTTCACGCTGGACCTGACCTTCGTGACGAACTCCTACGCGTCGTTCACCTACCAGACGATCCCGCTGCTCATTGTCGCGGCCCTGTGGTACATCATCATCACCTCGATCCTCATGGTCGGCCAGCACTACCTGGAGCGCTACTACGGCAAGGGCTTCAGCGGCTCCGCACCGGCCTCCGGATCCAAGAACGGCCGCACGCTGTCCGACCGCCAGCAGGCGATCCTCGACTCGCACACCACCAAGGACAACCCCTTCCTGGAGGTCACCCCATGACGGCGCCCGACAAGCTCGACGCAGCCGGTCCCGGCGCAGAGGCCCCCGACCCGGCGGACGCGACGCCCAAGGTGCGCATACGCGGCCTGCACAAGTTCTTCGGCGAGATGCACGTCCTCAAGGGCATCGACATCACCGTCGCCTCGGGCTCGGTGACCGTGCTCGTGGGCCCCTCCGGCTCGGGAAAGTCGACCCTGCTGCGTTGCATCAACGAGCTGGAGTCCATCGACGCCGGCCGGGTGTGGGTCGACGGCGAACTCATGGGCATGCGGGAGGTCAGGCGCGCCGACGGCAGCGTCCGGCTGCACGCCCTGACCGACAAGCAGCGCGCCCGGCAGCGCGCCAAGATCGGCATGGTCTTCCAGCGCTTCAACCTCTTCCCGCACATGACGGCCTTGGGCAATGTCATGGAGGCGCCCGTCCAGGTCAAGAGGATCTCCAGGGCCGAGGCCCGCGAGCGGGCGATCCAGATGCTTGAGCGAGTGGGCCTGGCCGACCGGGTGGACCACTACCCCTCCCAGCTCTCGGGCGGACAGCAGCAGCGGGTGGCCATCGCCCGGGCCCTGGCCATGGACCCCGAGCTCATGCTCTTCGACGAGCCGACCAGCGCGCTCGACCCCGAGCTCGTCGGCGAGGTCCTCCGGGTCATGAGGGACCTGGCAGCCTCGGGCATGACAATGGTCGTGGTCACCCACGAGATGGGCTTCGCCCGCGAGGTCGGCGACCAGCTGATCTTCATGGACGGCGGCGTCATCCGCGAATCCGGCCTGCCCACCGAGGTGCTGGACAATCCCCGGGCCGAGCGGACCAAGGCCTTCCTGTCCTCCGTGCTGTGAGTGATCCGCCCGGGCGGCGCCGGCACCTCCCCGTACCCATTCTGCATCCCATTTCTGCAACCCGTGGAACCCATGGCTCTCCAGACAGGGCGGACGGAGCAGACGCTCGTCGTCGGCCTCGTGGCGAGCCAGGGTGACGAGCCCTTCGCGCCGCGCGCCGCAAGGCTCTCGCACCCCGCCTGCAGGCCTGAGCGCTCCAGGCCGAGCGAGATGTTGGGAGAGACTCGGTCGAAGCGCACCCCGGTCCTCAAGCAGCCCTCGCCCCGCCTCGCAACTACCGTCTCAAATTGCAAGAACCCGGTTGCATCTGGATCTGGCCGGGCCTGGGGGCTTATTCATAGGGTGTATGTGAATGTGATTCCGAGGATTGCTGTGAGGGTTTCCTCGAAGGTGTTGATGGGGCGGCGGTAGTCGGTGTGGAGGGCCCTCCAGGTCTTCAGGTTGGCGATGGTGCGCTCTGTCTTGCAGCGGGTCGTGCTGATGGGTCTGTTCCAGTCCTTGTCGGCCTTAGGCAGTGGCCGGCCCGGGGGCCTGCGTCTGGGGGTGATTACTCCCGGCCCGGCGCAGCCCCGGTCCCCGATGTGATGGGGCGCGCCCTGCCCGCGAGGACCTGGAGCAGGCCGCTGGTCCTGATGGCCGCGGTGTCGTGAACGCGTCCGGGCAGCGGGTCTGAGACCCACGCCAAGTGGCCGCTCAGGGTGCGGGCGACCTGGGCACTGAACCCGGTGGTGCGGTGCCTGCCCGGGTAGAGATCTGGGCGGTTCCTCCACGACCAGCAGGGAAGGAGCGTTCCGTCGATGATGAGCCGGGCGGCGGGGTCCAGGTCCTCCACCACCGGCACGCCCGCACCACTGGAGCGGATCGCCTGGCAGACACCGAGGACGAGCCCACGACTGACGGGCGTGCCAGCACTCCCCGTGGCGGCCTGCCTCTCAAGGTGTTTTCTGTGAGCACTCGAAGCTCTCTCAGGAACAGGCCACCACCTCCAGCGACACGCACCCCCTCAAACAGCCACAACAGGCCTATGAATAAGCCTCGATGTGACGCGCTCGCGGAGCTCACCCAGAGTAGTCCCAGGCACCCTGAGCCCGGAAGCCCCGACGTGGCGGTCCGGAGGACCTTCAACGACCTCGTTCCAGTGGCCCGCACTCAGTCGTCGCCTTCACCCCTGACCTCATCGACACCTGGATCGGCTACAAGCGGGACAACGAGATCCTCCCCACGCGGATGCGCCCGCACCCCTACGAGTTCGACTTCTGCCACAACCTGTGACAGGCCGCTGAGACGGCGGCGCGCCGGGCCGCCGAAGCCGCCTCCGCCGCAGCCTCACGCCGCGACGTCGGCCCGGTCCGGCGCTGTCGGCGCGCTCCACTCCCCCTCATTCCAGTCCACCAGGCTCCAGCCGCACTCCGGGTCGCCCTCCACGACGCTGATGCCCGTGTTGCGCATGGGGTGGTCGGCGATCCAGGCGGGATCCGCCCCGCCGCCCGGCGCGGCCGCCAGGGCGGTCCACAGGCGTAGGACGGTGCCGTGGGCGACCAGCAGGGCCGTCCCGTCTGCTCCGACGTCCGCCGCCGTCGCGCGCGCGATGCGGGCGACGGCGGCGTCGAACCGGGCGAAGGTGTCGGCGCCGTCCTCGGGGCTGCCGGGCAGGCGCGCGGCGGTGCGACCGATCATCCACGCCCGCGTCGTGTCCGTGTAGCACGCCACCGAACGCGCGTCCGTGCACATCTCCAGGTCGCCCGCGAGCACCTCGCGCAGCCCGGAGTCGATGTCCGCCGTCAGGCCCGTGGCGCCCTCCAGCGGTGCGATCGTCTGGCGCGCCCGGGCGATGGGCGAGGTCCACAGTGAGGAGATCTCGGCCAGCTGGTCGGTATCGAGCCGGTTCGGCAGCGAGGCCGCCTGGGTCAGGCCGGTGGCGTCCAGAGAGTTCCCGGGAAAAGCGGTGTCCAGGGCGCCCATGATATTGGCGATGGTCCGTCCGTGACGGACGAGAAGAAGCTTCACGGCTCCATCCTGCCAGGGAACACGTTATGTCTCCTGCGCAGAGCCCCAGGGGTGGTCACGGCCACTCACGACCACGGGTAGGGCCCGCCTCCGCGACGCGCGGCGGCCCGCCGGGGCCCGGTGGCGGGCCGCCCCGGCGTCGAAGGGCCCGTGGGAGTCTCGGCCGGCGAGGCGACCGCCGCGCTCGTCCGCCGTCCCCCGGCCGCGCTCGTCCGCCGTCCCCCGGCCGTGCCCGCCGCCCGGTCGCCCGCGCGGTCCCGACGCCCTGCGGCCTCCGCTCCGCTCCCAGCAACCTGGCGACAGCCACCGGCCTGCCGGTTCTGAGCCGCCCGGCCTGCGGACCCGGCGACGTCCGACCGGGGCTCACCGGCCCGCCCGAAGACGACCCGCTCAACGACCCGACGGGCGTGCCGGGCGCGCCGCCGGTAGAGGTCCTCCAGCTCGCGCTCCCGCCCCGGGGCCATGCCCACCAGGCGGCCGACCAGGCGGATCTCGCGCAGACCGTTGGGCAGGACCTCGATGCGCTCCCCGTGGTCCCGCCCGGTGCCCAGCACCGTCGCCGCCCGCACGCGCGAGGCCAGCAGCCAGGCGCCGCGCAGGTCGGCCTCCTCGGCCTCGGTGAGCAGGCCCGCCGAGCGTGCCGCGCTCAGGGCCGCGAGCGTCGACGTCGTGCGCAGCCCCGGTACTCGCGCCGCGTGCTGGAGCTGGAGGACCTGCGCCGCCCACTCGACGTCGGACAGGCCGCCGGGCCCGAGCTTGAGGTGGCGCGCGGGCGTCGTGCCGCGCGGGAGGCGCTCGGCCTCCATGCGCGCCTTGAGACGGCGGATCTCCCGCATGTCGTTGTCGTCCAGGCCGTCCGGGCTCCAGCGCAGGGGCGCCACGAGCTCCTCGAAGGCGCGCCCGAGCCCGGGGTCACCGGCGCAGGCCCGGGCCCGCAGGAGCGCCTGGCGCTCCCACACCGCCGACCACCGCTCGTAGTAGTCGGCGTACGAGCCCAGCGAGCGGCTCATCGGGCCCTGACGTCCCTCCGGACGCAGGTCCGCATCGACCTCGAAGGGGTGCGGCTGGGCCTGGGAGAGCAGGCGCACCACCCAGCGGGCGACCGCCTCGGCCTCGTCGGCGGCCGCGCGCGGGTCGGCACCGGGGCGGACATCGTGGACGAACAGGACGTCGGCGTCGGAGGCGTAGGCGGTCTCGGCCCCACCCAGGCGCCCCATGGCGATCACCGCGTGGCGGGCCAGCGCCCCGGGCCAGGTGCCGTCGGGCTCCGGTCCGGAGGCGAGCGCGGCGGCGCCGTCGCGCAGGGCGATGACCATGCCGGCGGCCAGGCTGAGCACCCCGTCGAGAACCGCGTCGGTGGTGTCGGTCAGGATGCCGGCGGTGCGCTCGGGGTCCACGCCGTCCAGGGAGTCCGCCAGCGCGGCGCGGACAAGCTCGCGGGTGCGCACGCTCATGACCGCGTGCACCGCCTCCGCCGCCTGGCGCTCCAGGCCCGGCTCGTCGTCGGCGGTCAGGACGCGTCGCCGCAGAAGACTGCGGACCTCCGAGCGCAGGACGGCGGGATCACGGGCGGCCAGCTCGCCGGCGTCGTCGAGCCAGGCGATCGACTCCGGCCTCTCGGCCAGGCGCTCGGTGGTCCACCGGGCGCCGGACAGGACGTGGCACAGGGACTGGGCGGCGGCCCGGGAGTCCCGCAGCATCGCCAGGTACCAGTGGGTGCCGCCGATCCGCTCCGACAGGAGCCGGAAGGACAGCAGGCCGTTGTCCGGGTCGGGGCCCCGGCCGAGCCAGCCGATCATGACGGGCAGGAGCTGGCGCTGGATCGCCGCGCGCCGGCTGACCCCCTCGGTCAGGGCGTGGATGTGGCGCAGGGCGCCGTCGGGGTCGAGGTAGCCCACCGCCTTGAGTCGCTCGCGCGCCGCCTGCGGGCTCAGTGCCATCTCGTCGGCGCTCAGCGTCGCCGCCACCGTGAGCAGCGGCCGGTAGTAGATCTCCTCGTGGAGGGCGCGCACGCGCCGGCGCACCGCGGTGAAGGTCGCCCACAGCGCCTCGGGCTCGCCCATGACGCGCCGGTCGATGCCCCGCCCCAGGCGGCGCAGGGCGTCCTCGCCGCGCGGCAGGTCGTGGGTGCGCTGGAGGCGGTAGAGCTGGCTGCGGTGCTCCAGCAGCCGCAGCAGCCGGTAGCAGGAGTCCAGCTCGGCGGCGTCGGAGCGTCCGACGTACCCGGCCGCCGACAGCTCGGCCAGGGCGCCGAGCGTGGAGCGCACGTGCAGGCGCGCGTCGCCGCGCCCGTGGACGAGCTGGAGGAGCTGGACGGTGAACTCCACGTCCCGCAGCCCGCCGGGACCGAGCTTGATGCGGCGGTCCTCCCGCCCGGCCCTGCCGGACTCGTTCTCCACGCGCCGGCGCATGGCCCGGGCGTCGTCCACGAAGTTCTCCCGGCTGCTGGCCCGCCACACGAAGGGGTCGACGGCGCGCGCGTAGGCGGCGCCGAGCCGGGCGTCCCCGGCGCAGGGGCGGGCCTTGAGCAGCGCCTGAAACTCCCAGGAGGATGCCCAGCGCTCGTAGTAGGTCACGTGCGACTCCAGGGTGCGCACCAGCGCCCCGTCCTTGCCCTCGGGACGCAGCGCCGTGTCCAGCGGCCACAGGGGCGGCTCCCGCCCGCTGGCCGAGGTGGTGCGGGCCAGCCCGACGGCGAGCTCGGTGCCCAGGCGCACCAGGTCGTCCTCGTCGACGGGCCGAACGGGTCCGGCGGCCCCCCCGGAGGCGGCAGGGTCGCCAGAGGGGGCAGCGGGGCCCACGACGTAGACGACGTCGACGTCGGAGACGTAGTTGAGCTCGCGCGCACCAGTCTTGCCCATGGCGACGACGGCGAGGGCCACGGCATCGGCACGGGGCCCGAGACCGGCGCGGGCGATGGTCAGACCCGCCTCCAGGGCGGCGTCGGCGAGCCTGGTCATGCGCTCGACGACCACGGGGATGTGGGCGAGCGGGTCGGAGCTGGTCAGGTCGTCGGCGGCGATGGCCAGGAGCCGGTCGCGGTAGGCCACGCGCATGGCGGCCGTGGCCGCCTCGATGCGCGCGCGGCGGTTCCCGCCGTCGTCGGCGCCGAGGACGGCTGCGACCGCCTCCGCCAGGACGGCGCCCACCGGCGCCTGCCCGGGGGCGTCGATGGCGTGGGCCGTCTCCAGGGCGGCCAGGCGGTCGGGGTGAGCGACCAGGAAGTCCCCCAGCGCGCGGGAGGAGCCCAGGACGGCCAGGAGCCTACGGCGGTGCTCATCGTGCGCCCGCGTCTCCCGCGCAGGGCCCTCGGCAGAGGTCTCGGGGCCGACGGGCCCGGCTCCCAGGGGGGCCAGGAGCGCCCGCAGCCCCTCGCCGTCGGGGACGACCGCGCAGGCCAGGCGCACCAGTGAGAGCAGCGCGAGGTCGGGGTCGGCGGTCTGGCGGATCTCCTCGACGAGCCGGGCCCGGACGGGGTCGAGCCCGCCGTCGCCCGAGGGCGGCTGCGAGACGGGGAGCAGGCGGCTCAGGGCCTCGTCGTGCAGGCAGGACTCGGCGCGGTCGAGCTCGGCGAATCCCGCGCGCGCCAGTCTTGAGCGCGGGCTCGTGCGCCGTCGGCCGAAGGGGGGCGAGGAGGTCTCGTTCCAGCGTCCGGTCATCACGTCGCCACTGGGTCAGACGCGCGGCGGGAAGAACTGGCTGAGCTCGAAGGCTGTGACCTGGGCGTCATAGGCCCGGTACTCGCGGCGCTTGTTGCGCATGAAGTACTCGAAGGCGTCCTCTCCCAGGGTGTCGGCCACCAGGTCGGAGTCGCTCATCGCGGCCACGGCCCGCTTGAGCGAGGTCGGCAGGGCGCCGATGCCCATGGCCCGGCGCTCGCCCTCGGTCAGCGCCCACACGTCGTCCTCGGTCTCCGAGGGCAGGTCGTAGCCCTCCTCGATCCCCTTCAGACCCGCCGCCAGAATGACGGCGTAGGCGAGGTAGGGGTTGGCCGAGGAGTCGATGCCGCGGTACTCCACGCGCACGGACTGGCCCTTGCCCGGCTTGTGCATGGGCACGCGCACCAGGGCCGAGCGGTTGTTGTGGCCCCAGCACACGTAGCTGGGGGCCTCGTCCCCGCCCCACATGCGCTTGTAGGAGTTGACGTGCTGGTTGGTCACCGCGCAGATCTCCGCCGCGTGGTGCAGGAGCCCGGCGATGAAGGAGCGGCCCGTGGCCGACAGCTGGTACTCGCCAGCGGGGTCGTAGAAGGCGTTGCGATCGCCCTCGAACAGGGAGAAGTGGGTGTGCATGCCCGAGCCGAACCGGTCGGCGAAGGGCTTGGGCATGAAGGTCGCCAGGCAGCCCTCCTGAAGGGCCACCTCCTCGACGACGGCGCGGAAGGTCATAATGTTGTCCGCCATGGACAGGGCGTCGGCGAAGCGCAGGTCGATCTCGTTCTGCCCGGGACCGCCCTCGTGGTGGGAGAACTCCACGGAGATGCCCATCTGCTCAAGCATGAGGATGGCCCGGCGCCGGAACTCGTGGGCGGTGCCGCCTGGCACGTGGTCGAAGTAGCCGGCGTCGTCGGTGGGGCGAATGCGCCCGTCGGGGTCCTGGTTGACGAGGTAGAACTCGATCTCGGGGTGGATGTAGCAGGTGAAGCCGGCCTCGGCGACCCGTGCCAGCTGGCGCTCCAGCACCGAGCGGGGGTCGGTTCGGGCCGGTTCGCCATCGGGGGTGAGCACGTCGCAGAACATGCGGGCGACCCCGCCCACGTCGTCGCGCCAGGGCAGCATCTGGAAGGTGGAGGGATCCGGGGCCAGCAGCATGTCGGACTCGAAGACCCGGGTGAGGCCCTCGATGGCCGAGCCGTCGAAGCCGATGCCCTCCTCGAAGGCGCCCTCGACCTCGGCCGGTGCGATGGCCACGGACTTCAGCCGCCCGGAGACGTCGGTGAACCACAGCCGGATGAAGCTGATGTCGCGCTCCTCGATGGCGCGGAGCACGTACTCCTGCTGCTTGTCCATGGTGCCTCCTGCGCGGGGGTGTACGACGGCGTTGCCCACTCTTTCACGAAAGCCTACTAAGGCCGATGGGTCCGGCAGGTTTCACACGCCTTTCCCCTTTGCGACAGAAGTGCGCCTGCTTAGCGGTGCGTGCTCAGCAGGTACTCCCCCTGCTCTGCCGGCAATCAGGCACTGACGTCTGGTCTACGTGCTGTGGCTCGTCGCCTGGCGCAGCCGTCGGAATCCGTTCCGCAGGATTGATGCCTGACATGGTCGCGCTCGGCCCCGACCGCTGGTGGTGTGTGCGTGTTTTAGAAGGGTGGGATGGTGTCGAGTAGTGGGGTCAGGCCGAGGGTGTGGAGGGCGGGGTGGTAGGGGGTGGTCTCGTAGTCGCCGGGGTTCTCGTTGGGGTGGGGGCCGTGGGTGGTGATGAGGGGGCTGGTGTGGTGGCCGAGGCCGAGGTCGCCGGGGGTGGTGTCTGGGCTGGTGTGGTTGGTGAGGCCTTTGTGGAGGCGGTCGAGGGTCTGGGGGGTGA
>NZ_JONS01000018.1:0-11100 GCF_000711965.1 Actinomyces israelii DSM 43320
GGGCGGGCACGGCGCCAGGTGCGGCAGGGCGCGCCGTCTGCGGCGCGTGCGGGGCGGGCACGGCGCCAGGTGCGGCGGGGCGCGCCGTCTGCGGCAGGGCGCCGTCGGCGTCGCTCGTCTGGTCGGTGGGCTCGATCGTCATTCGGTCTCCATCGGTCCCGGCGGAAGCACCCGCCACATGGGGTTGCTGCGGCGTCGTCGAGCCGGGTCTCTCAGCCGCTCTGGATGGAACAACACGAGTGTACCGCGCCCCAGCGGGTCGGATGCCGGCGTCCGTCAGTCGGGATAATGATCGAGCAGTCGGTATGTGGTCGATCGCGTCTTGTAAACACTTCACGCTGCCAGCGCAATCCAAGTGCTCCCCATCCAGGGGCCGTGACCGCTGTGGGCGCCTGCCCTAGGTTTACCGCATGACGGACATCAGTATCGCTACAGCGCGCGGCATCACCCTCGCCGCGACCCTGTGTGTGGCGAATACAGCCGACCCGCTGGACGTCCCTGCGCTCGATGCCGCCCTGGAGGCGGACCGGGACGTGCCCGTCCGATCCGAGGGCGTCGTCGTCCTGGCCCACGACTTCCTCACCGACCGGCACGGGCTGGCCCACCGTCTCGATGATCTCGCTGCCCGGTACCGGAAGGCGGGGTTGACCACGCTGCAGTTCGACTTCTCCGGCCTGGGCGAGTCTGACGACGACGTCATCACGCTCGCCGGGGAGGTCGAGGACATCCAGGCCGTCTGCGGCTGGCTGGCGGACCGGGGCTTCACCCGGCAGGCCATCCACGCAAACGGCCTCGGGGCGACCGCCGCGCTGCTGGCCCGGCCCGAGCAGGTGAGTGCCGTCGTTGTCGTGGGTGCGGTGGTGGGCCCGCACTCCATCCTGTGGGAGAACGTTTTCTCCCCCGCCCAGCTCGACGAGCTCGACCGCCACGGCCTGACGCGCCTCCCCGACGACAACCCCAACTCGCGCAGCTGGGACGTGCTGAGCAAGGAGACCCTGGCCGACGTCTCGTTGCAGTCGCCGCACAAGACCATGTCGGGGCTGCCGTGGCCGATCCTCATGCTCTACGGGGCCCTGACCGACGAGTTCCCCGGCACGGCCGAAGCCGCCGCCGAGGGCTTCCCTCTGCTGCGCGACGGTAGCCGGCTCCAGCAGGTGCGCTGCGACAACGCCAAGGCTGCGCACGCCGAGGTCGCCCAGCTGGCGATCGACTGGGTCACGCACCGGCTGGGTTGAGGCGCCGCGGGCGCTCCTGACCCGACCTCCGCGGTCTCTTCCGTCGAACTCGGTCCCGGAAGTTCAGCGAGTGTCCGCCGCCGGACCTCCATCGGCTCTCCGGGGCCCTCCGAGAGCCCCGGGAGGCCCCGAGAAGCCGGCCTCGACCGGAAAAAGGTGGCTCCTACGCACTTTTAAGGTGGGCCGCGGTCTTGGGCGCGGCGAAGATCGGCGTGATTCTGCGATTCTGCTGCGAGGACGGGGCGAGGGTCAGGGTTAAAAGTGCGTAGGAGCCACCTTTTTGATAGGGCCGCAGCGCACGGTGGGTGTCAGGCAAGGCGTCAGGCCGGCGTCTTGAACCGATCTCGAGCCGGGGTACGACCGATCTCGACGAAGAAGGGCCATGAGCCAGGCCCACGCCCCGTTGGGACCACTCATTCAGGCCTGGTGCAGCCAGGCGCGCGTCCCGAAGGCCGTGGTCGAGGCCGCGGCGACGGCGCAGGCGCGCTCCACGGCGGCGCTCAGCACGGGCCCGGTGACCTGGTCTCGCCGGGCGCCGGCCAGGGCGCGGGCAAGCGCCCCGTGGAAGACGTCGCCGGCGCCCAGGGTGTCGGCCGCCTCGACCTGCGGCGGCTGGACGGAGCCTCGGGCGCCGGCCGCCCACCACAGGGCCGGGCGCTCCCCACGGGTGATGACGACGCCGCGGGCACCGGCGTCGAGCAGCCAGCGCGCGACGTCCTGCGGCGCCGTCACGGGGCCCGCGGGCCCAGGCGGGTAGAAGCGGGCCGACGCCGCAACGACGTCGCAGCGCGCGGGCAGGTCCGCCGCCGGGTCCTTCCACGACCCGGCGTCCATGACGGTGAGCGCGCTCGCGCGGGCCGCCAGGTCGAGGGCGGCGCAAGCGAGGGCCGGGTTGTGCCCGTCGATGAGGACGACGTCGGGCGGGGGCTCCTGCCCGCAGGCCATCCGCGCGGCGTGCCGGTCGAGCGGGGCGGTGTCGACGGCGGCGCGGGCGTTGGTGGATATCACGGAGCGCCGGCCGGTCCCGGCGGTGATGGTGCATGAGGAGACCGAAAGGCCTGGGGCGGGTCCGGCGCTGTCGGAGCCTCCGGAGCGGTCGGAGCAGTCAGAGCAGTCGAGGAGCTCGACGCCGGTGCCCGCCAGGTCGGCGCCTACGAGCTCGGCCAGGGGCCCGGCGCCGACGGGCGCGGCCAGGATCGCTCGGCCGCCGAGGGCCGCGAAGGCGACGGCGGCGTTGGTGGCCGGGCCGCCAGCGGCGATGAGCTGGTCCAGGGCGATGATCTTGTCGTCGGGGCCGGGCGGCGCCTGGACGAGCTGGATCACGTCGACGACGGCGAGCCCGCAGAACAAGCCGACGGGACGGGTGGTCGACGGCGGTCGGCCCATTTTCAGCTCCTCAACCTGTTCTCGAGGACTCGCTGCACCGCCCGGCCGCTATGCCGGTCGGTAGGCCTTGATGCCGCCGGCCTCGTCGTGCACGATCAGCACGTCGTTCTTGACGTCGTAGCTCGAGTAATCACCGAGAGGGATCGGGTCTGATGCCCGGCCGGTGGCCATGTCGACGAGGTGGAGGAAGACCTCATCGTCCCGGTACCGATGCTCATAGAAGGTAGCGATCTGGCCGTCTCCTGCGTGATAGATGACCTGAATCGGAGATGCTACGGAGCACCCGCCCCGTTTGCGCTCAGTCAACGAGTTGTCTTCTCCGAGGTCGATATCGTTACCGGCAACGGTGATTGACTCGCATGACGCATCCGCCTGCGAGACGGAGTACGTGCCCGGAGCCCAGGACGTGTCCCCGTCCTTGAGCCAGCTGCGCGCCTGGTCAAGGGTGAAGGGCTCGGAGGACCAGGGGTAATCGTCGTCCGATCCACCGGCATCGGAGAGGAACGTCTCACGGAGAGTACCGTCGGGCTCATAGAGGGTAACGGCCGCTGACTGCCGGCCGGCCCCGTAGACCACCCACCCGTCGGCGAGCGCGTAGGGCGACGACCCTCCTTCAGCACCTTCCAGCTTCTTGGAGCTTCCGGCATCGAGGTCGACTATGTAGTCAGGGGACTTGCCGGTGCCTTCGGCCCAGGCATAGCCTCCTACCTCACTGTCCGTTAGGACGCGAACCGAGGTGGTCTCCGGGAGCTCGGCCTCCCACTTCTTCTCGGTCGGGGAGGTCCACATGGTGCATGTCGTGTCGACGCAGGCGATCGCGCTCTCGTGTGAGGAGGACACCAGGGCGTTCTCGGCCCACGGCGCCGTGGTGTGCTCACGGGAGTCGATGTCGACCAGGGTGTTTCCGACGACGATCCAGTTCTTCCAGATGGTGATCCACAGAGTCGAGCCACTGACATCCTCCTCCCAGAGCTGATCGGGTTGTCCGTCTCCCAGTTGAAACACCGTCACAGTGGTGGTTTTGGAAGCGCTTACCGTGCGGATGAGCTTGTCCTCCGCGACTTTAACGGACATAGCCCTTTTCTTGCCGGAGGCGGGCGGGGCGTCCAGAGTCCACGCCTCCTCGAACCCGTCGAGCCAGGCGCTCGACCAGCGGCCGCCCGAGCTCGCTGCGTCTGTGCTGTCGGCACTGGCAGTACTGTCGGAGCCGGGGGCGTCATTGCTGCCGACCCTATTGCGCAGCAGCAGGACGGCTCCGGTACCGACGACGACGGCCAGTACGAGCACCACCACCAGCGAGACCACGAGGACCGTGCGCCTCCTCCGTGGAGGCTTCGGTTCGCCGTAGCCGGTCGGAGACGCGGGAACCGCCGCATATCGCCCCGCGGCGGGCGGGTACTGCCCGGTCGGGTACGAGGCCGCCTGGCCGGGCTGACTCGGATCGGGCACGATGCCGTAAGAGACCGGTTGGGACTGGTCAGGACCTGCCATGCACTTGAGCCTGCCACATGAGCTCACGTGGCGAAAGGCCGGGCAGGGGCGGAGCCGGGCGAGGCCGGGCAGGGGCGGAGCCCCGCTTCCCTCACCGAGATCGGTCGAGTTCCGCATCGAGATCGGTGCGGAACCGGACCGATCTCGACGAGGGGGGCGGCGGAGGCAGGGGGCGGCGGGACCCAGCCCGGCCCAGACCGCCCCGGAGTCCCGGAGTCAAGCCCCTAGGCATACGGAGACGACTCGGTTAGGCTGAAAGAGGTCCCTTCAGCCCTGCCTCAGGAAGGATCCGACGTGAGCGCCCCGAGCCTTGAAGACCTTAAGGCGGCATCTGACGTCGTGTGGGACTACGGCGTCAGCGGCGACCTCGCCGCCAAGCTCGATGCGGCGGCGACCACGGTGGAGGATCAGGTCGAGCCGCGCAATAACCGCAAGTCTAGGTACGGCACCAAGTTCGAGGGGTACTACGCGGAGCTGTGGGCCGACAACATCCAGACGGCCAACAACGACGCGGATCTGCTGGCCGGCCGCCTGCGGGACGTGGCCACCGGCGTGCGGGACCTGGAGGAGGACGCGCGCCTGGAGCAGGAGCGGATCGACGCGGCCAGGGAGTGGAGGAGCAGGCGCGATAGGCGCTCGATGCTGGAGAGACTGGGTGAGAAAGTCGATTTCCTGCACCTGGCCCATGGCGACGAGAACCCGCCCAAGGCCGATCCCGTCGAGCAGATGCACAAGACATACGACTCCTCGCCCGCGGGCGCGCGCCAGGAGCTCGTCGGGACGAGCACCACCAGAGTGTCCTCGGCCCTGCCCGACGACCTGCGCAGCTTCACCTCGGAGGAGCGGGGAGCCACCGATGAGATCCGCAACACCCCGGCCACGCTGGGCGGCCTGGTCGAGACCTTCCAGGAGACGTGCAAGTGGGGCACTCTGGACTGCAGCCAGGTCCTGGTGGGGTTCGCCAACTACATCACCGCCAACGACGAGGACTGCACCCGCACCGACATCGTCGCGTCGAACTTCGAGGCCGCCGGCGGCAGCGGCACGATCTCCACGGTGTCCGACGCGGCCATCACCGCGAGCCTGGAGGCCAACGGCATGTCCCTGCACCGCCCGCAGCTGGAGATCCCGGCCGTCGAGGCGACCGGCAACCTCCCGACGTCGGGGTACGCGAACGACCCGGTCAACACCGCGACCGGCAACTTCGTTAAGAACGAGGAGGACCTGCGCTACGAGGGCGGCACGGCGCTGCTGGGCTGGACCCGCTCCTACTCCTCGCTGAGCCAGAAGGTCGGCGGCCACGGCCCCGGCTGGGCCTCCTTCGACGGCTGCGGCCTGCGGTTCGACGACGACGGCGCTTCCTGGACGCTGCTGGACGGGCGAGAGGTCGTCTTCCCGCGCATGGGGGACGGCTTCGATCGCGCCGCGCATGAGAGCTTCTGGCTGTCCGTCGCCGAGGACGGCTGCGTCATCACCAATAGCGCGGGCGCCCGCTGGGAGTTCACCCCGCAGGGGCGGCCGACGTCCTTCACCCTGACCGACGGCGCCACGATCACCTTCGACTACGACGCCGACCGGCTGGTGCGCATCCGTCACGTGCGCAGGCACGAGATCGGCGTGGAGTGGGACGGGGACCGCATTGTCGCCGTGCAGGCCGACGACGGTCGGCGGGTCGTCTACCGCTACGAGGAGGGCCGGCTGGTCGAGGCCGCGGGCCCCCTGGGGTCGCGCCGCTACGAGTGGGACGAGGACGGGCTGATCAGCGCGGTGATCGACGCCGACGGCGTGGTCGAGGCCCGCAACAGCTACGACGATCAGGGGCGGGTGTCCACCCAGACGTCCCCGTTCGGGCGCGTCACGCGCTTCGCCTACCTCTCCGGCCGCGTGACCGCCGTCTCCGATATGGACGGCGGCCGCTCGAACACGTGGGTGGCCGACGCCCGCGGCCGGCTGCTGAGCGTCACCGACTCCGACGGCAACTGCTCCCGCATGGCCTACGACCGGCTGGGGAACCTGGTCGTGTCCACGGACCCGGAGAGACGGCGGACCGTACGCCAGTTCGACCAGCGCAGTCGCCTGATCACCGAGCTGACGCCGTCGAGGGCCATGACCCGGCTGGCCTACGACGACCTGGACCGTCTGACCGACGTGGTCTCGCTGGAGGACGGCACCGAGGTCGCCCGCACCACCATGTCCTACACCGGCGCGCAGCAGCAGCCCTCGGAGATCATCGACGGCGAGGGCGGGCGGACCCGGATGGTCTGGGACGCGGGCCTCCTGCTGGAGGCCACCGACCCGACCGGCGTGACGGCGCGCTTCGAGTACGACGCGCACGGCGATCTCGTGGCCTGCATCGACGCCGAGGGCAATACGACTCGTATTGTCCGCGACGGGTCGGGCCGGCCGCTGGAGATGATCATGCCCTCCGGCGCCACCACGCGCTTCTCCTACACCCCGGCGGGCCTGCTGGCCTCCCGTACCGACCCGGACGGCGGCCGCTGGAGCTACGAGTACACCGCCGGCGGCCGCATGACCGCGATGGTGAACCCGCTGGGGGCGCGCACGGGCCTGGAGTACGGCGAGCACGGCGAGCTGTGCGCGACGATCGACCCGCTGGGGCGCCGGGTCGAGCAGGAGCTGGACGATCTGGGCAATGTCAGCCGCGTGCGGCTGCCCGACGGCGCGGTGTGGGAGCTCACCCATGACGCCATGTCGCGGCTGAGGCAGACCGTGGACCCGACCGGCGGGGTGTGGACGCGCCACTACGACCAGTTCGGCCGGCTGAACGAGACCGTCGATCCCGCTGGCGTGCGCGCCTTCCAGCGCCACAGCACTGCGCGCCGCGAGATCACCGTGGGCGATGCCGTTTCGTCCGCCACCGTGAAGATGGACAGGTGGGGGCGCGAGAGCGCCACCGTCCTGCCCGACGGCTCGCAGGTCACCACCCGCTACGACCGCGTCGGGCGTCCGGTGGAGCTCGTCGACGCCGTCGGCGGGCGCACCACCATTGAGCGCAACCTGGCGGGCCGCCCGGTGCGGATCCGCCGCCCCGGCGGCTCGAGCGTGCGCTACGACTACGACGCCTGCGGGCGCGTGGCCGGGGTGCGCAACGAGATGGGCTTCCGCATCGAGCTGGGGTACGACGTCGACTCCCGGGTCGTCTCCGAGACCTGGCCCACGGCGGAGCGGGGCTGGACGCGCTATGACACGTGCGGCCGCGCGGTCGCGCGCCACGCGCCGGGATCGGGGACCTTCCGCTGGACCTATGACAAGGCCGGCCGCGTGGTGGAGACCAGGGACCCCTACAACGGGGTGCGCCAGTTCCGCTACGACGAGGCCGACCAGCTCGTGGCGGCCATGGGCGGGGCCGGCGGCACCACCCGCTACGAGTACGACGAGAACGGCCGGGCGGTCCGAATCATCGACCCGATGGGCGGGGTGACCCACCGCGCCTTCGACGCGATGGGCCGCTGCACCAGCGAGACCGACCAGCTGGGCAACACCTCCTACGCCTCCTACGACGCCGCGGGGCGCTTCATCAAGAACGTCGACGCCGACGGGCACGTCATCGAGATCGGCTACGACGAGGCCGGTATGGAGTCCTCCTTGAGCGCTGACGGGCGCCTGGTCTCCCGCACGAGGCGGGATGCGCTGAAGCGGACCAGCACGGTGGAGGACTTCGCCGACCCCGGGGGCGCGGTGACGCACACCCTGTCCTATGACCCGCGCGGTCTGCTGGTGCGCCACGACCGCGAAGGCGCGTCGGCGGCCTCCACCAGCTGGGCCTACGACGCCGATGGCCTGCCGGTGAGGGTCACGGCCCCCAATGGGGAGGCCACGACCTACCGGCGCGACGCCGCCGGCGCGGTGGTCGCCGTCGAGCACCCGGGCCTGGATGCAGCGGTGCTGGAGCGCGATGAGGCGGGGCGCCTGGTGGGCGCCGCCGTCGGGGCCACGAGCCACGAGTGGGCCTTCACGGACGGGTTCATTACGCGCCATGCCCGCACTGGGGACGGCGGCTCATCGGCGTCGGTCATGGACTACACCGAGGACGGCCGGCTCGCCTCGGTCACTACTGACGGGGCCACCACCGCGTACAGCTACGACGCCTCCGGCCAGCTGACCGCGGCCGCGGGCCCGAAGGGCACCAATACCTGGGCCTACGACGCCGGGGGCCGCCTGACCCTGGAGAAGGTGGACGGGACCACCTGGAAGCGCACCTACAACGCGGCCGGCCGGCTGCTGCGGGCCACCAGCGACCGGGAGAGCGTCACCTACACCTACGACCGCTCCGGGCGGCGCACCGGGGAGGAGCATTCCGACGGGCGGCGCCGGGAGCTGGAATGGGGGCCCCTGTGGACCCTGGCGTCCGTCACCGACCACCACCATGACCGGGTGGTGCGCACCATTACCACGGTCGATGCTCTGGGCCGGCTCGCCAGGGTCAACAGTGAGCGGGTCTTCTTCGACGACGTCTCCGGCGGCCTGCTCCAGACCGGCCGGGACTGCGTCGTGCGCGCCGGGCCCCTGACCGCCCACGCCCGGGCGGGCTGGCTGGGCGCCTCCTGGCGGCCCGAGCGCCCCACCGACCCGGCCGACCCCTACCGGCCGCCCGCCCCGCAGGCCACCACCGGCCCCATCGGCATCGGGGCCGGCGGCGAGGTGCGCGTCGCCGGCCTGGAATGGACCGGCGCCCGGGTCCTGGACCCCGCCACCAGCGGCTTCCTGTCCCCCGACCCCATGGAGCCCACCACCGGGGCCGGCTGGACGGGGAACCCTTACTCCTACGCCGGCAACAACCCCGCCAACCTCCTGGACCCCACCGGCCTGCACCCCGTCTACGCCGCAGAGCTGGACGAGTACCGCAAGGCCAACTCCCCCAAGTGGGGTACCGCCCTGGCCATCGCCGCCGGGGTCGGCCTGGCGGTCTTCGGCGGCCCGGCCGGTATCGGAGCGGCCATCGCCATCGGCGCCGCCCTGGGAGCGGGAGCCAACCTCATCGACCAGGCCTGCACCGGCTACCCCGTCAACGCCGGCGAGGTTCTTATGAGCGGGGCCCTGGGCGCCCTGGGCGGAGGCATCGGCTTTGGAGCGGGCAAAGGCCTCCAGTGGGCCGCCAAGACCAAGGCCGGCGAAGCCATCATGGTCCGCGCCACCAAGCACGCCAGTATGATTCCTATCGGTCAGCACCTTGCCCAAGGCGCTGTCGGCTCAGTCTCTGGAGCCGCTACCGGTTCCCTGTCCGGTGCCGCCACCGGGGGCCTGGGCGCCCTGGCCACCGGAGGAGACGTTTGGCAGGGCGTCCGCCAAGGCGCCTGGAATGGCGCCAAAGATGGAGCTCTCGGCGGGTTGGCGGGCGGCGCAGCCGCATCCAAGTCACCGGCCACCGTCACACTCAATGGAACGGAATACCCCGCAGCAATTCCCAGAACCGCAACTCGGCCTGCAAACCGGGGAGCCGGGACAGTGTTCACCGTGCCGAAGGGAACGCCAGGGCTTCACCCCAACGTGGTGGAGACGCGCGTGATGGCCCCTAAGGGAGGGAGGTACCCTTATCCTAACGGTTACGTGAACTACCTTAATAAGGGCAACCAGGCCGTTCACCCCGCCACCGGAAGGACGCTCTCCCCATCCGATCCGGCATGGCATATACCCTTGGAGTTCGGACAGTACCCGGCTCTCTGGCCAAGTTGACCGGCTAGCCCCACGCCCCGGAGGGAAAACAAATGGGCACCGACACGATCGAGATCCGCCAGCTGCCGCGTCTGTCGACAGACGACCTCAAGGCACTGCCGCAACTGCAGGGATACGACGACCCCTTGGGCGGCGACAACACTCTCTTCTTGGCAGGCTTGTTGGACATCCTCATCGACCCGCGCCGCGCCGAGATCCTCCTACTCCTGGACAACCGGAGCACGGACAACTTCCACGAGGGCAACACCTGCCTCATAGTCGGCAGGGGTTTTCACAACCTCGACTACTCCTACCCCCGCCACCGCCAGGGCCCCATCGGAGAGCCCATCAACTCCTACTGGATAGTCCCCCGCCCAAACTCCTTTCTCTTCATATCTACGATGGGCCTGAGGTACCAATGGGATTTCAGTTTCTCGGCCACGGGTCTGGATTTCTTTGCCCTCGAGATCCCCGGACTCATAGAGCCACTGCCCTCCTATGGGTACCCGGGAGACCCCCCCGAATCCTTCTTCGAGGACAACATGCCGAAGTGGAACTCGAAAGTGAACATCCTAGGCGTATCCAGCCTCCACACCCAGCCTCCACACGGACAAGGCGGGTCAGGCCCGGACGAACAGCACGCTGACAACCGCTACGGACGCATGGGAATACTGGGCATTCTCCACCGACCCAAACGACACCGGTAACACACCGCCCACCATCACCAAACTCAAAATATGGCTGGAATTAAGCGAAATGGTGTTCTGGGGTGGCTGCTGCGGGATTCCTGGTTGGTGCTTGCAGAGCATCTCGCATGAGAACTGCTTCGTGTGGGGCGACATGGCGGACGAGGGGCGGGACGCGCTCGTCGGGTGGAGGAGGTGTTCGGGCGCTCTGCAGGTCGGCGGGGGCTGAGGGTGGGGGTGATTGTGTGCGCTGCTCGTGGTGTCGGCCTGGGTATAGCCGGAATTAAGCGAAATGGTGTTCTGGGGTGGCTGCTGCGGGATTCCTGGTTGGTGCTTGCAGAGCATCTCGCATGAGGACTGCCTCGTGCGGATCGACATGATGGACAAGGAGCGGGACGTCCTCATCAGGTGGAAGAAGCGTTCGGACACCCTGCAGGCTTGTGAGAATTGAGGGCGGAGGCGGTTGTGCGCGCTGCCCGCGGCGTCGGCCTGGATACTGTCGCGGAGGTGGTCGAGCGGACTGAGGAGACGGTACGCGACTGGCTGTCGCAGTGGCGGCAGGGGCGGGCTGAGCCCTCGTGGTGACCGGTCGCGCCGTGGGCGGGAACGCGGCAAAGCTCAAGCGGGCG
>NZ_JONS01000018.1:11110-76237 GCF_000711965.1 Actinomyces israelii DSM 43320
AAAAAAATGAGAATCTACCCGTTCCAGGGAGACCAGAACGCCGAGCAGACCCGCCCTCATGATGGGTCGCCTGGCGCGCGAGAGCGGTGAGAAAAAGAAGATCGCGGTGGTCCTGGACAACACCAGGTTCCACCACGCCAAGGCTTTGAATGCCCTGTATGCCCCCGGTCAGGCTCTGGAGCGCATCACGCCCATCTACATGCCCCCGTACGCCCCCGACCTTGGGTCCCACCAAGCACGTACGGGACACCGCCAAGAACAATATCGCCAACCTCCGCGCGCTCGCCCCGGAGAACACCTTCGCGGCCTTCACCGCCTACATCACCAACCGCACCTTCGACTACGACTTCGAGTACCTCCCAGTCACACCGCCACACACCGATCTTGTTTAATTCCAGCCATATGTTCGTCTTGTGACCAGAGGAAGCAAGGTGGGTCATTGAGATTTGCTGGCTCTTCGCGTTTGAGGGTGTGGTGGTAAGGTGTCTGTGGGGTGCGTGGCTGGGGTGGCGGAGCAGGGCTGGCGCCCTCCCGGTACCCTGCCGGTTACCGCCACGTCTCGTCCCGGCATCCTCCCTTGTCCTTCCTTTGCCGCCTTGGCATATGCCCCTGCGTACTTTGGCTGGAATTAAGCAAAAATGGCGTTCTGGGGCGGCTGCTGGGGGACTCCTGGTTGGTGCTTGCGGGGGTCTCGCATGAGGGTTGTCTCGTGCAGATCGACATGGCGGGGGGCGGGGCGTCCTCATCGGGTGGAGGAGGTGTTCGGACACCCTGCGAGCTGGCGGGGGCTGAGGGCGGGGGCGGTTGTGTGCGCTGCCCGTGGTGTCGACCTGGGTGCTGTCGCGGAGGTGGTCGGGCGGGCCGGGGGAGGCGGTGCGCGAGTGGCTGTCGCGGTGGCGGCAGGGGCGGGCTGGGCCCTGTGGTGACCGGTCGCGCCGTGGGCGGGAACGCGGTGGGGCTCAGGAGGGCGCAGAAGGGAGGAGGTGGAGGAGGTTCCTGGTGAGCCGCCGTCGAAGCCGCTCTCGGGGGCGGGCGCCGGGGACGGGCTCTGGGGCGCCCGCGGCTTCTTGGGGGTGGTCGCGTCTGATCAGGTTCGGTGCCCGGTAGGGGTCGGGCTCCTGCTGACCTGCTGCTCATGGGCCTTGTCGGGCGTGAGCCTCAGGCTGCCCGGCCTGTTCGTGGGGCGCCGCGACGAGAAGGGGGCGTCGCCAGGCGGGTGGCCGGGATCCGGGGCCGGGACCCGGCGCACGCGGCCCTCCCCAGGGGGGAGGAGGGCAAGGCTGTACGCGGACCGGGCGAAGGCGAGCCGGTCGTTCCCCGGGGCACCGAGCCTGACGACCAGGAGGATGAGGACCCACCCGATCCAGGGAGACCAGGACGCCGAGCGGACCCGCCCTCATGACGGGTCGCCCGGCGGGCGAGACCGGTGAGGGACAAGGAGGACCGCGGCCGTCCTGGGCGACGCCGGGCTCCACCACGCCAAGGGCCCTGACCGACCTCCACGCCCCCGGTCAGGAGCCGGGGCGAATCACACCCATCCACACGCCCCCTGCGCCCCCCGACCCCGGGTCCCACCAGGCACGCACAAGATGCCGCCAGAGCCGGCACCGCCAGCCCCCGCGCGCCCCGGACAACACCCCCGCGCCCCTCCCACACCACCACACACCGATCTTGTTCAACTCCAGCCATTCCTAGTGATCTCCGCCCTGACCCGCATCGACAACCCACCCCCCGCATGCCCACCACGATCCGCGACTTTCGCGGGCAGTTCCAGATGAGGCACCAGACTTCTTTCGCGGGTATACAAGATGAGTCTCGTCGTAGCGTTGACACCAGACGGTCGTTGTGCTACACAGGTTGCTGCAGACGTGAACCCTGTACCTCTCACCCTGATGGAGGCGCTGCATGGGAACTCCCGCTCCGTTGTACTCGGCGTTGCGCGGCTGGCGGCGGACGAGGCCCGAGGCCGCCGCCTACACACACCTGCGCCCGGACGGGCACGGGAACTCTACGCTCGAGACACTGACGTGGGAGCAGTTCGACCTGCGGGTCGCCATCTTGGCCCGTAGGCTCACTGTGGTGTGCGACCGCCAGGACAGAGTGGTCCTCGCCCTGCCCCAGACCCTGTATTACCCCGTCGCGTTCTTCGCCTGCCTGCGCGCCGCGCTCGTGGCCGTGCCGGTCTCGACAGTCGAGAGCCCCGGTCACGAGATAAGACTTCGATCAGTGATCGCGGACTGCGACCCCGCGGTCGTCCTGACCACGGAGGAGCACCTGGACGCCGTGCGCGGGCTGGTCGGGCGGCTCAGTTGCGATCTCGACCGGGCTCGCGCCCCGCGGGTCATCGCGGTCGACGACAGCCGGGATCCAGAGGAGCGTCCGGTGCCCGCCGAGGATATCGGTGCCGAGGATGTCGCGTACCTTCAGTACACGTCAGGCTCCACCAGCACACCGGCGGGGGTTGTCGTGACGCACAGCGCCCTGCACAAGAACCTCGACCAGATCGTGGAGAGGTTCGCTCCTGACGCCGGGTGCACGTCGGTCTCCTGGCTGCCGTTCTTCCATGACATGGATCTGCTCAATGGCCTGCTTGTGCCGGTCCGAGTTGGGTGCCGGGCGGTCTTCATGGAGCCGACAGCGTGCATAGGGCAGCCAGGGGCGTGGATTGGCGCCCTCGCGAGGTTCCCCGCGCGTATTCGGCTGCGCCGAGCTTCGCCTTCGAGCTCATCATGCGCCGGATGCAGCCGGCGGACCTGGAGGGGATCGACCTCAGCGGGCTGCACGGGGTCGTCGTCGGCTCGGAACCGATCAACGGCGCGGTAATGGGGCTGGTTGAGGCCGAGCTCGGGCGGGTCGGCCTGAGACCCGACGCGCTCATGCCGTCCTACGGCCTGGCCGAGAACGTCGTGCTCGTCTCGGGCGATCGGGGCGTAAGGACCTACACTCTCGATGCCGACGCCCTTCGACGGGACAGGGCGGAACGCGCCCCCGGGGAGCCCGGCAGCGTGACGCTTGTGGGCTGCGGTCGGCCCGTTAACGGGCTGTCGCTTCGGATCGTCGATCCGCGCAAACGGGTACCCTGCCCACCTGGTCGCGGTCGACGAAGTCGCGGCGGCGATCGTGAGCCTGTCGGTCGGGGGATACGTCGGAGAGACCTACCACCTGAGCCACGGCGCCGGAACCTCGCTGGACGCAGTTGTCCGCGTCCTTCGGGGTCTGGGCTACCGACTCGGACGGACGACGATGGACCGGTGGCTCGGAAGACTCAAGGGCGAGCCGGGCAACGCGGCCGCGTCCTTGGTGCCGCTGCTGGACTGGCAGGGGGCGCTCGACGTCCCGCTATCCTCGGAGTCGACCCGCAGGGCTTTGAACGAGGTCGACGCGAGCCTGAGGCCCGTGACCGATGAGATGCTCGCGCGCACAGTGGAGTTCTTCATCCGGACCGGCCGGTTCCCCCGCCCCGGGACGGGCCGCCCATGACCCGCGCACCGGTGCCGGCACGATTCGTGACGCCGAACCTCGACCCGACCCGCCGCCTCCGTGAGACGGCCGATACACCCACTGGAACAGGGAGGTACTCATGACCGCGACGATCAGGGCCACGGGACTGGTCAAGCGCTACGGCCGGGAAGGGGCGACTGTCCTCGACGGCATCGACCTGCGGGTCGACGCCGGCGAGTTCGTCACCATCATGGGCAGCTCCGGCGCGGGGAAGTCCACGCTGCTGTACTGCCTGAGCGGCGTCGACAGACCCACGGAGGGCTGCATCGAGCTGGGCGGGTCACGGATCGACCGTCTCAGGGAGAAGGAGCTGACGACGATCCGGCGCCGGGTCGGATTCGTCTTCCAGCAGATCAACCTCCTGCCGCACCTGTCCCTGCTGGAGAACGTGGCGCTGCCCGGGCTGAACGGCCGAGGAGCCGCCGGACGACGGCGCGCCGTCCAACAGGCGGAGGAGCTGCTGACCGCCGTCGGCCTGGCCGAGGCCATGCAGCGGGGCCCGCAGCAGGCCTCGGGCGGCGAGCAGCAGCGGGCCGCCATCGCCCGCGCCCTTCTGACCGATCCGGTCGTGCTCTTCGCGGACGAGCCGACCGGCGCCCTCCACTCCGCCGCAGGAACAACGATTCTTGACCTGCTTGAGCAGACCAACGCGTCGGGGCAGACCACGGTCATGGTGACGCATGACCCCCGGGCCGCGGCCCGCGGCAACCGCGTCATCTACCTGCGTGACGGGCGCGTCGTCGCCGAGCTGGACTCCGGGTCCCGCGACGTGCCCCTCGCGGAGCGCGAGATCCGGGTGCGCGACTGGCTCGAGGAGATGGGCTGGTGAGGCGGCCTCCGACCGCGCTCGGGCTCCTCCTCAGGCGGGACCTGGGGCGGGACCGCGTGTTCTCCACGGTGATCGTGCTCGTCTCCCTCTTGGTGACGGCCCTGCTGTCGACCACGGTCGGCGGGATGCTCACCTCCAGCCGGTCGCAGGGGCGGCTCTACGACGAGGCGCAGTCACCCGACGTCGTCATCCGCTTCACCGGGGAGCCGACCATCGACGACGAGCTGGAGCGGACCGCCCGAATGGAGGGTGTGAGCGGGGTCGACCGCACGGTCAGCATCACCGTGACGGCGAGGGTCGCGGGGGAGGAGGCATCCTTCAACCTGACGCGCGCCGCCGACCTGGAGCCGGGCATCGACATCGACGGCCAAAGCCTGGCGCCGCAGGGGAACGTCATCCTGCCCGTGGCGACCGCACAGGCGCTGGGCCTGCACGAGGGCGACGCCCTCACCGTCGACACCGGGGTCGGCCAGCACGAGCTGACCCTGGCGGGCACGTTCGACGACCCGGTCTTCGGCTCACCGATGATGGGCTACAAGCGCGCCGTCGTCAGCGAAGAGACCTACGACGCGGTCCTCGACACGGTGCGGGCGTCGCAGGGCGACGGAGCCCTCGTGACGCTCGTCGCCCTGCGGGCCGACAGCGCCGTGACGACCCCGGCGGGGCTCCTCGCCGACCTCGACTGGGTCTCCGACGCCGACTTCGCCTACGACCGCTCCTTCCTCATGCGCAGCTTCGCCATCATTCCCGGCATCGTCAGCGCCGTCCTGCTCATGACGACTGTCGTCCTGGGGATCGTGCTCGTGCTCGTGCTCCGGCACATCAGTGGCGTGCTCATCCGCCGCGAGTGGCGCAGCTCCGGGGTCCTCAAGGTGCTCGGGCTCAGCTCGGCCCAGATCAGGCTGAGGCTCGGGGCGAGGCTGGCGGTCCTTAGCGGCGCCGGGTGCCTCGTGGGCGCCGTCGCCTCGATCTGGACGATCCCGGCGCTGGGGGGCCTCTACCTGTCCGCCAACGGCCTGTCCTCCGTGCCCGCGGTGGTCCGATGGCCCGGGGTCGTCGCCGCCGTGGGCGTCATGGCGCTCGTGTGCGCGACTGCGCTTGCGGCGACCCGGGTTCTGTCCTCTCTCAGCCCGCGCGCCGCCCTGGCGAATCAGACCGGGTCGGAGCCCGCGAGGCGGGCCGGACCCTCACTCGCGCGCCTGACTCGCCTGCCCACGGGCTGGGCGCTAGTGTTCAAGGACCTGGTCCGCTCCCCCGGCAGGTACGTGAGCCTGTTCGTCACGGCGCTGGCCTTCTCCTTCCTCATGGGAACCCTCCTGCCGCTCGGGGCCTCTTTCGCCACCCGGGACCGGACGATCCAGACCCTCGGCCTGGACTCGTACGACGTGACGGCGCTGGTCCTGACCCGGACCGAGGACCCGGGAGCCGTCTTCGACGCCGCGCTGGACCGGGCCGTGGAGGAGACCGGCCTGCCCGAGCCCGTCTACGTCGCCGCCCACCGCTCGGTCAACGTCAGGGTCGAGGGACGGACCGTGGTCGGCACTGTCTCGACCGGCTTCCCGGACTCGCTCAGGGTCACCGGGGGCCGGTTGCCGTCCTCCGCGGACGAGGTGCTCCTCGCCCGGGGCCTGGCCCGGTCCATCGGCGTCGGAGTCGGTGACCGGGTGGCGCTCGGCGGCGACGACGCCACGACCTACGAGGTCAGTGGCGTGTACGACACCGTCAACCAGGCGGGCATGACGGTGTGGCTCACCGAGGAAGCGTTTCAGCGCCTGGAGCCCAGCGCGCCCAGCCCTTACTACTACGTGACCTTCGACCACGAGCTCGACAGCGACCAGCTGAGCGACCTCCTGGAGCGGCTCAATGCCAGCACTGGCATCTCCGCATCGGGGGGCCGTGCGCAGGTGGCGTCCACCGTCTCGACGGTTCAGCTCGCGCTGCGGGGAGTCATCGCCCTGGTCTCGGCCCTCGGCGCGCTCCTCGCGGGCGTGGTGGCGACCTTCCTTGCGCTGTCGGCCGCGGCCGTCGACAGACGGACCTACGCCATCATGACCGTGCTCGGTTACGCGCGCGGCCAGCTGCGCCGCCAGCTCGCGCTGAGTTTCGCGGTGACGGCTGCTGCTGCGGCGGCGCTGGGGGCCCTCACCTCGAATGTCCTGGCGGAACCGCTGCTCACGGTGCTGCTCGGTCGAGTCGGGCTGAGCACGGTCGACCTGGGCGGCGACGCGGTGGAGATGACGATCGTGTGCCTGGGCTTCGGGATCCTCTGCGGCGCCGTCGCATGGTTCGCAGCGAAGACGCTGCCGCGTGCGGCGTCATCCGAGCTGGTGTCCGAGTAGGTCGCCGCGTCGCGGCCGCTGGTTCGGATCGCCGGAGTGCCTCATGTCAAGGTGCCCGCGAAAACTCATCGACGCCTCACCTGGGACTGCCCGCGAAGCTGTGAGGGTCTAGGAGGCTTTCTTGACTCGGATGCCCTTGTGGACGTCGGGCAGGACGCTTGGGAACCGGGCGAGACGGGTGCTGGTCGGTCTTGTCCTTGGCCAGCGCGATGAGCACGTCCTGGAGCCCGTGCGGTGCGACGGGTGATGGCGGCCGGGTTCAACGGTTGCGGTAGGCGATCAGCTCCTGCTTCTGCGTGCCGGTCAGGACGTCGGTGTCCAGCAGGCGGTCCAGCGGGATGCGGGGGGGGGTACAGGCGTTTGCGTTTGCCAGTCTTGTCGGTGCCCCACCCGTTGGGCTTCTTGGTGGGGGTCTAGGGGAGTTGACCTGCACGTGGCCAGGGCCCACAGCCGGCTCCGGCACCTCCCGCTCGGCGTCGGTGTCATAGCGGTGGTAGAAGGCGTAGTGACGCACCAAGTGGTTGTTCTTAGACTCCATAGTGGCCTGGTCGTTCTTCGTAGGAGTACTTGCGCATCCTGGCCCGGGGTATGGGCTTTCCTACACCGGGAGGGCGCTTGGCTACCGTCCTCAGGCGCCGCCTGGAGCCCTCCCGGCTCCAACCGATCACCGCGCGCACCTTGTCCAGCATCCGCCCCTTGTCCTTCTTTGACGCCTTGGCATACGCCCCCGCGTACTTCCTGGTGATCTCCACCCTGGCTCGCATTGACAATCCACTCCCCATGCTCACCACGATCCGCGACTTTCGCGGGCAGTTCCAGATGAGGCACCGAACCTCTTTCGCGGGCATACAAGATGAGTCTCGTCGATCGTTTGACTGGGCGCTGAGCGCCCGTAGGAAGGGTGCATGAGCGAGCGCAGCCGCTGGATCGCGTCCATCGCCCTCGGGGGTGCCGGGGTCGCCTATGTGAACAGCTGCCTGCGTCCACGCGGCGATAATGCGGAGCCTCTCCCCGAGGATGACCTCCTGCCCGACGCCGAGATTGTCAAGACGCACGAGACGGTGCTGCAGGCACCCGTGGCTGACGTATGGCCCTGACTGGTCCAAATGGGCCACGGGCGCGGCGGTTTCTACTCCTTCGATGTACTGAGCCTTTCTCATCAGGGGGTGGTGTTGTTCAGGTTGAGGATGACGAGGGCGGTGGCAAGGACTTTGGTGATGGTTGATGGGCGAGGGTGTCTCTCCTGAGGGCTTGTGGCCCTTGATGGGGGTCTTGATGCCGATGCCGGCACCCGCGTAGCCCTTGTCGGCCAGGGTGGGTATCCCGCCGTTCCAGCGCCGACGCAGTCCGCCCGGTCAGGGGCGGCGAGCCGTTGTCATCACCTTCTGGAGGCCGCGGATCGCAGGGCCGGATCGGGCGTGACAAGACCCCGCGACCCCTGGAGGCCGATAGGGGATGGCGGATGACGCCGCCGCGGCCGCGTAGCCTGGGCCCATGCGTCCCGTCACCGAGCTCCAGCGCGCCGCCAAGCCCTTCGAGGTCGTCAGCCCCTACTCGCCCAGCGGCGACCAGCCCGCCGCCATCGCCGAGCTCGCCGAGCGGCTGGGCGCCGGCGAGAAGGACATCGTCCTGCTCGGCGCCACCGGGACCGGCAAGTCGGCCACCACCGCCTGGCTGGTCGAGCAGGTCCAGCGCCCCACCCTCATCATGGAGCCCAACAAGACCCTGGCCGCCCAGATGGCCGCCGAGTTCCGCGAGCTGCTGCCGAACAACGCGGTGGAGTACTTCGTGTCCTACTACGACTACTACCAGCCCGAGGCCTACGTCCCCCAGACCGACACCTTCATCGAGAAGGACTCCTCCATCAACGACGAGGTCGAGCGGCTGCGCCACAGCGCCACCAACTCCCTGCTGACCCGCCGCGACGTCGTCGTCGTCTCCTCCGTGTCCTGCATCTACGGCCTGGGCACGCCCCAGGAGTACGTGGACCGCATGACGCCCCTGGCCGTGGGCGAGCAGATCGACCGCGACGAGCTCCTGCGCCGCTTCGTCGCCATGCAGTACACGCGCAACGACGTCGACTTCACCCGCGGGACCTTCCGTGTGCGCGGGGACACCGTCGAGATCATCCCTATGTACGAGGAGCTCGCCATCCGCATCGAGTTCTTCGGCGACGAGATCGAGTCCCTGGCCACCCTCCACCCGGTCACCGGGGACGTCATCGCCTCCACCGACCAGGTCTTCGTCTTCCCCGCCTCCCACTACGTCGCCGGGCCCGAGCGCCTGCAGCGCGCGATCGAGGGCATCGAGGCCGAGCTGGCCGAGCGCCTGGCCGTCCTGGAGCGCGACGGCAGGCTCCTGGAGGCCCAGCGTCTGCGCATGCGCACCACCTACGACCTGGAGATGCTCGGCCAGATCGGCACCTGCTCGGGTGTGGAGAACTACTCCATGCACATCGACGGCCGCTCCCCGGGCACCCCGCCCAACACGCTGCTGGACTACTTCCCGGAGGACTTCCTCCTGGTTATCGACGAGTCCCACGTCACTGTTCCCCAGATCGGGGCCATGCACGAGGGCGACGCCTCCCGCAAGCGCACGCTGGTCGACCACGGCTTCCGCCTGCCCAGCGCCCTGGACAACAGGCCGCTCACCTTCGCCGAGTTCGAGGGCCGCATCGGGCAGACCGTCTACCTGTCCGCCACCCCCGGCGACTACGAGACGCAGCGCGGCGACGGCGTCGTCGAGCAGATCATCCGCCCCACCGGCCTGGTGGACCCCAAGATCGTCGTCAAGCCCACGCAGGGGCAGATCGACGACCTGCTGGAGGAGGTGCGCACCCGGGTGGAGCGGGACGAGCGCGTGCTGGTCACCACCCTGACCAAGCGCATGGCCGAGGACCTGGCCACCTACCTGGCGGACCGCGGCGTGCGCGTGGAGTACCTCCACTCCGACGTCGACACCCTGCGCCGCGTCGAGCTGCTGCGCGAGCTGCGGCTCGGCAAGTTCGACGTGCTGGTCGGCATCAACCTGCTGCGCGAGGGTCTGGACCTGCCGGAGGTCTCCCTGGTGTCCATCCTCGACGCCGACAAGGAGGGCTTCCTGCGCTCGACGCGCTCGCTCATCCAGACCGTCGGGCGCGCCGCACGCAACGTCTCCGGCGAGGTGCACATGTACGCCGACCAGGTCACCCCCGCCATGGCTGAGGCCATCGAGGAGACCGAGCGGCGCCGCGCCAAGCAGCTGGCCTACAACGACGCCCACGGGATCGACCCGCAGCCCCTGCGCAAGAAGATCGCGGACGTGACCGACATGCTCGCCCGCGAGGACGTGGACACCGCCGAGCTGCTGGCCGGCGGCTACCGGGGGCACGAGGAACGGGCCGTCGTCGGGCGCCGCAAGAGGGCCGCCGAGGCCACGGTGCGCGAGAGGCTCGCCGGAGCGGCGCAGAGCGACCTGACGGGGCTCATCAACGAGCTCACTCAGCAGATGCACGCCGCGGCCGAGGACCTCCAGTTCGAGTTGGCCGCCCGCCTGCGTGACGAGATCCGCGACCTGAAGAAGGAGCTGCGCGACATGCGGGCGGCGAGCTGAGGCGGTGAGACGGGGCGAGCGCATGAGCGACGGCGCCTTCCGGGCCCTGCCCCTCGACAAGTGGCGGTGGCGTCCCTCGCCGGTGGCGGGGCAGATCGTCTACGCGACCACCACCGGCCGGGACGGGGCGACCGACCTGGCCCTCAAGAGCTGGGTGTCCATGGCCGCCTTCGCCGGACCGGTCATCGGCCTCGGGTGCCGACGGCGCCATCGCACCTGCCGGAACGCCACGGCGACGGGCCGCTTGACGCTCAGCTTCGGGAGGATCGAGCGGATCGCGGTCCGCAGGGAGGTCTGCGACCTGCCCGCGTCCGAGGCCTACGCCCGTCCGGCCCCCGCCTTCCTCCTCGAGGCGGGCCTCACCGCCGGTCTGGGGCCGGTGCGGCGCTGCGCCGACGGGTGACGCCACCGTGGTCGCACAGCTCGATGGCGCGCCCCGACGTAGCCGATGACACAGCGCTGGGGACCCGCGGTGAGGCCCGAGACAGGTCTGGGAGGCTAGACTCGCATCACGCACCTGCATACGGAGGGGAGTACTCCCACCAACGGCGACGTCGTCATCACGGCGGACCGGTCCTCGTCCGGACGAGGCGCCGGCCCCCGGCGTCGCAGGCCAGCGCGACGGCCCCGGCGGCCCGAGCCCATGGCGGGAGGAGACCTCCGGTACTCGAGCTGTACCGGAGGTACTACTAGTGGACGTCCACGCCCTCGGGTGGCTGGCCCTGGCCGCCATTATCCTGACCATGATCGCGGTCGACATCGTCGGCCACGTCAGGACCCCTCACGAGCCCACCGTGAGGGAGGCCGCCTGGTGGTCGGCCGGATACATCGCCGTCGCCGTCGTCTTCGGCACGATCGTCGCGGCCGTGTGGGGGGCCGACTACGGCGAGGAGTACTTCGCGGGGTACATCACCGAGAAGTCCCTGAGCATCGACAACCTCTTCGTCTTCGTCATTATGATCTCCAGCTTCCGGGTGCCCCGGAGGTACCAGCAGGAGGTCCTGCTCGCCGGCATCGTCATCGCCCTGGTGCTGCGCCTGGTCTTCATCCTGGCGGGCGCCGCCCTCATCGAGAACTTCTCCTGGGTGTTCTACCTCTTCGGCGCCTGGCTGCTGTGGACCGCCGTCGCCCAGGCGCGGGAGGGCATTGAGAAGCCCGAGGAGCCCGACGCCGATGGCTACCGGCCCTCGGGACTCGTCAAGCTGGTCTCCCGGATCGTCCCCATGACCAACGGCTTCGTGGGGGGAAGGCTCCTCCACCGCCATGCCGGGCGCACCATGATCACGCCCCTGCTCCTGTGCATTATCGCCATCGGCACCGCCGACGTCGTGTTCGCCGTCGACTCCATCCCGGCGATCTACTCGCTGACCGCCGAGCCCTACCTCGTCTTCGCAGCCAACGCCTTCTCCCTGCTCGGGCTGCGCCAGCTCTACTTCCTCATCGACGGCCTGCTGGACCGCCTCGTCTACCTGCACTACGGCCTGGCCGCGATCCTGGGCTTCATCGGCCTCAAGCTCGTCAACCACGCCCTGCACACCAACGAGGTGCCCTTCATCAACGGCGGGCAGCCGTGGGATGCCGTCACCGAGCCGTCCATCGGGGTGTCGCTGGGCTATATCGTCGTCGTCGTCATCATTACCGTCGCCGCCTCCGTCCTGGCCTCCAGACGCGCGCGAGACGCATCGAGGCCGGCCCGGGTCCCCGAGTCCACCGACGCCTGAGCGCATGGCGATCTGCGAGGAGCATCAGCGCATGAGCGTCAGCCCCATGGCCTGGCTCGCCCTGGCCGTCATTGTCACCGGCCTGCTGATGGTCGACTTCATCGGTCATGCCCGCAAGCCCCACCCGCCGTCGATGCGCGAGGCGACCGGATGGACCATCGGCTACATCTGCCTGGCCGTCGTCTACGGGCTGGCCGTGTGGGGCAGCGACGGCAGGACCTACGCGGGGCAGTTCTACGCCGGCTGGCTCACCGAGTGGTCACTGAGCGTGGACAACCTCTTCGTCTTCATCCTCATCCTGTCCGCCTTCCGCGTACCGCGCGACTTCCAGCAGAAGGCGCTGCTGCTGGGCATCGCCACCGCCCTGGTGCTGCGCCTGGTCTTCATCCTGACGGGCGCCGCCCTCATCCGGCACTTCAGCTGGGTCTTCTACCTCTTCGGCGCCTTCCTCGTCTACACGGCCGTCAAGCAGCTCCTCGACGCCCGCAAGGACGACGACACCGAGGAGGACGCCACCGCGTACGTGGACAACTCGGTGACCCGCCTCGTGCGGCGCCTGCTGCCCACCACCGACGGCTTCGTCGGGAACAAGCTCATCCACCGCCACGCCGGGCGCACCATGATCACGCCCCTGCTCATTGTGGTGATCGCCCTGGGCACCGCCGACCTCATGTTCGCCTTCGACTCCATCCCGGCCATCTTCGGCCTGACCTCCGAGCCCTTCCTCGTCTTCAGCGCCACCGCCTTCTCCCTGCTCGGCCTGCGCCAGCTCTTCTTCCTCATCGACGGGCTCCTGTCCCACCTGGTGTACCTGCCCTACGGGCTGACCGTCATCCTGGGCTTCATCGGCCTCAAGCTCGTCAACCACGCCCTGCACGAGAACACGCTGCCCTTCATCAACGGCGGCGAGCCCGTCACGGCCCTCCCGGAGCCGTCCACCGAGGTCTCGCTGGGGCTGATCGTCATCACCCTGGCCCTCGTGGCCGTGACCAGTCTCATCCACGCGCGGAGGCGGGCGTGAGCGCCCGGCTGGGATCCGGCGGCCGGGCCGGGCATGCTGACCCGATGAGCCAGACGAGCACGTCGCACCCCGTCTCCAAGGACCGCCGGGGCCTGTCGGCCGCCGAGGTCGCCGAGCGCGTGCGGGAGGGGCGCACCAACGCCTACAGGGTGCGCACATCCCGCTCCGTGACCGCGATCCTGCGCGCCAACGTCTTCACCATGTTCAACGCCATCCTGGCCACCGCGCTCGTCGTGGTGCTCGCAGTGGGGCACTGGGCCGACGCCCTGTTCGGCATCGTCCTGATCCTCAACACCGCCACGGGCACTGTGGCCGAGGTGCGCGCCAAGCGCGCGCTCGACCGCCTCGCCTTCCTGGAGGCCCCGACCGCCTGCGCCGTGCGCGACGGGCGCGAGGTCGAGCTCGACGTGGCCGACGTCGTCCTGGACGACGTGCTGCGTCTGCGCAGCGGGGAGCAGGTGCCGGCCGATGCCGCCGTCCTGACGGCGGACGGCCTGGAGGTCGACGAGTCCATCCTCACCGGCGAGTCCGACCCCGTCCGGCCCCGTGCCGGGGACCGGGTGCTGTCCGGGACCACCGTGACCGCCGGCACCGCCCTGGTGCGGGCGACCGCCGTGGGCGCCGACGCCTACGCCAACCGGCTGGCGCGCGAGGCCCGCCGCTACTCGGTGGTGACCTCCGAGCTCCAGGTGGGCACCAACCGGGTCCTGCGGTGGATCTCCTGGGTGATCGTGCCCGTGGCGCTGCTGCTGCTCTGGTCGCAGATGCGCGGCACGGCCATCAGCGCCGCCGGCGCGCCCACGGGCCAGTGGCGAACCGCCCTGGTGGCCGCCGTCGCCGGAGTGGTCGGCATGGTGCCCCAGGGGCTCGTCCTGCTCACCAGCGTCAACTTCGCCACCGCCTCCCTGACCCTGGCCCGCCGCCGGGTGCTCGTCCAGGAGCTGCCCGCCGTCGAGGTCCTCGCGCGTGTCGACACCCTCTGTCTGGACAAGACCGGTACGCTCACCACCGGCCGGATCGCCTTGACGGACGTGCTGGCCGACGACGGCGCGGGCGGGCTGGCCGACGCCACCGTCGTGCTTCGCGAGCCGCTGCTGGCCCTGACCGCCGTCGCCGACCCCAACGCCACCGCCAAGGCGGTGCTCGAGGGGCTCGCCCGGCGGAGCGCGGAGACGCCCGCCGACGGGGACACCCCGCCCGGCGCCGGGCAGGTCACCTCCCGCGTCCAGGGCGCCATCGCCTTCTCCTCGCGGCGCAAGTGGTCAGCGGCCGTGCTGGACGGGCAGACCTGGCTCATGGGCGCCCCCGAGATCGTCCTGACCGGGGCCGACGGCGGGCCGGAGCTGCTCGCCCACGTCCAGGACCTGAGCACCGGCGGCGTGCGCGTTGTCGCCCTCGCCAGCGCGCAGCGGCCCTGCACCCGGGGCGACGACGGCGAGGCCCGGCTGCCCGAGACCAGGCGGGCGGCCGGGCTGGTGATGCTCTCCGAGCAGATCCGCCCCGACGCCGCACAGACCCTGGACTACTTCCGTGCCCAGGGCGTCGACGTCAAGATCATCAGCGGCGACAACCCTACGACCGTGGCCGCGGTCGCCGCCAAGGCCGGGGTCGCCGCCCCCGACGGCGGCGCGCCGGCGGCCCTCGACGCCCGAGAGCTTCCCGCCGAGGCCGCCGGCCCGGCGGCGCTGGATGAGCTCGCCGAGGCGGCCGAGGGGGCGCAGGTGCTCGGCCGCGTGGTCCCGGAGCAGAAGCGCGCCCTCGTCCAGGCGCTGCAAAGCCGCGGGCGCACCGTGGCCATGACCGGCGACGGCGTCAACGACTCCCTCGCCCTGAAGGACGCCGACCTGGGCATCGCCATGGGCAACGGCGCCCCCGCCACCAAGGCAGTCGCCCGCATGGTCCTGCTGTCCGGCGAGTTCTCCGCGCTTCCCGGCGTCGTCGCCGAGGGCCGCCGGGTCATGGCCAACACCGAGCGGATCGCCTCGCTGTTCCTGGCCAAGACGGTCTACGCCTCGCTCATCGCCGTCGTCGTGGCCATCACGGCGATCGGCTACCCGTTCCTGCCCCGCCAGCTGACCATCGTGTCCTCCCTGACCATCGGCCTGCCCGCCTTCGTGCTGGCCCTGGCCCCCAACAGCCGGCGCTACCGGTCCGGCTTCCTGCGCCGGGTGCTCACCCTGGCCGTCCCGGCCGGCGTCATCGCCGGGGCCGCGACCCTTGCGGCGCGCCAGTGGCTCGCCGTCGAGCGGGCCGGGCAGGACCAGGTCACCACCGGCGCCACACTGGTCCTGGTCGTCTCGGGCCTGTCGCTTCTCACCCTGACCGCCAGGCCCCTGCTGGGCTGGCGGCTCGGCCTGGTCGTCCTCATGGCGGGAGCGGCGGTGCTGGGGGTGCTCGTGCCGGCGGTGAGGGAGTTCTTCGTCCTGGCGTGGCCGACCCCGGCCACCTGGCTGGTCATCGCGGTGGTCGGAGGGGCTGCGGTGGTCGGGATCGAGACGGTCCACCTCGTGCGCCGCCGCCTGGCGGGCTCCCGGGCTCGCGACTGACGGCGCTGTGTCCGGCGCGCTCTTGAGCGCGAGCAGCCCTGGCGCCCGCTCAGGCCAGGAGGCCGATGACGGGGTTCCACTCGCGGGGGACCCGCTCGGCGATGAAGCCGGCCCTGTTGAACGGGTCGTCGTCGAGCAGCTCCAGCGCCCCCGCCCCGTCCTCGGCGCGCACCACGATGAGCGCGTCGTGCGTGCCCACGTAGGGGCCCGCGGCGAGCAGCAGGCCCCTGTCGGCCAGGGAGCCGTTGAAGGCGCGGTGGGAGGGGCGGA
The DNA here is from genome assembly GCF_000711965.1 of Actinomyces israelii DSM 43320. GTDB lineage: Bacteria > Actinomycetota > Actinomycetes > Actinomycetales > Actinomycetaceae > Actinomyces > Actinomyces israelii. The sequence goes on from NZ_JONS01000018.1 coordinate 26,929, forward strand.
CCTCGGCCATCTCCTCGTCGCGGTCGGTGACGTAGCGGTACTCGACGGCGTAGATCTTGCTCATGGCCCCAGCCTACGCACAGCGCGGGCCGAGGGCGGGCGGACCGCCGGCTGGAGCGTTCCGGCAGGGCCGCCGGGCGGGCCCGCGAGGAGGGCCCGGGACGACCCGCATGAGACCGATGAGACGTGTCGAACGCGTGTACGAAGCCTCTCGGCCCCCTAGACTCGATTCCCGTGAACGACTCCCTCATCATCCGTGGCGCCCGCGAGCACAATCTCAAGGGGGTCAGTCTCGACCTTCCGCGCAACCAGATGATCGTCTTCACCGGCCTGTCCGGATCCGGGAAGTCCTCGCTGGCCTTCGACACGATCTTCGCCGAGGGCCAGCGCCGCTACGTCGAGTCCTTGTCCTCCTACGCCCGCCAGTTCCTCGGCCAGATGGACAAGCCCGACGTCGACTTCATCGAGGGCCTGTCGCCCGCGGTCTCCATCGACCAGAAGTCCACCTCCCGCAACCCCCGCTCGACGGTGGGCACCGTCACCGAGGTCTACGACTACCTGCGTCTGCTCTACGCCCGCGCCGGCGTCCAGCACTGCCCCGTGTGCGACGCCGTCGTCGCCTCCCAGACGCCCCAGCAGATCGTCGACCAGGTCCGCTCCATGGACGAGGGCACCCGCTTCCAGGTCCTGGCCCCGGTGGTGCGCGGACGCAAGGGGGAGTACTCCGAGCTGCTCGCCGAGCTGCAGGGGCGCGGCTTCTCCCGCGTGCGCGTCGACGGCGAGACCCACCGGCTGGGCGAGGTGCCCGAGCTCAGCAAGAGGCTCAAGCACGACATCGAGGTCGTCGTCGACCGGCTCGTCGTGCGCGAGGGCATGCGCCAGCGCCTGACCGACTCCATCGAGACCGCCCTGGGCCTGGCCGATGGGCTGGTACTCATCGACCTGGTCGATCTCGAGGCGGACGACCCGGCGCGGCTGCGCCGCTTCTCAGAGAAGCGCGCCTGCCCCAACGAGCACCCCCTCCAGCTCGACGAGATGGAGCCTCGCACCTTCTCCTTCAACGCCCCCTACGGCGCCTGCCCGGTGTGCACGGGCATCGGCTCCCGGCTGGAGGTCGACCCCGAGCTCGTCGTCCCCGACGAGGAGCTCACCCTGGCCGAGGGTGCCATCGCCCCGTGGGCCGGCCACCAGAAGTACTTCACCCGCCAGCTCAAGGCCCTGGGCGAGGAGCTGTCCTTCGACGTCAACACCCCTTGGCGGGCCCTGCCCCGGCGCGCCAGGGACGCCATCCTGCGCGGCAAGGACTACGAGGTCCAGGTCAGGTATCGCAACCGGTGGGGGCGCGAGCGCATCTACTCCACCGGCTTCGAGGGCGTGCTCGACTACGTCATGCGCAAGCACGACGAGACCGAGTCCGAGTGGTCCAAGGAGCGCTACCAGGGGTACATGCGCGAGGTGCCCTGCCCGGCCTGCCACGGCTCCCGTCTCAAGCCCGAGGTGCTGGCGGTGCGAGTGGGGGGCCGCTCGATCGCCCAGCTGTGCGACCTGCCCGTCGGGGAGGCGCGCGACGCCCTGCGGGACCTGGAGCTGACCGGGCAGGCGGCGAGGATCGCCGGCAGCGTCCTGGCGGAGATCAACGCCCGCCTCGGCTTCCTGGTGGACGTCGGCCTGGACTACCTGAGCCTGTCGCGCGGCGCCGCCACGCTGTCGGGCGGCGAGGCCCAGCGCATCCGCCTGGCCACCCAGATCGGCTCCGGCCTGGTCGGCGTCCTCTACGTCCTGGACGAGCCGAGCATCGGGCTGCACCAGCGCGACAACGCCCGCCTCATCGAGACCCTGGAGCGCCTGCGCGACCTGGGCAACACCCTCATCGTCGTCGAGCACGACGAGGACACCATCCGCTCCGCCGACTGGGTGGTGGACATCGGCCCCGGCGCGGGGGAGAGGGGCGGCGAGATCGTCTACTCCGGGGCCGTGGGCGGCCTGTCCGACGCGCCCGGCTCGGTCACCGGCGACTACCTGGCCGGGCGCCGCGCCATCCAGGTCCCCGCCACCCGCCGCAAGCCGGTCAGGGGCCGCGAGCTGACCGTCGTCGGAGCCCACGAGAACAACCTCAAGGACATTACCGCCACCATCCCGCTCGGGGTGTTCACCGCCGTCACCGGAGTCTCCGGCTCGGGCAAGTCCTCCCTGATCAACTCCATCCTCTACCAGGTGCTCGCCAACCGGCTCAACGGCGCCCGCGGCGTGCCCGGACGCCACAAGACGGTGCGCGGCCTGGACAACCTCGACAAGGTCGTCCACGTCGACCAGTCGCCCATCGGCCGCACGCCGCGCTCCAACCCCGCGACTTACACGGGCGTGTGGGACCACATCCGCAAGATCTTCGCCGCGGTCCCCGAGTCCAAGGTCCGCGGCTACACCCCCGGCCGCTTCTCCTTCAACGTCAAGGGCGGGCGCTGCGAGGCCTGCAAGGGCGACGGCACCCTGAAGATCGAGATGAACTTCCTGCCCGACGTCTACGTCCCCTGCGAGGTCTGCCACGGGGCGCGCTACAACCGGGAGACCCTGGAGGTCCGCTACAAGGACAGGACCGTGGCCGACGTGCTGGACATGACCATCCGCCAGGCCGCTGACTTCTTCGCCGCCACCCCGATCATCGCCCGCCACCTCAACACCCTGGTGGAGGTCGGCCTGGGCTACGTGCGCCTCGGCCAGGCCGCCACCACCCTGTCGGGCGGGGAGGCGCAGCGCGTCAAGCTCGCCACCGAGCTCCAGCGCCGCTCCACCGGGCGGACCATCTACGTGCTGGACGAGCCGACCACCGGCCTGCACTTCGAGGACATCCGCAAGCTGCTGGCAGTGCTCCAGGGGCTGGTCGCCAAGGGCAACTCGGTGGTCGTCATCGAGCACAACCTCGACGTCATCGCCAACGCCGACTGGGTCATCGACATGGGGCCGGAGGGGGGCAAGGGCGGCGGCACCATCGTCGCCACGGGCACGCCCGAGAAGATCGCCCGGAGCGAGGCCTCCTACACCGGCCGCTTCCTGGCTTCCATGCTGGGGCGCGCCCGCGAGTGAGGGCCGGGGCGCCAGCTCTCGTGGGCCCGGCGTCCTCAGCCGCCGTCGGCGCTGTCGATGGCGCGCCGCAGTACGGCGAGCCGCTCCCGCAAGCGCTCCAGCGACCCGGTCCCCAGCCCCAGGACGATGCCCGAGGCCCGCGGACGCCGGGCCGACCAGTAGCCGGCCATGCCCTCGACCGCGAGGCCCCGCCTGCGGCACCGGGCGACGACGCGGTCCTCGTCGGCGCCGGCGGGCAGCGGGATAATGGCATGCAGCCCGCCCTCCATGGGGACGCCCTCGGGGAAGAGGTCGACGAAGGCAGCCCGCCTGGCCCGGTACTCCCTGCGCATGCGCGCGGTGTGGCGCCGCAGCCCGCCTGCCTCCATGTAGCGGGCCACAGCGTCCTGCACCAGCCCGGAGACCGGAAGGCACAGGTCGGCCACCCGCTCGCGCAGACTCGGCGGCACAATGAGGTAGCCCAGGGCCAGCGCCGGGGTGAGGGTCTTGGAGAAGGAGCCGAGCATGGCGACCCGCCCCTCGGAGTCCAGGGCGAGCAGAGGCGGGTGGGTCGAGCGCAGCTCGGAGTCGTAGTCGTCCTCGACGACGAGGGCGCCGGTGCGGGAGGCCGCCTCCAGCAGGGCGAAACGGCGCGAGGCGGGCATCTGGGTCCCGGTGGGGAACTGGTGGTTGGGCGTGACCAGGAGAATATCGGCCGGGGCGCCTGTGGGACGGGCGCTCATGCCCGCGGCGTCGGTGCCCACCGGCTGAAGCCTCCACCCCATGGCGCGGGGCACCTGCCGCAGGGAGTGGTACCCGGGATCCTCTACGGCGAGGCGGCCGGGGCGGCCGTGGGCGGCCAGGACCAGCCGCAGGCCGTCGCGTGCGCCGGAGGTGACGACGACGTCGCGCGGATCGACGCGTATGGACCGGGTCAGGCGCACGTGCTCGGCGATGAGGGCGCGCAGGCGTTCCGAGCCCAGGGGCGGGTACGCGGTAGGGCGGGCGGCCGCCGCCCGCCAGGCGCTGCGCCACAGGGCCGTCGTCAGCGGGCCCGTGGCCGGGGCCCCCGGCCGCAGGTCGCCTCGGAGAGGGGTGCTGCGCACACCGGGGCCCGGGTCCGCGGTCGGCGCGGCGGGCACCCGCAGCGAGGGGTCCACCCGGGTGCCGCCGGGGCCCGCCACGAGGAAGCCCTCGCCCGCCAGCTGCTCGTAGGCGCTGACGACGCTGCCCCGCGAGATCCCCAGCTGGCGCGCCAGGACGCGCGTGGAGGGCAGCGGGTCCCCCGGCGCAAGACGGGAGTCGGTGATGCGGCCGCGGATGTCCTCGACGATCTGGACGGGGACGGGGCGGCCGCGTTCGATCTGCACGGCTGTTGCCTCCCTCGGGCGGGCCGTGCGAGCGCCTGCCCGCGAGGTGGTCCAAAGGAACGGCCCGGAACTGGACTTCAGGGTAGTCCACCTCTCGGGGCAGCATCGCGGCCATGAACGACAACGCCAAGAGCACCGGCCCCGCACCGACCCCGTCAACCGGAACCCCGCTCGTCAAGCGCGGGTTGGCGGACATGCTCAAGGGCGGCGTCATTATGGACGTCGTCACGCCCGAGCAGGCCCGCATCGCCGAGGACGCCGGGGCCGTCGCGGTCATGGCCCTCGAGCGCGTGCCGGCCGACATCCGCGCGCAGGGCGGCGTGGCCCGCATGAGCGACCCCGACCTCATTGCCGGCATTATCGAGGCGGTCTCCATCCCCGTCATGGCCAAGGCCCGCATCGGGCACTTCGTCGAGGCCCAGGTCCTCCAGGAGCTCAAGGTCGACTTCATTGACGAGTCCGAGGTCCTCTCGCCGGCCGACTACGTCCACCACATCGACAAGCACCGCTTCACCGTCCCCTTCGTGTGCGGGGCCACCAACCTCGGCGAGGCCCTGCGACGCGTGAGCGAGGGCGCGGCCATGATCCGCTCCAAGGGAGAGGCCGGCACCGGCGACGTCTCCGAGGCCACCCGCCACATCCGCACCATCACCAAGGAGATCGCGGCGCTGCGGGGGCTGGGCGCGGACGAGCTCTACGTCGCCGCCAAGGAGCTCGGCGCTCCCTACGAGCTGGTGCGCGAGGTCGCCGAAGCCGGAGGGCTGCCCGTCGTGCTGTTCACGGCCGGCGGCGTGGCCACGCCCGCCGACGCCGCCATGATGATGCAGCTCGGCGCCGACGGCGTCTTCGTGGGCTCGGGGATCTTCAAGTCCGGGGATCCGGCCCGCCGGGCGGCCGCGATCGTGCGCGCGACCGCCTGGCACGACGACCCCGCCGCCGTCCTGGAGGCCTCACGCGGCCTGGGCGAGGCCATGGTCGGCATCAATGTGGCGGACCTGCCCGCGCCCCACCGCCTGGCGGAGCGCGGCTGGTGAGGGTCGGGATCCTCGCGCTCCAGGGAGACGTTGTCGAGCACGCCCGCCTCGTGGAGGCCCTGGGCCACGACATCGTGCCCGTGCGGCGCCCCGAGAGCCTGCGCGGCCTGGACGCCCTCATCCTGCCCGGCGGGGAGTCGACCACCCTGCTGCGGCTGGTGGACCTGATCGGGCTGCGCGAACCCCTGACCGAGGCGGCCTCGCGCCTGCCGACCCTGGGCACCTGCGCGGGACTCATCGTCCTGGCGGCCCTGGGAGTGCTCGACGTCGACGTCGAGCGCAACGCCTTCGGACCCCAGGTCGACTCCGCCAGCGCCGACCTGGAGTGGAAGGGTGCCCCGCTGACGGCGGCCTTCATCCGCGCCCCGGCCGTCACGCGCGTGGGTGCGGGGGTGAGCGTGTGCTCGACCTACGCCGACCCCGCCCGCCCGAGCCGCCCCCCGCGCGTCGTCGGGGTGGAGGCCGGCTCCGTCATGGCCGTCTCCTACCACCCCGAGCTGACGGGGGACGCGACCCTGCACCGGCTCCTGCTCGCCTGAGCGCGTCCGGGCGGGGCGCCGGCCCCTACCGCGGCGGCTGGAACCGGCTGTCATCGGCACGGCCGGTACCACCGGCGGGTCCGGTGGGCCCGCCGGCGTGCCCGTACTCGGCCGCGGCCGGCCGGCCCGTCTGGGGTGCGATGCCGTAGGACCCCGGTGACACGGAAGGGGGCGCGGCAGGACCCCCGGCAGGAGGCGCTGGCCGCGCAGGTGGCGCGCTCCCGTTCCCGTCGGCGGCAATGCGGTTGTAGGCCAGTGACAGGCCGAAACAGACGAGGCCGGCGGCTCCCAGGGCGATAATGCGGGTGACGGAGCTCTGGTCGCCGATGTCCATGACCGCCAGCTTGAGCACCGAGACGAGCACCAGCACGAGGCCGTAGTGGCGCAGCATCGTGGCCCGCAGCCGGAAGCCGGCGGCGATGCACGCCGCGCCGGTCGCCAGCAGCACGACCGTCAGGATGATGCCCGACATGCGCTCGCCCGCGAGAACCCGGATGGACCACCACACCAGGACCGACATGAGCCCTGCCGTGGCCAGCGCCTCGGCGGGGCGGCGCAGCCACGGCCACAGCAACCAGGCCGCCGTCGTCCCGGCGCCCAGGGCAACGGCAACCAGCAGCAACTGCCATATGAGAGCACTGACCGTCATTGCGCAGAGGAGCTGGACCAGTCCCATGACGGCCAGAGCGAGGTAGCCGCCCCACAGAGGCGCCGGAGGCGTGGGAGCCGTCGGCGTCGTCCCGTCGACGCCTGCGCGCTGACCGGCCAGGGCGGCGGTCAGCAGCGCGGTGGGAGTGGGCGCGGACCAGACCAGGCCCAGACGCACCAGGGCAATGGCGATCACACCCCCAGCGAGCGCGCTGACCGCCGTCGTCGTCTCTGAGGACGGCATGGCCTGGAAGAGGAGCACGGGGAGAAGGACAACCAGGTCGGCCGCCAGGAGCCACGACGCGGAGGCCAGGTTGTCGCGCCGCGCGGTCATGCTTCCGGTACCGGCCTCATGCGGCGGTCCGCTGTCGGGGAGCGCCCGGGGCGCCCGGCCGAGCACCTGCTCGAGCACAGCCGTTCCTGCCGGGACGAGAACGAACCCGGCCAGGGCGCAGACGCGGCTGACGGTGTCGGTCTGCAGCGCGCCCGCCAGCACCGCGGCGCCGGAGGCCGCCATGACGGGAACGGCGGTGGGCTGGCCCTGGCGCGCGTAGAGCGCCAGGGCCGCCGCGAGCATGATGACGACGACGGGGAAGAAACGGATCTGCGTGAAGCATGAGGCGAGCCCCACGACGACGGCGATGGCCAGGTGCACCGACGTCACCTGCGCGCGCCACGCCTGCGGGGTCCTCACTGTCAGGAGAAGGACACTGGCGACGGCCACCAGCAGGGGCACGCCCAGGGCTCCGGCGTCGAGCAGGACGCGGTGCTCGGCGCCGCCCGGGGCGGAGAGCCCCGAGCCCCCGTGGAGGAGGCTCTGAAGGCCCACGAGCCGGAGCTGCGCGCTCACCGCGACCAGTCCCACCAGGGCCCAGTCGATGCCCGCGACCCACTGCCATCCCGCGCGGTAGATCCGAGGACCGGCATCGAGGACCTGTGCGCCCAGGAGTGCGGCGGGGAACAGCATGAGCAGGGCGCACAGGGACTCGTTCTCCGCGGCCAGCGTGCGGGCCGGAGTGAGCAGGAGCGCGGCGATGGCGGCGGGGACCGCGGTGGCGGGGAACCAGGGGGCCAGCCGCATGGACGTCGAGGAGCGCGCCAGGTAGGCGGTGATGGCGGCGAGGGCGAGGACGTCCAGGCACACGAGCGGCCAGATGAGCGAGGCCGTGTCCGGGTGGGCGCCCGCGTGCCACGCCGCGAAGCCGATGGTCACCAGCGTGCCCAGGCCCGAGACGACCGCCGTGAAGATCTGGCTCGTCGCCCTGGCGGTGATCAGGAGGACGATGCTCCAGAGGGTCATGAGCCCGAAGGCCGCGAAGACCGGCAGGCCCGTCTCCAGCAGGACGGCGCCGATGACCGCGACGAAACCGAGCGCCCCGCCGGTGCCGGTCAGGGTCGCGGCGGCGACCTGCAGGCGTTTGCTGCGTCGTGCCACAGCGGTGCCCGAGACGACCAGGCCAGCCGCGGCCGCCATGAGGAAGCCGACCTTGATCGTGTCGGGGATGGAGCTCCAGACCAGCGCGATGAGGCTGACGGCCGCCAGCACCACCAGGATCGCGGCGGCGCCGGACAGCAGGTAGCGGCCGATATTGCCCTCCGAACGCGCGCGGTCCCAGCCGGTGGAGGGGGCGATCGGGGACGGCGGCCGCTGGGCCCCGGCGGACGGGGGCCCGTACACACCGGACACCGCCGTTGCCGCGGCAGCAGCGGGTTGAGGCCGGGGCGCGTGGGCCGGATGCTGCGCAGCCGGCGGCACGGCGGCGGGCCGGGGGACATCGGCAGGACGGGGGACGGCGGGGCCCTGCGCCGCGGGAGGCTCTGCGATCGCCGACGCCGGTTCGGGTGTCGCGGGCCCGTGGCGCTCCGCGGCGGTCTCCGGCGCGGGCTTCTTCGGCCGCTCCGGCTGCACGGGCGCGGTAGTCTCAGAGCGCGCACAGGACCGGGCCGCGGGCTCGGGTGCCGCCGCAGAGCGCTCGGGGGCGGTCACGCGTTGCGCGATCCAGTCGATCTTGCGCTCCATGAGGTCGAGCCTGAGCAGGATCTCCCGGAGCTCGCCGCCGAACGGGGGCTGGACGCCGGGATAGTAGGGCGCTGACATGATTGCCTCCAGATAAGAGGTGTGACTCATTGAGGGTAGAAGATGGGTTGCACCGGAGAAAAGGGAAGTGCAGCCCTGTGGATAACTCGTCTCCCGGGCGGCGTGAACCGAGGGGAGAGGCGCTGCGGCGGATGGTGCGCAGATGCGCAGGCGACCCGTTAGGCTCGCGCCATGAGCGAGAACGGACTCACTGCCGCCCAGCGCAAGATGCGCGACGCCGGCGTCGCGCAGCAGGCCATCGACGTCTTCAGCCACTACTACCGGGCCCTGGAGGACGGCGCCACCGGTCTGATCCCCGAGGAGACCATCGAGTCTCTGACGCATATCGACTCCATCGAGGACGTTGAGATCAGCGAGGCCGGTGCCCGCGAGGCGCTGTCGCGCACCGTGATGATCAAGCTCAACGGGGGCCTGGGCACGTCCATGGGCATGGACAGGGCCAAGTCGCTGCTGCCCGTGCGCGACGGCAAGTCCTTCCTCGACATCCTGGTCGACCAGGTGATGGCGGCGCGCCGGACCCACGGCGTCTCCCTGCCGCTGATCTTCATGGACTCCTTCCGCACCCGGGACGACACGCTCGCGGCCCTCGCCGAGCACCCCGGCGTCGCGGTCGACGGGATTCCCCTGGACTTCCTGCAGAACCGGGAGCCCAAGCTTCGTGCCGACGACCTCACCCCCGTGACGTGGGAGGCGGATCCCGACCTCGAGTGGTGCCCGCCCGGGCACGGCGACATCTACACCGCCCTGGTCGCCTCCGGCGTCCTCGATACGCTGCTGGAGCACGGTTACAGGTACGCCATGACCTCCAACTCCGACAACCTGGGTGCCGCGCCGAGCGCCCGCATCGCCGGCTGGTTCGCGGCCTCCGGCGCACCGTACGCCCCCGAGATGTGCCGGCGCACGCCCGCCGACGTCAAGGGCGGGCACCTGGCGGTGCGCAAGAGCGATGGCCGGATCATTCTGCGCGACACCGCGCAGACGCCGGCTGACGAGATGCACTTCTTCACCGACCAGTACCGCCACCCCTTCTTCCACACCAACAACCTCTGGTTCGACCTGCGGGTCCTGCGCGACACGCTCACCGAGCGCAAGGGGATCCTCGGCCTGCCGCTGATCAGGAACGCCAAGACGGTCGATCCGGCCGACTCCTCCTCGACGCCGGTCATCCAGCTCGAGACCGCGATGGGCGCCGCCGTCGAGGCCTTCGAGGGCGCCACCGCCGTCGAGGTGCCGCGCAGCCGCTTCCTGCCGGTCAAGACGACCAACGACCTGCTTCTGCTGCGCTCAGACGTCTACGAGGTCGATGAGGACGGCCTGCTCCGGATGGTTGCCGAGCGGGCCTGCACCGTGAGTCTCGATCCGCGCTACTACAAGAAGATCAAGGACTTCGACGCACGCTTCCCGGCGGGGGCGCCGTCGCTGCGGGGCGCCGAGCGCTTCACGGTGGAGGGGGACTGGACCTTCGGGGCCGGCGTCGTCGCCACTGGTGACGCCCATGTTGCCCAGGCCGGTTCGCCGGGGGAGGTGGCCCCCGGCACCCGGCTCTGACCTCCGTCCCAATGCGCCAACCGGTGCGCCGGGGCCCGGACCATGCCGGTCCGGGCCCCGCTCCGTGTGCGCTCGAGCGCCTCCGCCCTGTCGCAGGGCGAATACTTCGGTCACCGCGCCGTCCTTGATCTGAGCCCGGCGCAGGTCGAGCTCGGGCCGCTGAAGACTGCCGTTGCCCTTCTGCGCGTCTTGAGCGGCTATGGCTGGAATTAAACAAGATGGTATTCTGGAGCGGCTGCTGCGGGACTCCTGGTTGGCGTCTGCGGAGGATCTCGCACGAGGACTGCCTCGTGCAGGTCGACATGATGGACAAGGAGCGGGGCGTCCTCGTCAGGTGGAGGAGGCGTTCGGACATCCTGCAGGCTTGTGAGGATTGAGGTGGAGGCGGTTGTGTGCGCTGCCCGTGGCGTCGGCCTGGATATTAATTGCGGAGGTGGTCGGGCGGGCCGGGGGAGGCGGTGCGTGAGTGGCTGTCGCGGTGGCGGAAGGGCCAGGCTGGGCCCTCGTGGTAACCGGTCACGCCGTGGGCGAGAGCGCGGCGAGGCTCAAGCGGGCGCAGAAGGGAGGAGGTGGAGGAGGTTCCTGGTGAGCCGCCATCGAAGCTGCTCTCGGGGACGGGTGCCGGGGCCGTGCTCTGGGGCGCCCGCGGCTCCTTGAGGATGTCGCGTCCGATCAGGTTCGGCGTCGGGTACAGGTCCGGCTCCTCCTGACCTGCTGCTCATGCGCCCTGTCGGGCATGAGCCTCAGGCTCCCCGACCCGTCCGGGGGGCGCCGCGACAAGAGAGGGGCGCCGCCAGGCGGATGGCCGAGATCCGGCGCCAGGTCAACGATCTGCTGGAAGCGGGGTGGGAGGCCTGGCGCCGTTGAGGAGGTCCGCGCCCGCCACGAGGCCGGGACCCGACGCATGTGGCTTCCCAAGGGAAAAAGAACAAGGCTGTCCGTGGACCGGGCGAAGGCGAGCCGGTCGTTCCTCGGGGCACTGAGCCTGACGACCAGGACAATGAGGACCCACCCGATCCAGGGAGACCAGGACGCCGAGCAGACCCGCCCTCATGACGGGTCGCCTGGCGCGCGAGACCGACGAGGGACAAGGAGGACCGCGGCCGTCCTGGACAACGCCAGGCTCCACCACGCCAAGGCCCTGACCGACCTATACGCCCCCGGCCAGGAGCCAGGACGCATCACGCCCATCTACATGCCCGCCCTGCGCCCCCGATACCGGGTCCCACCAAGCACGTACGGGACACCGCCAGAGCCAGCACCGCCAGCCCCAGCCCGCTCGCCCCGGAGAACACCCTCGCGCCCCTCACCGCCTACACCACCAACCACACCCTCGACCACGACGTCGAGCACCCCCAATCACACCACCACACACCGACCTTGTTTAACTCCAGCCATACCTGGAAGGATCTTGGCCCGATAGAGAACTGGCGCTGCTTTCACGCCGTCGTCCCGGACTATTTCGGCCGGACCTCCCTTCAAAGCGGATCCGCGGCCGCTGTTCGTGCTCTCGGCAGGAGTGCGGCCCGCAGCGCCTCATCCTCAGCCGAGCTGCTCGGCTACTCCAGCGAGCAGCAGGGCGTGCGTCGCGGCATCGGCGGCGCAGACGAGACCGTCGTGACAAAGATGGAGCGGTTCGCCGCGCAGCCCGGTGAGGACGCATCCCGCGGCCCGGCAGATTCCGATTCCGCTGGAGAAGTGAACACTGGTCTGGCGCCGCCCCGGCAGGACGAGCCCGGCGCGGAGCCCGGTCGCCACCCAGGCGAGGGCGATGCCGGTGCCGACGAACCGGGGACTCAGGGTCTGGAAGGCCGAGGACCTCCAGAACCGTGCGGAGGAGAATCCCTGTTCGTCCGGGTCGACCGTTTCCATGAGGATCTCGACGATCCGCGAGGACGCGCTCGGGGCGGCGGGCTCATCATGGCCGGAGACGCGTATGAAGGCCTCTGCCCCGTTCGTCCAGGTCAACCGGTGCGGCTCCGCGACGGCTGCGGCGAGAACGTCGTCGCCCTGCGTAAGGGCCACCGAAGCGCCATAGGGCCCTTCCCCGGCGGCGTAGTTGAGAGTGCCGCACAGCGGGTCGACGAACCACACGCGCTCCGCGTCCCGGGGACCGCTGCGGCCGGACTCCTCGGCGATCACCGCGTCGTCGGGACGCTGGCTCCGCACAACGGCGAGGATGGCGTTCTCGGCCGCGGTATCCACTTCGGTGGCGAAATCGGCTCCGGACTTCCACCGTCGCCCGAGGTCGCTGCCCACCCACGAGCGATGGACCTGCGCAGCGGCCTCGGCGGCGCTGACGGCGGTCTCCGAGTCGGTCGGGCTCATGGGGTGATCGTACTGCGAGACAATCAACCGCCGCCGAGCGGCCGATAGTTGACATCGAGGATGCCGGGGCGGCCGTGGAATCGTGCGGCGTGGTGGCGGCGGGGATCGAGCCGCGCATACGCCGCCCGCGGCGCAGCCTTCGCGTGAAGACATCGCGGTGGGCGATACTGGAATCGAACCAGTGACCTCCTCGGTGTGAACGAGGCGCTCTAACCCCTGAGCCAATCGCCCGATGCGGGGGACAGGCTATCCACCGCCGACGCCGTCGGGCAAATGAGGTTCTGGTGAGGTGGATCACCGTGCTGACGTTTGCGGTCGACGGCCGTCAGGGTGTTATGGTTTTCCAGCGTCACGCGTCCCGAGGCGGGGCGGTGGAATGCACGCGGATGTGGCTCAGTTGGTAGAGCATCACCTTGCCAAGGTGAGGGTCGCGGGTTCGAGTCCCGTCATCCGCTCCGAGGAGCAGGGAGCCTCCCAGCCCCCAGCACCTTCACTGGTGGGTTGGCCGAGAGGCTAGGCACCGGCCTGCAAAGCCGTTTACACCGGTTCGAATCCGGTACCCACCTCGGGCGATTGGCGCAGCGGGAGCGCGCTTCCCTGACACGGAAGAGGTCACTGGTTCGATCCCAGTATCGCCCACCGCCGACCCGATGCACCGTACCCGCTCACATGCTGCGGTCTTCTTTGACCGCTCAGTTCTGTCTGCTCTCGGCGCGCAGCAGGCGCCTCTGACGCGCGCCGGTTGAGCCGTGGCGCGGCAACTGCGGCAACCGCTCTGAGGGGCATGGCCGCACCCGGTCCGATGGTGAGCGGCCCGGTGTCCGCGCAGGTAGGCGCAGGGCGCGCGAGGCCCGCGAAACGGGACGAGGACGTACGGGGAGGTGCCGAGTCCGCGAGGGTGTCCCCTGCGAACCGCGGCGGCCCGGCTGCGCCACAGCGGAGCGGGCGCAGCCGCAAGAGCCGGAGAGTCTGGCGCAATATCTCTCACGCAACCATGAAGGCGCAGCAGATTATGCGCAATACTTGCTGTACATTGAGTCTTGCGCAGGATTCTCCCGCTGTCTAGGGTCGACCCATGCCCCGCAAGGTCGCCGACCCCGCCGTGATGAGAGCCGTCGCGCATCCGCTTCGTCTGGCGATCCTCACCGAGATGTGGGACGCCAACAGGCCGCTGCGGGCGGCCGACCTCGCTGAGATCCTCGGAGAGCCCGCCAACTCCATCAGCTACCACATCCGCAGGCTGCGGGACGCCGGATACGTCCAGGACGCCGAGGGCCCCGAGGGCAGCACGGCGCGCGACCACTGGTACACCTCGCCTCAGCGCGGGATCACGGACACCGATGAGGCGGGTGACGCCGAAGACCTGGACGACGCCTTCGGCGCCGTGCTGCGGACGCGCTTCAGCCAGGTCGCCGAGCACGTCATTAACGCCCAGGCGGCGGAGGAGGGCCCGCTGGTCCACATCGATGGCATGATCTGGATGCCGAAGGACCTGGCCCGCACCTACGCCCGGTGTCTGGCGGACCTGGCCACCGAGATGCGCCGGGCGGCCGACGCCGCCCGCGAGAGCGCCGAGCCCGGCACGCCCTTCACCCGGTACGCATTCACCACCGACCTCGTCCCCGAGACCCGCCGGGGCGCGCGCCTGGAGCTGCCGGCCGAGCAGACGCCCGAGCGCGAGGGCCGGGAGGGCGACCCGGGCGCGCCCTGAGCCCGGCCCCGCGCCAGGTGCGCCCGCCGCCGTCCCGACTCGCGGCGCGCCCGCCGTCAGCCCAGCAGGCCCAGACGCGCGAGGGCCTTCGCCAGGCCGTCGTCCTCGACGTCGTCGGTCACCAGGTCCGCGACATCCTTGACCGCCTGCGAGGCGTTGCCCATGGCCACGCCCACGCCGCAGTGGCCGAGCATGTCGATGTCGACCATCGCGTCGCCGAGGGCCACCGTGTCGGCGAGCTCCGCGCCGATGCGGGCGAGCAGGAGATCGATCGCGCGGGACTTCGCGATCCCCTTGACGCCCGTGTCGCCGAAGAGCGCGGCGTGCCCCCGCCCGCCCCACGATCTGTGCGCGAGCGCGGGGAAGGCCGCACGCGCCGCCTCCAGGTCTGCGGGGCCCGAGAGCACATAGCTGATCTTGTTGACGTCGTCGCGGGCGAGGTCGGCGGTCTCCACGAGCCCGTGCAGGACCTCATCGACGCTCACCGCCCCGGCGTCGGCCCGGCCCTTGCCCGCGACATAGGCGCGCACGGCCGGCAGGGCGGCCTGACGGAACCCGGGGGAGGCGTACAGGCCGGAGTTGGCCTCGAGGTAGAAGGGCAGACCGCGCCGGGTCAGCCAGTTGACGACGGCAGCCACATCCACGGGCGCCATGCGCCGGTGGGCCACCACCTCGCCGTCGGACTCGATGTAGGAGCCGTTGGCGCCGATCATCCCGTCGAAGCCGACCTCGTCGAACCATGCGGGCATCTCGGCCTTGGAGCGGCCGGTGGCGGGGTAGACGCGGTGCCCGGCGGCGCGCGCCCGCCGCACCGCGCTGGCGGCGGAGTCGGGCAGGGCACCGGTGTAGGTGACCAGGGTGCCGTCGACGTCGATCAGGACGACCCGCCGGCGGTCCGGCGCGGCGGCGAAGGGAAGCTGAGAGCCTGCGCACACGGGACGTCTCCTTGGTCTCGGTCTCTCAGCGCTCAGGGAACCAGGACTCGAGAACGGCAAGCACACCCGCCTCGGTGTTTGCGGGTGCGCGGTGGTGCGCGGCCGCTGCGGCCTGTGGCGAGGCGTTGCCCATGGCCACGCCCACCCCCACGTGCCGCAGCATCTCCGCATCGTTGGCCGAGTCGCCGAAGGCGGCCGCCTCGTCGCGGCGCAGCCCCCAGTGGTCGAGCAGAAGATCGAGCCCGGAGGCCTTGTGACGGCCCGCGACGATCAGGTCGACCGACTCGTGCCCCGAGGTCACCGCCCTCACCGCTGCGCCCAGCGCCTCGTCCAGACGGGCGGGCAGATCCGGGTCGATCCCCCGCAGGTCCACGATCGCGAGCTTGGACACCCGGTGGGCGGCGATGCTCGCACGGTCGGGTACGAACCGGAAGCGCGTGTGGTAGCGCACCAGCAGCTGACTCAGCTCCGGGTCCTGGTCCTCGGGCAGGACGGCCCCCTCCGGCCCGGAACCGAGAACGCCGATGCCCGGGTAGTCCTCCAGGACGGACAGGGCCGCTGCGAGCGCCTCCGCGGGCATGGAGGACTCCAGGAGCCGCTGATGCCCGGCAGCGTCAAAGGCGGTGACAATGGCGCCGTTGTCCGAGACGATGCCGTCGGGCCGCAGGGCCACCCCGCCCTCCTTGCCCTCGAAGTACCCGGCGATCTGGTGCTCCTGGTTGCCGGAGGCCACCACGAAGCGCACGCCCTGCTCGCGCATGCGGGCCCGCAGCGGGGCGAAGCGGGCGCGGTCGTAGGTTCCGGGCAGGCCGGGGCCGAGGAAGGTGCCGTCCATGTCAACGGCCACCAGGCGCAGGCCTGGGGGGCGGACGCCGGTCGCGGGCGGAGGGGCGGCATGAGTGGCGCTGCTCATAACCGGCAACCTACCGGCGGACGGGCGTCCGCAACAGGGCTCTGATCCGACTCCTCTAGTCTGCCCTGTATGGCCGACCCCTCGACGTACCGCCCCGCCCCCGGCGAGATCCCCACCTCGCCCGGCGTCTACCGGTTCCTCGACGGCGAGGGCCGCGTCATCTACGTCGGCAAGGCCAAGAACCTGCGCTCCCGCCTGTCCAGCTACTTCCAGGACCCGGCCGCCCTGCACCCGCGCACCCAGACGATGGTGACCACCGCCTGCGCCGTGGAGTGGACGGTCGTGGGCACCGAGGTGGAGTCCCTGGCCCTGGAGTACTCCTGGATCAAGGAGTTCCACCCGCGCTTCAACGTCATGTACAAGGACGACAAGTCCTACCCGTACCTGGCCGTCACCATGTCCGAGACCTACCCGCGCGCCCAGGTGGTGCGCGGCGCCCGCAGGCCCGGGACCCGCTACTTCGGCCCGTTCGTGCAGGCGTGGTCCATCCGCGAGACCCTCGACCAGCTCCTGCGCGTCTTCCCCATCCGCTCCTGCTCGCCCGGAGTGTTCAGACGTGCCCGCGCCTCGGGCCGCCCCTGCCTGCTGGGCTATATCGACAAGTGCTCCGCGCCCTGTGTGGGCCGCATAGGCGAGGCCGACCACCGGGAGCTCGCCGAGGACTTCTGCTCCTTCATGGCCGGGCGCACCGGCCCCTACATGCGCGAGCTCGAGGACCGCATGCGCCTGGCCGCCAGGAACCTGGAGTTCGAGAAGGCCGCCCGTCTGCGCGACGACGCCGATGCCCTGCGCAAGGTCATCGAGCGCAACGCCGTCGTCCTGCCCGACGCCACCGACGTCGACGTCTTCGCCCTGGCCCGCGACGAGCTCACCGCCGCCGTCCAGGTCTTCCACGTGCGCGGCGGGCGCGTGCGCGGTCAGCGCGGCTGGGTCATCGACCTGGTCGAGGACGCTGCCGACGCCGAGCTTGTCGAGCGCCTTCTCCAGCAGATCTACGGCGACCTGCTCGACCCCTCCGGGGCGGGCGCGCCCGAGCGCTCGGGCCCCACGACCTCGTTGGGGGTGGGGGAGCGCGCCCCGGCTGCGCCGCTGGCGCGCTCCGGGCCCCAGGGCGCCCGGGCGCGGCGCTCCGGAGCCGCTGCGGCAACCAGCGTCGACGACGTCGCCCACGCGGCCACCACCGCCGTCCCGCGCGAGGTCCTCGTCCCCGCCGTGCCCGCCGACGCCGGTGCCGTGCGCCAGTGGCTGGCCGGTCTGCGAGGCGCGAGGGTCGACCTGCGCGTGCCGGCCCGCGGCGACAAGGCCGCCCTTATGGATACCGTACGCAAGAACGCGGAGGAGGCGCTGCGCCTGCACAAGACCCGCCGCGCTGGCGACCTCACCCAGCGCTCGGCCGCCCTGGAGGAGCTCGCCGAGGCCCTCGACCTGCCCGAGGCGCCACTGCGCATCGAGTGCTACGACATCTCCCACACCCAGGGCACCCACCAGGTCGGATCCATGGTCGTCTTCGAGGACGGCGCGCCCCGGAAGGCCGACTACCGGCGCTTCATCGTTCGTGGCCAGGACGGCGGCGGGGCGGCCGACGACACCGCCGCCATGGGCGAGGTCCTCACCCGCCGCTTCAAGCGGCTGCTGGCCGAGCAGGGCGCCGGCCCCGGGGAGGCGGGCGCCGAGTCCATTCGGGAGCTCGTCGGGGCCGACGGCGACGGCGTCCCCATCGCCTCGGGGCCCATCGACCCCGAGACCGGTCGCGCCCGACGCTTCTCCTACGCCCCCGGCCTCGTCGTCGTCGACGGCGGCCCGCCGCAGGTGGGCGCCGCCCGCGCCGTCCTGGACGAGCTCGGCATCGACGTGCCCCTGGTGGGCCTGGCAAAGCGCCTGGAGGAGGTATGGGTTCCGGGCGACGAGTTCCCCGTGGTGCTGCCGCGAACCTCCCCCGCCCTCTACCTGCTGCAGTACCTGCGCGACGAGTCGCACCGCTTCGCCATCACCCACCACCGCAAGAAGCGCTCGGCGGGCATGACTCGCTCCGTGCTCGACGACGTGCCCGGGCTCGGCCCTGCACGACAGGCCGCCCTGCTCAAGAAGTTCGGCTCCGTCAAGCGGATCCGCGCCGCCAGCGCGGAGGAGATCGCCTCGGTCAAGGGCATCGGCCCGGCCCTGGCCGCTACGATTCTCAAAAACCTCACGCCGGTCCGGGACCCCGCGGGCTCCGACGGCCGGCACGACCGGAAGGAACCCGCATGAGGCTCTCCGCGCGCAACCAGCTGCCCGGCACCGTCATCGCCATCGAGAAGGGCGCCGTCAACGGCATTGTCACCATCGAGGTGGCTCCCGGGGTCGTCATCACCTCCTCCATCACCAACGCCGCCATCGAGGAGCTCGGCCTGACCGAGGGCGCCAAGGCCGTCGCGGTCATCAAGGCCTCCTCGGTCATGGTGGGCGTGGAGGACTGAGAGGGCCGAGGAGGCTGGGCCGGCCCCGCCGGGGCCGGCTGCTCCCTGAGGCCAATAAGAAGTGACCCGTGGCACAATCAAGCCATGGTGATCCTACGGGTCTTCAATAACAACGTCGTGCTGGCCCGCGACGAGATCGGGCGCGAGGCGGTCCTCACCGGCCGCGGCCTCGGCTTCCGGCGCAGGGCCGGTCAGGAGGTGGACGCCTCGCTCGTCGCCCGCCGCTACATCCCGGCCGACAACGCCGAGTCCGTCGCCGAGGTGATCGCGGGGATCCCGCTGGAGCGCCTGGCGCTCATCGAGCGCGTCTTCCGGCGCGCGGCCCGAGAGCTGGGCGCAGGAGTGCCCTCCTCGACCATTGTCGCGGTCGTCGACCACGTCAACCAGGCCATGGAGCGAGTCCGTCGGGGGCTGGTCATGGACTACCCGCTGCGCGCGGAAGCGGCCCACCTGCACCCCGAGGAGCTGCGCCTGGCCGAGGCCATGGTGGTCGAGCTCAACGCGGCCCAGGAGGTGCAGCTGCCCGCGGGGGAGGCGGTCGCCCTGGCCCTTCACCTGTTCACCGCCGCTGTCGGGGCGCGCTCGACCCGGGAGGCCGCCCGCCAGTCGCGGCTCATCGCCCAGGTCATCGACACCCTCCAGGCCGCCTACGGCGACGACTTCGACCCCGGTTCCATCGACACCGCCCGCTTCGCGGCGCACCTGCGCTACTTCCTCGCCCGCGCCCGCAGCGGGATCCAGGTCGCCGACGGCGCAGCGTCCATCGTCGGTATCGCACTGCGCGAGGCCCGGCCGCACGCCTACCAGATCGCCCTGCGCATCAAGGACCTCCTCGAGCTGAGGCTCGGCACCGCCGTCTCCGACGACGAGACCGCTTACCTCACAATGCACGTGGCCCGCTTCGAGAACGCGGTCGCCGCGCGCTGACCGGCTCCAACGACCGCGACGACGCCTTTGAGAGACACCTCATGCCCGCGGAGGCTTGCCCGATCGCGGACCGGCTGTCGTAAACTTCTTCCGGGCCCGGAGCGGCCCACAGGATTGTGACCCGACCGGGGCAAGACCTGAGACGCTTTTCGCGCGGTGAGCGCGAGGAGGAGTCTCGGGTCTTTTTTGTTCCCCGCGGGTCCCGGATCAAGGAGGATCTTCATGGCGAAGACAGACTATGCGGCGCTGGCGCCGCGCCTGCTGGAGCAGGTGGGGGGTGAGGACAATATCTCCGCGATGTCGCACTGCGCCACCCGCATGCGCTTCGTCCTCAGGGACGAGTCCAAGGCCGCGACCGAGAGCATCAAGCAGCTCGAGGGTGTCGTCACCGTGGTCCAGGCGGGCGGCCAGTACCAGGTCGTCATCGGCAATGACGTGCCCATCCTCTACGAGGAGCTCCAGAGCCTGACCAGTGGCATGGACGGCACGGATGGTGCTGGTGACAGCCCGAGCGGCAGTATCATGGACCGGTTCGTCAAGCTCGTGTCGGCCATCCTCAACCCTATTATCTGGCCGCTGGCAGGAGCAGGTCTGATCAAGGCGTTCGTCGCCCTGTTCGAGTCGCTGGGCTGGATCGACCCGGCAAGTACGACCTACACGATCCTGGGCGCAGTCGATGACGCCATATTCTATTTCCTGCCCATCGTCTTGGCGATCACGGCCGCCCGCCACTTCAAGGCCAACGAGATCACCTCCGTCGCCATCGCCGGCGCGCTGGTCTATCCGGGCATCGTCGAACTGGCCAGCGCCACCCACGTCACCTTCCTGGGCATCCCCGTGGTCATGGCCAGCTACACGTCCTCCCTGCTGCCGATCATTGTCGCGGTATGGATCCAGGGACACCTTGAGCGGCAGGTCAAGAAGGTGCTTCCGAGCGTTATCCGCAACTTCACGGTCCCGATGGTCTCCATGCTGGTTATCGTGCCCCTCACGCTTCTGACCTTCGGCCCCCTGACCACCTATGCCTCGCGGGGCCTGTCCAGAGGCATCGTCATGCTCTTCGACACCGTGCCCTGGCTCGCGGGCGCCATTATGGGCGCCTGCTGGCAGATCTTCGTCATGTTCGGCGTTCACTGGGGATTCGTGCCGATCATGCTCTCGGACCTCGACCAGGTCGGCTACATCGTCATGGCGGGGCCGCTCGTGCCCGCGGTCCTCGCTCAGGCCGCGGCAACATTGGGAGTCTTCATACGTGCTCGCAACGCCAGGCTGCGGGGCGTGGCCGGTCCCGCCACGGTGTCCGGTTTCCTGGCTGGCATCACCGAGCCCCTCATCTACGGCGTCAATCTCCCGCTGAAGCGTCCTTTCGTCTTCGGTTGCGTCGGCGGTGCCATCGGCGGTGCCATTGTCGCGATGGGCGGCGTGGCCAGCTCGGCCTTCGTCTTCCCCTCTCTCATCGCGATCCCTGCCTTCCTGCAGCACGGCAGCACCTTGCTGTTCTTCGTCGGAACGGCCGTGGCCGTCGTCATCTCCCTGACCCTCACCCTCGTTCTCGGCTTCACCGAGCCCGCCGAAGCCACCGCCCAGGAGGCGCCCGGGGCCGCCGAGGACGACACCGCCCCCGCCGAGCCCACCACCGCTGCGCTCGCCCCGGTGGCGGGCACCGCCATGCCGCTGGAGAAGGTCGCCGACCCCGTCTTCTCCTCCGGGGCGCTCGGCAGCGGTGTCGGCATCCTCCCCGCTGAGGGGCGCGTCGTGGCCCCGGTGGCGGGCACCGTCGTCACCGCCATGGACTCCGGCCACGCCTACGGCATCAAGACCGACGACGGCGTCGAGATCCTCATCCACGTCGGGCTCGACACCGTCAACCTCAAGGGCGAGGGCTTCAACCCCAGGGTGAGCGCGGGGCAGCGGGTGGATCGCGGGGACCCCCTGGTAGATGTGGACCTGGCTGCGGTACGGGACGCCGGATACGATCCCACGACCATCCTCGTGGTCACCAACACCGCCTCCCTGGCCGCCGTCGTCCCCGTGGTCGACGGCGAGGTCACCACCGACGACACCGTGATCGAGATCAGTCACTGACGGTGCGAGCGCATCCGGACCGGGCCGCGCGGAGCCGCGGCTCCGTAGCGCAGAACCTCACGGAACAGTGCGAAACAGCACAGAACAGAACAGCACAGAAGGAATGACACGACCATGACCGCTGCTATCACTTCACCCCCCGTCTTCCCTGACAACTTCCTGTGGGGCGGGGCCACCGCCGCCAACCAGATCGAGGGCGCCTGGGACGAGGGCGGCAAGGGCCTGAGCGTCCAGGACGTCATGCCCGGGGGCATTGTCAGACCCCGCACGCAGGAACCCACGCCGGACAACCTCAAGCTCGAGGCCATCGACTTCTACCACCGCTACGAGCAGGACATCGCCCTCTTCGCGGAGATGGGCTTCAAGGTCTTCCGCTTCTCCATCGCCTGGTCGCGGATCTTCCCGCGCGGGGACGAGGCCGAGCCGAACGAGGAGGGCCTGGCCTTCTACGACCGGGTCCTGGACGAGCTCGAGAAGCACGGCATCGAGCCACTGGTGACCATCAGCCACTACGAGACCCCCCTGCACCTGGCCCGCGCCTACGACGGCTGGGCCGACCGGCGCACGATCGGGTTCTTCGAGCGCTACGCCCGCACCCTCTTCGAGCGCTACGGGGGGCGGGTGAGGTACTGGCTGACCTTCAACGAGATCAACTCAGTCCTCCATGAGCCCTTCATGTCCGGGGGCATCAACACCCCCAAGGAGGCGCTCAGCGACCAGGACCTCTACCAGGCGATCCACCACGAGCTCGTCGCCTCCGCGGCCGCCACCCGCATCGCCCACGAGGTCAACCCCGACATCCGGGTGGGCTGCATGATCCTGGCGATCCCCTTCTACCCGCTGACCCCCGACCCGCGCGACGTGTGGGCCGCCAAGCAGGCCGAGCGCGACAACTACGCCTTCGGGGACGTCCACGCGCGCGGCGCCTACCCCGGATACTACCTGCGCAAGCTCGCCGAGAGGGGAGTGGAGCTGAACATCACCGCCGAGGACCGCGAGCTGCTGGCCGAGCACACGGTGGACTTCGTCTCCTTCTCCTACTACATGTCCTCCTGCGAGACCGCCACACAGGAGCGCGAGGCCGGGGGAGGCAATCTCATGGGCGGCGTCGTCAACCCCACCCTTAAGGTCTCGCAGTGGGGCTGGGCCATCGACCCGGCGGGCCTGCGCACGATCCTGAACGACTACTGGGACCGCTGGGGCAAGCCGCTGTTCATCGTGGAGAACGGCCTGGGCGCCAAGGACGTCCTCGTTCAGGGCCCCGACGGCCCCACCGTCGAGGACGACTACCGCATCGACTACATGAACGACCATCTCGTCGAGGTCCGCGAGGCCATCGCCGACGGCGTGCAGGTCCTGGGCTACACATCCTGGGGGTGCATCGACCTGGTCTCGGCCTCCACCGCCCAGATGTCCAAGCGCTACGGCTTCATCTACGTCGATCGCGACGACGACGGCGCCGGGACCCTGGCCCGTTACCGCAAGAAGTCCTTCGGCTGGTACAGGGACCTCATCGCCTCCAACGGGGGCACTCTCGTCGACCGCTCCGGTCACTCGCAGGACTGAGCGGTCCCGCTCTGGCCCGGCCGGGACCCGTCGTCCCGGCCGGGCCCGGTGCGCCGGGAGGCCGCGAGTCGGCTCGGGACCCGCGCAGTCGCACTGCGACCCCGGTCCGGCCCCGTCCGCCTCAGACGCTGGGCCGAACCGCCTGGGCCGCGGCGCGGACCCGCCGCCGGGCGGTGGCGACGTCGTCGGCGCAGGCCACGGCCACGCCCAGCCGGCGGCCCGGGTGGGCCACGGGCTTGCCGAACAGGTGCAGGTCGGCGCCCTGGACCGCCAGCGCGGCATCGGCCCCGGTGAAGCTCACGCCCTCGCCGGGAGCCGAGTCGCCGGCGGCCTTGATCACGGCCGAGGCGCCGGGGGAGCGCAGGGCGGTGTCCACCGGCAGGCCCAGCAGGGCCCGGGCGTGCAGCTCGAACTCGCTCAGGCGCTGACTGGCCAGCGTGACCAGGCCGGTGTCGTGGGGCCTGGGGGAGACCTCGGAGAAGAGGACCTCGTCGCCGCAGATGAACAGCTCCACCCCGAACAGGCCCCAGCCGCCGAGCGCCCCCGTGACCGTGGCCGCCGTGCGCCGGGCGCGCTCCAGGACCGCCGGCGCCAGGGCCTGGGGCTGCCAGGACTCCACGTAGTCGCCATTGACCTGGCGGTGCCCGATGGGGGCGCAGAAGCTCGTCACCGTCCCGCCGGTGCGCGGGTCGCGGGAGCGCACGGTCAGCAGCGTGACCTCGGCGTCGAAGTCGACGAAGCCCTCGACGATCACCCGCCCGCGGTCCACCCGCCCGTCCGCCCCCGCGCGGCGCCAGGCCGCGGCGAGCTCGTCAGGGCCGCGCACCACCGACTGCCCGTGGCCGGAGGAGGAGGTGACCGGCTTGACGACGCAGGGGAGGCCGACTCGCTCGGCGCCGGTCGCGAGCTCGGAGGGGCTGGAGGCGAAGACATAGGGGCTGGTGGGAATGCCCAGCTCCTCGGCCGCCAGGCGCCGGATCCACTCCCGGTTCATGGTCAGGCGGGCGGCCCTCGCGGTCGGCACGACGCGCGCCCCGCCGGCGTCCTCCAGGGCCACCAGGGCATCCGTCGCCAGCGCCTCGATCTCGGGGACCACGATGCTCGCCCCGCTGGAGCGGATCGCGGCGGTGAGCGCCTCCGGGTCGCCCATATCCGCCGTCAGGGCGTTGTGCGCCACCTGCTGGGCGGGAGCGCCGTCGTAGCGGTCGATGGCGGTGACCTCCGCTCCGAGCCGCATGAGGGCGATGGCGATCTCCTTGCCGAGCTCTCCCGAGCCGAGCAGCGCCACGCGGGTGGCCGACCGCGTCCACGGCGTTCCGATGAGGGGCGGGGCGGTACGGCAGCCGGCGCCCCCGGCGGTTCCAGCGGCCTTCACGGCGTCGGCGTCCTCAGCGGTCTCGGCGGCGTCGTCGGGTTCAGTGGCCATGGGCGTCTCCAGCGGCGGTG
Source organism: Actinomyces israelii DSM 43320 (assembly GCF_000711965.1). Classification (GTDB taxonomy): domain Bacteria; phylum Actinomycetota; class Actinomycetes; order Actinomycetales; family Actinomycetaceae; genus Actinomyces; species Actinomyces israelii. Next base: position 51,593 of record NZ_JONS01000018.1, read on the forward strand.
TCGGGGCGTGTCACCCGCAACGCTACCCATGGCGCGCCCCGGATGCCCGCGCGAAGCGTGCCATGCTAGGCGCATGGACGCCCACCGCTCTGCCGCCAGTTCCGCCCGCGACCCGAGTCAGGGCCGCGACCCTCTGCGGGACACCGTGCCTCCTTTCATCCCCGTCATCGATGACGCGACTCCGCCCGTCCCGCCGGCCCAGCGGCCCGAGATGATCATCGTCACCGGGATGTCGGGGGCCGGCCGCTCCCGTGCCGCCAATGCGCTGGAGGACCTGGACTGGTACGTCGTCGACAACCTCCCGCCCCAGCTGCTGCCCGCGATGGCGGGCATGATGACGACGGTCGGCGCGGGGGTCCACCGCCTGGCGGCCGTGGTCGATGTGCGCACCCGCGAGTTCTTCGCCTCCTTCATGCAGTACCTCGGCCAGCTGCGCAAGTCCGGGGTCAGCCTGCGCCTGATCTTCCTGGACGCCTCCGACTCCGTCCTCATCCGGCGCTTCGAGTCCTCCCGGCGTCCCCACCCGCTGCAGGGCACGGGCTCGATCCTGGACGGCATCAGGCACGAGCGCACCCTGCTGGCGGGCCTGAAGGCCCAGGCCGACCACGTCATCGACACCACCGACTACTCGGTCCACGACCTGGCGCGGCGCGTGCGGGAGCTGGTCGCCACCGAGTCCGAGCTGGCGCTCCAGGTGACGGTCATGTCCTTCGGCTTCAAGTACGGCCTGCCCATGGACGCCGATCACGTCCTGGACGTGCGCTTCATCCCCAACCCCTACTGGGTCACCGAGCTGCGCCACCTCACCGGGCGCGACGCGCCGGTGGCTGAGTACGTCTTCCGGCAGAAGGGCGCCGCCGCCTTCGTCGACGGCTACGCCGCACTGCTGGCCCCCGCCCTGCCCGCCTACCTCGAGGAGCTCAAGCCGAATGTGACGATCGCGGTGGGCTGCACCGGCGGCAAGCACCGCTCGGTGGCCTCGGCCGAGCGGATCTCCGCCCATCTGCGCGCCGCCGGCTTCAAGGTCTCCACCCAGCACCGCGACCTGGGGCGGGAGTGAGAGCCCGTGAATGCGCACTCGATGCTTGACCCCGCGGGCTGGCCGCGACGTGGCGAGGACGGGCCGGCGGTTGTGGCGCTCGGCGGGGGGCACGGCCTGTCAGCGACACTGCGGGCGCTGCGGCACGTCACCCATCGCCTCACGGCGGTGGTCACCGTCGCCGACGACGGCGGGTCCTCCGGGCGCCTGCGCCGCGAGTTCGACTGCCTGCCGCCCGGGGACCTGCGCATGGCCCTGGCCGCGCTGACCGACGACTCCGAGTGGGGGCTGACCTGGCGCGACGTGCTCCAGCACCGCTTCGCCGGCCAGGGCGAGCTCGACAACCACGCCCTGGGCAATCTGCTCATCCTCGCGCTGTGGCAGCTCCTCGGCGACGAGGTCGAGGGCCTGGACTGGGTCGGACGGCTTCTGGCGATCCACGGGCGCGTGATCCCCATGAGCGCCTCGCCCCTGGTCATCGAGGCCGACATCGTCGACGGCGCCCGCCGCAGGCGGGTGCGCGGTCAGGTGGCCGTGGCCACCGAGCGCGGCCAGATGGAGAACGTGGGCATCGTCCCCGCCGACGCGGACGCCCACCCCGAGGCGGTGCAGGCCATCGACGAGGCCGACTGGGTGGTCCTGGGGCCAGGCTCCTGGTACACCTCGGTCCTGCCCCACCTGATCCTGCCCTCCATGCGGCGGGCCCTGGAGAGCACGAAGGCCCTCAAGGCCGTCGTGCTCAACCTGTCCCCCCAGCGCGGGGAGACCGACGGGATGACCTCCGCGGACCACCTGCGCGTCCTCAATGAGTACGCACCGGATCTGCAATTAGACGTTATTATTGCCGATCCGAGCGTCGTGGAGGACATCGACGACCTGGAGGCTGTCGCGGGACAGCTCGGCGCCGTCGTCGTCCTGCGTCAGGTGCGCACGGGCGAGACCCTGTGCAACCACGACCCCCTGCGTCTGGCCGCCGCTTTCCGCGACGCCTTTGACGGCGTCATGGGTGACGTCGCCTGGACCCAAGCGGACTGACCGTCCGCCTTCACCGACCGAGGAGGTTCCCCGCCATGTCACTGACAGTGGCCGTCAAGGACGAGCTCGCGCACGTCACCGCTCAGAACGCCGCCCAGCGGCGCGCGGAGGTCGCCTCCATGCTCCGTTTCTCCGGCGGGCTGCACATCGTCTCCGGCAGGATCGTCGTCGAGGCCGAGCTCGATCACGGGGGGGCGGTGCGCCGCCTCCACCGCGAGCTGCGCGACCTGTTCTCCATGGAGCCCGAGGTCGTCGTGGTCCAGTCCGGCTCCCTGCACCGCGGCAACCACTACGTGCTGCGCGTGACCGACCGCGGCAAGGACCTGGCGCGCCTGACCGGGCTCGTCGACGGGCGGGGGCGGCCGGTGCGCGGCATGCCGGTCGCCGTCGTCCAGGGCGGGCGCAACGCCTCGGCCGCCGCCTGGCGCGGGGCCTTCCTGGCCCGCGGGTCGCTGACCGAGCCCGGGCGCTCCTCGTCCCTGGAGGTCACCTGCCCCGGCAGCGAGGCGGCCCTGGCCCTGGTCGGCGCGGCCCGGCGCTTCGACATCGCCGCCAAGGCCCGCGAGGTGCGCGGGGCCGATCGCGTCGTCGTGCGCGACGGCGAGGCCATCGGCATCCTGCTGGAGCGGATGGGCGCCGTGGAGACCTTCGCGACCTGGGGCGAGCGGCGCTCCCGCCGGGAGACGCGCGGCACTGCCAACCGGCTGGCCAACTTCGACGACGCCAACCTGCGCCGCTCCGCCCGTGCAGCCGTGGCCTCGGGCGCGCGCGTGGAGCGGGCCTTCGAGATCCTGGGCGACGACGTTCCCGAGCACCTGGTGCAGGCCGGGCGCCTGCGCATGGAGCACAAGCAGGCGAGCCTGGAGGAGCTCGGCCGGCTCTCCGACCCCCAGCTGACCAAGGACGCCGTCGCGGGCCGTATCCGGCGCCTGCTCGCCATGGCGGACAAGCGGGCCCGCGAGCTGGGCGTGCCGGACACCGAGTCCGCCCTCACCCAGGACATGCTCGACATGTGATCTCGACGCGCGATGCGGCGGGGCCCGATTGCGGGCTCCCGGTCTCGCCGCCGGACCCCGGCGCGCCGACCCGGGGGGACCCGCTCATGGGACATCGGTCCCGGTTCAGGATGTCAAACGTATGCCAGATCACGTGCGAGGCCCTTTCTCCCGCCGCTGTTCGCCCTTGGCGTGGCCGATCCTCGCGTGAGACGAGTCGCAAACGCTAGACTCCCGAGTGCCGGAGCGCAGAGGCGCAGCCCCCGCGGTCCGGGGCACACTCCGGTGTGCGAAGACACGAACAGCGTGCGCCGTACCGGCGTACTAGGAGGACCTAAAGTGACCACCCGCGTTGGTATCAACGGCTTCGGTCGTATCGGCCGCAACTTCTTCCGCGCCGCCCTCAAGCAGAAGGCGGACCTCGAGGTTGTAGCGGTCAACGACCTGACGGACAACAAGACCCTCGCTCACCTGCTCAAGTACGACTCCATCCTCGGCCGTTTCGATGGTGAGGTCTCCTACGACGACGAGGGCATCGTCGTCGACGGCAAGCACATCAAGGTCCTCGCCCACCGCGACCCGGCCGAGCTGCCCTGGGGCGACCTGGGCGTCGAGGTGGTCGTCGAGTCCACCGGCTTCTTCACCGACGGCCAGAAGGCGAAGGCCCACATCGACGGCGGCGCCAAGAAGGTCGTCATCTCCGCCCCCGCCAAGAACGTCGACGGCACCTTCGTCATCGGCGTCAACGAGGAGAAGTACGACCCGGCCACGATGAACATCGTGTCCAACGCCTCCTGCACCACCAACTGCCTCGCCCCGCTGGCCAAGGTCCTCAACGACAAGTTCGGGATCGTCCGCGGCATCATGACCACGGTGCACTCCTACACCGGCGACCAGCGCATTCTCGACGCCCCCCACAAGGACCTGCGCCGCGCCCGCGCCGCCGCCCTGTCCATGATCCCGACCAAGACGGGCGCGGCCCAGGCCGTCGCCCTGGTCATCCCCGAGCTCAAGGGCAAGTTCGACGGCCTGGCCGTGCGCGTGCCCACCCCGACCGGCTCCCTGACGGACCTCACCTTCCAGGCCGAGAAGGAGGTCTCCGTCGAGTCCGTCAAGGCCGCCGTCAAGGAGGCCGCCGAGGGCCCGCTCAAGGGCATCCTGGCCTACACCGAGGACCCGATCGTCTCCGCGGACATCGTGGGCGACTCGCACTCCTCGATCTTCGACGCCACCGAGACCAAGGTCATTGGCGACCTCGTCAAGGTCCTGTCCTGGTACGACAACGAGTGGGGCTACTCCAACCGCCTCGTCGACCTGACCGAGTACGTCGCCGAGCGCCTCTGAGCACGACGCCCGAGAGCATGATGCTCCCCTGAGACTGCGCCCGCGCACGCCACTTGCGTGCGCGGGCGCAGTCCGTCGGGCCCGCCGCCGGTGCCACCGCCGGCGGCAGGGCCCCCGGTTCCGGCGAGCGCGTCGAGCCGGCTCCCTTTTACCAGCCACCACCACCGATAAGAGGTTTCTCATGAAAACCATCGAGTCCCTGGGCGACCTGAAGGGCAAGCGCGTCCTGGTCCGCTCCGACTTCAACGTCCCGCTCGACGCCGACAAGAACATCACCGACGACGGCCGCATCCAGGCCGCACTGCCCACCCTCAAGACCCTCCTGGGCGCCGGCGCCAAGGTCATTATCGTCGCGCACCTCGGTCGCCCCAAGGGCAAGGTCAACCCCGACTTCTCGCTGGCCCCCGTCGCCAAGCGCCTCGCCGAGGTCACCGGCGTGAACGTCACGCTGGCCGAGGACACCGTCGGCCCCTCCGCCAAGGCCGCGGTCGCCGACCTGAAGGACGGCGAGATCGTCCTGCTGGAGAACGTCCGCTTCAACGCCGCCGAGACCTCCAAGGACGACGCCGAGCGCGCCGCCTTCGCGGCCGAGCTGGCCGCCCTGGGTGACGTCTTCGTCTCCGACGGCTTCGGCGTGGTCCACCGCAAGCAGGCCTCCGTCTACGACGTCGCCAAGCTCCTGCCGGCCGCCGCGGGCCTGCTCGTGCGCAAGGAGATCGAGTCCCTGGGCCGGGCCGTCAACAACCCCGAGCGCCCCTACACGGTGGTGCTGGGCGGCTCGAAGGTCTCCGACAAGCTCGGCGTGATCGCCAACCTCCTGGGCAAGGCCGACCGCCTGCTCATCGGCGGCGGCATGGCCTACACCTTCATGGTCGCCCAGGGGCACGGGGTGGGTACCTCGCTGCTGGAGAAGGACCAGGTCGACACCGTCAAGGGATACCTGGCCACCGCCAAGGAGCGCGGCGTCGAGCTCCTCCTGCCCGTCGACACCGTCGTCGCCCCCGAGTTCAAGGCCGACGCCCCCGCCACCGTCGTGCCCTCCGACGCCATCCCGGACGACCAGATGGGCCTGGACATCGGCCCGAAGACCCGCGAGCTCTTCGCGCAGGCCATCGCGTCGTCCAAGACCGTCGTGTGGAACGGCCCCATGGGCGTCTTCGAGTTCCCCGCCTTCGCCGCGGGCACCAAGGCCGTGGCCGAGGCGATCTCCGCCTCCGACGCCTTCAGCGTCATCGGCGGGGGCGACTCCGCCGCAGCCGTGCGCACGCTCGGATTCGACGTGTCCACCTTCTCCCACATCTCCACCGGTGGCGGCGCCTCCCTCGAGCTCCTCGAGGGCAAGACCCTGCCCGGAATCGCTGTCCTGGAAGGCTGATCCACTATGACGAACCGCATCCCGCTCATGGCGGGCAACTGGAAGATGAACCTCGACCACCTCGAGGCCAACCACCTGGTCCAGGGCCTGGCCATGGCCCTGGAGGATGACGACCACGACTACGCCAAGTGCGAGGTCCTGGTCATCCCGCCCTTCACCGACATCCGCACCGTGCAGACGATCGTCGACGCCGACAACCTCGACATCAAGTACGGCGCCCAGGACGTGTCCGTGCACGACAACGGCGCCTACACCGGTGAGGTCTCCGCCGCGATGCTCACCAAGCTCGGCTGCACCTACGTGGTCATGGGCCACTCCGAGCGCCGCGAGTACCACAGCGAGTCCGACGAGCTCGTGGGCGCCAAGGCGCGCAAGGTGCTCGACGCCGGCATGACCCCGATCCTGTGCTGCGGGGAGGCCCTGGAGATCCGCAAGGCCGGCACGCACGTGGAGTTCGTGCTCGGTCAGATCCGTGCGGCCCTCAAGGGCTGGAGCCCCGCCGACGTCGCCAAGATCGTCATCGCCTACGAGCCCATCTGGGCCATTGGCACCGGCGAGACCGCCACCGCCGCCGACGCCCAGGAGGTCTGCCACGCGATCCGCCAGGCCCTGCGCACCGACTTCGGCGACGACACCGCCGACGCCGCGCGCATCCTGTACGGCGGGTCCGCCAAGCCCGGCAACATCAAGGAGCTCATGGCCCAGCCGGATGTCGACGGCGCCCTCGTCGGCGGCGCCTCGCTCAAGGCGGACTCCTTCGCCGCCATGGCGAACTTCTACGCCTGACAGCCCCGCGACCCCGATCCCGCCGGCGAGCGCCGGCTGGTCGGAGGCTGCAGCCCGGGCTCGGCGGTCCCGCACAGGACCGCCGAGCCCGGTGGCGTGAATCAGCCGCGGATCGGGTAGAGTCCGGCACGGATCGGGCAGACGGCTGCCCCACACGAGCGCCTACCGGCCTGCGGAGGCGCGATACACACGAAGGGAACGCAGCGTGACGGCGCTGAGAATCATCCTCCAGGTGCTCCTGGTCCTGTCGAGCTTCTTCTTGATCATGTCGATCCTCCTGCACAAGGGCAAGGGGGGCGGACTGTCCGACATGTTCGGCGGAGGCATCTCCTCGTCCGCCGGCTCCTCGGGCGTGGCCGAGCGCAACCTCGACCGCATCACGGTCGGCGTCGCCCTGCTGTGGACCGTCACGATCGTGGGCCTCGGGCTCGTCGCCCGGTTCTCCTCCTGAGCACTGCCGGTAGACGACCACGACCACCTTCGCGGGCACCGGAACCGAGACGGACCCGCGCGGGGACGCGCTCCAGCGGTCCCTGCGCGGGTACTTCGCTCATCTGCGCGTCGAGCGCGGCCTGAGCCGGAACACCCTGGCGGCCTACGAGCGGGACCTGAGCCGCTACGCCGACTTCCTGCGCGCGCGCGGCGCCCGCGCCCTCGCCGATGTCGAGGAGGCGGATGTGGCGGCCTTTCTCGAGGCGCTGCGCACCGGCTCGGACAGGGGACGGCCCCTGGCGGCCTCGTCGGCGGCGCGCACCGTCGCCGCCGTGCGCGGCTTCCACCGCTTCCTTCTGGACGAGGGCCTGGCCGAGTCCGACCCCGCGGCCCGGGTCCGCCCGCCCCAGGTGGCACGGCGGCTGCCCAAGGCCCTGAGCATCGACGAGGTGTCCCGCCTGCTCGACGCCGCCTCAGCCGGCGACGACGCGGTGGGCCTGCGCGACCGGGCGCTTCTGGAGCTCCTGTACGCCACAGGCGCACGGATCTCGGAGGCTGTGGGCCTGGTCGTGGACGACCTCGACGCGGACTCGGGGTGCCTGCGCCTGCTCGGCAAGGGGCGCAAGGAACGGGTCGTGCCCATGGGCCAGTACGCCTGGAACGCCCTGGAGGCCTACCTGGTGCAGGGGCGCCCCGAGCTGGCCGCCCGGGGCAGGGGAGTGCCGCAGGTCTTCCTCAACACCCTGGGCAGGCCGCTGTCGCGGCAGTCCGCCTGGGCCGTGCTCCAGCGCGCCGCCGAGCGCGCCGGTCTGGTCGGCGTGGATGACGCCGAGGTGGAGGAACGGCATATCTCGCCCCACACCCTGCGTCACTCCTTCGCCACCCACCTGCTCGCCGGGGGCGCCGACGTCCGCGTGGTCCAGGAGATGCTCGGCCACGCCTCGGTGACGACCACCCAGATCTACACGAAGGTCACCGTGGACCACCTCCGGGAGGTCTACGCCACCAGTCATCCGCGCGCCCGCGGCTGAGCGGGCGCATCGCGGAGCATGAACACGACATGGCTATAGACGCGCCTACCACGGCCTGTGAGCGGTTATCGACTAGGCTGCCAATGTGAGTGAGTCCAACCAGTCCGGCCTGATCGACCTGAACTCCTCCACGGAAGAGCCCGAGGAGAAGGTTTTCCCTGAGCCCGCCCCACTGGAGTCGCATGGTCCCGCACGCGTCATCTCCATGTGCAACCAGAAGGGCGGCGTCGGGAAGACAACCACCACCATCAACCTCGGAGCGGCCCTGGCCGAGTACGGGCGCAAGGTCCTCATCGTCGATTTCGACCCGCAGGGAGCCGCCAGCGCGGGCCTGGGCGTCAACGCCCACGAGCTGGAGTCCACCATCTACAGCCTGCTGGTCTCCACCAGTCCGGACGTGCGCCCAGTGATCCACTCCACGCCCGCCGAGGGGCTTGACATTGTCCCGGCCAATATCGACCTGTCCGCGGCCGAGGTCCAGCTGGTCAACGAGGTCGCCCGCGAGCAGGCCCTGACCCGGGTCATCCGCCCGGTGCTGGATGAGTACGACGCCATCCTGGTCGACTGCCAGCCCTCGCTGGGGCTGCTGACCATTAACGCCCTGACGGCCTCCCACGGCGTCATCATCCCGCTGGAGACCGAGTTCTTCGCACTGCGCGGCGTCGCCCTGCTGGTGGAGACCGTCGACCGGGTCCGCGACCGCCTCAACCCCCGCCTGCAGATCGACGGCATCCTGGCCACCATGGTCGACCACCGCACCCTGCACGCCCGCGAGGTCCTCGAGCGCCTCGACGACGCCTTCGGCGAGCAGCTCTACGACACGCAGATCCGCAGGACCATCAAGTTCCCCGACGCCACCGTCGCCAACGAGCCGATCACCAGCTACGCCCCGACCCACCCCGGCGCGGAGGCCTACCGTCGGCTCGCCCGGGAGGTTATCGCCCGCGGCAATGTCGCCTGAGGCGGCCCCTGAGAGCGCCCCGGCCTCCCTGGCTGCGTCGGCGGGCGGCGAGGAGGAGACGGCGGCGCGCCTCCCCGGCTTCTCCGTCAGCCTGCCCCAGTTCGAGGGCCCCTTCGACCTGCTCCTGGCCCTCATTGCGCGTCGCCGCCTGGACGTCACCGAGCTCGCCCTGGCGGAGGTCACCGACGAGTTCATCGCCCATATGCGCGCCGACTGGGATCTGGGGCGGGCCAGCGAGTTCGTCGTCGTCGCCTCCACCCTGCTCGCCCTCAAGGCCCACCGCCTTCTTCCGCACGAGGACGGCGACGAGGAGGAGGACTTGGAGCTCCTCGAGGCCCAGGACCTCCTGTTCGCCCGTCTCCTGCAGTACCGCGCCTACAAGCAGGCCTCCCGGTGGCTGGCCGACATGGCCGCCGCCGCCTCGCGCAGCCACCCCCGCGTCGTCGGCCTGACCCCCGAGCTCGCCGCGCTGCTGCCCCGGCTCGTGGCCACCATCGACGCCGCCGAGCTCGCCCGGCTGGCGGTGCGGGCCTTCACCAGGCCCGCGGACCCCGGCGTCCAGACCGTCCACCTGCACGAGCGGGTGGCCGTCGGAGAGCAGCTGAGCCTGATCGCCCTGCGCCTGCGGCGCCACGGCACCCTGACCTTCAGCCGGCTCATCGACGACGCCGGGCGCTCCGCCGTCGTCGTGGCCCGATTCCTGGCCCTGCTCATCCTGCACCGCCAGGGCAGCGTCGATCTTGATCAGAGCGAGCCGATGGGGGAGATCACCGTGGCGTGGTGCGGCGGCGAGGGGGACCTGGCGGGCATTATGACCCCGGATGCCGAGGAGGAGTTCGAATGAGGCAGAACCCGCCCGCCCGCCAGGGGGAGCTGAGCGCCGTGCCCGGGGACCGCTTGCGGTCCGCGGCCGAGGCGGTGCTCGTCGTCGCCGACGAGCCGGTCACCACCGCGGCGCTGTCCGAGGCCCTCGGGCTGGGGGAGGCCGCCACCGAGGCGCTCCTGGAGTCCCTGGCCGCCGAGTACGCCGGCCGCGACGACGCCGGGCGCCCCCGCGGATTCGTGCTGCGCCGCGCCGCCGGGGGGTGGAGGCTCGCCTCTGCGCCGGAGTTCTCCGACCTCGTCGAGCGCTTCGTCGTCGGCGGGGCGACGGCCCGCCTGTCCCAGGCGGCCCTGGAGACCCTCGCCGTCGTCGCCTACCGCCAGCCCGTCACCCGCGGGCGCATCGCCGCGATCCGCGGCGTCAACGTCGACGGCGTCGTGCGCACCCTGCACGCGCGCGGCCTCATCGAGGAGACCGGCACCGAGCCCAGCGGCGCGATCCTGTACCGCACGACCGCTGAGTTCCTGGAGTACCTGGGCCTGGACTCCCTGGAGGACCTGCCGCCCCTGGCCCCCTACCTGCCCGACACCACGGCCCTGGACGACATTGAGGACGAGATGACCGAGAGGAACTACCGATGAGCGGCGACGAGCTCGACCTGACCGGTCAGGAGTTCTACGACGAGGACGACCTGGAGGAGCTGGACGAGACCGCCGACTCCGGCCAGTTGGCCGCCTTTGACGCCGAGGCGCTGGGCGAGGACGAGGAGGCCGAGCTCCTCGCCGCCCGCCGCCGCGCCGCCCGCGGCGGGATCGACGACCCGCACGTCGCCGGCGGCGAGCGCCTCCAGAAGGTCCTGGCCCACGCCGGCGTGGCCTCCCGGCGCGCCTGCGAGGCGCTCATCGCTTCGGGACGGGTCAGCGTGGACGGGGTGACCGTGACCGGGCCCGGCGTGAGGGTCGACCCCGTGGCGCAGGAGATCCGGGTTGACGGCGCCCGCGTCCTGACCGACCCCGACGTCATCACCGTCATGCTGCACAAGCCCGCCGGGGTGGTCACCACCATGGAGGACCCGGAGGGCCGCCCCACCGTCGCCGAGCTCGGGGCCCGGTGGGTGGCCGAGCACGCCGCCGAGCTGGAGAGCCCCGGCTCCATCCGTCTCGTGCACGTGGGGCGCCTGGACACCGAGACCGAGGGACTGCTGCTGCTGTCCAACGACGGCGAGCTCGCGCACCGCCTCACTCACCCCAGCTATGAGATCGCCAAGACCTATGTGGCGATTGTCGAGGGGAGGGTGGAGCACTGGGTGCCGCGCAAGCTCAGGCGAGGCATCGAGCTGGACGATGGCGAGGCCCGGGCGGACCGCGTCACGATCAAGGACTCCGGGCCGCGCGGCTCCATCGTCGAGATCACGCTGCACTCCGGCCGGAACCGCATTGTGCGGCGCATGCTGGCCGCGGTCGACTACCCGGTGACGCGCCTGGTCCGCACCAGGCTGGGACCGCTGACGCTCGGGTCTCTGAGCCCCGGGAAGATGCGGCGGCTCACCGGCGACGAGGTCGCAGCCCTCCAGAACGAGGTCGGGCTGTGAACGGCTCCTCCTCGCCGGCGTTCTCGACCCGGGGGCCGGTGCTCGTCGTGGGAACCGGCCTGCTGGGCACCTCGCTCGCCCTGGCCCTGACCGCCGCCGGAGTCCAGGTGCAGCTGTCCGACACCTCGCCCACCTCCCTGGCCCTGGCCCGCGACATGGGCGCCGGGCGGGTGCGCGCCAGCGGCGACGCCGAGCCGCGCATGGTCGTAGTCGCCACGCCCCCCGACGTCGCCGCGAGCGTCGTGGTGCGCGAGCTGGACGCTCACCCGGGCGCCGTGGTCACCGACGTCGCCTCCGTCAAGAACCGCGTCGCCGCAGAGGTCCGCGCCCGTGGGGGCGAGGGCGCGCGCCGCTACGTCGGCTCCCACCCCATGGCGGGCCGTGAGCGCTCCGGGGCCGCAGCCGCGGACTCCGACCTGTTCGCCGGGCGCCCCTGGGTGGTCGTGGGGGAGGGGGCCGACCCGGAGGCGGTGCTCCGGGTCCGCAACCTCGCCGTCGACGTCGGCGCCACCCCGGTGGCCATGGGCGCCGCCGAGCACGACGCCGCGGTCGCGGCCGTCTCGCACGTCCCCCAGTTGCTCAGCTCGCTGATGGCCGCACGGCTGGAGGACCTGCCCGAGTCGGCGCTGGCCCTGGCTGGCCAGGGTCTGCGCGACACCACCCGTATCGCCGCCTCCGACCCGCGCCTGTGGTCGGCGATCGTGGTCGGCAACGCCGGGCCGGTGGCCGAGCTGCTGCGCGCCGTGCGCGACGACCTCGACATTCTCATCACAGGCGTCGGCCCCGCCGCGCTGCCGCCCGACTCCCCCGAGTACGCCGCCCCGGGGGGTGCGGAGACGATCGCCCCGGGAGCGGTGGGCGCCGTCACCGACGTCATGAGTCGCGGCAACACCGGGCGGGCCCGCATTCCCGGCAAGCACGGCGGTGCGCCGCGCCGCTACGCCGTGGTCCAGGTCCTCGTGCCGGACTCGGCCGGTGAGCTCGGCAGGCTCTTGTCCGACGTGGGGGCGGCCGGGGTCAATGTCGAGGACTTCTCTATGGAGCACTCCGCCGGGCAGAGCGCCGGCCTCGCCATGCTCTCCGTGCTGCCCGCGGCGGCCCAGGGCCTCCAGGAGGCGCTGGACGCGAAGGACTGGCGGGTCGTCGCCGGCTAAGACTCCGCTCCGGTTCTCCGGCTCCTCTTCTCGACGGGCGACTTCAAGAACGACAGGCCGACTGCTATCAGCAAGAACGCTGTGGCCGGATTGTGCGGCAGATCGAGGAAGAGGTCTCCCACTGCAAGGCAGAGGCCCAGGACTCCGAATACATTTGCCGGGTTCTCGTTCAGGTGCAACCATGCTAACCGTCGCCCGTCGTCGGGGCGACCTCTACGATAGATTGTCGGCGGCTGCAGCGACGTGCATTCAACGCCTATCACTGCTTCCCTCCAAGTTGCTCACCAGGTGAGTCTCAGATGATTCCTAACCGGTTCTCTGGCGGGAGAGGCCTCGCGTGCGGGAGCGTGGGTGACCCTTCACAGGATCTACGGGCTCAGGCCGCGACGTGCCGCTGTGGATGACGGCAGCCGGGTGAGGGTGCTGCGGCCCCCGCCGTGCGCGATCTCATGGCGGTCGCGCACCGAGGAGGTGCGCCGCCTGTGGGACCCTTGGACGGGTTCATCGACGTCTGGAGGAAGCACATGGGAATCGTCGTCGCGATCGACGGGCCGAGCGGATCGGGCAAGTCGACCGTTTCCAGGCGCGTCGCCTCCAGGCTCGGCCTGGCCTATCTCGACACCGGCGCCATGTACCGGGCGGCCGCCTGGTGGTGCGAGCACGAGGGCGTGGACCTTGATGACTCGGGCGCCGTGGTGCGCGCGGTCGAGGCCATGCCCCTCGTCATGGGCATGGACCCCGAGGCGCCCGGCGTCGTGTGCGACGGCGAGGACATCGCCACCGCCATCCGCGACCCCCACATCGCCACCATCGTCTCCAGGGTCGCCACCAACCTCGAGGTCCGCGCCGAGCTCGCCCGCCTCCAGCGCGGGCTCATCCGCGCCGAGGCCTCCGGTGGGCCCGGCACCTTCTCCGACGGCGCTGGTGTCGTCGCCGAGGGCCGCGACATCACCACCGTCATCGCGCCCGACGCGGACGTCCGCCTGCTCATCACCGCCAGCGAGGAGGCCCGGCTCGCCCGCCGCGCCGCCGACCTGGAGGCCGCCGGCAAAAGCGTCGACGCCGCCGCCCTGCGCGACCAGGTGGTCCGCCGCGACCGGGACGACGCCACCGTCTCCCAGTTCCTCACCGCCCCGGAGGGCGTCACTCTCGTGGACACCTCCGAGATGGACCTGCCCGAGACCGTCGAGCACGTCATCTCCCTGATCGAGGCGTCCCTCGACCGGGCCGCCGAGCACGACCGCCAGGACATCCTGCGGGCCCAGGCGCTGCGCCAGGGGCTGGCCGACTACGAGCTCGACGAGGACGACCTCGCCCTGCTGGACGGCCGGGACGCCCCGGCCGACGGCTCCGGCCCGGAGACAGGACTGCCCGTCCTGGCCGTCATCGGCAGGCCCAACGTCGGCAAGTCGACCCTGGTCAACCGCGTCCTGGGGCGCCGGGCGGCCGTGGTCCAGGACGTCCCCGGCGTCACCCGCGACCGCGTCTCCTACCCGGCGGAGTGGGCCGGGCGCCACTTCACCATCGTGGACACCGGCGGCTGGGAGGTGGACGTCGCGGGGCTGGAGGCCGCCGTCGCCGCCCAGGCCGAGGCCGCCGTCGAGATGTCCGACGCCGTGCTGCTCGTCGTCGACGCCCAGGTCGGCATCACCGAGACCGACGCGCGCATCGTGCGCATGCTGCGCGGGTCGGGCAGGCCCGTCGTGCTGGCCGCCAACAAGGTGGACTCACCGGCCCAGGAGGGAGACGCCGCCGCCCTGTGGAGCCTGGGGCTCGGCGAGCCCTACGCGCTCTCCGCCCTGCACGGGCGCGGCAGCGGCGAGGTCCTGGACGCCGCCATGGCGATCCTGCCCGAGGTCTCCGCCGTCGCCGGACCGGGGCCCGACGACGGCCTGCACCGCATCGCCCTGGTGGGACGGCCGAACGTCGGCAAGTCCTCCCTGCTCAACTCCATCGCCAGAGCCACCCGCGTGGTGGTCAACGAGATGGCGGGCACCACCCGCGACCCGGTCGATGAGGTCCTCGAGCTCGACGGGCGCCAGTGGGTCTTCGTGGACACCGCCGGGATCCGCCGTCGTGTGAGGCAGGCCCGCGGCGCCGACTACTACGCGTTCCTGCGCACCCAGGGCGCCATTGAGAAGGCCGAGGTCGCCGTCGTCCTCCTGGACGCCTCCGAGCCGGTCACCGACCAGGACGTGCGCGTCATCCAGCAGACGATCGACGCCGGGAGGGCCCTCGTACTGGTCAACAACAAGTGGGACCTGGTCGGCGAGGAGCGCCGCCGGATGCTCGCCCGGGAGGCCGGGCGCGACCTGGCCCACGTGGCCTGGGCGCCGCACATCAACCTGTCGGCACGCACCGGCTGGCACACCAACCGGCTCGTGCGGGCCCTGGACACCGCCCTCGAGGGATGGACGACGCGCATCCCGACCGGCCGCCTCAACGCCTTCCTCGGGGAGCTGCAGTCCGCGACCCCGCACCCGCTGCGCGGCGGCAAGCAGCCCCGGATCCTGTTCGCAACCCAGGTGCAGACCGCGCCGCCGCGCATTGTCATCTTCGCCACCGGTTTCCTGGAGGCCGGCTACCGCCGCTTCATCGAGCGGCGCCTGCGCGAGGAGTTCGGCTTCGTCGGCACGCCCATCCAGATCGGGGTGCGTGTGCGCGAGAAGCGCAAACGGCGCTGAGAGGGGATCAGGCGGCTTGCGCCCTTCTGCCATCGTGCGAGAATCGCGCGCATGTCCCGCCTCATCGATGTCCATGCCCACTATGTTCCGGACTTCTACCGTCAGGCGCTTATCGACTCAGGCAGCAGCACTCCCGACGGCTCGCCCATCCCCGCATGGGACGAGGAGACGCACCTGGCGCGCCTGGAGGAGCTGTGCCTGGACGCAGCGGTCCTGTCCTTGTCCAGCCCCGGGGTGAGCGGACTGCCCGATCCAGCGGCAATGGCGCGGCGCGTCAATGAGCGCGGTCATGAGATCGCGCGCAGGCACCCCGACGCATTCGCTTATCTCGCCTGCCTCCCGCTTCCCGATGTTCCCGCGTCCTGCGCCGAGGCCGCATGGGCGCTCACCGACGGAGGCGCCGCGGGAATCGGCCTTCTGACCAGCTACGACGGGATCTATCCGGGCGCCCCCGAGCTTGAGCCGCTGCTCGAGATCCTCGATGCCCGCGCGGCGACGGTCGTCATCCACCCGACCTCGCCTCGGGGCGCCGAGCATCTGACCTGCGGGAGGCCGAGCCCCGTCATCGAGTACCTCTTCGAGACCACCCGCGCCGTCACCGATCTCCTCCTCGCCGGCGCGGTGGCCCGCCACCCGCGCATCCGGTGGGTCGTGCTCCACAACGGCGCGGCGATCCCGTCCGTGATCGACCGGGTCGTCATGTTCGCCGAGGTGATCCTCGGGGCCGAGGCGGAGCCGCTGGCGCAGCTGCGCTCCATGTTCTTCGAGATCGGCTCCTCCGCGCCCTTCCCCCGGGCCGCGCGGAGCATCGCCGGCCTGGTCGGCGCCGAGCAGCTGGTCCTGGGCACCGATACCCCCTATGCCCCGCCACGGGTCGTCACCGAGAGCATCTCGCGGATTCTGGCCGGAGAGCTGGACCAGGTGGTGGACATCGGGCGCATTGCATCGACCACGGCCGCGCTCTTCCCAGCCCTGGCCGGAGGGCCATCAGCCGGCCATCCATCACACGAGAAAGTTAAGGAGAAGCAACAGTGAGCCGCCCAGACGCCAGCCAGTCGCCCGCCGCCAAGACGGTCATGCCGCACCGGGCCGTGGACCCGGTCATGCTGTTCTTCGACCTCGTCTACGTCTTCCTCATCACCGAGCTCAACGGCGTGCTGCGCGCCGAGGAGGGATGGCGGGGGATCGTCCACTGCGCCGTCCTGCTGGCCCTCATCTACTGGCAGTGGGTGCTGGTGACCGTGCAGTCGAGCATTCGCGACGCCTCCACCAGCCGCCACCGCTTCGTCATTATGCTCCTCATGCTCATCGCCATGGTCAGCGCGGTGGCACTGCCCCAGGCCTTCGGAGACCGGGCGCTCCTGTTCGCCGTCACCTGCTGGACGTCCCGCCTGGTCATCACCTTCCTGCTCGCCCGCAGCGAGAACAGCAAGGCCTTCCGCATGGACCTGACCTCCAGCCTCATCCAGGGCCCGATTCTTCTCGGCGGGGCCGCTCTGGGAGGCGCCGGGCAGCTGGCGCTGTGGAGCCTGGCCGCGCTGTGGGAGATCACAGCGCCCTTCCTGCACAGTCGGGCCATGCGCGCCCAGCGCTACGACGTCGGCAACGTGGTCGAGCGCTTCAGCCTCCTCATTATTGTGGCACTGGGGGAGACCATCGTCTCGATCGTGACCCCCCAGGCCGATCTCGAGCACCTGTCCTGGGCCGGCCTGGGCGGGCTCGTCGCCGCCTTCATCCTCGTGGGCGGGCTGTGGTGGGCCTACTTCCACCACAGCCTCAGCCTCATGGAGCACTACATCGGCCGGGCGCGCATCACCTTCTTCGCAGTGCGCAGCCTCCTGGCCTACGGCCACCTGGCCCTTGCCGCCGGGCTCATCGCCCTGGCGGCGGGGCTCCACCACGTGATGGAGGAGCCGAACCACCGCGTCCCGGCGGAGGCGACCGCCCTGCTGTGCGGAGGCGTCGTCGTCTTCCTCGCCATGTTCGCCGTCGTGCGTCTGCGCAACGCCCGGCGGATCTACCGGTCCCGGGTCGTGGCGTGCCTGCTGTGCCTGGCCCTCATCCCGGCGGGGACCCGCATGAGCGGGCTGCTCCTGGTCGCCCTCCTCGCGGCCGTCGCCGTGGCCGAGTGCGCCTGGGAGACCCTCGCCCCGCGCAGCGCGGGCGTGCCCGAGCACGAGGAGCTCGCGCACCTGGCGGCGACCGCCTGAGCCCGGCGGTTGACGACGATAGGGTGGCGCAGATGGATACCACGACCGACGGAACCGACGGATACGAGCCGAGCCCCGCGGTGAAGGCCCACCTGGACGAGCTGGACCGCCCCGGGCTGCGCGAGCTGGTGCTGACGCTGGCCGGCCGCTCCGAGACGGCGCGCCAGGCGCTGGAGACTGCAGCCGGGCTCGCCGAGGGCTGGCGGGATCCGGCGGAGAACGACCTGGTTCGAAGAGCGGACGCCCTGCTGTCCGCGCCCAATGGCTACGAGGGCTACGACCCCTATGACGACTACTTCGACGGTTATAACGACAACGGCTATGCCGCCGACATCGGCGCCTTCCTGGACGAGCTGGAAGCCCTGATGCGCAGTGGCGGGGCCGACGCCGCCGCCCTCCCGCTGCGCATGATCATGACGCGCCTGAGCCCGGACCTGGAGGAGGGCCTGGGCGATCTCGAGGGCCTGACGGAGGCGGTCTGCGAGCGGGCCGCGGACCTGTATGCGCGCGCGTGCCGCGAGGGCAGCCCCGACGTCGAGGCGCTGGCGGTGTGGCTGGTCCAGCATCGGTTGGCGTTCCCGAGCTGCCCGACCCTCGCCCTTGCCGATTTCCTGGCTGCGCTGGGGGAGGAGGGACTCGCCGCCTACCGGCGGGCCGTCGCGGATGCTCCAGCCGGCCGGGAGAGGCTCAGGCTCGAGCTGGAGCTGGCCGACTCGGAAGGGGACGTCGATCGGGCCGTCGAGCTGTTGGCGCGGGGGAGCGCCCCCGGTACGCAAGGATAATCAAGCAGCCGCTGGCGGCGGGACAGGGCCGAGAGGCCCTGGGCCGGCTCGACCGCGCAGATCGCCGTGCGGTTGTGCGACATCGCCGCGGCCGCCGACGAGGCCGCCGCTGCGGGGACCGCCGTCGGACACCTATTCTTCGAGCATGAGCGTCCAGAACTTCTACGCTCTCGACGACGGCGCGGTGGCGGACGTCTCTCGCGAACAAGATGGAAGCCATGAGAGGGAGGCCTACGACGACTGAGCACGGGCAGACACGGGACCTCGGCCCAGGGCGCCGGGGCGCACGCCCCCTACACTGATCTCATGCTGAAGCCCGTCGATGCCACCACCACGCCCGCCTGGAAACAGCTCACCGAGCTCCACAAGAACCTTCACCCCGACCTGCGCGCCTGGTTCGCCGAGGACCCCGGCCGCGCCGAACGCTACTCCTACGAGGTGGGCGACCTCTTCGTCGACCTGTCCAAGAACTTCCTCACCGACGAGGTGCGCGACGCCCTGGCCCGGCTGGCCGAGGCCGTCGACGTCCCGGGCCGCCGCGACGCCATGTTCGCCGGCGAGCACATCAACATCACCGAGGACCGCGCCGTCCTCCACACCGCGCTGCGCCGCCCGGCGACCGACTCCCTGACCGTGGACGGCCAGGACGTCGTCGTCGATGTCCACGACGTCCTGGAGAGGATCTACGCCTTCGCCCGACGCGTGCGCTCGGGGGAGTGGACCGGAGTGACCGGCAAGCGCATTAAGACGGTCGTCAACATCGGGATCGGCGGGTCCGACCTGGGCCCGGTCATGGTCTACGAGGCCTTGAGGCCCTACGTCCAGGACGGCCTGAGCGCCCGCTTCATCTCCAACATCGACCCCACCGACTGCGCCGAGAAGGTCTCCGACCTTGACCCGGAGACGACCCTGTTCATTATCGCCTCCAAGACCTTCACCACCCTGGAGACCCTCACCAATGCCCGCATGGCCCGCGACTGGTTCCTCGGCGCGCTCGCCGAGCGGGGCATCAGCACCGACGGCGCCATCGCCAGGCACTTCGTGGCCGTGTCCACCGCCCTGGACAAGGTCGAGGCCTTCGGCATCGACCCCGCCAACGCCTTCGGCTTCTGGAGCTGGGTGGGCGGACGCTACTCGGTGGACTCCGCCGTCGGCACCGTCCTGGCCGTGGCCATCGGCCCGGAGAGCTTTCGCGACTTCCTGGGCGGCTTCCACGCCGTCGACGAGCACTTCGCCACCAGGCCCCCAGTGCAGAACGTCCCCATGCTCATGGGCCTGCTCAACGTCTGGTACGTCAACTTCTACAAGGCGGACTCGCACGCCGTCCTGCCCTACGCCCAGTACCTGCACCGGTTCCCCGCCTACCTCCAGCAGCTCACCATGGAGTCCAACGGCAAGTCAGTGCGCTGGGACGGCAGCCCGGTGACCACCGAGACCGGTGAGATCTTCTGGGGCGAGCCCGGCACCAACGGCCAGCACGCCTTCTACCAGCTCATCCACCAGGGCACCCGGCTCATCCCCGCCGACTTCATCGCCGTGGCCAACCCCGCCCACCCGACCAAGGACGGGGGGACAGACGTCCACGAGCTCTTCCTGTCCAACTACCTGGCCCAGACGGCCGCCCTCGCCTTCGGCAAGACCGCCGAGGAGGTGCGCGCTGAGGGCACGGCCGAGGCCATTGTCCCGGCGCGCGTCTTCGCCGGGAACAAGCCGACGACGTCGATCCTGGCTCCCGCTCTCACGCCGTCGGTGGTGGGCCAGCTCATCGCCCTGTACGAGCACATCACCTTCACCGAGGGCATCGTGTGGGGCATCGACTCCTTCGACCAGTGGGGCGTGGAGCTCGGCAAGAAGCTCGCTCTTCAGATCGCCCCCGCCGTCCAGGGCGACGCCGCCGCTCTGGAGGCCCAGGACGCCTCCACCCAGCAGCTCATCCGCCGCTACCGGGAGCTGCGGCACTGAGCGCAGGACCCGATCGGGCCGCCGGGGGCGCTCCCGGCGGGGCCGGTGCTCCCGGCCTCGGGCCGGGGGAGCCGGTCATCGCGGCCGGGCGCCTGCGGCCGCTGTCGGCGGCGCAGAGGCGCCGCTACTGCCGCAACATGCTCGTCCCCGAGGTGGGCGTGGCCGGGCAGCAGCGCATCCGGGCGGCCCGCGTCCTGATCGTGGGGGCGGGCGGGCTCGGCTCGCCCGTGGCCCTCTACCTGGCGGCCGCGGGGGTGGGGGGCCTCGGCATTGTCGACGACGACGTCGTGGCCATCTCCAACCTGCAGCGCCAGGTCGTCCACACGACGCCGGGAGTGGGGCAGGCGAAGGTGGAGTCGGCACGGCGCGCCGTGGAGGCCCTCAACCCCGACGTCGAAGTCGTCGCGCACCGGACCGCGCTGACGAGCGCGAACGCGCTGGAGCTGCTGGCCGGGTGGGACGTCGTCGTCGACGGGACGGACAACTTTCCGACGCGCTACCTGCTCAACGACGCCTGCGTCATGCTCGGGATTCCGCTCGTGCACGGGGCCGTGTTCCGCTCCGACGGGCAGGTGGCCGTCTTCGACGCTCGGCGCGGCCCGTGCTACCGCTGCCTTCACCCGACGCCGCCCGAGCCGGGGGCGGTGCCCTCGTGCGCCGAGGGCGGGGTGCTGGGAGTCATGCCGGGGATTATCGGGACCATGCAGGCCGCCGAGGCGCTCAAGCTCATTGTCGGCGGGGCGCAGCCGCTCATCGGGCGCATGGTGCTGCTCAACGCCTGGAGGGGGCGGGGCGGCGAGCTGCCGATCGCCAAGAACCCGGCCTGCCCCGTGTGCGGGGCCGAACCCACCATCACCGAGCTCGGCGACTACGAGGCCTTCTGCGGTGTGCGGACGCCGGGGGATACTGATGACGGAAGCGCCAACGAGCCGAGAGGACGCACCATGAACGAGATCACCGCCACCGAGCTGCGCGCGCGGGTCGCCGCGGGCCGGGCGCCCGGAAGCACGTACACGCTGCTGGACGTGCGCGAGCCCAGCGAGGTCGCGATCGATGCCATAGAGGGCTCCCTGCGGATCCCGCTGGGGGAGGTCGTGGAGCGCATGGGCGAGCTGGACCCGGGCCGGGAGACGGTCGTCCACTGCGCCGCCGGGGTGCGCTCGGCGCGGGCCATCGAGGCGTTGACGGCGGCCGGCTACACGGGGGCGCTCACCAACCTCGCCGGCGGCATGAAGGCCTGGAACGAGAGCGCCCGAGCCGGGGGCGGCCTCGGGGCCCATCGGAGCGGGCGGTGAGTGGCGTCACCGCCCGCAGATTTCGAGACCGGGGGACTCATGGGCTAGAGTTCTACCCGTTGCGAGCGGTGCCGGGCCGCGAGGCGACGGGCTGTGGCGCAGTTTGGTAGCGCACTTGACTGGGGGTCAAGGGGTCGTGGGTTCAAATCCCGCCAGCCCGACCAAACACTCGACACTCAAACCCACGTCCTGGGAGACCTCAGACGTGGGTTTTTGGGTTGAAAACGGCTTGTTTTGGACGGTTTTTGGTGGTTTGAAGCCGCGAGGTCGGCTCGGCGGCTGCGTGGCGGGGCTGGTGCTTGCGACCTCGTGACCCCCTGCGACCTGGTGATTCCGTGGTGCTTGCAGGGTCTGTGCTGCGCCTGGCGGCTGCGGCGTGTGGGGCGGGTTGCTGGCTGTGGTGGCAGGGGCTGCGGTCTGGTCTGTCTTCAGGTAGTCGGCCGGCTGGGGCGCTGTCGCTGCTACCCTGGGCCGGTTGTGCTGGGTGGTTCCGGTCGTGCTGGCGATAGCCTCATCAGTGCTGTGTGGGTTCTGGTCCTCGTCTGGTTCCTGCGGGTTCGTGGCGAGAGGCTTCATACTCTCCTCGCCCTCGGGCAGGATCTGCTCGCTATCCGTCGGGCTCCCGCCCCTGCTCAGGCCTAGGATGCTGTTGAAGGGCGGTAGGCGGGTGGCGGTGATGATCAGTTGAGCATCCTGCATCGGGAGTCCATCTGATCCTCACTTACGCACTACGCTAAGGCTATGGAGTGCGTGCACCCATCACCGTCGGCCCAGACGAACGTGCTGGCAGAGCTTGAGCCGTGGCCATATCGCTGGCTCGGTCAGCACAGACGAGGCGTCGACCTCGTCGTCCTGAGCATGGTTTTCCTGTACAACCAGGATGTCCTGCTCCTCTCGTCCCGCTCCCTCTTTGTGGAGCTGTGGGGGCTTGAACTGATCAGTGTGGGGCTCGGTGCGTGCTGGCTACTTCGCCGCCGTCGGCCATGGCCTGTGTTCGCTGTGATGATCATTTTGATCTGGATGCAGCTATTCTCGGGTCCTGACACGAACGTTCTTCCTGTGGACAGTCTGGTTGTGTTCATGGTTCATGATCTCGCGGTCACGCAGCGACGACGACGTTCCACACTCGCAGCAGTCCTCGTCATCGCATGGATTTCTATCGCCTTTGCGCCGATCCTCCGGATGGGGCACGCGCCTTTGAGTCTTCCCATACTTGGCTAGTTACCGTGGTCTGGGCATGGACAGCGGGAGCACTCCATCGTGCGCGCCGCGCTCGGATGCTGGCACTTGCGCAGAATGCGGAGTACCGTCTCCAGGCTGCTCGGCTTCAGCACGAGCAGGCCGAGCGCGCCGAGCGCCTGCGGATCGCTCGCGAGATCCACGACATCGTCTCCCACAGTCTGGGGGTCATGGCGGTTGTCGCCGATGGCGCGGCAGCTGTCTCAGCATCGGATCCCGAGCAAGCGGCTACAGCTATGCTTCACGTACGTGATACCGGACGTCGTGCCATGGGAGAAATGCGTCAAATGCTCACCGTCCTGCGCGACGAGGAGGCCCCTGAACACGCACAGGAGCCTGGAGCGAAGGACCTGGAGGAACTCGTCGGCCAGGTGCGTGAAGCGGGTCTTCCGGTTCATCTGAATCTGCCAGAAGGGCGCAGTCTTCCCGGCAGCCGCCTTGGTCTGACGATGTACCGCATCGTCCAAGAGGCGCTGACCAACGTACAGCGGCACGCCGGCGAGGTGAGCCGAGTTGATGTCCGCGTGGACAGACGGTCCGGGTGCTATGTCGTGGAGGTCGCCGACGACGGCGTCACGTCCGAGGGCTCCCTGGACGGCTTCGTCGGGCACGGTCTGGTGGGGATGCGCGAGCGAGTCCACTCCCACGGCGGCACCTTAGATGTGGTGGTCGGGGAGCAGCGTGGTTTCACCCTGAGCGCCGTTCTCCCGCTGTCCGATGCGGAGGAGTCTTCATGAGTGTGAGGATTGTTCTTGTTGATGACCAGGAGATGTACCGGCTCGGGTTCCGGATGCTTCTCCGAGCCCAAGCGGGAATCGAGGTGGTGGGCGAGGCGGGGGACGGCCTGGAGGCACTCGCGCTCCTCGATCGTGTGGAAGCCGACGTGGTCCTCATGGATGTGCGCATGCCGCGCATGGGTGGGATCGAGGCGACGCGGCGACTTGCCGCAGCAGGCGGCCCGCGGGTGATCGTTCTGACGACTTTCGACCTTGATGAGTACACATATGAGGCCATTCGGGCGGGCGCCAGCGGTTTCCTTCTCAAGGACGCCTCATTGGAGGAGCTGGTGGCGGCGATCCGGCACGTCCATGATGGTGATGCGGTCCTGGCCCCCTCAACGACTCGGCGCCTGATCGAAACTTATGCCAGCCAGCTTCAGGCGACTGTCGACAGCGGTATTGGAGGCCGGAAGAGACTGAGAAATCTGACTGGGCGCGAGCGCGAGATTTTTCTCTATATCGCACGCGGTTTTTCCAATCAAGAGATCGCTCGAGACCTCGCTGTCGCTGAAGGAACAGTGCGTGTCCACGTGAGCCGAATTCTGAACAAGCTGGAGCTTCGGGACCGCGCTCAGGCAGTCGTACTCGCCTATGAGAGTGGGCTGGTCTCTCCGCGGTCGAACTCTACGGCAGATCGGTAAGCGCGGGACATAGTGCGCAATAAGCGCAACGCATAGGTGCATCTGGGTCTGCGGGAGGAGGGGAGGCCCCTGGCGAACGGGCACACTATGCCCCATGCCGGAGTTCGTCCAGACCGTCAGCCTCACCAAGCGTTACAAAAAACAGACTGTTGTCGACGGTCTGACCTGACTCATGACGCTTAGTGTGCCGGGGGTGGGGTGCTCAGGGCGGTGAGGATGTCGTTAGCGGCGTCGGTCAGACGCGGTGCGGCTGCGAGGTGGTGGCCGTTGAGGTTGATGGTGACCTCCTGCAGGCTGCGTAGCTCGCGCACGATCCTGGCGATGCTGATCCCGGTGGCGTCCTGGAGGTAGCGGGCTACGGCCAGGGCGGCCATCACCACGGTCAGGTGCGCCTCGATCGCGTCACGGGTGTGGTGAAAGACCGGTCGGGCCCTCAGGTCGTGCTTACTCATCCGGAAAGACTGCTCGACGTGCCACAGCTCGTGAT
>NZ_JONS01000019.1 GCF_000711965.1 Actinomyces israelii DSM 43320
GCATGAGATTATCTTATACGAGGTGCTCCGCAGACGCCAACCAGGAATCCCGCAGCAGTTGCCCCAGAATGCCATTTTGTTTAATTCCGGCCATCCCTCCGATGGCGATGCGATGGTATGCGGGCGAGCAGCTGCGGCTTCTGGTGGCGGGGTACAACATGCAGTCTCCCGAGTTCAATTTCCTGGCTCCCACGAAAACCCTCAACAAGGGTCGAACCGTGCTGCACGTGGGCGGCCGCTACGACTCGCACCTGTTGGCGCCCGTACTGAAACCGTGAGTGGCGGCGGACCGGCCGGAGCCCTGCGGGATCGCCCTCCCCCTCGGCCCTCGGGCGCACAGGGCCTGGTCAGGCGGGTTCCAGGCGATCCCGCAGGCGCTGAAGGGTCGCCAGCAGGTCCTCCCGCAAGGCCTCGGGATCGCGCTTGGCGTAGATGAGGCCTTGGAGGAAGAGCCCGTCGAGGGTGATGTGCAGCTCGGCGGCCGCCGCCTCGGCGACGTCGTCGGGCAGCGGGAGGCCCTGACCGCCGGCCTCCAGCCAGTCGCTCCGCCGCAGCAGGGCGGCGACGGCCATGCGGGCGGTCGAGCGCACCGCATCCCAGGAGATCTCAGCCGATGGCTGGAGGCCGGGTTCGCGGATGCTGCGCATCATGAGGGCCAGCCACAGCAGCTGCTCGGAGCGGTGCCGCTCATCGATCGGGAGCGCCTCCTCGCACAGGCGCAGGGCCACGTCGAGGGCGGATGAGCGTTCGGCCAGGGTCCGTTCGGTCTCGGCGGCCTCGATGATCCCTGCGATGCGGGCCTCGGCATCGGCCAGGAGCTGGCGGCCCGCGAAGACCAGCAGCTCGTCGCGGGTGGAGAAGTAGTACTGGACCGCCCCGAGTGACCAGCCCGCCTCGGCGGCGACGGCGCGGATCGAGGCCGATTCGACCCCGCCACGGGAGACCACGCGCCGCAGGGCGGCCGCCAGCTCCCGGCGGCGCTGCTCGTGGTCGACCTTCTTGGGCATGGGACATGCATACCAGGTGTCCCGGAACTTGACTTCAGTCAACTGTATTGCTTCAATTTCATACGGTTGACTTGCAAAGGAGGACGCGCCGGCGACATCCCCCGCCGACACGCGGGCCTCCACCCCTTCCAAGACGCAGAACAGGATCCGCATGAGCCTTCCCGACGTCGGAGTACTCGCCGGCCTCGCCCTCCTGGACTCCACGAGCACCGGCACCCTGACCATCCCCGCGGTCATGCTCCTCCAGCCGCGGGTGCGCTTCAGCCGGATCCTGGGCTATCTGGCCACCATCAGCCTCTTCTACTGGGGGCTCGGGCTCGCGCTGGCGACAGTGGGCACCCGGATCACGGCCTCCGCAGGACTGCAGGACGCCCTGGAGTCGCGCACCGCCTATGCGGTACAGTTGGCGATCGGCGTCGGCCTGGTCGCCGGCAGCTACCTGGTCGACGAGGAGGCCCAGGCACGACGGCGCGCCAAGCGCGGGGACCGCACCTCCCTGACGAGCCGCCTGATGGGCACGGTCCTGGGGCCTCGCGCCCGCTGGGACGCAGTTATCGCCCTGGCCCTCGTGGCGGGGCTCATCGAGGCGGCCTCCATGCTGCCCTACCTGGGCGCCATCGGACTCATCACCCGAGCCGGGCCGCCCGCAGCGGCGGTGGCCGCGGTGCTGGCGGCATATGTCGCGGTCATGGCGGCGCCCGCACTGCTCCTGACAACCGGGCGGGCCGCCGTCGGCGACCGCCTCAATGGGACCCTGGCCCGGATCAACGCCTTCATCGAGAGGCACTCCGCCAATTCACTGGCCTGGGTCATGGGCATCCTGGGCTTCCTCCTGGCGGCGGACGCCCTGGGCGCCCTCCTGGCGTGAACCGCGCCGGTCAGCCGCGATCCGCAGCCGCGCCTATCGCCCCACCTGCGTCGAGATTGACATTGTCGTACGAGATCGGCGGTGTCACCGTCTATCTCGTACGACAATGTCAATCTCGACGGGCCGTATTCTGCCACTCCGGGGATTCCCCGCACCGATTAGCCTCGCGACATGAGCTACGACATCCTGGTCTTCGATCCCGCAGCCGTCTCCGACGCCGACTTCTCCGCCTGGTGGGAGGAGCAGTCCGCCTGGCCCGAGGACCACTCCTACTCCGACCCGGCCGTGACCACCCCCGAGCTCCGGGCGTTCTACGCGGACATGCGCCAGCGGTTCCCGGATATGGATGCGCTGACCGACGAGGAACTCGACGCCAACCCCGGCCTGGAGGACCGCATGATCGAGTACACCATCGGGAGCCGCCTCATCTACATGGCCTTCCCCTGGAGCCGGGCCGAGCAGGCCGGCACCGCCGTCGAGACCACGGCCCTGCGTCACGGCGTGGCCATCGCCTGGGTCAGCGAGAGCACCACCACCGTCCCGATCCAGCGCCCCTGATTTCCGTCGCGCCTCAGAGACGCTGACGCCCCTGCCGCACAGCCCGTTACCATAGCGCGATGGGTGAGACCTCGCACGACAATGACCTGATGGCCCGCCTGGGGCGGATCAGCGCCGGGATCACCCAGCTCCCGTGCCCCAAGCCCGAACCGCCCTCGCCTGAGCTCAAGCTCATCCGCAGGCTGCTCGAGGTGCCCGAGGAACCCGAGCCGCACTGGGGGCCACCGCTGTCGGACGCCGAGCTCGCCGAGTGCGAGCAGTGCCTGGGCGTGAGCCTTCCCGAGGACTACCGGGCCTTTCTGACACGGGTGACACGTGGCGGCGACTGGCCGTTCTGTCTCGTGTGGGAGCCGGGCGAGGGGAGCTCCGAGTTCGGGGGCGGCCTGCGTCCAGACCTGCCCTTCCCCTATACCGACTCCGACCCCCTGGTGATCGCCGAGAGCAACCGGCAGGAGTATGAGGAGCAGCTCTCAAGCGGCGCCGTGAATCACGGGTTCGTCCCCCCTGTCGACCGACGGCTGCGGCATGAACTACATCCTGGTGGTCACCGCCGCAGACCCGTCCGCGATCGGGACTGTGTGGGCCCACGACCTGCCCGACGACCTCGGGATCCGGCCCCTGCACGACCCCGACACCGGCAGGCCCCTACGCTTCCTGGAGCGGATGGAGCGCTCCATGGGACGCTGCCGCGCACTGCTCGAGGATGGGGAGGATCTCTACTTCCTCCACACGTTCGCCCGCCCTCCCATGTGAGATCCCGGGTCCGGCCGCGCTCGAACACTCCGTCCGCGCCTGTATCTGAGCGGCGCCCGCACCACGCCTCTACCAGAGGGTCGCGAGTCCCGGGAACGTGGCGAACGCCGGGTCAACAGTGACGAGTACCAGGGACTCCCGGATCGCCTGGGCGGCGAGCATGCGGTCGAACGGGTCGCGATGCCCCCACTCCAGCTGGCCGCTCAGACGAGCATGGTGCCACGCGATCGACAGCACTTCTGCTCCAAGCCGTGCGACATGGTCCTCAAGCGCGTCCAACCATGGACCGGCCCCGGGGAGCTTGCCGATACGGTGCTTGGTGAACAGCTCCCACGCGCTCGCCGTGGACACCACCAAACGGCTCTCCCGCGAGCGCAGCACCCCGACAGCACCAGCCCCCAGACGGGAAGGCTCATTGATCGCCCACATCAGGGCGTGCGTATCCAGCAGGTAGCCATTCATGCCTCCTCCCAGGCACGCAGCTCCTCCTCGGGCAGCTCGTCGAAGAAGGAGTCAGGCAGCCGATAGCCGCCGAACCCGAGCTCGCGCTCGCCGTCGTCAACCGGGACCAGCCGTGCGACGATCCGCCTCCCCCGAGCGATACTGATCGTGGAGCCGCTCTCGACCTCCTTCAGCAGCGCAGACAGATGGGTCTTGGCCTCCTGAACCTTCACCGTCCTCATGCGGCCATGATCACCTATCTGGTTCATGTTGGTCAACCAGCCTGGTCAGCTAGGACTCGCGTATTCCGGAACCGATCTCGGTACAGGAATCGACCGATCTCGGCTAAGGGGCTCGGGTGGTCAGGAATCAGGGAACCAGCGCTCAGAGAGTCAGGCGGTCAGGTCCCGACGGCGTCCGGCCGCGTCGGCCACAGCCACCAGCACGACTGCGAGCGCCGCGCACACCGCAGGCCCGATCCACGGCCCGCCCTCCCCCAGCAGGAGTCGCGCCCCTTCGCTCGCCCCGGCAGTCCCGGCCTCCGGTACCGGCAGCTGGGGGACGTGCGTGAAGGGCGAGAGGTCGAGCAGCCACTGTGGGGCCCGGGCCGTCGGCCCCAGCACCGTGATGCTCAGGGCCAGCAGGTAGGCGCCCCACCCCAGGGGCCGGGCGAGTCGGGGCACCACCGCGTGCAGGGCCAGCAGCCACGCGCCGGTCAGGAGCACCGCCGGCAGCTGGGCCGCCAGCCCGGCGACAAGGCCGCCGGCCAGCACCCAGGGCCTGGCAGTCGCCGGCGAGTCCTGAGCCATGAGAGCGGGAACCGCGCCGGCCGCCAGCCCCAGGGCGATGGCCGCGAGCATGGCCGCGCTCCCGGCGGCCGCCACCACGGCCCGGGCTGCGAGCCATCGGCGTCGGGACACCGGGGCGGACAAGACGCTCGCCGTCAGCCCGCGCTCCTCCTCCCCCACGGCGCCCCCGGCCAGGGCGACGGCGCAGGCCGCGGTGAGGATCCCGCCGTACCTGATGATCATGGCGAGGTAGGTCTGGACGCTCAGCTGGTCGCCGAAGAAGGCCTGCATGGCCGGGTTGTCGGCGACCATCTGCTGGAAGGAGCTCTCGATGGTGGGGGCGAAGACGCCGTAGGTCAGGCCGAAGGCCAGACCGCCCACCACCCACCAGCCTCGGGCGGCGGCGCTCGTGCGCAGGGCCAGCCCCAGGGCGCCCGCGGGCCCACGGCTCCGGGTGCGCCAGGCCCCCGCGCCCGTGACCCGCCCCTCGCCCAGCTCGCGCCCGGCGTGCAGGGCCAGGCCCGCACCGATGAGGACGACGGCGACGCCGGCCAGCAGCCCCAGGGGCGCCCAGCGCAGGTCCACGTACACGCGGCTCTGCTGGATGAGGCCGATGGGGGTCAGCCAGGACAGGAGGGAGACGGCGGCGCCGGTACCGCCGCCTGCGCTCCCGGCATCGCCCAGGCCGCGCAGCAGGAACCAGGCCAGGACCAGCATGAGGCCGCCTCCGCGGGCGGAGCGGGCCGACGGCGCCAGGGCGCCCAGGACCAGTCCGCTTCCGGCCGCGGCCAGGGCCACGAGGAGCAGTCCGGCCCCCACCACCAGGCAGCCGGCCGCCTCCAGGCCTCCTGCCAGAGCGGCCAGGGCGCACAGCACCGACATCACCAGGGCTGCCAGGCCCGCAGAGCACAGCGCCGCCCGGGCACTCTCACCGCGTCCCACGGGGGCGGAGCGCAGCAGCTCGCTCGGGCCTCCCTCCTCGTCCCCGCGGGTGCGCGCGATCACCATGAGCACTCCCATGAGGGCGGCGACGAGGGCCAGCCAGCCCAGGGCCTGGGCGGCGAAGAGCGCGCCCATGGTGGGGGAGGCCGCGTCCATGCCGAAGCCGGGGCCGGTGAAGACGGCGGCCGCGGGAGTCGAGTAGGTCAGGGCGGCGGCCCTGCGCTCCTCGACGGTGGAGTACATGGTGTTGAACATGGCCACGCAGTAGAGGGCCAGCACTCCTCCGCCCAGGGACCAGGCCAGGATGCTGCGCCGCTCACGACACAGGACCAGGCGGGTCAGTGGGGAGATCACGGCCCCGCGCGCCCTCGCCCGGGGAAGGGCGGCGGCCCGGCTCGCGCTCATGAGGCCGCCTCCTCATCCTGAGCGGCCGGGCCGGCTGGGAGAGCGGGAGCGGCCGGACCGGTTGGGCAGGCCGGGCGCGCAGCACCGGCGGAGCCCGCCGCCGCGCCGTCGTCGACGCCCTCGACACATCCAGCGCCCTCGTAGTGACGCAGGAAGAGCTCCTCGAGGCTCGGCGGGGCCGCGGTGAGCGAGCGCAGCCCGAGGGGGGCCAGGCGCTCCATGACCTCGGCGTTGCGAGCCGGCTCGATGCTCAGCTCGACCTCCCAGCCCCCGCCGTCGTCCTGCGCCCGGGCGGTGACGCGCAGGTCGTGAACCCCGGCGAGCCCGCCCAGGGCCTGCGGGTCGCGCTCGACGACGGCGTGCACGCGGGTGCGCAGCATGCCGCGGATGCGGTGCAGGGGCCCGCTCTCGACGGTGCGCCCGGCGCGCACGATGGTGACGGTGTCGCACAGCCGGTCCACCTCGGACAGGATGTGGCTGGACAGCAGGACCGCCGCCCCGCGCCCGGCCGCCTCGGCGACGCACCGGTTGAAGACCTCCTCCATGAGCGGGTCCAGGCCGGATGTCGGCTCATCCATAACGAGCAGGTCCACGGGCTCGCTCAGGGCGGCGATGAGGGCGACTTTCTGCCGGTTGCCCTTGGAGTAGGCGCGGACCTTCTTGGAGGGGTCCAGGTCGAAGCGCTGGACGAGCTCGTCTCGTCGCCTGCTCGCCTCAGCCGCGCGCCCGGCGCCGTCGGGCTCCTCCCTGTCCCGCCGCCGACGGCGCAGCGAGGCGAGGGCCTCAAGGGTCTGGCCTCCGGTGAGCCCCGGCCACAGGGCGACGTCGCCGGGCACGTAGGCCAGGCGGGAGTGGAGGGCGACGGCGTCGTCCCAGGGGTCGGCTCCGAAGAGCCGGGCGCGTCCGCCGTCGGCGCGGATCATGCCCAGCAGGATGCGCAGGGTGGTGGACTTGCCGGCGCCGTTGGGACCGAGGAAGCCCGCCACCTCGCCGGGGGCGACGACCAGGTCCAGGCCGTTCAGTGCGCGGGTGGCGGTGCGTCCGCGACCGAAGGTCTTGGTCAGGCCCGCGATGTCGACGACGGCGCCGGGTGCGCTGGAGCTCATGAGTCCTCCCGGGGCGAGCCTGGTCGGGGCGTCCGGGGCTCGGCCGGGGTGTCGGCCGGAGCCTCGGCAGGGGAGGTGGCCGAGGTGGCCCGGACGTAGTCGGCGTAGAGCCCGGGGTCGGTGAACAGGGGCCGGGAGTAGAGCTCTGCGGTGACGGGGCCGTAGCGGTCGATGAACTCGCCGACGGCGGACTCGATGTCGCCGGGGTCGGAGGCCTCGTAGCGGGCGAAGAGCAGCAGGGCCCCGAACCCGGAGTAGAGGAGGTAGCGGGCGCGCGCCTCCTCGTTGCGGGAGGGGGTGATGGTCCCGGCCTCGACGGCGGCGGCCGTGTAGGACACGGCATCCTTGACGAAGAGGTCCAGCAGCTCGGTGGCGAGCTCGCCGCCCTCCGCGATCGAGCGCATGGCGTAGGCGGTGGCCGGGACGTACTTCTCGACCTGGGACATCTGGGTCATGAGGTCCACGGGGCCGCCGAAGTAGGTCGAGGCGCTCTTGGCCTCCATGGTCAGGCGCAGCACCTCGGCGTCGCAGGCGCGGCGCAGGCCGTCCTTGGAGCCGAAGTGGTGGGTGATGAGCCCGGCGGTGACCCCGGCGTCGGCCGCGATGGCGCGCAGGCCTACGCCGAAGCCGTCGCGGGCGAAGCGGCGCAGGGCCGCGTTGCGGATGCGGGCGGCGGCGGTGAGGTCCGGGTCCGGAGACGACGGAATTGAACACATGATTAGGATGCTATACGAACGTCTAGGATGGCGCAAGAGCCTCCACGCCCCGCCTCGTCGCGCCCGGCGCCGCCCGCGCTCTCAGGCAGGAAGAACCGACAGGCCGCTGCGTTACCATATCGAGCCATTACGATTCGGCCTCCTTTCTTGAGAGGTTCGACATCGGGTTGCTAATCTCCTCCAGGAAATGCGGGAAGTCACGATCCCCACATGAGATGGATATTTCTCACACCTTCCCGCATAGACCCTACCCCCTTCTGAGAGGACTCCCATGTCTTTCTTGTCGCGCATGCGCGCCCCCGGCAGGTCGGTCATTGCCGGCGCGATTGTGCTCATACTTGTCCTGGTCGCGTCCTGGGCCGGGCTGACCCTATCCGCTCAGGCCGCGGTCAACGAGAACATCAAGATCAGTGACTTCTCGCTGGTGTCCTCCAACGGAAACGGGGCCGAGGACCCCAGCTACAACAACACCAAGGTCGATGACATCCTCAAGCTGAAATTCGCCTGGGATGCCACCAACGCGGACCCCAGGAGCGGGCAGTCCTTCCAGATCACGCTGCCCAGCCAGCTCCGCAACCGCGAGAGCCTGACCGAGCCGATGAAGGTGACCTACAACGGCGCCGACCACACGATCGGCGAGTGCGTCATGGACGACCAGACCATCACCTGCACCTTCAATGACGCCCTCGACACCCTCCGGGGCCAGGGATTCGACGGCTTGAACGGCAGGGGATCCGCGCTGGTCGTGGCCGCCAAGGCCACGGAGGAGTCCACGGTGACGATCGACGCCAACGGCAAGAAGACCGCCGTGCCGATCCCCGGGGGCCGCATCGCTGAGAACAGCGGCATCAGCTACACGCCTGAGACCCTGCGCAAATGGGCATTCGACGTCACCGCCGCCTCGAAGCAGATGGACTGGGAAGTCGATCTCGGCCCCTCCCAGCTCAAGGATGTCCTGGCAGGAGCGGGCACGCCCATCGTTCTGGACGGACACACGCGTTCCACCATCACCCTCACTGACGAGATCAGTCCCGGTCACGCCTACTCCCCGGACCTCTCGAAATGGCATCTCGATATCGGTACCAGCTCCACCCGCGATGCCATCTACGGGCAGGTCACCGACGCCACCGGAACCGACCAGGACACCTCCCAGGGAGACTTCGACCTCAACGTCGTCATTGAGGGCAACCGGGCCACCATCACCATCACCGGCCCCTTCGCCGCGGACACCAACTACATCATCTACTACGCCTCGACGCCCTCCTCCGAGAACGGGACGGTCCAGCCCGGACTGGAGTACAAGAACAACGTCCACCTGAAGGGCACCGACCGAGAGGCGTCCTGGTCCGTGTACTACACGAGGTCCTTCACCATCGACGTGAAGCTCGCCCCAGGCTTCGGAGGCTTCAGCGTCGCCAAGCTGCTCACCGGCTCCGGCGCCCCGAAGGTGCCCGCCGGCACGACCTTCGACGTCGCCGTCGACTACACCCTGCCCGGCGGCGCCACCGTCGACACCTACCAGGGCTGGACAGCCCCCGGCACCGTCAACGACTCCCGCACCGGAGGCCGCACGGTCCTGAAGGTCTCCAGCGGAGACACGACCACCTACCCGGGGACCTTCCCCGCCGGCACCGTGCTCACCCTCAGCGAGGACACCTCCACGGCGTCCGCGACCCCGGAGGGGACCGCCTGGGGCAGCCCCAAGTTCACGGTCGATAATCAGGCCGGGTCCAGCCTCACCATCGCCGACCAGAAGTCGACCGCGGTGACGCTGAAGAACACGTCCGAGGAGACCGCCCCTCGCACCGGCCGGTTCTCGATCGCCAAGACGGTGAGCGGCGACGGCGACTTCACCGGCTCCACCTTCGTCTTCCCCTACGCCTGCGACAACGGCGCTGCGGACGTCCTGCGCGTCCCCGGCGACGGGACCGTCGTCACGAGCCCCGAGCTGGCGGAGGGAACGACCTGCGAGATCAGCGAGGACACCAACGAGGCCGCGCAGGACGGGTACTCTCTCGTCTCCTCGCTCTCGAAGAGCTCGGTGACCATCGCCGCCGGAGAGGTGATCGCGGTGACGGCCACCAACACCTACTCGCGCGAGACCGGCACCTTCTCCGTGGTCAAGCACGCGACGGACAAGGAGGAGCCGCAGCCCGATCCCGTCCCGGCCTCCGGCGACCCTGCGGGCGCTGCGGCCGACGACCAGCAGGCCGCCGGAGACACGGAAAACACGGCCCTGGCGGAGAAGGAGTTCACCTTCACCTACACCTGCAATGACGCCAACGCCACCAAGGGCACGCTGAAGGCCAAGGGCAACGGGTCCACCACGCCCTCCAACGTCCAGCTGCCCCTGGGCACCTCCTGCACCATCACCGAGGACGTGGCCGACGCGCAGGTGCCCGGATACACGCTTAAGGCGCCCGAGGCGCAGACCGTGACGATCGGCCCCAAGGACCAGCTGGTGGAGGCCTTCTTCACCAATGTCTACACCCCGACGGAGCCGGAGCCCACACCGACGCCAGAGCCCACGCCGACGACGGAGCCCACGCCGACGCCGGAGCCCACACCGACGACGGAGCCCACACCGACGCCGTCGCCCGAGCCGAGCGACTCGCCATCACCCACGCCCGCCCCGACGCCGGAGCCCAGCGAGGCCCCCTCGCCGGAGCCCAGCGACTCGCCGGCTCCCGAGCCGAGCGAGATGCCGACGCCCGAGCCCAGCGACCCACCGTCACCCACGCCCGCCCCGACGCCGGATGAGCCGAGTGAGTCGCCAAGCTCGCCGGCGCCGGACGGCGGGAGCTCGCTGGCGCGCACCGGAGCGAGCATGTCGATCGCGCTCCTGGCCGCCACGGCCGTCGCGGGCGGTGCCGTCCTGCTGGTCGAGCGCCGTCGGGCCTGATTCCGCTCAACCCGCATAAGAGCGCCGGTGGAGCCCTCGGGGGCTCCACCGGCGCTCGCGCGCGTGACGGGCCCCCGGTCGCGGCCCGGATAATGGCTGGGGCAGCCGCCTCGCCCAGCTCCTGCTCTCCATCGTCCTCGTGCCGCTCGCCGCCCTCTCCGTGCTCAGAATAATCCCGGCCCTGCGCTCGACGGGTTACGCCAGCGTGTACGGCTCCGTCCCGAACCTGATTGCGATTATGGGCTTCAGCATGACGCCGCTATTTCGCAGGGCCGACGACGAGTCCGCGTAAGGCGCGCCCTCATGCGGCCGGTCCCCGCCGACGCCGGCTGATAGCAGCAGGCCGACGCCGGTCGGGTCAGGATGTTCCCATCGTGAGGGTGATGCGGCGAATCCAAGACGGGTTGTGACGATAGAAGCCGCTCACAGTAATGAGATCGACCGGCTCGGTGCTGGTCGTCAGAACCCGATCCTTCTCACTGGAGGCGGGCAACCAGGACGCAGGTGTGCTCGTGCCGTCCGATTCGTTCGCATCGGGCGTTCGCAGCACCCATACGTCGCCGGTGGGCGTGATTCGCCGCGTCACGATCATTCCCGTCACACTGAGACGCGCCCCCGTCTCAGGATCGACGAGCTCCCGCGGAGTCTCGCGCTCCTGCGCTTTCCCGGAGGCGTCCGGGTCGCCCGCTGCGCCCGTGCGGTCCGCGTAGCCCGTATAGCGCTCCGTCCAGCCGTTCGGATATACGCGGTAGACATGATCGATGGTGCTGCGAGTCTCTCCAGTATCGGGATCCGACAGGCTCAGGGCGGCGGGAGAGCAGGTCGAGGACGCGCAGTGCGAGGAGTAGTCGGAGTACTTGCGCAGTGAGGTCACGGCGCTGTTCGCGGTCGCGCCCACGAGCCAGCCGGTTGCCGGCCAGCTGAAGGGATCGGATTTCGGATCCGTCAGGGAGTAGGACGTCATGGTTCCGCCACCGGGATGGGAGGTGGGCGAGGTCTCGACGACAAGAGCATCGTTGGTCAAGGCCAGGCCCAGAACCCTCTCGCCCGTCTCCACGGTGCGCACCACCTCCCCGGTCTCGGCCGAGAGCACCACAAGGGTCCGAGACTGGTCGGTCACATCATCTCCCCGCCGGGCGGATTCCTCAGACGACGGCGGTGCTCTGCTGGCGGGGCGAACCAGGGGTGGAAAGACCTGCTGAACCAGAGAAGGAGTCCTGCGCGCAGGCCCAGACAGGGCGCGGATTCATCGAGCCCTGCGGGCTCGGCGCGCTGCGCAGCAGCCGATGTCTTCATATCATTTCACCCCGTAGATACGATACTCGTGCTCATAGAATCCGCCCTCGCTATTCGTATCGACGAGAATGACTGAGCCCCCGGGAGCCGCCACCACGCACGGCACAGAACGGGACGTATAGCTTCCCTCCACCAGCTGACTGAGACTATATTCCAAGTCACGCCGGTCCGATACGTCGTCAGCGGCGGATGTTGAGGAGATCAGAACTGTGAGCGACGCGGATCCGTCTGACGCCTGGACCCGAACGGCCATCTCCTCCCCATGGGGCTCGCCGGCCTGCCAGCCATAACCCACCGAGGCCCTGGTCATGCTCGCGTCCTGCGGGCCCATGGAGACCATACGGGCGGCGGGATCGAAGACGGAGCCGACCCAGGAGTGATCCGCAGGATTCTCCGATCCGCCGGTACCCTGCTCGGTGAGCTCGGGATACATGACGAGCTGCCGAGAGGCCATGGAGGCCATGGAGGCCATCCGGTTGAGTCCGGCCGTCCTGCCCAGGGCAACTCGTTCGGCGGCGTCGCCGCCGTGGGCGCCGACGTCGTCGATGCTCACCGCTGACGCGTCCCGGCTGCCGGACTCGCCCGCGCTCCCTTCTGCGTAGACGGCCACTGCTCCGTCGACAACCGCGAGCACCCGGTAACCTCTCTTATCGGAGATGGGGTCGAGAGCCACGTCCTGCAAGGTGGTAACGGAGTCCAATGCGGTGCCGGGCACGAGATCCGGGCGACCCACGGGATTCGATTCGGATTCCTTGTCCTGCCTCCACGCACCGGCAATGAAGGTTGAGTGCCCTGCGGGCCCCGAGTACATGCCGGCGTTCCGGTAGTCCGACGCGAGGGTTCCCAGGTGGTGCCCGTCGGCCAGGGAGAATGCCTGGTCGCGAATGAGCACCGCGGAATCAGTGAGCTGCAACCGCCCCGGACTCGCCTCGTCCATTGGTTGCCGAACGGCGACATCACCGGTGATCGTGTCGAGGACGATCACGCTGCCACTCTCCTCCCGTTCGGGGAAGCTGCGCTTGAGGCGAACCTGAAAGGCCAGGTGCTTGAGGTCGGGGCTGGGAACCAGGTACGTCTCCGGCTCGGGCACAGAATCATCGCTCGCCGATACAAAGTTCGCACTGCGCACCTGGTAGCCCCACAGCGTGGATCCGTCCTGGGAATCGAGTCCCCTGACAGTGTCCTTATCCAGGACAACAGGACCACGCGCA
This sequence comes from Actinomyces israelii DSM 43320, assembly GCF_000711965.1. Classification (GTDB taxonomy): domain Bacteria; phylum Actinomycetota; class Actinomycetes; order Actinomycetales; family Actinomycetaceae; genus Actinomyces; species Actinomyces israelii. The sequence continues at coordinate 12,994 of NZ_JONS01000019.1, forward strand.
CCTGCCACGACATCCAGGACCCGGCCTGATTCGATATCGCGATCCCAGACGCAGGGCGCGCAGAATAGTGGTGCTCAGGCATTGGTGAGGCAATGGTGCGAGGCGCGGCGTCGCCCGCCTCTCCCGGTTCGCCATCCCGGGCTGCGCCGCCCCGGGCCCCGCAGTCCCCGAGCGGTCCGCGCCCGCGTGCTGGACGTCCTCGGCCAGGCACCCCCTCCCTTCCCGCCGCCTCCCCCTCTTTCCCCTCCGCCCGCCCCCTTCGCCGAGATCGGTCGTATTCCGGCTCGATCTCAGCGAAGGGGGACGGGAGACCCGAGGCGCCTGCCCGCAGCGCCCCCAGCACGTACTCCTCGATCTCGAACATGGTCAGAACGAGCACGCGCGTGTCCGCGAGCGCCGGGTCGGCGCAGATGCGGCGAGTGGCCTCTATGCCGGTGAGCCCCGGCATCTGGATGTCCATGACGACGACATCGGGACGCACCCCGGCCGACAGCGCGACGACCTCGACCCCGTCTGCGGCCTGGCCTACGACCGTCAGGTCGGGCTCGGCGCCCATGAGCGCGGCGAAGGAGGCGCGCAGGAGCGCCCGGTCCTCGGCGATGGGGACGCGGATGGGACCGCGGGCCAACTCATTCGGCTCGGTCCTCACGGCCGGTTCGGCAGACAGCTCGGCAGCCGCCCCGGCGGTCGGCTCGGCAGGCGACTGGCGGCCCGCTCATCCATAGCAGCTCCTCGGCCTCCCGCACGCGGGAGCCTCCATGTCCCGGTCGGGCCGCGCCGTCGGCAGTGGCGGACGGCCTCGACGACGAAGCCGGTCCTGGCGGACTCGCCGGCCCCGCCCGCATCGCCGACCGGCGCGCGACGAACTGGCCCCGCCGTCAGGGTCCCGCCCAGGGCCCCGACCCGCTCGCGCAGGCCCCGCAGGCCCTGACCGGCCCCGGGACGCGGCTCCCAGCCGGGAGCCGGTCCGTCGTCGTCGACGGCGACGCGCAGCCGGGCCCTCTCCCGCCGGAGCGCGACGCGGGCGCGCGTGGGGCCGGCTTCAGGAGCCCGCCGTCGAGGCCAGTGCCACAAGCGCGACGCGGGCGCGCGTGGGGCCGGCATGGCGGACGGTATTGGCCAGCGCCTCGTCCACGACCCGGATGGCCGTCTCCACGACCGGAGGCGGCCGGAATCCGCGGCCACCGTCGACCGTGACCGACACGCCGTGCGGCGGGCCCGGGCCACGGCCCCGGCAAGGGCGGGTTCGAGGCTGGCGACGCCGTCGGCCCCAGCGGCACCGGCCCGGTCCACCCGCAGCACGGCCAGCATGCGCCGCAGCCCATCGGTGGCCTCGCGGGAGGCCTCCTCGGCCTCGTGCAGGGCGCCGCGCAGCCCGTCAGGATCGGTAGCGAGGCGCTGGGCCACGGCGGCGCGCACCGTGATGGCGCCCAGGCTCCTGGAGACGGCGTCGTGCAGCTCGCGGGCGATGACGAGGCGGTCCTCCGCCACGGCCCGCCCCGCCGCCTCGTGGGCCAGTGCCCGCTCATAGTTGCGGCGGTCGCGGCGCCGCAGCCACAGGGCCGCAACCACCAGGCCGGCGATGGCGGCCAGCGTCCCCGCCCGGGCGGGGAGCGGCGGCGTCGGGGAGATCCCGACGACCGTGATCCCAACCACGAGGAGTATCAGGCAGCTGGCGACCACGCCTCCCAGCATGGAGCGGCGCGACGAGACGGCGGGTGCAGGCACCCGGCCAGTCTAGAAAGGCTCCGGCCCTGCCTCATCGAACCACGGTTCGACAGCCCCCGACCCGATGCTCCCGGCCGCCCAGGCGCGGACGACGGCGGTCCAGGCGGGCGGGATCCTGCGCCTCATCCGAGCGGACGCGTGAATGCAGCGTTCCGTGCCACGGCAGGAGGCGGATTCAACGGGCCGCTCTACCTCGTCGCTCTGGCTACTTCCGCTCACAGGCGATGCCATCGTTGTCACGGTCCAACCCGGACCGATATCCGGGTTCGCCCCGATAAAGCGGGGCGGCGCCGGCGGCTCGGGCCGCATCGCAGTTGCGATAGTAGACACTCTCGGGCGTTGGATGAGCCGCAGGCGCCTCCCCGGGACTCGAGGAATCGCCGTCATCCGCGGTACCAGCATCCTGCCCGCTCGCCGAGCCCTCATCCTCAGACCGGGGGACGGCGGGCTCAGGCGCAGCCCGCTCCTCCGGAGCCTGCGTTGCCGGGGCCGGGCTGTAGACGATGGTGGGCACCGGCGTCGGGGCGTAGACAACCGTGGGCACCGGCGTCGGGGTGTAGACAACGGTCACTTCCGGAGAGGGAGTATCCGTCGAATTCGGACTCGAAGTCGCAGTGGTGGACGAGCCAGAGGCACCGACCCCGATACCGAGGAGGAAGCTCAGAAAGACCAGAATGAAAGGCAGCGACTTGCGGAGCAGTTCGCGATGCCGAGGTGTCGGCCGAGGGGAGTGCACAGGAACGGGGTAGGAGGGCGAAGGGGGTGCGGGAGAGAAAGAGGGTCTGAAGGGCGTAGTCATGGGGGCCTCGAGCAGAAGGGGACGGCGACGTCTAGTCACGGGCATTCAAGCACGCCATCGGGACGGGTCTGCAAGACCACGTCAACCGTTGCAGAACTGGTACCTGCGCGCCGAGCACTCCGGGCGCTCAGGAAGCAGGCGGAGGCCGGCGTCGGCGTCCGGCATAGGACCGGGGTCCGGGGCCCGCGACTCGCCTCCTCCCGGTAGGCGATGTCGCCTGTGCGACCGCGCCGGCACGCTTGACGCATAACCGCCTCCACCAGTCCCCACCGGCTCGGCGAGCGCCATCAAGGCGCCGCCAGGGAGACCCGCATCGCGCAGGGCGACTTCGTGATTGTCTATGCAGGCTGTTTTCTCCTCAGTCCTGGCAGGCCCCTGATCCCGGGCGACTACCGCGTTCCTGCTGCGGGTCACGGGCCTGTCGGGCGCGGTGCTGCAGAACGACGAGAGCGTCTTCCGCATCGCGGCAACGCTCACACCGCTCCTCTTCGTCACCGTCGCCGGAGTCGCGGGCCCGTCCGTGGAGGAGCTGTTCTTCCGGCAGTTCCTCATCGGATTCATCGAGCGGTACTCACGCACCGTCATGGTCGACCTCAGCGCCTTCGCGCCGCTGCTCCTCCAGCGAGTCTTCCAGTGAGGCCCTTCGCCGGGACCGGTGGTGTCGGCGAAGGGGTGCGGGAACTGGGCGAGAGGATGTCGGTTCCGGAGACGGCGGCTCGACTGGCTCGGATACGGTCTCGTCGCTCATCCTCGTGGGGTACCCGCCTTGTCCTACTTGTTACCCCGCTCGGGCCCAACCGCCCGCGCCCCGCGCGCCCCGCCGGGCCATGGCGCGCTCCGGCGCGCTCCGGCGCGCTTCGCTCCCCGTCGAGCGGCCGCCCCGCGCCGTCGGCCCCCGGCCGGGCTCTGAGAGCCGCTGCCCCGGCGCCGAGCTCGCCAAGGACCCCGCCCAGGCCCCTTATCCTGGCCCCATGCACGCGTGGCGCTCCGGTCTGACCAGGCTGGGCCGCAGCCTCATCACCCTCCAGCCGGCCCCGGGCCGCGCCCGCCGGGCCCTGCGGTGGGTGGCCGCCATCGCCCTCGGCCTGATCGGGACCGTTCTCATTCTGGGACCCACCCGCGGCTCGCTGGGGCTGCTGGGTGCGATGGTGGCCAACTCCGGCCGCGAGGCCCCGCTGCGTCGTCGCGTGCGCACCCTGCTCGCCGTCGGGGCGACGACGCTGGCCTGCCAGAGCATCGGCATCCTCATCGCCCCGCACCCCGCCCTCATCCCCCCGGTCATGACGGCGATGACGCTGGTGGTGGTGTGGACCTGGCACGCGCTCCTGACCGGACCGCCGGGCCCCATCAACACCGTGTTCGCCGGGGCCTTCGGCACCTACATGGGCTCGGAGGGCTGGACGGTGCCGACCCTCGTCCCCATCACCGCCCTGGCCTGGGCGCTGGCCTCGGCGGCCTCCCTGCTGCTCCTCGCCCTGGACCCGTACGCGCCCGAGCGCGAGAGCGTGGAGGAGGCGGAGCAGGCTGTCGCCGCCTACTGCCGCCTGCCCGCGCCCACCGACGACGACGGTGCCTCCCTGGTCTCCCAGCGCGCCATCGCGCGCTCGCGCGCCTGGATCGGTGTCGACGACGCCTGGCACATCCTGCGCACCGGGCGCACCCCCGGCACCGTGCCGCTGACCGCCCGGGGGCGGGCGCTGGAGGAGCGCCTGCGCGCGGCCCACCTGCGGCTGGTGTCGGTCCTGCACGCCCAGTCCTTCCCCGGCGACCACCCAGACATCACGGACAACTTCGACCTGGTGCCCATGGGCCGCCCCAAGGCCCGCTACCTGCTGCGCACCGCGGCAGAGCGCGGGTCCCGCCCCCGCCTGGTGGCAGGGAGGGCGGCGACGGCGGTGCTCCTGGCCTCCTCGGCGGCGTTCCTGTCGCCGGTGGGGCGGCCCTACTGGGCGATCCTGTCCTCGCTCATCGTCCTGCACATGGGGGCCTCCCGTGCGGATCTCACGATCCGGGCCGCCCACCGGGTCATTGGCACGGCCCTGGGCACGGTCGTCTACCTGGGGATCGTCGCGCTCGACCCGTCGACCTGGGTGCGCCTGTGCCTGGTGATCGCCGCGGTCTACGCGCTGGAGAGCCTGGTGACGCGCAACTACGCGGTCGCCGTGGTCTTCGTGACCGTCTTCGCGCTCATGCTCACCCCTGCGGCATCCTCTGCGCAGATCGTGACCCTCATGGGCGACCGCGTGCTGGAGACCGTCATCGGGGCGAGCTCGGCGGTGCTCGTCACCTGGTCGATGGGGCGGCGGGCCCCGGTGCTGCTCGTGCGCAGGCAGTACCGGCTGACCCTGAGCTCGCTCGTGAAGGTCCTCGCGGACCTCGCCGACGGGCTGGAGGACACCACCATCCGCTCCGGGGAGGCGGCGGCGCCCGGCCGCGGCTGGTGGCGCCGGGCGAGGTGGCACCCGCTGACGTCCCTGGTGCGCGACCACCGGCGTCGTCTCGTCTTCGAGCTGGGGCGGGCCGGGGCCGTGCTGTCCTCCGCCCGCCCTGATGATCCCGCCGCCCTCGAGCCGTGGTACGCGGTCCAGCGGGAGGTCTCCTCCCTGGGGTACGACGTCGTGGCGGCCACCTGGCGGGATCCGGGCGCGAACCGGCGGGCGGCGGCCCGCGCGTACACCGAGCTGACCTTTCTCATCGCCGCCCTGCCGCCGATCTCCTCGCGGAACATCTCTCCCGACAGGCTGGCGGCGAGGGTCGCGGCGATCCGCGCGGTCTTCCTCGCGGGAGCGTAGCGGAGCCGGCCCCGGCTAAGACAGCCCGCGCGCCGCCCTCAGGCCGCGAGCGGATCGAAGACGGCCAGGCCGTGAGCGCGGGCAGCGTGCACCAGGCGGGCGTCGTGGGTGAAGACGGTGACCGGATCACCCGGGTCGTCGAGCAGCAGTGCGGTCGCCAGATGAATGGCGTCCAGGGACTTCAGCTCCTCAGTCATGGCGCACGCCCGCTCAATCACGTCGTCATTAATGGGCAGCAGTTCCACGCCGTTGAGAAACTCCTGGGCGATAGTCAGCGAGAGCTTCTCTCTGTGAAGAGCCCTGGTCATCTCTATCTGAAGCAGGACAGAGGACGTTACTCTTTCTCCGGACGCCAACCTGCCGAGAAAGGTCTGGGACGAGACAGCACCCTCCTGTCCAAGAAGAACCAGCAGCGCTGCTGATGTGTCGACGTAGATCACCGCTCTTCCAACCGCTCGCCGAGGAGGAAGTCTTCGAGGTCAGTCTCTTCGGGGAGGGTGCAGCGCTCCACCGGCAACCGGAAAGGATGCTTGGCGGGTCGGACCTGGCCCTGGCGGACCATGCGCTGGTACCAAGACTCCCCGCGCCGGATGGGGACGATCCGAGCGATGGGCCGACCGTTGTCGGTCACCGTCACCGGCACACCGGTGGACTCCACCTCCCGATAGACCTCCACGGCCCGCCGACCGACCTCACACAGACCCACGCTCCTGGAACCGGGAGCCATGGGCGCACCCATCACATCCATGACACAAGGCTACCGACCACAGCAACCCGCCCCAACAGCCCGCCCGCGAACCGATCTCGGTGCGGAACTGAACCGATCTCGACGAAAAAGGGCGAGGGAGGGGGTGGGCCGCCCGCGCCGTCCTCAGGCCGCCCGGTAGGTGAACCGCTCCCAGCCGAGGGCTCCGATGCGCTCGGCCATGCGCTCGCAGGCGGCGTCCCAGCCCGCCGCAGTCACCGCGAAGTCGCCGGTCGTGCCCTTGCCGCGCGCCTGCTGCAGGGCGTAGACCCGCGCCCCGGCCTCGTGCACGCGGCGCGCGACCTCGACGGCGTCGTCGGCGGTCACGTCCCCGGGCACGACCGTGGTGCGCACCTCGAACGGAGTGTCCGCCTCCAGCAGGACCTGCAGGCTCTCCCACGCCTTCGCCGCGGCGCCGGGCCGCCCGACCACGGCCTGATAGTGCTCGGGCAGCGCCTTGACGTCCAGCCCCACCCAGGAGACGAGCCCAGAGGCGACCAGGTCGCGCAGGCGCCGCGGATAGGCACCCGCGGTGTGGAGCCCCACCCGGAAGCCCGCCTCGACGACCTCGCCGACGGCGTCGGCGAGCGCGTCCTGGCGCAGCGCCTCGCCACCGGTGAAGACGACGCCGTCGAGCAGCCCGCGGCGCCGCCCCAGCAGGGCGCGCACCTCCTGCCAGGCGACGGCCCCGGGCGTGCGCGTGGGGATGAGCGCCTGGTTGTGGCAGTAGAAGCAGTTCCAGGGACAGCCCTGGGCGAAGACCGTCGCGGTGAGGTGGTCGGGCCAGTCGACGGTGCTCATGGGGACCAGCCCGGCGATGACCAGGTCGTCGGCCGCGTGCGACCGGGGGCGGGGGCGTCGGGCGAGTGCCTCTCGGCTACCATCCGCGCCGCTCACTCCTCGCGCCGCTCCCGCCAGCCCCGCCGCGCCTTCGAGGCACTCGCCCGACGCCCCCTCGGACTCTCGCGGCACCCGCGACACCAGCATGCCCAGCCTTACGCGGATACGGCGCTCAGCCGCGAGACGGCGGGGCCGTGCCCGCCGGCGGCGTCCTCGGTGAACATCTGCCGCTCCATGTACTCGCCCTTCTTGCCGATGTTGAAGGACTTCACGGGGCGGAAGTAGCCCATGACGCGCGTCCACACCTCGCACTCGACCGGCTCGGCACCCGGGTGCAGCTCGGCGCACTTCTCGCAGGTCAGGTGCTCCCCGGCCAGGTAGCCGTGGGTGGGGCAGATCGAGAAGGTCGGCGTGACGGTGATGTAGGGGGTGCGGAAGGCGGTCAGGCTGCGCCGCACGAGCTCCTTGCAGGCCTGCGCCGAGGAGATCCGCTCGTTCATGTACAGGTGGAGGACCGTGCCGCCGGTGTACTTGGTCTGCAGCTCCTCCTGCATCTCCTGGGCCTCGAAGGGGTCGTCGGTGTAGGCAACAGGCACCTGCGAGGAGTTCGTGTAGTAGGGGTTGGACTCGGTGCCGGCCTGGAGGATGCCGGGGAAGCGCTTGCGGTCCTCCTTGGCGAAGCGGTAGGTGGTGCCCTCCGCCGGGGTGGCCTCAAGGTTGTAGAGGTGGCCGGTGGCCTCCTGGAACTCCACCATCTTGTCGCGCACGTGGTCGAGGAGGCGCACGCACATGTCGTGGCCGCGCGGGTCGGTCAGGTCGTAGCCGCCGCCGTCGTGCCGCGTGAAGTTGCGGACCATCTCGTTCATGCCGTTGACGCCGAGGGTCGAGAAGTGGTTGTCGAGCGTGCCGAGCCACCGCTTGGTGAAGGGGAACAGGCCGGCGTCGATGTGGTGCTGGATGACGGTGCGCTTGAGCTCGAGGGTGTCCCGGCCGATCTCCAGCAGGCGGTCCAGGGCCGCGACGAGGCCGGGCTCGTCCCCGGCGTGCAGGTAGCCCAGGCGGGCCATGTTGACGGTGACGACGCCGACGCTGCCGGTCTGCTCGGCCGAGCCGAACAGGCCGTTGCCGCGCTTGAGCAGCTCGCGCAGGTCGAGCTGGAGGCGGCAGCACATGGAGCGGATCATGCCGGGGTCGAGCTCGGAGTTGATGAAGTTCTGGAAGTAGGGCAGGCCGTACTTCGCCGTCATGGTGAACAGCCGCTCGCAGTTCTCCGTGTCCCAGTCGAAGTCCCTGGTGATGTTGTAGGTGGGGATGGGGAAGGTGAAGACGCGCCCCTCGGCGTCGCCAGTGGTCATGATCTCCATGAAGGCGCGGTTGATCATGCCCATCTCCTCGGCGAGGTCCCCGTAGGTGAAGTCGCACAGCTCGTCGCCGATGAGGGGGTGCTCGTCGGCCAGGTCCGCGGGGCAGGTCCAGTCGAAGGTGAGGTTGGTGAAGGGCGTCTGGGTGCCCCAGCGGGAGGGGACGTTGAGGTTGAAAATGAGCTCCTGCATGCACTGGAGGACCTGGTCGTAGGTCATGGAGTCCAGGCGGACGAAGGGCGCCATGTAGGTGTCGAAGGAGGAGAAGGCCTGGGCGCCGGCCCACTCGTTCTGGAGCGTGCCCAGGAAGTTGACGATCTGCCCGACGGCGGAGGAGAAGTGCCTGGCCGGCGCGGAGGCGATCTTGCCGGGCACCCCGTTGAAGCCCTGCTGGAGGAGGTTCTTGAGCGACCAGCCGGCGCAGTAGCCGGCGAACATGTCCAGGTCGTGGATGTGGAAGTCGCCGGCGCGGTGGGCGTCGCCCGCCTCCTGGGAGTAGATCTGGCTCAGCCAGTAGTTGGCGATGACCTTGCCGGAGGTGTTGAGGATCATCCCGCCCAGCGAGTAGCCCTGGTTGGCGTTGGCGTTGACCCGCCAGTCGGAGCGGTCGAGGTACTCGGTGATGGTGGAGACGGCGTCGATCTGGGGCCGCGAGCCGTGGGCGACAGCGGAGTCGGCGGAGCCGCGCGCCACGAGCTCGGGGTGAGCGGCGGCGAGGTGAGCGGCGGTGGGGATCTGGCTGCTGTCTGACACGGAACTCTCCAGTGCGTCGGTGAACGAGTACGGCGGGCGCTGCCGCTCCAGCCCCCGGGAGGGGCGTCCGGCGCGGCACCACCAGGAGTGAGACTACAACCGAATCACACGTATGCAACACATCATGTAGATGCGAGACTGGTCTGTGACCACTACATATTGTGGTCATGTCGACACCCCTCGAACTGACGTACGAACGCTTTCGGCGGGATTCCGGGGCTCTTCCCGATATGTGCGCGGGATCACGCGCCCATATGTCGTTCGGTCCGCTGCGCGTGTCGCGGGCGGGATCGCGCGTGTCGCGGGGCGACCGGCGAGACCGACGGCGCACATGTCGCGGGCGGGGTCCCGGCCGGGGTCGCTGCCGGGCCGATCGACGACGGCGCCCGGCCGCCTCCGACAGGCCCGTCTACCATGGATGACATGGGGACGCCAGGGCCGGCCGCGACACAGCTCCATCACGTCCACGACGCGGCCGCCCGGGGCCTGCGCGCCAGCCAGTACGTGTACGCGATCGGCTCCTACCACTACAACTGGCACACGGCCCTGGAGATCCTCGTGGTCATCACCGGCGCCCTGGAGCTGTGCGCCGCGGGGAGCGTCAACCAGCTCGAGCCGGGCGACGTCGTCGTCATCAACGCCAATGACGGCCATGCCACGCTGGCCACCCAGCCGCGCACCACAGTCATGTGCCTGCACATCGAGGGCGACTATCTGGCCTCCTTCACCCCCGACGGCGCCGTCCCCCGCTTCGCCTGCCGCTCCGCCCCGGCCACGCGCGAGGACGTCGGCTTCACGCGGCTGCGCACCCTGTGCTGCCGGATGATGCTCGCCTCCCACCGCTGCGGCCCAGGCGCCGACGCCGCCTGGGAGGCGCGTCTGCTCGACGTCGTCGCCACGCTCTTCGACCACTTCCCGCCCGCCCCGGCGAACACCGGCGAGCCGCCGGCGGCGGTCGAGAACCACCGGGCGCTGCAACGGGCGGTGACCTACATCGACTCCTCCTTCCGCGAGCGCATCACCCTGGACCGCCTGGCGCGGCGCGTGGGGTTCTCCCCCGGCTACCTCTCGCAGGTCTTCCACCAGCAGGTGGGGATGACCTTCAGCGAGTACCTGGCCCGGGTGCGGCTGCGGCGGGCGACCCGAGACCTGGGCGAGACCGACCACCTCATCGCGCGCGTCGCCGCCGACGCCGGCTTCCCGGACGTCAAGGCCTTCAACACGGCCTTCCGCCGCGCCTTCGGACGCACGCCGTCCGCCTACCGCAGCCTGCTGACGACGGACACCGCCGCCGCGGACGAGGTCTTCCACCAGCGCTACGTCTCCCGCGGCGACGAGTCGGTCATGCGGGTGCTGCGCGTCTGGGCCTCGCGCGGCGCGACCGGCGGGGCGGAGGGGCCCTGCACGACGGCGGCCCTGCTGGCGCGCCCCTCGCCGGTCGAGGAGGCCCTGGAGCTCACGCGCTCGCTGACGGCCCGGCTGGAGCAGATGGCCGACAGCGGGTAGGTGCGCACCGTCCCGCCCTTCGGCGCGCCGGTGCCGCTGCGCCCGAGTGGCGAGGCGGTCCAGGCCTGGCGAATCTCCAGGCCGAGAAGGGGCGCGGCCCCGCCCCGCAGGCCCGCGCGAGGCGCGCAGGCCCGGAACGACGGCGATTGCGGGACGCAGGCCGCAGGGCATCCGGTCAGGTCCCCGCCCTCGCGACCGGCACCGCACCGCCCCGCCACGGGAGCACCGTCCCGCCCGCCCCTCTGAGGCATTGGACAGACCGGCGCCGGCCGTAAGCGGACCCTTGAAAGGGTACAGATCACCGCGCCGGCCGAAGGAGGACCGCCGTGACCGCCGCAGGCACAGCCGCCGACACAACCATTCCCGCCCTCTCCGCCACCGCCCTGCCGCCGGACTCGGACCCCGGCCGCCTCGCCGAGCTCGCCGACGTCGTCGCCCGCTTCACCGCCGTCGTCTCCCGCCGCCTGCCCGATGACGTCACCGCCCGGCTCAAGGCGCTGGCCGCGGAGGAGACCAACCCCATGGCGACCATGATCTACCGCACCATGCAGCGCAACCAGGAACTGGCCGAGAGGCTGAGGCGCCCCTCCTGCCAGGACACGGGCCTGGTGCAGATCTTCGCCACGGTGGGAAGCCACTTCCCCTGCGCCGACGGCCTCGCCGAGACCCTCAAGGCCTCCATCGCCGAGGCCACCCGCCTCGCTCCGCTGCGCCACAACACCGTGGAGACCTTCGACGAGCTCAACACCGGCACCAACGTCGGGACGAAGTCGCCGTGGATCTACTGGGACCTCGCCGAGGGCCGCGACGACCTGACCCTCCACGTCTACCTCGCCGGCGGCGGCTGCTCGCTGCCCGGCCAGGGCAAGACCCTCATGCCGGGCGAGGGCTACGAGGCCGCCATGAGGTTCGTCCTGGATGTCATGACCTCCTACGGGATCAACGCCTGCCCGCCGCTGCTGGTCGGGGTGGGCATCGGCTCGTCCATCGACGCCGCGAGCTACATGTCCAAGCTCGCCCTCATGCGGCCGGTCGGCTCGCACGCCTCCAACCCGCGGGTCGCCCGGCTGGAGGACGACCTCCAGGAGGCCATCGACTCGATCGGCCTGGGCCCCCAGGGCCTGGGCGGGACACGTTCCACGATGGGCGTCAACATTGAGAGCTCCGCCCGCCACCCCTCGGTGCTCTCCGTGGCCGTCAACACCGGCTGCTGGTCGCACCGCCGCGGCACCATCCGCTTCGACCGCAACCTGAGCTATGAGCTCATCACGCACAGGGGAGTCGAGCTATGAGCACCACCGGGCGGGCCACGGCCCACCACATCACGCTGACCACCCCCATTCAGCGGGAGGACATCGAGGACATCCGCATCGGCGACGTCGTCTTCCTCGACGGCCATATCACCACCTGCCGCGACGTCGCCCACCGCCGTCTCATCGAGTACGGCCGCGAGCTGCCCGTGGACATACGCGACGGCGCCATCCTCCACGCCGGCCCCATTATCCGCGTGGTCGACGAGGACAGGGACGCGTTCGAGGTCGTCGCCGTCGGCCCCACCACCTCGATGCGCATGGAGATGTCCGAGGAGGAGTTCATCGCCCGCACGGGCGTGCGCCTCATCGTCGGCAAGGGCGGCATGGGCCCGGGCACCGAGGCCGGCTGCGCCGCCCACGGCGCCCTGCACTGCGTCTTCCCGGCCGGCAACGCGGTCATCGCCGCCACCGCGGTCGAGGCGGTCGAGGACGCGCAGTGGCGCGACCTGGGCATGCCCGAGACCCTGTGGACCTTCCGGGTCAAGCAGCTCGGGCCCCTCATCGTCTCCATCGACGCCCACGGCGGCAACCTGTTCGAGCGGCAGAAGGTCCTCTACAACGAGCGCAAGGAGGCTGCGCTGGCCTCCCTCAACGAGAAGGTCAGGTACATCAGATGAACGCCGACGCCCACCCGGCCTCCCCGAGCGTCCCCGACGCGGGTGCCGCGCACGCGAGCGCCGCGCAGGGGAGCGCCGCAGACCGGCCGGCCGCCATCAGCATTGACGCCCGCGCCCCCCGGCCCGGCGGCGGGCCGGGCCCGGCACCGGCGGGCCGAGCCTCGACGGCACAGACATCACAGCCCCCGCCCGCGCCGTCGGGCCCCGAGCGGCCGGGCCTGGGCCGTGAGACCAGGCCGTGGGCGCTGGCCGCCTGCCTCGCCGTCGGCGCGCTCGTCTGGTTCGTCCCCGTCCCGGGGGGGACTCGAGCCCAGCGCCTGGCACCTCTTCGCGATCTTCCTGGCCACCATCGTCGGAATCATCGCCAAGGCCGCCCCCATGGGCGCGCTGTCGATCATCGCCATGGCCCTGTGCGCCGCGACTGGCGTCCTCGCGCCCGACGGCGGCTCCGCCGACAAGGTCTCCGCCGCCCTGTCCGGCTTCTCCAACTCCACGATCTGGCTCATCGTCTCCGCGTTCTTCGCCGCCCGGACGGTGATCTCCTCCGGGCTGGGCGAGCGGCTCGCCTACCTGTTCGTCAGGGTCTTCGGCCGCTCGAGCCTCGGCCTGGCCTACGGGCTAGGCCTGGCCGACCTGGTCACCTCGCCGGCGATCCCCTCGAACACGGCCCGCTCCGGGTACGTGTACCCGGTCATGATGAGCGTGGCCAGGGCCTTCGGCTCAGAACCGGACAGGCCGCAGACCCACCGGCGGCTCGGCTCCTACCTGGCGCTGACGACCTACAACCTCAACCTGGCCGTCTCCGTCATCTTCTTCACCGGCGCCGCCCCCAACGCCATGTCCTCGCGGCTGGCGGCCGCGGCCGGCGTCGAGGTCGACTGGCCCGGCTGGCTGCTGGCCGCGGTCGTGCCCGGACTCCTCGGCGTCGTCGCCGTGCCGCTGGTCACCTACGCGCTGCACAGGCCGGAGATCCGCCGCACCCCGGACGCCTCCGTCATGGCCGCCCGCGAGCTGAGGCGGCTCGGGCGGGTCACGGCGCACGAGTGGGTGACGCTCGGGGTCTTCCTCATCATGATCGTGCTGTGGGCGATAGGCGAGTCCTTCATGAGCGCGACGACGGTCGCCCTGCTGGGCCTGGGCGCGCTGCTGCTGACCGGGGCGCTGACCTGGGAGCAGATGAAGGCCGAGCGCTCGGCCTGGGACACCCTGACCTGGTTCGCGGCGCTGGTCATGATGGGCACCTACCTCAACAAGCTCGGCTTCATCGGCTGGCTCGGGGACAGCACCGGCTCCATGATGGGGGGCCTGGGCACGGTCGCGGCCTTCGCGGCCCTGACGGGCGTGTACGCCCTGACCCACTACCTGTTCGCCTCGGGCACGGCGCACACCGCCTCCATGTTCGCCGTCTTCCTCGGGGTGGGGCTGGCTCTCGGTCTGCCGGGGGTGCCGCTGACGGTGTTCCTCGGGGCGATCCCGACCCTCATGGGATGCCTGACCCACTACGGCAACGGGCCGGCTCCCCTGTACTTCGGCTCCGGGTTCGTCGAGCTGGGGACCTGGTGGCGAACGGGGCTCGCGCTCGGGACCGTGCACCTGGCGATCTGGCTGGTGGTCGGCCCCCTCTGGTGGAGCATTATCGGCGTGTGGTGAGTGAGACCGTGGTGAGTGAGACCGGTCGGCGGCGCGCGGGAGCCGGCGGCGTGGCGCATCCGCATCGGCAGCCACCGGGTGATCCGGGCCGACTCCGGCGGCTTCATCGTGCGAGCTGGTAGATCCTCTGCCGCGTCACTCCGAGTATCCGGGCCGTATCAGAGGCGCTGTAGTGCCGTTGCTCTCGTAGCAGGGCCACGGCCTCGCGCCTGCGCGCCGCGGCGCGGGCGAGGGCTGCGCGCCCCGCGCGCTCCTCGGCCTCGCCCTGCTCCCAGATGCGCCGCGCCTCGACCAATCAGGATATGCAATCGACTCAGTCGTCCGGCTCCTGCGCCCCTGCACCGAGTACCTCCAGGAGTACCTTGAGAAGGTGAGCGAGTTGCGCACCAGCTTCGAGCCCGGAGAGTGATCGCCTCCGAGAGCGAGCAGAAGCGCTTCATCCGGCTCTTCGGGGCGATCCTGCGGCTGCGCAACATCCTGACGAGCTTCGACGATTTCGCCGACGCCGATGTCCTCGACGACGTCGACCACGAGATCCCGGCCGACATCACACGCGCACTGGCCTCCAGCCCGTCCCTGCACAACAAGCGCGACCTCATCGAGGACTTCGTCCGCTCCGTGTCCTCGACGGGCGACGTCGCCGCCCAGTGGGAGGCCCACATTACGGACCGCCAACAAGCCGAGCTCGATGCCCTCATCTCCGAGGAGCGTCTCAAGGCCGAGCCGACCAGGCGGCTCGTGGCGGCCGCTGTGGCGGGACTCGCACGCATCGGCGTCGAAGGAACCGCCGTCTCACGCATCCTCCCGCCCATGTCGCGGTTCCGCAGGACCGCCGGCTCCGACACTCTCGACACCAAGAAGCACCGCGTGGCCGACGAGCTCGCATGCCACGTCGACCGTTTCAGCGGGCTGTTGGGCGTAAGGATACGGCCCGGAAGGTGAGCGACATCGTGACCGGTCTCGCTCGCCTGGTCCGGGCCGTTGGTGTCCTTGTGGATGCCCTCGGCAGGTGGTTCATCTGAGCCGCCCGCCAGGGGAGCCATCCGGGCCCGCCGGGTGGCTCCCCACCGTTTTGACCCACCCGAACCGCCGACGTCCACACCCGGCAGGCCAGTACGGGCCGCTACGCTCA
Organism: Actinomyces israelii DSM 43320; assembly: GCF_000711965.1. Taxonomy (GTDB): domain Bacteria; phylum Actinomycetota; class Actinomycetes; order Actinomycetales; family Actinomycetaceae; genus Actinomyces; species Actinomyces israelii. The sequence goes on from NZ_JONS01000019.1 coordinate 28,230, forward strand.
TGTGCCGGCGCCGGGCTCGGGTTGCGGCGAAACGGGAGCCGCGGGCGCTGTCGCTGGTGCGCGAGCCATCGCGGGGTGCTCCACGGTGGATGGCGGTGACGCGGCCTGCGGTGACGTCCTCGTCAAGCTGGTCGTAGCGGACCCGCGTTCCGGCGAAGAAGGGCCGGGCCGCGCGTCAACCGACTCCGAGCCGGCAGGTGTCCACCAGAATGACATTGGCCCCTCCGGGCCCAGACGCGCAAGAGAAAAACCGCATGATCGCAAGGATTCTTCCGAGAGGCACGACGCCCTGGGCCTCCAATGTCATTCTGACGGACACCCGGCCCCGCCCCGCACACAGCGGGCCTGCGGCCGGACGAGTCAGGCGGGCAGGGCCACGTGCACGACGAGCCGGCCCTTCTCCGCCACCCGCTGCTCGACCAGCCCGGCGAGACGGCCGGGCACGCGCCCGAAGGAGCTGGTCAGGCCGACGAGCCACGTCCACGCGTCCTCCCCGAAGGTCTCGCAGTCCACAGGCATGTTCTCCGGCTCGTACGGGCCATCGGGGTAGACGCCGTACCAGTAGCAGGGGCTCGCCACTCGTCTTGAGAATCATGCGCGACCCGTCCTCATCGTCCCAGTCCCCGAAGGGCCCGAAACAGCTGCTCAAGACTCACCTCGACGAGACGGCTGATCCCATCGCCGACCGCGCAAAAGCTGAAGGAGTTGATCCCGCCCCACACGTCCAGCTTGTAGATGGTGGGATCGCCGTCCTCGCGACGAGCACGCAGGTCTCGGGCAAGAACCCCGGCGCCGTCGCCCTGGATGAGGGCGCTGGCCCCCAGGTGCCGATGTAACGGGCTCCCTCCACGCCCCGACCCGCGAGCATGGAGATCGTCTCGCCCGTCAGCCTCCATCCGGGCACCGACCGGTCGATGAAGGCCTGCGCGCCCTCGGGCCCGCCCTCCGGATGCGCAAGGATGTCGAGACGCGGCACCGTCGGCGAGACGGCCACGAGATGGGCCTTGAAGCTCATGCACATCCTTCGGGTCTCAGGGTCCCACCCGTCATGGGACCGCACGCGGAGCCATGGGGCGACAGGCGTATCAGCAAGCCGGGACTGTGGCCGACCGGACAGTCCGCACGGCATACTGGTGGGGCCTTCTCCGGCACCTTCTCCCGGAACACCCAGTGTCCTTGCCGGGGAAGTTAAGGAGCCAGGGAGGAGGTGGGGGCCGTGTCCAAGCCGAGAGGCAGACACGTCAAGATCCGCAAGGACAAGGATACGGCCCGGAAGGTGAGCGACGTCCTGACCGGTCTCGCTCGCCTGATCCGGGCCGTTGGTGTCCTTGTGGATGCCCTCGGCAGGTGGTTCAGCTGAGCCGCCTGCCAGGGGAGCCATCCGGGCCCAACCGGGTGGCTCCCCACCATTATGACCCACCCGAACCGCCGACGTCCACACCCGGCAAGCCTCCACGCCGACCTCGCCTCGGCCGCGGGCGCACCCCTGCGGATTCGTGTCGCACCCCTGCGGCACACTTGACCCATGGCAGACGGCACCCGACGCGACCTCACCGAGCTCCTGGAGAGCATCGGTGCGCGCGACGGCCGCCTCGTCCACCTCCGGCGCACCCCCGCGCGCCCCGCCCGCCACGCCGCCTGGCCCACCTGGGCCGACCCCGCGCTCGTGGCCGCCTACGGGCGCCTGGGGGTGGAGGCGCCGTGGACGCACCAGACCCGGGCCGCCGACGCCGTCCACGCCGGCCGCCACACGGTCCTGGCCACCGGCACGGGGTCGGGCAAGTCGCTGGCGGCCTGGCTGCCGATCGTCTCCGGCGTGCTCGCAGCCCAGGGCGGCGGGCCGGGCGACGGTCAGGGCGACGGGCCGGACGCCGGAGGGCGCATCTCCGCCTACGGCCGCCGCCCGACCGCCCTGTACCTCTCCCCCACCAAGGCCCTGGCCGCCGACCAGGCCGCCTCCCTGGAGCGCCTCGTGGCCGAGACCGAGGCCGTCCAGCAGGCCGACGGCGTCCCGGCCGGCTCCATCCGCACCGTGCACACCGGCACCTGCGACGGCGACACGCCCCTGCCTGAGCGCGACTGGGCGCGCGCCCACGCCGACGTCGTGCTCACCAACCCCGACTTCCTGCACTTCTCGCTCCTGCCGGGCCACGAGCGGTGGACGCGCTTCCTGCGCTCGCTGCGCTATGTGGTGGTCGACGAGTGCCACGCCTACCGCGGGCTCCTGGGCGCGCACGTCGCCCTCGTCCTGCGCCGCCTGCTGAGGCTGGTGCGCCGCCTGCGCCCAGACGGCCCGGAGCCGGTCGTGCTGTGCGCCTCCGCGACGGCGGGCGAGCCGGCCCTGACGGCCGCGCGCCTCATCGGGGCGGCGCCGGGCGCTGTCGTCGCCGTGACCGACGACGGCGCCCCCGCCGGCGAGCGGGTCCTCGCCCTGTGGCAGCCGGCGCTGCGCGAGCCGTGGCTCGCCTGGGCCCGGGAGGCCCCGGCCGCCGGCGCTGCTACCACCACGCCCGCGGCCCCCGGCGCGCCCGCCGACACCGGCGGGTCACGCACAGCCACCGCGGGCGAGCCACGCACCGCCGGCCTCAGTACCGCCGCCCCCGGCACCGCCGGCCCCGACACGCTCGACCCCACCGAGGACCCCTCGGCCCGCCGCTCCGCCGTCGTCGAGGCAGCCGAGCTGCTCGTGGACCTGCTGAGCGTGGGCGCCCGGGCCCTCGTCTTCGTGCGCTCGCGGCGCAGCGCCGAGATCGTCGCCGAGCGCGCCAGGCGCACCCTGGGCCGCTCCCAGCCCGAGCTCATGAGTACCGTGGCCGCCTACCGGGGCGGCTACCTGCCCGAGGAGCGCCGGGCGCTGGAGAGGGACCTGCGCAGCGGCAGGCTCCGCGCCCTGGCCACCACCAGCGCCCTGGAGCTCGGCATCGACGTCACCGGCCTGGACGCCGTCCTCATCGCCGGCTGGCCGGGCACGCGGGTGAGCCTGGGCCAGCAGGCGGGCCGCGCCGGGCGGGCCGGCACCCGCGGCGTCGCCGTCCTCATCGCCTCCGACAACCCGCTGGACGCCTACCTCGTCCACCACCCCGAGGCGGTCTTCGCCGCCCCGGAGGCCACCGTCTTCGACCCCGCCAACCCCTACGTGCTCGCCCCGCACCTGTGCGCGGCGGCCGGAGAGGCGCCCCTGCGCGAGGCGGACCTGGCGCTGTTCGGGCTGCCCGACGAGACCCTCCTGGCCGACCTGGTGGCCCGCGGGGCGCTGCGCCGTCGGCCCTCCGGCTGGTACTGGAACGCGAGCCTGCCGGGCCGCCCCCAAGACCTGACCTCGCTGCGCGGGGACGGGCCGCCGGAGGTGCCGGTGGTCGACGCCGCCACGGGCGCGGTGGTCGGCACGGTTGACGGCGCCGCCGCGGACTCCACCGTGCACGAGGGCGCCGTCTACATCCACCAGGGCCGCAGCTACGTCGTCGCCGAGCTCACCGAGGAGGCCGCGATCGCGGTCGAGAAGGCGGCGGTCGGCTACCGGACCCGGGCACGTGAGCGCTCCAGCGTGCGCATTATCGCCGAGCGCGGGGCCCGGGAGTGGGGCGGGGGGATCCGCTGGTCCTTCGGGTCGGTGGAGGTCACCAGCCAGGTGACCGGCTACGCCAGGCTGGCCCTGCCGGGGATGGAGGTGGTCGCGCAGCACCAGCTGGACATGCCCGAGCGCGTCCTGCCGACCGCGGCCGTGTGGTGGACAGTGCCGGAGGCCGTCACCCGGGCGGCGGGCATCGCGACCACTGACCTGCCCGGTGCGCTGCACGCCGCCGAGCACGCCTCGATCGGCATGCTGCCGCTGCTGGCCACCTGCGACCGGTGGGACATCGGCGGCCTGTCGATCACCGCGCACCCGCAGACCGGGGAGCCCACGGTCTTCGTCCACGACGGTCACGCCGGCGGGGCCGGCTTCGCCGAGCGCGGCTACCGGGCCGGCGGGCAGTGGCTGGCCGCGACGCTCGCCGTCGTCGAGGGCTGCGCCTGCGCGGCCGGGTGCCCGAGCTGTGTGCAGTCCCCCAAGTGCGGCAACAACAACGAGCCGCTGGACAAGGCCGGGGCGATCCTCCTGCTGCGGCTGCTGGTGCGGGCGGTGTCGCGGGCCGGGGAGGGTGGCTCCGGTGGCGCCGACGACGACGGGGCCGCGCCGTGAGCGGGACCGTCTGGGCCGTCGCCATCCTGGCCGTCCTCGCCGTGGCGGGGGCTGTCGGCGCGGTGGCGCTGGCCGCGCGCCGCACGCGCCTGGCGCGCGCCGAGACCGAGCGGCTGCGCGCGCAGGTCGCCCAGCACGCCGCCCCGCGCGACGCGCTGGCCCACGAGATCCGCACCCCGCTCACCCTCATCCGGGCCTCGGCCGAACTGCTCGCCGAGGAGACGCCCGGCAACCTCAACGAGGTGCAGCGGCGCTTCGTGGCCACCATTGTGGACAACACCGAGCAGGCCATCGGCATGGCGGAGGACTTTCTGACCCAAGCGCGTCTCGACCACGCGCTGTTCGCCCTCCACCTGGAGACCGTCGAGCTGCGCCGCCTCGTGCGCAACCTGGTCCAGGAGATGCGCCGCACCGCGAGCACGCCCATGCGGCTGGAGGAGCACGGCGCCCCCATCCGCATGGTCGCCGACCGCCGGCTCCTGCGGCAGGCGATCGCCAACACGGTGACGAACGCCGTGCGCCACGCGGGCCCGAGCGCCACCATCACCATCTCGGTCAGCAGCGAGGAGGACACCGCGCTCATCACCATCTCCGACGACGGCCGCGGCATGACGCCCCAGCAGCGCGAGGTGCTGTTCACGCCCTTCCGCTCACAGAATTCCCTGGAGGCTCCGGTCAGCCGCGGGGTCGGACTGGGCATGGTGGTCACCAGGCAGATTCTCGCCCTGCACGGAGGGTCCATCCTGGTGGACTCCATGGCCTCGCGGGGGACCGTCGTCTACCTGACCGTGCCGCTCCGCCCGCCCGCGCCCGGAAGGCCCGACGCCGGGGCGGCCGAGGCCGCCGGGATCGGCAGGTCCGCGAAGCCCGTCGGGGCTGCGGAGTCCGCCGCGCGTCATAATGCCGCAACCGGGCCCGGCGGGGCATGATGAGAACAGGAGACACACGGTGGAGCCGATCGCCCACGACCCGAAACCGCTGGGACTCGTCGTCGATGACGAGCCCCAGATGCGCTATGTCATCACCTTCGCCCTGGAGACCCAGGGCTTCCGGTGCGTCAGCGCCGCCAGTGCCGAGTCCGCCTGGGAGAGACTGGGCCAGGAGTCATTCGACCTGGTCATCCTGGACGTCATGCTCCCCGGCCTGGGCGGAGTGGAGCTGTGCCGTCGGATACGCGCCACGAGCACGACCCCTATCATCCTGCTCACGGCGCTGGGGGACGAGGAGGACCGCATTGCGGGCCTGGAGGCCGGCGCGGACGACTACGTCACCAAGCCCTTCTCACCGCGCGAGCTCGCGCTGCGGGCCAGCGCCGTCGTCCGCCGGACCGCCCCGGGAGCCAGGGACGCCGTGTCCAACGGGGCGCTGAGCATCCTGACCGCCACCGGCGAGGTCACCTGGGAGGGCAGGCCGGTGCCCCTGCCCGACACCGAGGCCCGCCTCCTCGCCGTCCTGGCCCGGCACGCCGGCTCCATCGCGTCGTGGTCCGACCTGCTCAACGAGGTCTGGGGGACGGGGGAGTCGGCGGGCGGGCGCGAGATGGTGCGCACCACCGTCTACCGGCTGCGCCGCCATCTCAAGCGCCGGGGGGGTGCCCGGCGACCTCGTCGTCGCCGCCCGCGGCCAGGGCTACACCATGCCGAGGCTGCCCTGAGGACCGGACGCGATACCCTCCGCGGGGTCCCGCAGTTAATGACAGGCCTGTCACCAATCGTCACTGACGTGACCCGCTCAGCTCCTGGGGCTCGGGCGATTATGGCGCCGAGCGGCGCGATGTGGCGCCGCAGTACCGAAAGGCTTCCCATGCTCTCCCACCGCACGCTCTCCCGCAGGGCTGGCGCCCTCCTCGCCGGCGCCGTCTCCATCAGCCTGGCCCTGGCCGGATGCGCCGGAAAGACGACCTCCTCCGGCGACGGGTCCGACGACGGCCCCATCACCATCGCCTGCGGCGCCATGGAGGACCTGTGCAAGGCCTGGACCGACCAGTTCACCGCGAAGACCGGCATCCAGGCGACCTATGTGCGCCTGTCCTCCGGGGAGGCGGTCGCGCGCCTGGCCTCCGCCAAGGACAACCCCGAGTTCGACGTGTGGCACGGCGGCCCCGTTGACGGCTACGGCGAGGCCGCCAACCAGGGCCTCATCGAGCCCTACGTCTCGCCCGAGGCCGCCGCCATCCCCGACAAGTACAAGGATGCCGACGGCAGCTGGACCGGCGTGTACGTCGGGGTGCTCGGCTTCTGCTCGAACAGGACCCGGCTCAACGCCATTGGCGCCAAGACCCCCGAGTCCTGGGAGGATCTGCTCGCCCCGACCCTCAAGAGCCAGGTCTCCACCGCCCACCCCTCGACCTCCGGCACGGCCTTCACCACCCTGTGGACGCAGGTCACCCGCCTCGGCGGTGAGGACGCCGGCATGGACTACATGAAGAAGATGCACGCCAATGTCCTCCAGTACTCCAAGTCCGGCACCGCGCCCGGCCAGATCGCCGGCCGCGGCGAGGCCGCCGTCGGCCTGGTCTTCTCCCACGACTGCGTGAAGTACCAGGAGGAGGGCATGACCGACCTGACCGTCTCCTTCCCCAAGGAGGGCACCGGCTACGAGATCGGCGGCGTCGCCCTGGTGGCCGGCTCCAAGCACAAGGCGGCCGCCCAGAAGTACATCGACTACGCGATCTCGGCCGAGGGGCAGAACGTGGGCCCGACGGTCGGCTCCTACCAGGTCCTGACCAACCCCGAGGCCGACCACTCCGACAAGATGGTCGACCTCGACTCCGTCAACCTCATCGACTACGACTTCGCAGCGGCCGCGCAGGCCAAGCCCGAGCTCACGGCCCGCTTCGACGACGAGGTCGCCGCGGCCCCCAAGGACTGAGTCCGGCCCAGCCGCCCCTTGCCCGCACAACGATCCGAGACCCTATGTCCGCCACCGCCGTCTCACCCGCCGCGCCGGCTCAGCCCGGCCGCGCGCTCGCCCGCGACCGCTCCCGCGACCGCACGAAGGTCCGCCAGGACCCCGTGACGCTCGCCATCACCGGCGTCGTCCTCCTCCTGCTCATCCTGCTCGTCGGGCTGCCCCTGATCCGGGTCCTCGCCGAGGCCTTCTCCGCACCCGGCCTCAAGGTCCTCACGGGCCTGTTCTCCTCCACGACCAACCGCACGATCGTGCTCAACACGCTCGTGCTGGGCACCGTCGTCGGGGCGCTGGGAACCGCCGTCGGATTCATGCTCGCCTACGTCCAGGCCCGCGTGGCCTTCCGGGGCAAGCGGCTCTTCCACCTCGTGTGCCTGGTCCCCATCGTCTCCCCGCCCTTCGCGGTGGCGACGGCGTCGATCACGCTCTTCGGCCGCAACGGCCTCGTCTCCAAGCAGCTGCTGGGCCAGCAGTGGAACATCTACGGACTGAGCGGGCTGACCCTGGTGCTGACCCTGTCCTTCTTCCCCGTGGCCTACATGAACCTGCTGGGCATGTTCCGCAGCCTCGACCCGGCCATGGAGGAGGCGGCGTCCTCGCTGGGGGCGAGCCGCTGGACGATCTTCCGCACGGTGACCCTGCCCATGATGGTCCCGGGCATCGCCGCCTCCTTCCTGCTGCTGTTCGTCGAGGCGATCGCAGACCTGGCCAACCCCCTGGTCATCGGCGGCGACTACACGGTGCTGGCCTCGCGGGCCTACATCGCGATCACCGGCGACTACAACACGGCCGCCGGCGCCGCCTACTCCCTCGTGCTGCTGGTCCCCTCGCTGCTGGTCTTCCTCCTCCAGCGCTACTGGTCGAAGCGGACCTCCACCGTGACGGTGACCGGCAAGCCCGCCGGCAGCGTCAAGCAGGTCCGCGACAACCTCACCCGCATCCCGCTGCTCGCCCTGGCCGCCCTCATGCTCGCGCTGGTCGTCGTCGTCTACGCGGCGGTCATCGTGGGCGCCTTCGTGGAGATCCTCGGCGTCAACAACTCCTTCACGCTGCGCCACTTCACCTACATCCTGTCCGGGATCGGCAACGACGCCATGATCGACACCACGATCCTGGCGCTCATCGCCACCCCGATCGCCGGCGTCCTGGGCATGGTCATCGCCTGGCTGGTCGTGGTCCGCCTGCGCCGCGGCGCGGGGCTCATGGACTTCATCGGCATGCTCGGGCTGGCCGTCCCCGGCACCGTCATCGGCATCGGCTACCTGGTGACCTACAACGTGCCGGTGGCCATCGGCACGGTGAACGTCATTCCGCCGCTGGCCGGCGGCAGCGCCATCGCGGCGGGCGCCATCGCGATCGTCATGGTCTACGTGGCCCGCTCGACGCCGGCCGGGCAGCGCTCGGGCGTGGCCAGCCTGCACCAGATCGACAAGGCGATCGACGAGGCCTCGACCTCGCTGGGCGCCTCGGGGCTGACCACCTTCCGCCGGGTCACCCTGCCGCTCATCCGCCCCGCCTTCCTGGCGGGTCTGACCTACGCCTTCTCCCGGTCGATGACGACGCTGTCGCCGATCATCTTCATCACGACCCCGCGCACGAAGATCATGACCTCCCAGATCCTCGCCGAGGTCGACGCCGGACGCTTCGGCAACGCCTTCGCCTTCTGCACGATCCTGATCCTCATCGTCATGGTCGTCACCGGGGCCATGAACCTGCTCGTCAAGGACAGGCGGGTCCGCGAGTCGGGGGCGATCCTATGAGCATGACGACGGCGCGCCGCCGGGCGCTTCCGGAGCGATCGCTCCCCCGCGCCGCAGGAGGCGTCCGGGCCGCCGGGGCGGCCCGGACCCCCAAGACCACCAGAACCACCGGGGCCGTCGGGACGGCCCGCACCACCGGAACCACCAGGACCCAGTCATGAGCACCACCACCGACCCCACGGCCGACGCAGCGAGCACAGCGGCCGCAGCAGCAACTGACAGCGCGACCGGCAGCGCGGCGGCGCCGGGAGCCGCCGCGCCCACCGGCGTCGGCGCCGCAGCGACCGGCACCGGGACCAGCATCGGAACCGACATCGGGACCGACACGGCAGCCACGACCGCAGGCCGACTCGAGCTGCGCGACGTCGTGAAGATCTTCGCCAACCGGGGCAAGGACGTCGTCGCCGTCGACCACGTCGCCCTCGATATCGCGCCGGGCGAGTTCATCACCTTCCTCGGGCCGTCCGGCTGCGGCAAGACCACGACGCTGCGCATGATCGCCGGCTTCGAGGACGCCACCTCCGGGCGGGTCGTTCTCGACGGCGAGGACATGGTGGTCCTGCCTCCCAACAAGCGCCCCATGTCGATGGTCTTCCAGTCCTACGCGCTCTTCCCCCACCTGAGCGTGCGCGACAACGTCTCCTACGGCCTGAAGCTGCGCCGCCTGGGCGCCGACGAGATCCGCGACCGGGTCGACGTCGTCCTGGCCTCCATGAACCTCACGGCGCTGGCCGACCGCTCCCCCAACGAGCTCTCGGGCGGCCAGCAGCAGCGGGTGGCCCTGGCCCGCGCCATGGTTGTGCGGCCCAAGGTGCTCCTGTTCGACGAGCCGCTGTCCAACCTCGACGCGAAGCTCCGCGTGCGCATGCGCCTGGAGATCCGCCGCCTCCAGCAGCGCATGGGTATCACCTCCATCTATGTCACCCACGACCAGGCCGAGGCGATGACCATGTCGGACCGGATCGTGGTCATGAACGCCGGGCGCATCGAGCAGGTCGCCACCCCGGAGGAGATCTACCGCCACCCGGCCAGCGTGTTCGTGGCCGACTTCATCGGGCGGGCCAACTTCCTGGAGACCACGGCCGGGACCATCAGCAACGGGGCGGCCAGGGTCGACGTCCTGGGACAGGACCTGGTCGTGCCGGTGCACCCCGACGTCTCCGAGGGCGACGAGGTGTGCGTGGTCGTGCGGCCGGAGTCGGTGCGCCTGAGTCGCGCCGACGACGGCGGGGACGGCTCGGGCCGCGCCGGGGGCGGGGGCGTTGGGGCCGGCGAGCTCACCGGCCGGCGGGGCACCGTGCTGACCTCGGTCTTCTACGGCGACCACGTGGAGTACACCGTGGAGACCGCCCACGGCACGCTCGTGTGCGTCGAGTCCGACCCGGAGGTGTCCGACATCCACGCCGAGGGCGACGCCGTCGAGGTCAGCATTGAGACGCGCCGCGCCTGGACGCTGCCCGCCGCTCCGCTGCCGGTGTGAGCCTGCCGCGCCGGGGTGTGCCGGGTGCCGGGGCCGGATGACTGGTCCTCGGCGCCCGGCTCCCGGCGCGCAGCGGCCTGGACGTTGAGTCCCGCGGTCCTGTGCCCGCCGGAGTACAGGTCGGGCCTGTCCTTCCACGACCAGCGCGGCAGGAGCGTTCCGTCGATGATCGGCTGCGCACCCAGGTCCAGGTCCTCCACCACCGGCACGTTCGCCTGAAGGGCCCGGGCGATGACGGGGGTCAGGCCGAGATGACGCGCGAGCCGGTGGACCGGTAGACCCCGGCCACGGCCGCCAGGACCACCTGGGGCGGGTTGAAGCGCAAGGGCATCAGGACCAGTCGCACGCACCGGTACAGCTCCGGAGCGTGCGAGCCGGCCACCGGGATCCAGATCCCGTGGACTGGGCGTCGGCCCTGGACACCGACGGCGACTTCGTCGCCGAGCACCTGGCCCCCTTGGAGGTCAGGATCCTGTCCCTGTACGCCATGGGCGCGAAATCCGTGACCGTGGCCCGAGAGCTCGGCTGCACCGTGCCCACCGTCAACACCTACGTCGCCAGGATCCGCGAGAAGTACCGGAAGGTCGGACGCCCGGCAGACACGCGGGTGGACCTGTTCCGGCGCGCCGCCGAGGACGGCCTGGTCGGCTACCGCGTCGCGTAGTACTGATGGGCCGTGTCCTGTCGCCCGCCGCTGGGCCGCACACGCTGCAGCTGCGCAGATGGATCGTCGTGTTCGTCGGCGCCACCGCGGCCGGGACCAGCGCCGGAGCGGCCCCCGCCATCGCGTCGGCCATCCAACGGGTTCCTGCGCTGACGCTGTGGCCGCTCATGCTGCCGGTGCTCATCCTCCCGCTGCTCGCCGGCGCGGTGGCCGCCGTCGCCCTGTCGCAGGCTCAGCGCAGGAAGCGGGTCGGGGAACCGGCCACGGCCGTTGAAACGCGGTCATCGCCGATCGACCGGACCTGGCAGGCGATGGTGATGGCCGCACTGATCGGCTACGGCCTCGAAGTCGCGCTGACCGGGGCGATACCGCTGATCCCGTCGCTGTCCGGCACCGACACCGTCACTCGGGACACCCCGCTCATCAGCTACTTCCCGATCGTCGGAATCGCGGGATCGACCATCCTGACGCCACGGGCCAACGGCCTCTACATCGTGACCCTGGTGCCTGCCCTGATCATAATGCTGGTGACCTCCCGCGGCGCCCTGACCGACGTGTCGGTGGAGCAGCCGCTGCTCCTCCTCATGAGCGCCCTGCTGGTGACCGGGATGCTGCACTGGATGCTGGACCAGGGACGCGCGCTGGACCGGGCATCGGCTGAGCGCCGCCGGCAGTTCGTCAGCCTGGCCGCCGACCACGCCCGCTCCGTCGCCCAGCGACGCTCCAACGGCTTCGTCCACGACCACATCCTGTCCGTCCTGGTCTCGCTCTCCGCGGGCCTGGAGGACTCGGCCCAGCTGCGGCAGGCCACCCGTAGCGCGCTGGAATCGTTGGAGCCGCAGGCTCCGAGCGCCCCCCGATCAGCGCCTCGGCCCTCTTCGAGGCCCTGACGACGCAGATCCGGTCGCTGAGCCCCGAAGCGCGGCTGGCGATCTCCACCGCCGTCGACCGCCCCGTGCCCGCCGCGGTGTCCCAGGCCCTCGCCGACGCCGTCACGGAGGCGCTGCGCAACTCACTGCGGCATGCTGGCGGCGAGGAGGGCCCGGGGAGTGTCGAGCGTCGCATCGAGATGCGCAGCGACGCGGAGGGGGTGGCCGTCGTCGTCTCCGACGACGGCCGCGGCTTCGACCCGGCCGCCCCGGCTCCCGGCAGGCACGGTCTCACCGGCTCCATCGGGACTCGTCTGCACGACGCCGGTGCCACGGCGCACGTCCGCTCCGCCCCGGGGCACGGGACCGCCGTCTCCATGACCTGGGCCCCATCGTCGGGCGCCGACCAGCGAGCAGCCGACATCACAAGCGCCGAGGTCTGGCCGAGCTCCGTCGCCTCGGCCGCGGAGACCGCCTGGGCGCGGCTCATCGGCGTCTACGCGGTGGTCATCCACATCGCGATCGCCGTCGCGGAGATCCGCTCCGGCGCCTACTCGACCGCCGTCCCCGTCGTCGTCAGCCTGGCCGCTCTCATGCTGGCGGCCTTCCTGCTGCTGCGCTCCTGGCCGCGGGCCTCCATGCCGCGCTGGGCCGTCGCCGTCGTCCTGCTCATCGTGCCCACCACCCATCTGGCCGTCATGCTGCCGATCCGCACCAGCGGGTGGCCCGGCTTCGCCTCGTGGGTCACCGGCGCGGCCAATGCGGTGTGCTGCTGCCTACTGGTGAGGCAGCGCCCCAGGGCGGCCTGGGCGGGCGAGCTCCTCCTGATCGCGACCGCCGTCGTCTGGGTGGCCCTCAGCCGCCGCTCCCCGCTGATACTCCCGAGCTACCTGCTCCCCCAGACCATTGCGCTCATCCTGTGGCATCTGGCCGCCAACCGCCGCACCGCGGCCAGCGCCGCCATCGCCGCCGCGCAGGCGCGCACCGCGGAGGTCCTGGCCCTGCGCCAGGCCAACATGACCGCCGACCGGGTCATGAGGCAGGCGATGGAGTCGGTTCGCCGCCGCGCCAGTCCCCTGCTGGAGCGGGTCGCCGCCGGCGAGGCGCTCACCCCGCAGGTGCGGACCCATGCCCGTCTGGTGGAGGCGGAGCTGCGCGACGAGATCCGCGCCCCGTTCTTCACCGGCACCCCCGTCGTCCGGGCGGCCCGGGAGGCGCGCGCTCGCGGCACCGACGTCATCCTCATGGATGACCGGGGCGACAGCCGGCTGCCCCCGGACATCCGCCGGGCGATCACCGACAGCATCGTCCAGATTCTCGCCGACGGCGACCAGGCGCGCGTCGTCGTCCGCGTCCTGCCCGCCGGGCGGCCGCAGCTCGTCTCCGTCCTCACCGACACCGGCGCCACCCTTCTGGGGGCGGACGGGCGCCCGGTTCGCTGAGCGCGGATTCGGGCCGAGATGTTCTCTGGGCCCGCCTCCGGGCCGGTCCCCGCACCGCTCTTCGGGCCCGCCCGGCTCCTGGCCGTCGCGGCCCCGGCACGCGTCCGACTCGGACGGCCCCGACCGGTCATGTCCGTCAACACAACCGACAGCGTTCGAGTTCGGAATCGCACCGTCCAGGCACCCCGCTGGGCGGGCAGGGAAGGCAATGATGAGCAGCCAGCCATACGTCCTGATTATCGACGAGTGCAGTATTATCGCCCAGGGCTGCCAACTGCGGTTCGCCCAGGCCGGCCTGCCCTGGACGGTGCGGTGGGTCCCGAGCCTGCACACCGCAGACGGGCGGCTGGTACCGGAACTGGGCGCCGCAGATGGGCATCCGGCACCAGACCTGGCCATCCTCGAGCTGCGGCTGGCAGACGGCTCCACGCCCACGGACAACATCCGCGAGCTGAACGAGCTCTCCATCCCGGTGGTCGTCCACACCTCGGGCGACGAGCCGGTGCTGGTCCGCCAGGCCCTCGCCACCAGCATTCTGGCCATTGTGAAGAAGTCGGCTCCCGACGGCGACCTGATCAGGGCCTCGCAGGCGGCCCTGGACGGGATCCCCAGCACCAACCTGAGCTGGGCGTCCGCCCTGGACACGGACAACGACTTCGCCACCGAGTGCCTGACCCCCACGGAGGTCGATGTGCTGTCCCGGTACGCCCTGGGGGCGAAGTCCGTGACGGTGGCCCGAGAGCTCGGCTACACCAATGCCACCGTGAACACCTACGTCGCCAGGATCCGCGAGAAGTACCGGGAGGCCGGCCGCCCGGCAGACACGCGGGTGGACCTGTTCCGGCGCGCCGTCGAGGACGGCGTGGTCGGCTACCGAGCCGCATAGGGCAGAACAGGGCCCGGGACGACCGCGGCCCGTGGGCCGGGGTGGCGTCCCGGCCCACGGGCCCTCGTCATCGAGACCGCCGAGCCGGGTTCCCACTCCCGGCCGGTCGAGCCCCCTTCGCCGGAACGACCCACCAGGGCTCCCTTAGACCCTGGCGGCTCTCGCAAGCAGGCCCCTCACCGGGTTCCCCAACCCTCATGACCCGCCCCGTCCGGCGGCAGCAACCATGTAACCCGACCACCCTGGAGACTCACCCCCACCACACCTGGCAAAACCCTGAGAGCACCCCACCGCGCCGCACCGGCACAACCGACCCCGCACCGGAGGCGAACCGATCCCGACAAGAGACGGCGGCGCAGGAAGCGCAGGAGGACGAGAAGCAGCGGGAGGGACGTCAGCGGGCCTGGCAGGTCGGGCACCAGAAGAGCCGCCGTCCGGCCGTCTCCCGCTCGCGCACCGGGGCGCCGCACCGCAGGCAGGGCCGCCCCGTGCGGTGGTAGACGTACCAGCGTCCGGCCTCCTGGTCGTCGTCGGGCAGCGGCTCGGGGACGTCGTCGGCCTCCACGGTGGTGATGAAGCCGGTGGCGACGCCGTGCTCCATGAGCGGGACGAGGTCGTCCCACACGGCCCGCAGGCGCGCCTCGCTGAGCCGGTTGCCGGCCCGGAAGGGGCTGATCGCGCAGCGCAGCAGCGTCTCGGCGCGGAAGATGTTGCCCACCCCCGAGATGACCGACTGGTCCATGAGCAGCTCTCCGACCGCCTTGCGGCGCCGACGCGCGCCCGCGACGAACTCCTGAGGGTCGGCGTCGGCGCGCAGCGGGTCGGGGCCCAGGCGCCGGTGCACGGCGGCGGCGCCTTCGGCGTCGAGGAGCTCGCAGGCGGCCGGGCCGGTCAGGTCGGCCACGCCGTGCTCGCCGAGCAGGCGCAGCCGCACTGCGCCGCGGGGCGCGGGAGGGCTCCACAGTCCCGGCGCGGGCGCGTCCTCGGCGCCGGGGCTCGCGCCGGACCCGCCGCCGCTCAGGCCCGCGAGCGCCGAGCCGCCCCCGTGGCGCAGCGCGTGCTCCCCGCGCTCGCCCACGCGCCGGCGCGGGGCGCCGATGGCGTGCGGCGCGGTGAAGGCGGAGTCGCCGTCGAAGGTCCACGAGCCGTACAGCCCCAGGTGGATGCGCAGCCAGGTCACGGCCTCGGCGTCCATCGGCATGTCGGGCTCCGGCCCGAAGGCCAGGAAGAGGTGCTTGCCGTGCGCCTCGGCCCCCAGGAGGACCTGGTTGTCGAGCCGGGCGGCGCCGTCGGCGAAGCGCCCCTGCGGGGAGCTCGTCCGCAGGCGCCGTCCGCCGTAGAGCTCCGTCAGGGCGCCGGCGAGCCGGTGGATGGTGTGTCCTTCTGGCATGAGCCGGACGTTACCCGAGCGGCCCGGGCCGCCGGCTCCGCGGCTCAGGCCCCCTCGCGGCGGGTGCGCTCGTAGTCGCGCACCTGGTCGATCCGTCCCTGGTGGCGCGCGTCCCCGGAGAAGGACTCGGCGATAAAGGCGTCCAGGATCGTCATCGCCTCCTCGGCGGAGTGCTGGCGCACGCCGAAGCCGGCGACATTGGCGTCGTTGTGCTGGCGGGCCAGGCGCGCGGTCTCCACGGACCACACGAGGGCGGCTCGCACGCCGTCGACCTTGTTGGCGGCGATCTGCTCGCCGTTGCCGGAGCCGCCCAGGACGACGCCGAGGCTGCCGGGGTCGGCGACGACTCCCTCGGCGCAGGCGAAGCAGAAGCCGGGGTAGTCGTCAGCGGGGTCGTACTCGTAGGAGCCGTGATCGACGACCTCGTGACCGGCCCGCCTCCAGTGGTCCCTCAGGAGGTTCTTGAGCTCGAATCCGGCGTGGTCGGTACCAATGTGAATACGCATACCCGGATTGTGCCTCACGCGAACAGCAGCGGACAGCGGGCTGACCGCACAGATGTGCGGGTAGCGCCCACGTTAGCGTGAGCTCATGACGACTGACTCCCCTCACTCCTCCGCACCGGCGACGCGCGCCCCCTCCGAGATCCCTGCGGCCCCCGAGGCCCCCGAGGGCTCCGAGGGCACCGAGGCTCCCGAGGGCTCTGTGCGCGGCGGCGTGCTGGAGACCGCGGCCGTCGACCCCGCCGTCCGCCCGCAGGACGACCTCTTCCGCCACGTCAACGGCGCCTGGCTCGCCACGGCGCAGATCCCCGCCGACCGCCCGGGCACCGGGGCCTTCCTGGTCCTGCGCGACGCGGCGGAGGCGGCCTGCCGGGACATCCTCGACGAGCTCGTCGCCCGGGCCGACTCGGCGCCCGCCGCCCCGGCGGGGCCGACCGGCTCAGCCGAGCCCGCTGCCCAGGCCGGGTCCGCGGCCAAGATCGCCTCCCTGTACACCTCCTTCCTCGACGAGGAGCGCATCGAGGAGCTGGGCGCCTCCCCGCTGGAGGTCGAGCTCGCCCCCGTCCTGGAGGCGGGCGACAAGGCGGCCCTGGCCCGCGCCCTGGGAGCGGGGATCGCCGCCGGCTTCTCGGGCCCGGTCGCCGTCGCCGTCGAGGTCGACCTCAACGACCCCGACCACTACACGACCTGGATGGGACAGTCCGGGCTCGGCCTGCCCGACGAGTCGTACTACCGTCAGGAGGAGCGCGCGAGCATCCGCGAGGCCTACACGGCGCACGTCGCGCGCATGCTGGAGCTGGCGGGGCTGCCGCAGCGGCTCGGGGCGGACGCGTCCGGGCTGGCCGCCCGCGTCATGGGGGTGGAGACCGCCCTGGCCGCCGGGCACTGGGACCGCGTCGCCTGCCGCGACGTGGAGAAGATGAACAACCCGCGCACCTGGGCCGAGCTCGCCGGCTCGGCGCCGGCCTTCGAGTGGGAGGCCTGGCGCTCCGGGATCAACCGGGCCGCCGCGGGCGCGGGGGCGGACTCCACGGCGCTGCTGGAGCGCACGATCGTCAAGCAGCCCGACTACCTGCCCCACCTGGCGCGGGTGTGGCGGGACGCGGACCTGGAGGACCTGCGCGCGTGGGCGGCGTGGCACGTCGTCCACGGCCGCGCGCCCCTGCTCTCGCGGGCCTTCGTGGAGGAGAGCTTCGCCTTCTACTCGCGCACCCTCCAGGGCGTCGACCAGCTGCGGGCGCGGTGGAAGCGCGCTGTCGGCCTGGTCGAGAGCACCATGGGCGAGGCCCTGGGGGAGCTGTACGCGGCCAGGCACTTCCCGCCCGCCCACAAGGAGCGGATGGAGGCCCTGGTGGGCCGCCTCATCGAGGCCTACCGGGAGTCGATCTCCTCCCTGGAGTGGATGAGCCGGGCCACGCGCGAGCGCGCCCTGGACAAGCTCGCCATGTTCACCCCCAAGATCGGCTACCCGGACACCTGGCGCGACTACTCCGCGGTCGTCGTCACCCCCGGGGACGTCATCGCCTCGGTGCGCTCGGTCGAGGACTTCGAGCTGGCCCGCGCCCTGCGCAAGCTGGACGGCCCCGTGGACCGGGGCGAGTGGCACATGACGCCGCAGACGGTCAACGCCTACTACAGCCCGACGATGAACGAGATCGTCTTCCCCGCGGCGATCCTCCAGCCCCCCTTCTTCGACCCGGCCGCCGACGACGCCGTCAACTACGGCGGCATCGGCGCGGTGATCGGTCACGAGATCGGGCACGGCTTCGACGACCAGGGCTCGACCTTCGACGGCACCGGCAAGGTCGTCGACTGGTGGACCTCCGCGGACCGCGAGGCCTTCACGGCGCGGACCAGGGCGCTGATCGACCAGTTCGACGCCTACCGGCCGGCCCTGCTCGTGGCTCGGGCCGAGGCCGCGGGCAAGGACGCCTCCGAGGTCCCGCACGTCAACGGCGCGCTGACGATCGGGGAGAACATCGGGGACCTGGGGGGCCTGGGGATCGCGCTCAAGGCCTACCGGCTGGCGCTGTCCGAGGCGGGCATCGACTCCTTCGAGGACGCCCCCGTCATCGACTCCCTGAGCGCGCTGGAGCGCTTCTTCTTCTCCTGGGCGCGCATCTGGCGGGGCCGGAACCGCGACGACTACGCCGAACTGCTGCTCGCCATCGACCCGCACTCGCCGGGCGAGTTCCGCTGCAACGGCATCGTGCGCAACGTGGACGCCTTCTACGAGGCCTTCGGCGTGGGCAGCGACGACGCCCTCTGGCTCGCCCCCGAGGAGCGAGTCAACATTTGGTGACTATTATCACAACTACCCCACATTTCTGTTGTCTCTGTTGCCAATGTGACTACTGAGGCGTCCGTCTGTCTCGCATCGTGGACATTGTGGCCTTGTGCCCGCATTGCGGGTGCGAGAGAGTTGATTCCAGATCGGTGCGATGCACCGTGATGGACAACCCGACCCGACCACCCTCTGGAGGACTCATGCGTCTCGGACGCTTCGTCGCCACCATCGGTGCTACTGCCACCCTCGCGGTCGTCGGTACTGCCGTTTCCGCCCCCGCCCTCGCCGCCGAGGAGGACGGTTTTGTCACGGACGGCAAGTACACGGGCGTCGCCGACCCGAGCTCGACCCTGACCGTCTCCGGCACCGGCTGCACCGACCCCGCCGGCCACCCGACCAGCCTGACCTGGGCCATCGGCAACGAGGACTCCACGGCCGCCGGCACCGGCGAGGTCAAGGAGGACGGCTCGTGGACCGCGACCATCGACCTGGCGCAGGCGGTCCCCGCCGCCGGGCTGAAGGACCAGCAGAGGACCGGCCTCTCCTTCGCCTGCGTCGACTACAACACGAACACCCTCAAGACGCTCTCGCTGTCGCTCCAGCTGGACTCCTCCAAGCTCAGCGGCGAGTACAAGCTGATCAATCAGGCCGACGGCACCCAGACCATTGCGCTCGACGTCAAGGGCTTCGCCCCCGGCGAGGAGGTCACCTTCCGCGTCGCGCCGGAGAGCGCCTACCAGAGCGAGCAGGGCCCGGTCGAGGGCGACTTCCACGCCCTGGGCACCTTCAACGCCGACGGCGGCGGCGCCGTCGCCCAGAGCTTCACCCCCCCGACCGATCTGCCCGACGGCAGGTACAAGGCGGGTGTCTTCGGCGCCGCCTACGGCGAGCACGCCTGGTTCGAGAACATCCTGGTCAAGGACGGCAAGATCTACACCGTCGACAAGGGAGACGGCGGCCAGGGAGACGGCGGCCAGGGCGACGGCGACCAGGACAACAACGGGGGCGGCCTGCCCGAGCCGACCGAGGCCGCTGAGGCCCCCTCGCAGACCGCCGCCCCCGCAGCCGGCGGAGACCCGGCCGACCCGCCGGCTGCGGGCAATCCCGCCCCGGCCAGCCCCGCCCCGGCCAAGCCCGCGGCGCCCGCGGCCCAGACTCCTTCGAGTTCGAGGCAGCTCGCCAAGACCGGGGCCGACCTCGGCGCCGCGCTCGTCGGCGCCGGCCTCCTCGCCAGCGGCGCCGTCCTCCTGGCCTCCCGCCGCAAGGCCTGAGTGCCGCTAGTGTGCAGGCGATGACGCGCTCCGACTCACCTGCACACCGCACAGCCCCCGCCCGGGTGCGCGCAGCCCTCGCCGCTGCGCGCACCCGGGCGTCCGCGTTCGGGCGGCGCCGCCCGCTGGCGGCCGCCACCGCCCTGGTGCTCACCCTGACGCTGGTCCTCGTCCTGGGCGACATCGGCCTCATGAGCGCCAGGCTCCGCAGCACCGACATCCGCATGCCGCGCGCGACCGCCGAGACAGGCGCTCCCGACGCGGAGACCTGGCTGCTCATCGGCACCGACTCGCGCGAGGACCTTCCCGAGGGCCCCGACCGCTACGGCACCGTGGAGGACACCGGAGAAGGCTCCCGCGCCGACGTGCTGGCCCTCGTGCAGCCCGGCAAGGCCGGGCTCACCGTCCTCACCCTGCCCCGGGACCTCACCATCGGCCCGACCTTCTTCACCAGCCAGAGGCTCGCCACCTCCTACCTCGACGGCGCGCAGAACACGATCGACCTGCTGTGCACCCAGCTCGGCATCACCACCACCCACCTGGTCACGGTCGACATGGCCCAGTTCGCCTCCATCATCGACTCCCTGGGGGGCCTGGAGGTCACGATCGACGAGCCCTTCCGGGACACCAACGCGGGCCTCGACATCGCCCAGGCGGGCCCTCAGACCCTGTCCGGCGTCGACGCGCTCGCCCTGGTCCGCTCCCGCCACCCCGAGGTCTACCGCGACGGCGCCTGGGTCGCCCTGTCCGAGACCGAGGGCGCGCACCGCCGCACCCGGTACTCCGGCGTCGTCATGAAGGCCCTGATCGACGCCGTGCGCGAGCGCGCCGGCAGCCCCCTGGCCGCGCACCAGCTGGTCTGGACGCTGACCGGCAACCTCGGGGTCGACGACCGCACCGGCCTGCTCGACCTCGCATCCCTGGGCGCCGCCGCCGCCCGGAGCGGCGCCGACGCCGTCACGCTCGTCGATGTGCCCGCGCCCACGCGGGGGAGCTCCTTCATCGCCTTCCCCACCGAGGACACCTACGCAGTCCTCGCCGAGCACGGCTACGCGCCCGGCGCCTGCGCCCCGGCGGGCTGAGGGGCCCGGGCCCGGATCGCCCCGGCGGGGCCGGCGGAGACCGCGGACGCGAACAGGGTGGGGAGCAATCCCCATACAACCCGGTGCAGTCGTGACCAGTGATACCTGAAGTGACGCACGGGAGTCATGTGACAGCAAAATTCAGGGCACGGTCCCGGCAGGCGCTGTTAAAGCCTTGTAAATACCCTGCGTCAGGTGAAACACTGCGTAGCGGGCAGACAACATCCCCGACGCCCTCACTGACTCCCAGCTATTTGGAGGACTCCATGCGTTTTGGACGCTCCCTTGCCACCGTCGGCGCCACCGCCCTGGTCGCGGTCGGCGCCCTCGCAAGCCCCGCCGCTGCCGACGACGGGTCGGGCTTCGCCATCGACGACAGCTACGCCGGCCGCTACGCCTCCGGCCAGTCCGCGACCGTCTCCGGCGTCGGCTGCAACCCGGTCAACGGCAACCGCTCCGCCCTCGTCTGGGGCCTCACCCGGGACGGCGTCGCCATCGAGGGCGCCAACGGCGCCGAGGCCGCCAATGCCGACGGCACCTGGAAGACCACCATCGACCTGCCGGCCATTGCCGCCGGCGCCGACCTGAAGGACCCGTCGGCGCTCCGCCTGGGCGTTGCGTGCGTGGACTACAACGGCAACGTGGCGGGCACCGCCGAGGTGCCCCTGTACATCGACTCCACCGCCGTGGACGGCACCGCCACGATCGTCTCCTCGGACACCGACAGCGACGGCAAGTACGACACCCAGACCTTCGAGATCAACCTCACCGGCTTCACCCCGGGTGCGACCGTGAAGTTCTTCGTGACCGACGAGAACGGCAGCTCCGTCAAGGACATTCGAGAGGTCACCGCCGACGCCGAGGGCCGCTTCGCCTACAACGGCCCCGTCCCCACCGACCTTCCTGACGGCAAGTACCGCATCGTGATCTGGAACGCCACCTACGACGAGGGCTTCATCAGCGAGGCCATCCAGGTGACGGGCGGCTGGTGGCAGGTCAAGGACGGGGCCATCCCCTCCGACCCGAACAACCCGACCCCCACCGCCGACCCGAGCGCCGCCGCTGACCCGGCGACCGACGGCGACCCGGGTGCCACCGCCCCGACCGCCCCGAAGTCCGGCCTGGCCAAGACCGGTGCGGGCCTTGGCGCTGCCGTCGTCGCCGCCGGCCTGCTCGCCGCGGGCGGCGTCCTCCTGGCCTACCGCCGCCGGGCCTGACCGGCGCCCCCTCTCCCGGCGGTGCTGCGGGCGGTCCCCCCGCGGACACCCCGCTGAGGACCCGATCATCGAACCGCCCGGGTGCGCACGACCGTGCGCACCCGGGCGGCCGCATGCATCCACCGCCCACCCCCGCCGTCGCTCACAGCTCGGCGCGGCGCAGGAGGAGCACGGCCCCCGCCACGAGGAGCACCACGGCTGCGCCTCCCGTCCACACGGGCCCCCAGGACAGAGCGTCCCAGGAGGAGGCCAGCGAGGAGGCCATGGGAGCCAGGCCCAGGGGGCTCCAGCGGGCCAGGGGCTCCCACGCGGCGGCGGTCGGCCCCAGCAGCGAGAGCACCACCCCCACGGCGGCGGGCAGCACGGTGGCCCGCGAGCAGGCCGAGACCAGGAGGGTCAGGCCGAGGGTGACCAGCGCGCCCAGGCCCCACAGGGCGGCGGCCGCGGCGCCGCGTCCCGCCTCCGGCCCGGTGACCCCCTCGAAGAGGACCGCTGTCACCGCCGCGCAGGTCAGTGCGCTCAGCAGGACCGCCAGCGCTGCGCTCAGGCCCACCGCCACCGCCTTGGCCAGGACGTAGACGCTGCGGCCCCGCGAGCCCTGCCCGGCCAGCTCGGCCGGCGCCACGCCGCTGCCCCGCTCCCCCGCGATCGCCGAGGCGGCCACGACGACCAGGGCCACGAGCAGGAGCGAGGAGGCGTTCTTGACCCACTGGGCCCAGGCGTCGGCCACGACCGGGGGCGGGACGGCGCCCGCGGCGACCTCGCCCAGGGTGCCGGCCAGGAGCTCGGGCATGAGCCGGGCCACCACGGGAGAGCCGACCCCGGTCACCAGGGCCGCTCCGAGCAGGACCGGGCCGCGCCAGGTCCGCCTCACGCCGGTCAGCTCGATGCGGACGAGCTCGGTGAAGGCGTCGAGGAGACCCGCGCCACGGCCCCGGGCCCGCCCACTCATCTCACTCATGTCACTCATGGTCCGCTCCCCGCCTCGCGCCGTCCGTCCTGGTGCCGTCCGTCTCGGCGGGGCGCTCGGGCGTCGCGCTCCCCACGGCTCGCAGGAAGACCTCCTCCAGGCCGTGGCGGGTGAAGCCCAGGCGGACCAGCCCGCACCCCGCCCGGTCCACGACGCCCGCGAGCGCGTGGTGCGCGGCCTGCGGGTCCCGCGTGCGGATGCGGACACGGGTGTCCGCGCACTCGACGGCCTGCACCCAGGGCTGCCGCTCCAGGAGCGCGGCCAGGGGCGCGGCGTCGTCCACGGCCTCGATCTCCATGCTGGTGGCCCGCGCCCCGGCGACGAGCTCCGCCGTCGTCCCGGTCAGGAGCAGGCGCCCGCGGTCGATGATGGCGACGTCGTCGCAGACCCGCTCGGCGTCGTCGAGCAGGTGGGTGGACAGGAGGATGGTGGTGCGCCCGCGCAGGGCGGCGATGAGATCGAGGACCTCTTTGCGCCCCACGGGGTCGAGGGCGGAGGTCGGCTCGTCCAGAATGAGCAGGCGCGGGGCGGTCACGAGGGCCCGGGCCAGGCCGAGGCGCTGACGCATGCCGCGGGAGTAGGCGCCGACCGGCTGGTCCACGCCCCGCAGGCCCGCCAGCTCCAGGAGGGTGGCGCTGCGGCGCCGCAGCGCCGCGCCCCGCAGGCCCATCATGCGTCCGGCGTGGGCGAGGACCTCGTCGGCCCTCATCCAGGGGCGGAAGCCGGGGACGTCGGGCAGGTAGCCGACCAGACCGGGGGCGAGGGCCCCGCCGGCGTCGCGTCCCAGGATCCGCACGCTCCCGCCGGTGGGGCGGGCCAGGCCCAGGACCATGCGGATGGTCGTGGTCTTGCCCGCGCCGTTGCGGCCCAGGAAGCCGAAGACTCCGCCCTCGGGGACGCGCAGGTCCAGGTGGTCCACGACTGTGCGGTCCTTGTAGCGCTTGGTCAGGCCCCGGGTGGCCAGGGCCGTGGAGACGGCGGGGCTCACCGCCGGTCGTCTCCGTAGAGGGCGGCGACGACGTCGGCCGTCCCCGCGCCCGCTGCCGGGCGCTTACCCGGCGGGGGCTCCGTGACGGGAGCGGGACGGCGCCCGGCGGCGAGGAAGGCGACCGGGCCGATGAAGGAGAGCGCGACGATGAGGACCAGCCAGACCCAGCGGTTGGCGCTCAGGCGCTCGGCGGGCGTGCGCCACCAGCGCCACAGGGCTACGGCCGCCAGCCCCAGCTCGACGACGGCGAGGGCGGCGAGCACTGCGAGCACAGGGCCGCTCGGCGGGTCTGCGACGGCGGACGGGAACGCGGATGACATGAGGGCTCCTCTCGGGTCAGTGGACGGTTGGCTGAGTGCGGTTCTGCGCGCGCACGGCGCGGCGCACGGCGACGCGCAGGGCCAGGACGGCGGCCCCTCCCGCCAGGACGGCGCCGGCCGCCACCGCGCCCGCCTGCGCGAGGCGGGAGGCGGGCGCCGAGGGGCTCGGGCTGCGCTGGAGCGCCCCGGCGGCGCCGACGCCGGTCAGGAGCAGGGAGGTGACGGCGTGCCCGAGGCGCTGGGGCAGGGGCGCGCCGCGCAGGACGTCGGTCGCGCCCAGGGCGGTGGCGACGAGCACGGGCGGCAGGAGGGCGGCGGCCCGCCCCCTGCCGTTCGTCGGGCCCACCGCCGGGTCACCGCCGCTGCGCCCCGCCCGCGGTGCGCCCGCAGCGGCGACGCCCAGGGCGAGCAGGGCGGGAGCCGCGCTCAGGGCCGCGGTCTGGGCGGGGCCGAGGCTCAGGTCGTCGTCGAGGTCGTCGGGGTGGGCCAGGCCCGCCCGCACGGCCAGCGCCCCGAGGTTGAGGTCCCAGCCGATCCCGTAGGCGCGGGGCACCAGGACGGGGTCGGCGGGCGAGAAGCTCCGGGCGGCGCGCTCGGACAGCCCTCGCGGGCTGAGGGCGACGGGTACGCCGAGCACACGGCGCACCGGACGACACGGCCTCCCGGAGGGCTCGTCGGCCTGGTCGCCGGCGGCGCCGATGAGGGCGGCGGCGTAGCGGTCGGCGGGGCCGTGGGCGGCCAGGGCGGCCTCCTGCCCCTGAGCGGCCGCGGCCTCGCGCAGGGAGGCGGCGAGCTCGGCCAGGTCCTCCTCGAGGGCGGGCGCGGCATCCCCGAGGCGGGCGCGAACCTGAGCGACGTAGTCGGCCAGCGGGTCCGCCGCCTCGGCGCCAGGAGCGCCTGCACGGGATGCCCGCTGGTGCTGGTTGCGCAGTGCGGCAGTCATGACTGCACGTCCTTTCCGGCGGGGTCCTTCAGGACGTCCGCCATGTCCGAGGCCAGGGCCCGCCAGGTGGCGCGCTGCTCGCTGAGGCGGCCGGCGCCGTCGGGCGTAAGGTGGTAGTAGCGGCGGGGAGGGCCGGCGGGCGACTCCCGCCAGGTCGTCTCGACGATCCCCTGCCGGCGCAGGCGGGACAGGAGCGGGTAGATGGTGCCCTGAGGCGCGGCGAGGGCGGGGCGGGCGGCGAGACGCTCGACGAGGGCGCCCCCGTAGACGCCGTCGGGCTCGGAGCGGGCGATGAGCGCCAGGACGGCGAGCTCCAGGGCTCCCTTGCGGAGCTGGGACTCCCGAGGACGCGCCATAGTCGATCTCCTTACCTTGCGACACCCGCTAGTGTGCATTACAAAGTATGCGGCGTCAACGCGTCGATGGTGGCCCCGTGAGGCGTGGGCGGGCCGCGGCGGGGCGGGCCGCGCGCCCCGAGCAGAGAACCGTGCGACCGCCGGCCCCGACGGACCGATCTCGAGCCGGAACCGGACCGATCTCGGCGGAGGGGACGGGCACCGTGGGGCCCATCGGCCGGCGGGACCCCGTCCCGCCGCACCCACCGCGAGTCGCCGCCGCGCGAGATGAGAGGATGTCGCCCGATGTCCGCCGCGCCGTCATCATCAGCGCCACCGCGGACCGGCGGCCCCGCCGCCCGCCCGTTCCACCACATCAAGGAGCACTTATGCCCGGTCAGAACCTGACCCGCGAGGAGGCGAGCGCCCGCGCCGGCCTCGTCACCGCCACGAGCTACG
Organism: Actinomyces israelii DSM 43320; assembly: GCF_000711965.1. Classification (GTDB taxonomy): domain Bacteria; phylum Actinomycetota; class Actinomycetes; order Actinomycetales; family Actinomycetaceae; genus Actinomyces; species Actinomyces israelii. The sequence goes on from NZ_JONS01000019.1 coordinate 54,186, forward strand.
ACATCGCCCTGGATCTCAGCGGCGCCGCCGACCCGGCGCAGGAGACCTTCCGATCCACGACGACGGCGCGCTTCTCGGCCGCCTCGACCGGCCCCGGCGCGGTCACCTTCATCGACCTGATCGCCCCACGGGTGCGCTCGATCGTCCTCAACGGCCGTGAGCTCGACCCGGCCGAGGCCTACGTCGACTCCCGCATCGTGCTGGCCGACCTGGCCGCCGACAACGAGCTCACCGTCGTCGCCGACTGCGCCTACATGCACACCGGGGAGGGGCTGCACCGCTTCACCGACCCGGCGGACTGCGAGACCTACCTGTACTCCCAGTTCGAGGTGCCCGACGCCCGCCGCGTCTTCGCCGTCTTCGAGCAGCCCGACATCAAGGCCTCCTTCGCCTTCACGGTGAGCGTGCCCGAGGGCTGGACCGTCCTGTCCAACTCCCCCACTCCCGAGCCGAGGGCCGTCGGCGGCGCGAGCGTCTTCGACTTCGCCCCCACCGAGCCGATCAGCTCCTACATCACGGCGATCGTCGCCGGCCCCTACCGGGGCGCCACCGACGAGTACCGGGCGGCCGACGGGCGCGTCGTCCCGCTGGGCGTCTACTGCCGCGCCTCGCTGGCCGCCCACATGGACGCGGGCGAGATCCTGGAGATGACCCGCAAGGGCTTCGCCTACTACGAGGAGCTCTTCGGCACCCCCTACGCCTTCGCCAAGTACGACCAGGTCTTCGTACCGGAGTTCAACGCGGGAGCCATGGAGAACGCCGGGTGCGTCACCCACCGCGACGACTACGTCTTCCGCTCCCGGCCTGTCGAGGCGCGCGTGGAGCGCCGGGCCGTCACCATCCTCCACGAGCTCGCCCACATGTGGTTCGGAGACATGGTGACCATGAAGTGGTGGAACGACCTGTGGCTCAATGAGTCCTTCGCCGAGTACACCTCCACGCTCGCCGTGGCCGAGACCACGCGCTTCACCGACGCCTGGACCACCTTCCAGACCATTGAGAAGGGCTGGGCCTACAACCAGGACCAACTCTCCTCCACCCACCCGGTGGCCGCCGAGATCAACGACCTGCACGACGTGGAGGTGAACTTCGACGGCATCACCTACGCCAAGGGCGCCTCCGTCCTGGCGGCCCTGGTGGGCTACGTGGGCCGGGAGAGCTTCTTCAAGGGCATTAAGAAATACCTGGCCGCCCACGCCTACGCCAACGCCACCCTGGCCGACCTGCTGGCCGAGCTGGAGGCCACCAGCGGCCGCGACCTGGGCGCGTGGACGCGGGTGTGGCTCCAGGAGGCGGGCGTGACCACGCTGCGCATGGCTGTGGAGACCGACGACGACGGCGTCATCACCTCCGCAGCCGTCCTCCAGGAGATCCCCGCCGGCTCGCCGGCCACCCTGCGCCCGCACCGCGTGGCCATCGGCTCCTACACGCTGACCGGCCGGGGCGAGCGGGCCCGCCTGGAGCGCACCGGCCGCGTCGAGCTCGACGTCGACGGGGCGAGCACGCCGGTGCCCGGGCTCGTCGGGACGCGCCGCGCCGACGTCCTCGTCCTCAACGACGACGACCTCACCTACGCCAAGGTGCGCCTGGACGAGGACTCGCTGGCCACGGGCCTGGAGAAGGTGGACGCCTTCGCCGAGTCGCTGCCCCGCTCGGTGCTGCTGGCCTCCGCGTGGGACCTGGTGCGCGACGGCGAGCTGCCGGCGTCCCGCTTCCTGGCTGCGGCGCTCGCCGCGCTGCGAGTGGAGACCCACTCCTCGGTCGTCCAGGGCCTGCTGAGCCGGGTCACCACCTGCCTGAGCCACTACCTGCCCCAGGCGGACCGCGCGCCGGCCGCCTCGGCGACGGCGGAGACGCTGCTCGCCCTCGCCCGTGCCGCCGAGGCCGGCGGGGACGCCCAGCTCCAGCTGGTGCGCGCCGTCGCCGAGCACGCCGTGACCGAGGAGCAGACCGCGGCGGTGGCTGCCTGGCTCGACGGCTCGGAGCCTCTCGAGGGGCTCGTCGTCGATCAGGACCTGCGCTGGGAGCTGCTCATCGGCCTGGTGGCCGCGGGCCGGGCGGGCGAGGCCGAGATCGCCGCCGAGGAGGGCCGGGACCGGACGACGACGGGCCGCGAGCGCGCCGCCCAGGCGCGGGCCTGCGTCCCGACGCCCGAGGCCAAGGCCGCCGCCTGGCGCAGGCTCGTGGAGGACTCCTCCATGCCCAACGAGACCCAGGTCAAGATGCTGCGCGGATTCCGCAGCGTCGAGCGCAGCCCGGAGCTGCTCGCGCCCTTCGTCCAGGAGTACGTCCGCCAGGCGGACGCCATCTGGGACACGCGCACCTTCCACATGGCCGACAACCTGCTCACCGCGCTGTGGTCCCCGGCCACGGTCGGCCTGGAGGGAGCGGACCCGATCGGCGCCCTGGAGGGCTGGCTGGCCTCCCACCGGGAGGCGCCCGCGGCCCTCCGCCGGATCATCTCGGAGAACCTCGACAACACCCGCCGGGTGGCCGGTGCGCAGGCCTGCGAGGCCGCCGCGCACTGAGGACCCGTGACCCGTGCCCCCGCCCGCCGGGGCCCGGCGCTCCGCGAGCGCCGGGCCCCGGCGCGTGCGCGCTACTTCTTCGCGGCCCTTGCGCTCCCGGCGCTCTTCTCACTCTCCGCGGCCTGGGCGCCCGGCGCCTCCTTGGCGCCGGTCCTGCCGGGCCTCCCGGCGACGGCGGCCTGGGCGTCCTTGAAGGCGTCGGCGTCGTCGTCCTCGCGGCCGGGCGTCCTGAAGCCGAACCGCGTAATGAGGAAGCGGAACAGGAAGTAGTAGATGACGGCGTATACCAGGCCGATCAGGACCAGCAGGACCGGGCCGGCGAGGGCGCCGCCGGACAGCTCGGCGGACTTGCCGAAGTTGATGAGGTAGTCGATGCCGCCGGCGGAGAAGGAGAAGCCGTCCTTGATGCCCAGGGCGTTGACCAGGGCCAGCGCGGTGCCCGTGAGCACCGCGTGGACCAGGTAGAGCGGGAAGGCGACGTAGGCGAAGGCGTACTCCAGGGGCTCGGTGATGCCGGTGAGGAAGGCCGTCAGCGCCACCGAGATCATGAGGGCGCCGGTGGCCCTGCGCCTGGAGGGCCTGGCCGTGCGCCACATGGCCAGGGCGGCCGCGGGCAGGGCGAACATCATGATCGGGAAGAAGCCCGTCATGAAGGTCCCGGTCCAGGTGTTGGTCCCCTCCACGCCGGAGAAGAAGCAGGTCAGGTCGCCGTGAGCGGTCTGACCGGTGGCGGTGGTGCAGTCGCCGAGCTGGAACCACGGGATGGAGTTGACCAGGTGGTGCAGGCCGAGGGGGATGAGCAGGCGGTTGACGGTGCCGAAGACGAAGGCGGCCAGGGCGGCGCCGGCGCCGCCCTGGGTGCCGGCGCGCATGAGCCAGCCGCCGACCTGCTCGTTGATGAGCCAGTTGAAGGCGGGGTAGAGGGCGCCCATGACAATGGCGATGCCGACGGCGGCCACCGAGGTCACGATCGGCACGAAGCGGCGGCCGCCGAAGAAGGCCAGCCAGTCGGGCAGCTTGATCCGGTAGAACCGCTGCCACAGCAGCGCAGCGGTCAGGCCGATAATGATGCCGCCGAGCACGCCGTAGTTGATGGGGGTCTGGGTGGGCAGCTCGCAGACGCTCACGCCCTGGTTCCAGGGGCCGACCTGGGCGATGGCGTCCGACGCCGGGTCGAAGCCGTGGAGGCAGTCGAGCTGCTCCTGGGTGGGGGCGGGCGGCTTGCCCATGACCAGGGGCGCCATGACCCACAGGACGCCCTGGTACACCAGGTAGCCGAACAGTCCCGCCACTGCGGTGGACCCGTCGGACCTCCGGGCGAAGCCGACGGCCACGCCCACCGCGAAGATGAGGGCGAGGTTGCTGAAGACGGCGTTGCCGGCGGCCAGGAGCACGTCGGCGACCGGCTGCACCCAGCTCAGGTGCCCGGCGACGCCGTCCGCGCCGAGCATGTCGGCCTGCCCGAGGCGCAGCAGGAGGCCGGCGGCGGGCAGCGTCGCAATGGGCAGCATGAGGGAGCGCCCGAGCCGCTGGGCGGCTGCGAAGGCACCGCCCGACTTCTTCTTGTCAGACACGATGATCTCCAGTCTCGGGATGGCGGGGCGGCTGTGCCCCGCAGGGGGATCCGTCGCTCGCGGAAGCGACGCGGCCAGTCGCGCTCAGGCCGAACACGTCTGGACCAGTGGGTCCAGCAAAGCCCCGCGGGCGCCGGAAGTCAAGCGACGATCAAGCCAAAATTCGGGGAGCAGCTACGAGACCATCCACCACTGTGGAGCAGCACCGGTCCGCACCAGCTGCGGAGCCGTCCGCGAAACGGGCGGAAGGCGCCCCCGCGAAACACCACCGGGCCGCTGCCGAGAGGGCACAATGGCCCGTGTCCGGCGCCCACTGGCGGGCCGCCCGACTCCGCCCGGTTCCCGATCGACCTGTAAGTACCGCCATGCCCACCACGCCCAACGAGCCCGGCTCACCGACCCCCGCGAAGTACGTCGTCGTGCGCGACCATCTTCTCGAGCTCATCGCCCAGGGCCTCGCTCCGGGGGCCTCTGTGCCCTCCGAGCGCGAGCTGTGCGAGAGCTTCGGCGTGTCCCGCATGACCGTGCGACAGGCGATCGACACCCTCGTCGTCGACGGCGTGCTGGAGCGCCAGCAGGGGCGCGGCACCTTCGTCGCGCCGCCCAAGCTCGACCTGCAGGTGCGGCTGACCTCCTTCTCCGAGGAGATGAGGCGGCGCGGCATGGAGCCGGGCGCCGTCTTCCTGACCGCCGAGACGGCCCCCGCCGACGCCGCCGTCGCCGAGGCGCTGGAGATCGGCGCCGGGGACGAGGTCCACCATCTGCATCGCCTGCTGACCGCGGACTCCGTCCCCATGGCGATCGAGGAGAGCTGGGTCCCGGCCGGCCTCCTGCCGGACCTGCTCGAGGGGCCCCTGCCCTTCTCCGTCTACGCCGAGCTGACCGAGCGGGGACTGGCCCCGCAGTGGGGCGAGGACGTGATCGAGGGACGGGCCGCCACCGCCGACGAGGCGGTCCTGCTCGGCGTGGCCGAGCGGGCCCCGTCCCTGGACATCACCCGGCGGACCTTCCACGACCATCTCGCCGTGGACTACTCGCGCACCCTGTACCGGGCCGACCGCTACACGCTGTGGGTGCCGGTCGCGGCGCCCGGTCCGCGCCGTCGTCGCCCCCGTCCCGTCCGGGACGCCTGAGACCGGGCCGGGATGGACATGCCGCCGAAGTCGAGTACGATAACCAGTGGTATGGACCACCGGCACGGGGTCCTGCCGGGCGACGGCGCCCGCCGGTCACCGCCCTCACCGCTGCCCGGCTGCGGCCGGCCGATCCAGGAGGACACATGTCCCAGGCCCAGAGCATCGTCGACGCCCTCGGGGGGCTCGACAACATTGTCGAGATCGAGCCCTGCATCACCCGTCTGCGGTGCGAGCTGGACGACGCCTCGATCGTCGACGAGGCCGGTCTCAGGGCCGCCGGCGCCCACGGCGTGCTCGCGCTCGGCAACAACGTCCAGGTCGTCGTCGGCCCCAACGCGGACGCCATCGCCGAGGACATCGAGGACCTGCGGTGATCCTGACCGTCCGGGCGCCCCTGTCCGGGACGGTCGTCGCCATCGAGGACGTTCCCGACCCGGTCTTCTCGGGCAGGCTCGTCGGGCCGGGCCTGGCCATCGACCCCGACCGCGAGGCGGGCGCCCCCGTCACCGCGGTCGCGCCGATCTCGGGCACCCTGTCCAAGATCCACCCGCACGCCTACGTCGTCGTCGCCCCCGGGGGGCGCGGCGTGCTCGTCCACCTCGGTCTGGACACGGTCCAGCTGGGCGGGAGGGGCTTCACGCTCCACGCCGCCGAGGGCGACCCGGTCGCCGTGGGCGACCCGGTCGTGACCTGGTCGCCCGCGGATGTCGAGGCCGGCGGACGCAGCCCGATCGTCCCGGTGGTCGCCCTCGACGCCGAGGAGGGGGCGCTCACGACGGCCCGCGCCGGCCAGACCCTGGCCAGCGGCGCCGTGGCCTGCACCTGGTCCTGACGGCGCCCCGGCCGGACCCGCGGGTCAGCGCCTCATCTCGTCGCGGACGGCCGCCAGCAGGCTGGCGAGCCGCATGTTGCCCGGCAGGTCCTCGAGCAGGACGGGGCTGCCCGAGCCGTCGGCGAGCGGGATCCTCCAGTTCGGGTACTCCTGGTCGGTGCCCGGCTGGTTCTGGGCGCGCCGCTCGCCGACGCCGTCGACGAGGGCCACGCCGACCAGCGCGGAGGGCGTGCGCACCACGTAGCGGTGCAGGGCCTCGACGATCTCGCGCTCGGAGGGGTCGTCGCCCAGCAGCCCGTGCTCGCGCAGCCGCGTGAGCATCCTCTCGCGCTCCAGGCGGGCCTCGGCGCGGACCTGCTCGGCGGGCTCGGTGAGCAGCCCCAGCCTCTCGCGCAGGGCCACGTGCTCATCAGCGAGGTAACCGGCGGTGGGGGGCAGGTCGTGGGTGTTGACGGTGGACAGGGCCAGGTGCCGGTAGGCGGCGGGCTGCAGCGGCCAGCCGTCGTGCTGCTTCTCGAACCACAGCACCGAGGTGCCGAGCACGCCGCGGCTGGCGAGGTAGTCGCGCGCCCAGGGCTCGACGGTGCCCAGGTCCTCGCCGATGATGACGGCGCCGGCGCGGTGGGCCTCGAGCAGGGCGACGCCGACCATGGCCTCGTGGTCGTAGCGGACGTAGGCGCCCTGATCCGCCCCCATGCCCTGAGGGATCCACCACAGGCGGAACAGCCCGACGACGTGGTCCACGCGCAGCGCGCCGGCGTGGCGCAGCACCGTGCGCACCATGTCGCGCAGCGGCGCGTAGGCGGTCTGCGCCAGGTGGGCGGGGCTCCACGGCGGCTGGGACCAGTTCTGGCCGAGCTGGTTGTACATGTCCGGCGGGGCGCCGACCTCGATGCCCGGGGCGAAGGAGTCCGGGTCGCTCCACACGTCGGCCCCGTAGGGGTGGACGCCGACGGCCAGGTCGTTCATGACCCCCAGGCTCATGCCCGAGGCCTTGGCCTCGGCCTGCGCACGGCCCAGCTGCTCGTCGACGATCCACTGCAGCCACGCGTAGAAGTCGATGCGCTCGGTCAGGGTGCGGGCCTCGTTGGCGACGAAGGCGCTCGAGGCGTCCCTGAGGGTCTCGGGCCAGTCCTTGAGCTCGCCGTACTTCTCGGTCAGGGCGCACCACAGGGCGAACCGCTCCAGGCCCCTGCCCTGCTCGGCGCGGAAGCGCTCGAAGTCGCGCTGGCGGGACCGGGAGCGGCCGGCGGCGAAGATGACCTCGAGGGCCTCGCGCTTGGCCTTCCAGACGGCGTCGCGATCAATGGGATCCGCGCTGAGGTTGGCCGGCGAGACCTCCTCGAAGGCCCACTGGACCAGGGAGCGGCGGGGCCCGGACAGGCGGGCGACCTCCCCGATCGCCTCGGGGCGGATGTAGATGGGGTTGACGAAGCGCCTGGTCACCGGCAGGTAGGGCGACGGCGTCATGCGGCCGGCGGGCTCCGCGGCGTGCAGCGGGTTGATCAGGAGGAAGTCGGCGCCCTCCTCCCCCAGGAAGCTCACCAGCTCGGTGAGGTCGTCGGCGTCGCCGATCCCCCATGAGCCCTGGGAGCGCACGGAGTACAGCTGCGCCATGGCGCCCCAGCCCCGCAGGCCCAGGGCCGCCGGCAGCTCCAGGCGGTCCGGGGTGATGGCCAGGGGCGCCCGGGCCGAGAACGCCTCGCGGGCCGGGCAGGCGTCGATGTCGGCGACGAGGGTGTGCCATCCCAGGGGGAGGTCGGCCGGCAGGGCGAAGCAGGCCCTGCCGGTCAGGGCGCCGTCGACGTCGTGCGGCAGCGTCCATTCGTCGGTCTGGGACAGCTGGCGCCTGCCGCCGCCCTCCAGCTCCACGCGCACCCGCACCGCGGCGCCGTCGGGCAGGTGGACGGGCACGGAGGTCGAGGCGCCGGACCGGGAGACGACGACCCGCGGCAGCGTGAGCCTCCAGGGGGTGAGCTCGACATCCTTCAGGGAGGCCTCGACGTCCTCGTCGGTGCCGGCCTTGACGCCCAGGGCCGCCAGGACGGCGACGAGCGTGGCGCGGGAGGGCGCGGCGAGATTGCCGCGATAGTCCCAGTACTCGGTGGAGACTCCGTGTGCTTCGGCGAGCTGCTTCAGGCGTTCGCCCGCGGGCTCGGATGCGGCGATGGACTCGGTCATGGCGTGGATTCAGCCTCGTTGGTCGGTCGCGTGGGTGCGAGGGGTGGCCCCTGTCGGGATGGTGCGGCGGATGACCACCCGCCCGACCGTTCCAGTGCGGCTGTGCGACAGAACGATCGGGCGGCGGCTATCCGTTGCAGCAAGCGTTTCACAGGTGCTCGCGCAATGCCAGTCCCGGTTGGTCCCGGCGTGCACGCGGCGCCCGCTGCCGCGCCGGGAGGCCGGAGGACGGCGCGGCTCAGCCCAGCGCGGCGATCTCGCCCGCGAGGTTGTCCGCCGTCGGCCCGACGACGACCTGGACGACGCGGCCGGAGCGGACGACGCCGAAGGCCCCCGCAGCGCGCAGGGCGTCCTCGTCCACCTTCTCCTGATCCACGACCTCGACGCGCAGCCGCGTGATGCAGGGCTCAAGATCCGAGATGTTCTCCCGACCCCCCAGGCCGGCGACAATCTTCTCAGCGGTACTCATGTGTGCTCCCTCGTGAGTCTCGGTGCGGCGGCGCCCGGGGCGCCGCACGACGGCTCGTCATCTCCGTGCTCGCAATCACCTTATCCTAGGCGGACCATCTCCCGCCCGATCGGCGTCCCGGGGCGCGTCGAGCCGGTCCGCACCGGGACGTCGCCGGGGCGACAGCCTGTCAATCGATATTCATCCGACGGCAGAAACGAGACATCCGGCGCCTTCCCGGGGCACAATGGGCCGTGATATTCGCCTCCATCGCTGTTGAGGAGCACCGCATGGCCCCGTCCGACGCAACACCCACCTCCCTGACTGGCATTGGCGTGAGCCCCGGGCTCATCGCCGGCCCTGTCGCCCGCATGGCGCCGGGTATCACCGAGCCCGAGATCGCCACCCTCGATTCCAGCCGAGACCCCGAGAAGGAGTGCGACCGCATCGCAGAGGCCGCCCAGAAGGTCAAGAAGAGCCTCGAGCTCTCCGCCGCCGAGGCCAAGGGCGACGGACGCACCCTGCTGGAGACCACGGCCCAGATGGCCGCCGACCCGACCCTGACCACCTCCGCCCAGGCCAAGGTGCGCGAGCGCAAGCTCGTCCCCGAGCGCGCCGTGTGGGAGGCCGCCGGCACCCTGGCCGGCATGCTGGAGTCGCTCGGCGGCTACATGGCCGAGCGCACCCGGGATGTGGGGGACGTGCGCGACCGCATCGTCGCCGTCCTGACCGACTCACCCATGCCGGGAATCCCGCGCATGCCCGAGCCCTTCGTCCTGGTCGCCGAGGACCTCGCCCCCGCCGACACGGCGCTGCTCGACCCCGAGAAGGTCGTCGCCTTCATCACCTCCGAGGGCGGCCCCACCTCCCACACCGCGATCCTGGCCCGCGCGCTGGGCATCCCGGCGATCGTCGGCACGGGCACGGAGGTCACCGACCAGCTCCACGACGGCGACATCGTCCTGGTGGACGGCACCAAGGGCGCCGTGACCCTCAACCCGACCGAGGAGGCCCTGCGCCGGGCACGCGAGCTGGCCAGCCGGGTGCGAGTCTTCAACGGCGACGGCGCCACGAAGGACGGCCACGAGGTCCAGCTGCTCGCCAACGTCGGCGACGCCGCCGGAGCGCGCAGCGCCGCGGAGGCGGGCGCCATGGGGGTGGGCCTGTTCCGCACCGAGTTCTGCTTCCTCGACCAGCCCGAGGAGCCCACCATCGAGGCGCAGGTGGAGGCCTACCGCGGCGTGCTCGAGGCCTTCCCGGGCAAGAAGGTCGTCGTGCGCACCCTCGACGCCGGCGCCGACAAGCCGCTGCCCTTCCTCACCGACGCCACCGAGGCCAACCCGGCGCTCGGCGTGCGCGCCTACCGCACCGCGCGGCGCGACCCGGAGGTCCTGGAGCACCAGCTCGAGGCCCTCGCCAAGGCCGAGGCCGGCACCGAGGCGAAGGTGTGGGTCATGGCCCCCATGATCTCCACCGCCGACGAGGCCAAGGCGTTCACCGACAAGGCACGCTCCTACGGGCTCACGATCGCCGGCATGATGATCGAGGTCCCCTCCGCCGCCATTATGGCGGACAAGCTCTTCGAGCACGCCGACTTCGCCTCCATCGGCACCAACGACCTCACGCAGTACGTCATGGCGGCCGACCGGCTCCTGTCCTCCCTGGCGGACCTGTCGACGGGCTGGCAGCCCGCCGTCCTGCGGCTGATCAAGTCCGCCTGCGACGGCGCCGCCCCCCACGGCCGCCCGGTGGGCGTGTGCGGCGAGGCCGCCGCCGACCCGGCCCTGGCCGTGGTCCTGGTGGGCCTGGGAGTCAAGAGCCTGTCGATGACGGCCCGCGCCCTGGCCGACGTCGACGCCGTGCTCAAGTCGGTCGACTTCGCCGACTGCCAGCGCCTGGCGGGCCTGGCGACCAGCGCGCGCAACGCCGACGACGCCCGCGCCGCCGTGCGCGCCGAGCTGCCGATCCTGGAGGAGCTCGGCCTGTGACGGCGCCGTACCCGGTCCCCGTCGCCACCGAGGAGCCGCTGGGCTCGGTGACCCGGGTCCTCGCCCTGGACGAGGCGACCGGCGACGGAGACGGGTACGGGGACGGTCGGCCGATCGTCGAGGACGTGTTCACGGGCACCTCCCTGCCCCAGCTCTCGGGGCGCATCTACGGCGGCCAGGTGGTGGCGCAGGGGATGCTCGCCGGAGCCGCCACCCTGATCGACGACGGCGGTAGCGGCAGCAGCGAGCGCCTGCCGCACTCGGTGCACGCGTACTTCATGCGCGGAGGCAGGCCCGACAAGCCGGTGAGCTTCGCCGTCGAGCGGCTCCACGACGGGCGCTCCTTCTCGCAGCGGCGCACCACGGCCTCCCAGGACGGGGTGCAGATCCTGACCATGATCTCCTCCTTCCAGGAGGTCCAGGACGGCGCCGACCTCCATATCGAGGCCCCGGAGGTGCCGCGCCCCGAGGAGCTGAGGAGCGCGCTGGAGATCTTCAGGACCGTCGACCACCCGGTGGCGAGGTTCCTGGGACGCACGGCGGCCTTCGACCTGCGTCACGTCGAGGGCAATGTCTACCTGGGGCCCGGCGAGGAGCCCAGCAGCGTCCAGCACCTGTGGGCGCGCTCGCGCGGGCGGCTGCCGGCCGAGGCCTCCCAGACGGTGCACCGGGCGCTGCTGACCTACATGTGCGACCAGGTGATGCTGGAGCCGGCCCTGCGCAGCCAGGGGCTGACCTGGCGCAGCCGGGGCATGAGCCTGGCGACCCTCGACCACACCCAGTGGTTCCACCGGGACGTGGACGTGTGCGACTGGATGCTCTTCGTCCAGGACTCCCCCAGCTCGCAGGGCGGGCGGTCGATGGTCCGCGCCGAGGTCTTCGACTCCTCCGGGCGGCTGGTCTCCTCCATCGCCCAAGAGGGCATGATCCGCACACCGACGCCGACGGCCCACGGAAGCGGCCGGTGGGAGGTCCGCCTCGAGGGCTGAAGGCCCGCAGGCGCCGCAGGCGGAGGGCGGGGCGCCTCACCACGTGCGCGGGGACCGAGCAGGCCGGGTGAAGGCCTGCGGGCGGCGGGCGGGGCCGCTCGCACCGGGTCCGGAGACGGAAGGCTGCGCCCATGAGTGCCGTCGATGTCCTGCTGGTCGAGAACGAGACAGACCTCGCCGCCACCCGGGGCTGCCTGTCCGCCTTCGGCCTGCGCGTGACGCACTGCCCGGACGCCGAGTCCGCGCTGCGCCCGCGCACGCGCGCCCGGCGTCGTCCTGCTTGACGTCAACCTGCCCGGCATGAGCGGCTCCGAGCTGTGCCGCCGGCTGCGCGGCGACTCGCGGGTGCCGGTCGTCGTCTCGGCTCGCAGCTCCGACGTCGACCAGGTGCGGGGCCTGTCGCTGGGCGCCGGCGACTTCATCACCAGGCCCTTCTCCCTGGCCGTCCTGCTGGCCAAGGTCCGCCGCGCCCTGGAGCGCGGCGCCGGCGACGCACCCGCTGCTGCGGGCGGTGGGGCCGGATCCCCGGGGCCTGGAGGGGAGGACGACTTCGACGACGGCCGCCTGCGGGTGGAGCCGCCCACCGGCCGCACCTACCTGAACGGCCGCGAGCTTCATCCGACTGCGGACCGGGTCCTGCGGCACCTGGTGGCCAACCGCGGCGCGGTGTGCACCAAGGAGGACGCTATCCGCGCGGTGCGGGGCGACGAGAGCCCGGCCCTGCTCAGCAGGCGCGGCCCCCGCACGCCATCCGCGCGGTGCGGGGCGACGAGCTCACCGGCTCCGGCACACTGACCGCGCACGTGCGCCGCCTGCGCGCCCGCGTCGAGGACGCGCCCGGCTCCCCCGCCCACATCCGCACGGTGCAGGGGCGCGGCCACCTGTTCGAGGCGCCGTAATGCGCGGCCTGCGCGCTCCCCTGCGCGCTCCCCTGGTCCTGCTGACCATCGCCTTCGCAGGAGGCCTGGCCGTGCTGGCCCTGCTCGCTGTGCGCGAGCCGTCGGCCGCGGACGCCGCCGGGCCCAATGACGCCGTCCAGCGCCTGTCCACCCCATGGCCCCGCCCCGAGAAGGCGGGTCCGGAAGACGTGGCCGACCGGCTGCGTGTGGTGGACGCCGCGGACGCCCCGGTACCGCTGGACGGTGAGGCCGGCGCAGGCGCCGCGGACGCGCCCGGGCCGGCCGGGCGGGCCGCGCAGACCGAGCCGCTGGCCGGGACGGCGGAGCGGACGGGCGGCCCGGCGGCCGGGCTCCGGGACATGCAGTGGACCGGCGAGCACCGTCCCCTGGCCGCGCCCGTCGTCGTAGGCGGGCGGGTCGTGGCGTGGGCCCTCCTCGACGACGGGCGCACCGCCGCCGTCCGAGGCCCGCCGCGCCACCGCCGTCGTCACCACCAACAGGCTCTCCAAGTCCTTCTCGGTGGGCGGAGCCCAGCAGCACGTGCTGCGCAACCTGGACCTGGAGATCGCCGCCGGCTCCTTCACCGTCATCATGGGCCCCTCGGGCGCCGGCAAGCCCACCCTCCTGTACGCCCTGTCCGGGCTGGACCGGCCCGCCCTGGGCACAATGAGGCTGGACGGCACGGACCTGACCGCTCTGGACGAGGACACCCTGGCCCGCTTCCGCCGCAGCCACTGCGGCTCCGTCTTCCAGCAGGCGCACCTGCTGGACTGCCTCACCGTCCTGGAGAACCACCTGGCCGTGGGCCTGCCGACCGGCCGGGACCGCGGCGCCGTCGTCGAGCACGCGCGCTCGCCGCTGGAGCGCGTCGACCTGCCCGAGCGGGACTGGGCAAGGCGCCCGCCACGCTGTCGGGCGGCGAGGCCCAGCGCGTGGCCATCGCCCGGGCCCCGGTGAACCGGCCCGCCGTCGTCTTCGCCGACGAGCCCGACGGCCGGCCGGGCCCCGAGCACTCCGCTGCCGTCCTGGACCTGCTCAGCGGCGTGCACGCGGACAGGCAGACCATTGTCATGGTGACCCACGACGTGCGCTCCGCCGCCCGCGGCAACCGCGTGCTCTACCTGCGCGACGGCCGCATCTGCGCCGAGTGCTCCCCAACCGGCGAGCCCCCTCCCGCCGTTGGCCCGCCGCACCCTCCGCAAGCACCCGGGCCTGGTGGGGGCCGTGACGGTCCTGCCCCTCATCGCCGGCCTGCTCATCAGCACCAGGTTGATCGTGATGACCCAGCACGGCGCCTACCTGGACCGCAAGGCCGCCGAGTGTGACTCGCCCGACGCCGTCGCCCTCATGCCGCAGGGCGAGCAGGCCGACGCCGTCGCGGACGCCCTGCGGTCCGGGTTCCTCTTCTACGACATCGACTCCGCACCCCGGCGACAGATGCCGCACTGATAACGAGCCCGCTGATCGGGAGCCCGACGGGAATCGACAATCAGGACGGGGCGATCACGTTCAGGCCGCAGCACTGAGCGGCTCGGCGCATCTCGCGGCCGTAGGTCAGAAGAATGTCCGCACTGACGGCCCTCGCGACCGCAAGATGGATGGCATCGGCGGCGCGCAGCCCCATCGATCCGGAGAAGGCGCTGAGAAGATGCTCCCTGGAGACGTCAATGAGCTCGACCCCGGAGAGCAGGACCGCCGCCGTCCTCTCATCAAGCTCGCGGCGACGGCGGGCAGCGCAGTGAAGCTCGGTATGGAGCAGGAAGGACGCGCACAGGACCATACCGCCTGCAACGGCGCTGTTGAGCCACTGCGACAGCGGCCTCGACTCTTTCTCCTCAATGAGCAGCTTGAGCGCAGCCGAGGTGCCCAAGTAGCAGATCCTCATCGCTCACCGCGAAGATCATCCAGCACATCACGCGACGCGATCCCGGTGGCGCGCCTCAGTGCAGCGAAGTCCACACGGACAGACCGGGTGACGGCTCCGCTCCGCCGGAGAAGAGCGAGAGGCTCCTCGGGCACGGGAGCGAGCAGGGCCACAGGTCTCCCATTGTTGGTGATCTCAAAAGTCTCCCCCGCTTGAACGCGGCGCAGAATCTCCGCACTGTTATTGCGCAGCTCGCGGTGCGGAATCGTGGGCACACGCCATCACCTCGTAGCAAATGTAGCACGGACGCTTGAGCCGCCCCGGAGCAGCATCCACCGCAGGAATCCGGGCACGGCCCTCCCGCCTCGCCGCCGCCTCTCTCCTGTACACGCCCACTGCGCGCACCCGGGCGCCGGCCAGTCGAGAGGGGGCACTGCGAGCCCGCATGAGAGCCCGCGTATCCAGCACCAGCAGGTAGCCGCTCATGCCCCCGCACAGCTCCTCCTCGGGCAGCTTCATCGAAAGAAGGAGTCGGGCAGCTGATGACCGCCGAATCCGAGCTCGTGCTCGCCGTCGTCGGCCGAGACCAGCCGCGCGATTGTCCGCCGCCCCGGGCGATGCCGACCGCGGCACCGCGCCCCGCCCCCGGCACTGCGAGTGCAGGTCGCAAGGTGGCGGAATGCTGCGGCGGCTCATGGGCAGGGGCCGGGTGTCCGTCAGAATGACATTGGAGCCCTCGGACGCCGTTCCCCTCGAAGCCGCCCTTGCGATGACGCGGTTCCCCGACAGCACCTCAGCAGCCCGGGCGGCCAATGTCATTCTGACGGACACCCGCGCACCTCGGCCAAGGCCGCAAGCGGCCTCGCCTCGGCTCAATCGCGTGTGTTCAGCCTGCGGCCCGCAACACGCTCAATCACCTCGGCCAAGGCCGCAAGCGGCCTCGCCTCGGCTCAATCGCGTGTGAGCTTGCGGTAGGTGACGCGGTGGGGGCGGGCGGCCTCGGCGCCCAGGCGCTTGACCTTGTTCTCCTCGTAGGAGGCGAAGTTGCCCTCGAACCAGTACCAGCTGGCCGGGTTGTCATCCGTGCCCTCCCAGGCGAGGATGTGGGTGGCCACGCGGTCCAGGAACCAGCGGTCGTGGGTAATGACGACGGCGCAGCCGGGGAACTGCAGCAGGGCGTTCTCCAGGGAGCCGAGGGTCTCGACGTCGAGGTCGTTGGTGGGCTCGTCCAGCAGGATGAGGTTGCCGCCCTGCTTGAGGGTCAGGGCCAGGTTGAGGCGGTTGCGCTCGCCGCCGGACAGGACCCCGGCGGGCTTCTGCTGGTCGGCGCCCTTGAAGCCGAAGGAGGCGACGTAGGCGCGCGAGGGCATCTCCACGTTGCCGACCTGGATGTAGTCCAGGCCGTCGGAGACGACCTCCCACAGGGTCTTCTTGGGGTCGATCCCGGCGCGGGACTGGTCCACATAGGACAGCTTGACGGTCTGGCCGACCTTGAGACTGCCGCCGTCGAGCTCCTCCAGGCCGACGATCGTCTTGAACAGGGTCGTCTTGCCGACGCCGTTGGGTCCGACGATACCGACAATGCCGTTGCGCGGCAGGGTGAAGGACAGTCCGTCGATGAGCGTGCGCCCGTCGAAGCCCTTGCTGAGGCTCGTGGCCTCCAGGACCTGGCTGCCGAGCCTGGGGCCCGGCGGGATCTGGATCTCCTCGAAGTCGAGCTTGCGGGTGCGCTCGGCCTCTGCGGCCATCTCCTCGTAGCGGGCCAGACGGGCCTTGGACTTGGCCTGGCGCCCCCGGGCCGAGGACCGCACCCACTCCAGCTCGTCCTTGAGGCGCTTGGCGAGCTTGGCGTCCTTCTTGCCCTGGACCTCCAGGCGCTTCTCCTTGGTCTCCAGGTAGGTGGAGTAGTTGCCCTCGTAGGGGTAGAGGTGACCGCGATCGACCTCGGCGATCCACTGGGCGACGTGGTCGAGGAAGTAGCGGTCGTGGGTGACGGCGATAACGGCACCCGCGTAGGTCGACAGGTGCTGCTCCAGCCACAGGACGGACTCGGCGTCGAGGTGGTTGGTGGGCTCGTCGAGCAGGAGCAGGTCGGGGGCCTGGAGGAGCAGCCTGCACAGGGCCACGCGACGGCGCTCGCCGCCGGAGAGGCTGCTCACCTCGGCGTCGGGCGGCGGGCAGCGCAGGGCGTCCATGGCCTGCTCGAGCTGGGAGTCCAGGTCCCAGGCGTTCGCGGCGTCGATGTCGGTCTGGAGCGCGCCCATCTCCTCCATGAGGGCGTCGAAGTCGGCGTCCGGGTCGGCCATGGCGGCGGAGATCTCGTTGTAGCGGTCGAGCTTGCCCTTGATCTCGGCCACGCCCTCCTCGACGTTGCCGAGCACGGTCTTGTCCTCGTTGAGCGGGGGCTCCTGGAGGAGGATGCCGACGCTGTAGCCCGGGCTCAGGCGGGCCTCGCCGTTGGAGGGCTGGTCGATACCGGCCATGATCTTGAGGATGGAGGACTTGCCGGCGCCGTTGGGGCCGACCATGCCGATCTTGGCGCCCGGCAGGAACGCCATGGTGACGTCGTCGAGGATGACCTTGTCGCCGTGCGCCTTGCGCGCCTTGATCATCTGGTAGATGTACTCAGCCACTGCTTCGCCGTGCCTTTCGTCAGGGGGTGAGTGGTGGATGCCTGCGCAGCGGCACCGCCGATGCCGTATCCGGCTGCCCGGTCGGTTTCGCGCGCACTGCCGCCAAGCCTAAGGGAGCGGGCGGGCGATGGCGACGGGCGCGGGCGTGAGGCCGTGCACGCGGGGCGCCCCTCCGCAGCCGCCTCCCAGTGAGCGGCGACCGGGCTGCCGCATCGCCTCGATTCCCCGGCGCTACCTTCGGGTGTCGAGGACCTCAAGCATGAGCGGGTCCGACATCCTCTCCTCATCGGGCAGGTGCATGGCGGTGGCGAGCAGGTCCGCGACCCGCCTCGCGCCCTCGCGGTCGCCACCGCTGAAGGTGACGGACAGGTCCTCCCGCCTGGAGATGACGTCGAGACCGGGAGCGCCCTTGCCCTCGGCCTTGAATCGGACGTAGCGCACATCATCGAGCGGGAAGGCGCGCTCTATCGCGCCGTCGTTCAGCAAGCTCCTCCGGGAGGCGTGGAAGACCCGCGCCGACGTCACCCCCAGGACACCAGAGTCAGTGGTCGATGAGATGGCGATCAGGTTCTCGTCCCGCTCGAGAATCCACCGCAGGATCTTCAGCTCGTCGTCCACCTCTTCCTGGTCGCCGGTCCTGACCGGAGGGTCGGGCAGGGGTACGTCGTCGGCCTTTTCGCCGGCGAGCCCGACGACGTACCCCGACAGGTCCTTGAGGCGTCCGACCTCGCTGTCGTCGCTCCAACCGGTCGCCGTCATGACGCGCCCGGCCAGGCCCGTCAGGATATTGCCTCCGTCGCCGCCCCCGCGAAGCCCCTCGGGACGGGACATCAGGCTCCGGTACGACAGCTCTGAGGTCAGGCCGACACGGCGCTTCAGGCGGTCAAGAAGGGTCGAGGCGAGCTCGGAGGCCTGATCATGCTCGCTGTGAGTGTTCTTCACCTTCGTCATGACCCTGCGCGCCCCTTCCGGAGTCCTGTCCTCGTTCTGGGCCACATACGAGCACCTGAGCGCGTCGGCCATGTATGGCTGGAATTAAACAAGATCGGTGTGTGGCGGTGTGACTGGGAGGTGCTCGAAGTCGTAGTCGAAGGTGCGGTTGGTGATGTAGGCGGTGAAGGCCGCGAAGGTGTTCTCCGGGGCGACCCCCCGGAGGTTGGCGATATTGTTCTTGGCGGCGTTCCACACGTGTTCTGTGGGATTGTGATCGGGGGCGTACGGGGGCATGTAGATAGGCATGATGCGCTCCAGAGCCTGGCCGGGGGCATAAAGATCGTTCAAAGCCTTGGCGTGGTGGAACCTGGCGTTGTCCAGGACGACCGCGATCTTCTTTTTCTCATCG